>NZ_CP049156.1:3341961-4010354 GCF_011493005.1 Caballeronia sp. SBC1
CGGCATATCGCCAACAATAGAACGCACGACTTCGATCTCACGAGGAAAAGTCGCCCCAACGACCAGTCCTAATTGGCCACTCGCATTCCACTTCTCGGCAGCGAGCCGCGCCACGATCTGATAAAGCGGCGTTCCATCGACGTTAAGAAACTGCAGATCCGAGCCACCGGCATTCGACGTGCGGCACAGAACGATCACGCCCTTCCCGTCATGCTCGAGATACGGCTGAACCGAATCAAACCCCATATACGGATTAACCGTGACGGCATCGGCTTTGTATCGATCAAATGCTTCGATTGCATATTGCTCGGCGGTGCTGCCAATATCGCCGCGTTTGGCGTCCAGGATCACCGGCAATCCCGGATGCTCAGCGTGAATATGCGCAATCAGCCGCTCAAGCTGATCCTCCGCCCGATGCGCCGAAAAATACGCAATTTGCGGTTTGAACGAGCAGGCAAACGGCGCCGTAGCATCAACAATTTGACGGCAAAAATCGAAGATCGAATCAGCACGCCCTTTCAATGCACCCGGAAACCGTGACGGTTCCGGATCAAGCCCGACACAGAGTAACGACTGGGTCCGCGACCACGCGGCATTGAGCGATTCGATAAAAGACATGGGCATCCAGGGCGAGAGGGCAAATAAGCGATCCCGCATTTTAACGCGCCGCCGTGCGGTTTCTTGACGAGCGGCTTTGGGCCAGCCGCTAACCCCTAACCCCTCATCTCACCGCCGCCGTCTTGCGCGTCGCGCGGCTACGGGCCAGCCGCTAACGCCTAGCGCCCACCGCTAACCCCTCACCGCACCGCCGCCGCCGTCTTGCGCGCTTTCTGCCCCGCAGGCTGCTTTGGCCGTCCACGCCGCTTGGCTTCCCCCGACCGTTCAACGGTAAAGCTGAACTCGCGCGTCAGACCTTCGCCCGGCGCCAGCACCGTCATGCCGTGTGCTGCCCCGCCACCGGGCAGATTCACAGCATTGATCGGGTGATCGACGGGTTCGAAGCAGAAGAAATTCTGACCTGCCGGCGCATAGAGCACGTAGTAATCGGTATCGGCGCAAATGGTCAGCGACAACCGCCGCTTCGGCCACATCACGCTCGTGCGCCCGCTCCATCCGGTGAACGCGTTATTCACCATGGCGGCAGGCATGGGGTAAGCCACGCCGAATTGCCACGCAGGCGGCGCCGGAACGTGGCGGATCGGCAGGAAATCGTCGCCGCAAAGCCACAAGCCATCGGCGGCGGCAGACAACTCGGTATCGGCCTCGCGCGTGAGGAACGGATGCAATCCAAGCCCGAACGGCAACGCCTCGCGCCCGGTATTCTCGATATAAAGCGTCACCACCAGCGTCGACGCTTCAAGCGTGAACGACTGGCTCGCCTGATATGAATACGGCGCGCCATCGCGGCGATCCAGCGTGAGGCGCACGTGTGTGGAACTCTCCGACGCCACGTCCCACGCGCCAAGCCAGCCGTCGCCGTGTAACGGCAGCGGCTCGCCGGGCCGGTTGCACGGCACATCGACACCGCGCCCGAGAAACTGAAACCGCCCGCCGCCGATGCGATTCGAATACGGCAGCAGCGGATAACACGCGAGCTCGTTCGGATCGGTGGCCGCGCTCGGCGCGAGGCACGGCCGGAAGATTGGCACGAGCGCGCCGTCGCTGCGCCAGTCGAAGCGCGTGATGCCGCCGCCGAGCGCCGGCGCGATATCGAGGCGTAGTTGTGCGTTGGCGAGCGTGATGCAACCGTTGACACCCGCGCCGCCCATCGCGACAACCGACGTGGCGGGCCCCGGACGAATCGGCGGCTCAGTCGCGGCGGCAAGCTTCGAACGGCGGGTGGGCGCGGCTGGCCGGGACGACGCCGGTGGTGGCGTGGAGCTTCGTGCTGGGCGGGCAACAGTCATCGTGGCTGACTCCGAACGAGAGGCGATCGATCCCGTGGTCCTGGCCTGAGGCTCCAGCATGCCCGGGAAGCTGCGGGCAGCGCGTCGTGCGCGCCGCCTCGTTTTTTGCTTGCATCGTGATACCGCAGGTCTGCTGCGCGGCGCGGTGCGTGGAGCACCCGCCGCACCCGCCCGCTCAGTCCATTTGGCTATCCGCGCGAAACACTGGCTCAGCGATACCCCGGGCCGGCGGTGTCGCAATAAACACCGCGCCCGCATATGGATCGTCCTGCAACGCGCCCGCGTCCAGTCCAACCCGCGCGCTCGTGATGTACACCGTGCCGAGTTGCGCTCCGCCGAACGCGACGCAGCTTGGCTGCGTGGTCGCCACGTCGATGCGCGCTGTTTCGCGGCCATCGGGGTCATAACGCACCACGCGGTTGCCGCCCCACTGCGCGTTCCACAGGCCGCCATCGCGATCGACGGCGGAACCATCCGGCTCACCGCTCGCATCAGACAATTCGACAAACACGCGCTGGTTTGCAAACGAATCGTAGTCACAGACGCGAATCATGCGCTCCGGGGAATCGCAAAAGTACATGCGCGCCCCATTCGGACTGAACGCGATGCTGTTCGAAATCGCGCACTCGCCGAGCGGCAAACGCTCAAGCGACAAATCCAGGTTCAACCGATAAAACCCGCCAATCTTCTCCGCCTTCGCCACGTCGTGTTTCGTGCCGAACACGAAACGGCCTTGGCGATCGCATTTGCCATCATTGATGCGTGTCGGCAGGTCGGCTTCCACCGGCATGATCGTTTCGATCGCGCCAGTCTTCAGACTAAAGAACGCCAGCCGCGAAGCCAAGCCAAGCAACAGCACGTCGGCATCGGCGCATAACGCGAAGCAGGCAAGACGCTCCGGCATGTCATACGAAACACGGCTGGCATCGCGTGGATCGTAGCGCCACAAACGCTTGCCTTCAATATCGGTCCAGTAAAAACGCCCGGTGTCGGCACACCACGTCGCGCCTTCGCCCAGCGCGCATTTGCTGTCGATCAGCAGATGCGCTTTCATGCCCAGCCTCCGTCAATGACCACTTCCTGCGCGGTCATCATGCTGCTGTCATCCGATGCCAGGAACAACGCGGCCCGCGCAAGATGCACGGGGAGCAATTCCGCATCAATGCACTGGCCCTCCTTGATCGCGCGCTTACCCGCCTCGTCGAGCCATAGGCGACGTTGCTTTTCCGTCATCACCCATCCCGGCACGAGCGTATTCACCCGGATATTGAACGGGCCGAGATCGCGAGCGAGTCCATTCGTCATACCTTGCACGGCCGCTTTCGCGGTGACGTAGACGGGAAAACCGCCTTGTTTCAGCATCCAGCTGATCGAGCCGAGGTTCACGATCGACCCGCCGCCGAGCTGCTTCATGTCGTCGATCACCGCCTGCGCCGCGAAAAACTGATGGCGGATATTCACCGCGATACCGGCGTCGTAGGACTCCGGCGTCACGTCCTCGATGTTGTGACGCTTGTCGTTCGCCGCGTTGTTCACCAGCACGCCGATAGGCCCCAGCGTGCTGCGCACATCGGCAATTCCTTTGCGCAACGCGTCGATATTCGTCAGGTCCACGCGCAGGAACATCGGCCGGAATTGTCCTTCGGCCAGATCCGCGCCGAGCTGATCCGCGAGCGCTTCGCCGGCGTTGGTATCGATATCGAAGAACGCGACCTTCGCGCCCTGATCGAAGAAATGCTCGACGAACGCCGCGCCAATGCCCGTCGCGCCGCCTGTAATCAGCACCACCTTGCCGGCGAGGCTCGGATAGCGCGCGAGGGTTTTATCGACTGAACTGGCCATCTGTCCCTAACCTCTCATTTAGTCGCTGCATTTAGTCGCGCGAGCCGCGATTCTTCAACTGGTCGAGCAGCACTGCGGCAAGCAAGATTGCGCCGCGCACAAGGTACTGATAGAACGCGTCGATGTTCATCAGGTTCATCACGTTCTCGACCGTGCCCATGATCAGCACGCCGATCACTACGCCCGAAATTGTCGCGCGGCCGCCGAGCAGCGACACGCCGCCGAGCACGCACGCAGAAATCACGTTGAGCTCGAAGCCGTCGGCGGCGTTCGGTTGTCCCGACGTAATCCGCGACGCCAGGATCACCCCGGCGAGTGCCGCCACCGCGCCCTGGATCAGGAAAATCCAGACACGGGTGCGTTCCACATTGATACCAGCCAAACGTGACGCTTCCGCGTTACCGCCAATCGCGAGCGTATTGCGCCCATACACGGTCTGATTCAGCAGCACGCCGAACACGATGAAACACGCCAGCGTGACCCAGATCGGCAGCGAGACGCCGAACATGGTCAAGCCGCCCAGCGCGATAAACGTATCCGACGACACGCCCACCGCCTGCCCGTGCGACACGATAAACCCAAGGCCGCGCACGACTTCCATCGTAGCCAGCGTAGTAATCAGCGCGTTGATCCGCAAGTACGCAATCACCGCGCCGTTCACGAAGCCGATGGCCGAACCCGCCGCCACCGCCGCGATAATCGCGATAAACGTGTTCCCCGTGGCGTTCAGCACCATCGCGCAGAGCACGCCAGCGAACGCCACCGTGGACCCGACCGACAAGTCGAAATCCCGCGATGCGAGGCAGAACATCATCGTGCAAGCGACCATGCCGATTTGCGAAATCGACAGCGCCAGGCCGAGCATGTTCTCGATGGAGAAGAAGTGGTCGACCGAGAGCGACATCGTGATGAACATCAAGATGAAGATCACGACCAGGCTGTATTCGGTGATCTGCTGCCACCACTTCTGCTTGTCGTTTTTCGCTGGCACCAGCGTGTTGGTAATGTTTTCCCTGACTTCCATGATGTCCTCCATCTCCACTTTTTTGCTTCAGGCTGCCTTCGCAGTCGGTTCCGATTGCACAGGCAGCGCAAGATTCAGCACTGATTGTTCGTTTGCGGTGCCACGCGGCAACTCGCCCGCGATCCGCCCTTGCCGCATCACCACGATCCTGTCGGACACGCCCAGCACTTCCGGCAGTTCAGATGAAATCATCACGATCGCGCAGCCGCGTTCGGCTAGCTGATAGATCACGTTATAGATTTCGTGCTTCGCGCCCACGTCAATGCCGCGCGTGGGTTCATCGAGGATCACGACCTTCAGTTCCGGCTCAGCGAGCCAGCGCGACAGAATGGTTTTTTGCTGATTGCCGCCGGAGAGGAAGCGAATTTTTTGCTTGCGGCTCGGCGTCTTGATCTTCAGCAACTGGATGAAACGCTCGGCAGTTGCGGCTTCTTTCTTACGATCCAGGAACAACCCGCCGCGCAGGTAATGCCGCCTGCACGAGATATTGATGTTCTCCGACACCGACGCCATGGCCACAATGCCTTCTTCCTTGCGATCTTCAGGACACAACACAATGCCGTGTTTGATCGCTTCGCCCGCACTGCGGACCTTGATCGGCTCGCCATCGAGCGTGATCGTGCCGGCCTTCTTGCGGTCCGCACCGTAGACGAGGTGCATCAGTTCACTGCGCCCCGCGCCCACCAGCCCAAAGAAGCCGACAATCTCGCCGCGGCGTACTTCAAAACTTGTCGGTTCACGCAGCGCGTGTCCTTCAATGTTGGTGACAGAGAAGCGCACATCGCCGAGTTTGCGCGGCTTGTAATCGTAGATATCCGAAATTTCTCGCCCGACCATTTCCTGCACGAGCGTATCGCGCGGAACTTCGGCCAGATTCGCGTGCGACGCGATCTTGCGCCCATCGCGGAAAATGGTGCACGTATTGCACAGCTCGTAAATCTCGTCCATGCGGTGCGAGATGTAGATCAGCGCGCGGTTGTCCGCTTTCAGGTCGCGCACGAGCTTGAACAACACTTCCGTCTCGCGATGCGATAGCGATGACGTAGGTTCATCGAGCGCAATCACGCGTGCGTTACGCAGCAGCGCCTTGCAAATTTCAACCATCTGCCGTTGCGCGATGGAAAGCTTCTTGAGCTTCGCGTTCGGATCGAGATCGACACCCATTTGCAAGAGCCGCTCGCGAACGTGTTTTTTACCTTCGCGCTTGTGCACCCAGCCGAACGTGTTCGGCAAAGAACCGAGCAGCAGGTTTTCTGCGACCGTGAGATCGGGCACGTACTGCAACTCCTGGTGAATCACCGCGATACCCGCCGCAATCGATGCGGCCGCGCTCGCGAACTTCACCTCGTTGCCATCGATCAGGACACGCCCGGAATCCGGCTGATATTCACCGCCCAGCACTTTCAGCAAAGTCGATTTGCCCGCGCCGTTCTCGCCCATCAGGCCGTGCACTTCGCCGGCGTTGACGTCGAACGACACGCCGTCGAGCGCGCGCACGCCTGGAAAAACCTTACCGATATTGTCAAAACGCAGCGTCGCTGACACATCGCCTCCTTGGAATTCGTGCGGACCGCGCGGCATCTAAGCGCGCGGTCCGTATTGCAGAACGACCTTACTTAGCCGATGCCAGGCCCATCTTTTCGCGCACTTCACCCACGTTGTCACGCGTCGCCAGCATGCCGGTAGTCAACGTCACGAGCGGCGGTTCCTTGCCGTCCTTGATCCACGTGTACATGAGTTCCGACGTTTCCTCGCCATGACGCTTCGGGCTGATGATGACGGTCGCATAGAAGCCCGTCGGGTTCGGTTTCTTGAACTCGCTCAAGGCCGAATCCGAGCCGCCGATACCCACGCCAATCATGTTGTCCGCCTTGAAACCACGACCTTCCGCTGCGCGCACCGCGCCGAGCACGGCTTCGTCGTTCAGGCCGAACGCCACCCAGTGCTTGTATTGCGGATTCTTCGTGAGTGCGATGTTCGCGGCGTTGAACGCATTTTCCGTGTCGGTCTTGGCTTGCGGCGCCATCACGATGTTCGCCTTCGGAAAGCCCGCTGCAACCAGTGCGTCGGCTGCACCCGTCGTACGGTCATGGGCTGTCGGCAGTTGCTCGTAGGTCACGTCGATAGCGCCAACTTCAGCCATGTTCCAGCCGCGCTTCTTGATCTCTTCGGCAATGCCATCACCCACCTGCTTGCCGATGTTGTATGCCGAGATGCCCATGTACGGCACCGATGCAATCGGCTTGCCCGACCCGTCCACCAGGCGGTCATCCACCGTCATCATCTTCAGTCCGGCGGCTTTCGCCTTTGCAACAATGCCCGGTCCGAGCTTGACGTCAGGCGTGCAGATCACGAAACCCTGGGCCTTTTGCGCGGCGAGGTTGTCGATCGCGCTCATCACCTTTTCACCTGACGGTGCGCCGATCTTCACCAGCGTGAAGCCCTTTTCCTTGGCCGCGATTTCGGCGAATTTCCACTCATCCTGGAACCACGGTTCTTCCGGCTGCTTCACCAGGAAGCCGATCTTGACGTCATCGGCGGCTTGCGCCACCGGCGCCGTGAACAAGGTCGCGCTTGCTGCGGTGGCCGTGGCAACGAGCGTGAGGAACATTCTGCGTTTCATGGTCTGTCTCCTGACTTGACTGTCTAGTTGGTACGAAGGTATTGGCCGCGTCTTGTTGTAGTGACGTCGCACCACGGCCAGTGCGTCATCCTTTGCTGCTTAGCTTGTGTATTCGTTGTGTATTCGTATGGTTCTAGTCGTGATACAGCGCCGAGCGCCCGCCATCCACCGTGATGCAACTCGCGTTGATAAACGGCGCTTCGTCGGAAGCGAGGAACACGGCGGTCATTGCCACTTCCTCCGGCTGGCCGATGCGCTTCATCGGTTGCAGATCGAGCGTTGCTTGTTTCGCTTTGGCTGGATCGGGTTGCTCGTTCCACCAGTCGTGCGTGAGTTGCGTCTCGATGTAACCCGGCGCAATCGCGTTCACGCGCACCTGCCGCCCCGCATATTCGATACCCAACGCCCGCGTCAATCCGATCACGCCGTGCTTCGCCACCGGATACGGAAAACAACCCGGGATGATCTTGAACGAGTGAGTAGAAGCAATATTCACGATGCTGCCGCGCCCGCGTTCAACCATGCCCGGCAACACGGCGCGGCAACCGTTCCAGACGCCGTCGAGATCGACGGCGAAGCAGCGGCGCCAGTCGTCGTCGGTCATGGTCAATGGATCGCAAAACACGTTGATGCCCGCGTTGTTCACCAGCACGTCGATGGGGCCGAACTTCGCTTCTGCTTCGCTGACCGCGTTCTGCACCGATGCGCTTTGCGTCACGTCCGTTTGCACCGCGAGCACGTTGTCCGCCGATCCGATCCGCGCCGCCGTTTCACGCGCTAACGCGATGTCCAGTTCCGCCAGCACCACTGCCGCGCCTTCACGAACGAACGCACTGGCAATTGCCGCGCCGATGCCACGCCCGGCGCCGGTGATGATCGCGACCTTGCCCGCGAGCCGGGTCATTTCTTCTGGCCTCGCGCCACGGCCAATCCGTTGATGAACGCCTTCGCATGCGAGGCCGTCGTTGCCGCGCTCTGACCTGGCTTGTACAGCGCCGAGCCCAGGCCGAAGCCATTCGCGCCCGCTGTCAGGAACGGCCCCATGTTGTCGGGCGAAATTCCGCCGACCGGCACAAGCGGCACTTGCGCTGCGATCACCGCGCGCCACGCCTTCACCACATGCGCGCCAAGCTGCTCGGCGGGAAACATCTTCAGCACGTCCGCACCGTTCTTCAGCGCGAGGAATGCTTCGTTCGGCGTCGCGACGCCCGGCGCGCAGGCAAGCCCTTGCGCTTTCGCGGCGCGCACAATGTCGCCGTCGCTATGCGGCATCACGATCAACTCGCCGCCAGCCTGTTTCACTTGCGCGACGTAATCCGGGTGCAGGACCGTGCCCGCGCCGACGACTGCGTCGGCGGGCAGCACCTGACGGATCGCCGCGATGCTGTCGAACGGCTGCGGTGAATTCAACGGCACTTCCATGATCCGAAAGCCCGCTTCGTACAACGCGCGGCCATGGTCAGCGGCGTCCGCGGGCGTCACGCCGCGCAGGATTGCGATCAGCGGACACAGGCCGAACGCAGCGGCGAGGCCTGCGTGCGGCGCGTAAGGCGCGGGGAGGTTGATATCGATTTGCATGGTCCTGCTCCTAATTAGATGCGCTTGCTGTCGACTGGATCAGGCCAGCCTGCAGCGCGATCCGATGCAACCCGCGCTCGGTCGCGTGCGCGACGGTCCGCGCGTCGTTGCAACCGAAGCGCGTGAGCGCGTGGCGATAACGTTCGCAAAGCGCGTCGTTACCGATCAGCCTTAATGCCTTGCCCGCGAGGTCCGCTTGCTCACGCGCCAGCACTTCATTGAGGCCGCGTAATTCGTGGCCGATCAACAGGCCCGAGAGGTAATCTGCTTGTTGCTCGGGCTTCAGTTGCCCGGTCAGTCCCAGCGTGCGGGTGCTGAAAATCGTGGCGAGCAAACCCGCGTGACCCGCGTCTTTGGCAGTATCCACACCGCGAATGAACGCACCCAGATCGTGCTTATCGGTCGCGCGCATCGTGCGGCCGAGGATGGTGTGATCGCGCAGCGCGCCGAAGGTCTCGCCAGTCATGAAGGTGTAGAACCGCTCGATGCGTCCCTTGGATACAACCGCCCACTTCGCATGCGTTCCCGGCAAACCGATCAGGCCGCCGTGCGGTGTCTGGTCCAGCGTGGCGTCGCTGGCGAGCGCGCCGAAGATCTGCGTTTCTTCACCGCGCATCACGTTCGGCAACGCGCCTTCTTCAAGCACGCCCGGCACGATGTGGACCGTCACCCCCTTGAGCGTTGTCACGCGCACGATGCCCGCTACCAGCGCAGCCGGATCGGCGGGGGTGGACACATACGGCGCTTCCATCCAGCCTTGCGCGCTGCCGACCATGCCTGCCGCAATCACCGGAAGCGGCACGCCGCTGGCGAGCCATGCGCCGCAGGTTGCATCGAATACGGTGTCGAAACCGCCTTCCGCCGCGGGCTTCGGCAAATTCATGATGCCCGCCGACGATGTCCGCGTATCCAGCACCGCGCCCTGTGCGTCGAGCAGATAGGCGCGCAGCGCAGTCGTGCCCCAGTCGAGCGCGATGAGAGCCGGAGCTCCTTCAGCGCGGCCTGGTTGCGTCTCGGCCGATATGTCGGTCCGCGTCATCGTTTAATCCTGCGTGTTGCGGGCTGCGGAACGCGCCAGCCGAGTTCTTGCGAGATCGCGCGTGCTTCGCGCTGCACGACCGGAATCAGTTCTTCCATGCGCTCCGACGGCATGTAGGGAATCGTGCTCGCCACCGAAAGCGCCGCCACGATCGCGCCCGACGCGTCGCGCACCGGCGCCGCGACGCAACGGATCGACGCTTCGTTCTCCTCGAGATCGAAGGTGAAACCGCCTTGCGAATAACGCGTCATGCGCTGGATGAAGGTATCGATATCGGGCTGGTGATCGGGCTTGAAACTCACTTTGGCGAGCACGCGATGCGATGCTTCCAGCAGCTTCGACCACGTCTCGGGCGGCAGGTCGAGCATCATCGCCTTGCCGATTCCCGTCGATGCCAGCGGCATCCGGTGACCCACCCGCGAGCGCATTTCCAGGCCGCGCGTGCCAGGAATCTTGTCGATGTAGAGCACGTCGTCGCCGTCGCGCACGCCGAGGTGGATGGTGTCGTGCGTGTGTTCAGCAAGCACTTGCAGATGCGGACGCGCTACCGCGGTGAGCGGCATTTGTTCGAGCGCGATCGTGCCGAGTTCGATCAGCTTCGGGCCGAGCAAATACCCGCCGCCGACCTGGCGCAGATAGCGCGCCTGCACCAGCGAGCTCACCAGGCGATGCGTCGTGCTGCGGGTCGTGCCGAGCGCCGCGCCGATGCTGCGCAGATCGCGCGCGCCGGTGGCTGCGGCTTCGAGAATCGCGAGGCCGCGCAACAGGGTTTGCGTGCCGGCTTGCTGCGGCGTGAGGTCGAGCAATGCAGCCGCCGATGCCTGCGCTTCGCTCGGCTCGTTCGCGGCCTCTGCTGCATTTGCCTCGGGCGCCGCCGGTTTGCCGGCCGTGCGGTCCATCGACAATTCATGCTCGACGGTAGTGTTCAGGGTCTTGGTCATGGCACTCGATGTTCGCGGCTTGGGAATGATTGAGCGTTCGTTCACGACGCGGGTTATCGGGCCGATGGCACGCGGCGAAGCGTCACGCGGGAACCGGCGCGAGGAATCATCGATAAGGAGTGCGAGACACGCGGATGCGAGTGCAGATTCGAGCGCGCTGATTGCGCTGATGTCGCTGACGTTGGCATGACTTGTCTCCGAGTGCTTTTTTCGTTTCACGCGATCCGAGGGGAAACCCTGAACCGCGTGTAACTGCCGTTTTGGCTGTGATCGGATTTTAGTGCCGGGCGTCGCGATTATTCAATATGTGATTGATGTGTTCACATATTGGGAGATTAGACGCGTTTGAGCGAGGGCGCTGGAAACGAAAAAACCCCGACGAATCGGGGCTTTTGGGAGAACCGTGGATCGCAAACGCAAGCTGCATCAGCTCTTATGCAGGCGTTCTTTCGTCTTCGCGAATTGCATCGAGCGCGACAGCCTGCTTGTCACTAAGGCGGTGGGCGTCCTACCGAAGCCCCCTCACTGCGGCAATTCCGCCGCCCCCATCCGGCGCGTGATCACCCCCGCCCGTTGCGACAAATACGCAGACCCGCGATGTTCATCGAAGTATTTCGGCCGGGGCAACATCACCGCGAGCCGCGCCGACTGCCACGAGGTCAGTTTCGACGCCGAGGTCTTGTAGTAGTAATGCGCCGCCGCTTCCGCGCCATAAACGCCATTCCCCCACTCCACCGAATTCAGATAGATCTCGAAGATGCGTTCCTTGTCCATCCAGAGCTCGAGCATGGACGTGATGACCAGTTCCTGCGCCTTCCTCACATAGCTCTTTTCCCGCGATAAAAACAGGTTGCGCGCCAGTTGCTGCGAGATGGTCGAGCCACCCGCGACAATCTTGCCGCGCGCCTTGTTCTTCTCCCAGGCTTGCAGGATGGCATCGGTTTCGTAACCGTTGTTGTTGACGAAATTCGCGTCCTCGGACGCAATGATCGCGCGCTTCAGGTTGCGCGAGATCTGGTCGTACGGAACCCAGGTGCGCTGGATGGCGAGATCAGGGCGGTCTTGCGCGAGCCGCCACGCATCCGAGCGCATGAACGCCGTCGATGAAGGATTGACGAACGTATAAATCCCGACCATCGCGAAGAAGTAGACCTGCGTGGCGATGGCGGCAATCGCCATGACCGAGATGCCGTAGACAATCCATCGAGCCGGCCCGAGACGACCGGGCGATTTTGTTGTTGTCATCGTGCTTCTTCTGTTTGGAACGCAACGGCGCGCAGAATCACGCGCTTAACTAAACCTTCGTCGATAACTCCAGCCGCAACGCACGAAGCACGGCGCCGCTGTCGGGGCGCACCCCGCGCCACAGGAAAAACGATTCCGCCGCTTGCTCTACAAGCATGCCAAGGCCGTCCGCCGAACGCGCGCCGAGGCTTTCCGCGTGACGCATGAACACGGTCGGCTGGGCGCTGTACATCATGTCGTAGGCGAGCGTGCCGGGGCCGAATGAACCGTTATCGCAATCGGGCAAGGAGTCGTCGAGACTGCCGGCCGTCGCGTTGACGATCACATCGTACGGACCCGCTTCCACGGAATCCGCATCGCCGCCGGAGAAACGCACATGCGCGGCGTGCGCGGCATCGGAGAAATGATCGACGAGTTGCTGCGCCTTCGACGCCGTCCGGTTAACTATCGTCAGCGCCGCCACGCCGCCGTCCAGCATGGGCAGCACGACACCGCGCGCCGCGCCGCCCGCACCCAGCAGCAGCACGCGCGCGCCCTTCAAACCAATACCAAGATTCCCTTCGATATCACGGACAAGACCCACTCCGTCGGTGTTGTCACCGAGCACGCCGTCAGCGTTGAACGCCAGCGTATTCACCGCACCCGCTGCGGCAGCGCGCGGCGTGAGCGTATTGGCGAAAGCGTGGGCGTCCAGCTTGAACGGCACCGTCACGTTCATGCCGCGACCGCCGGCTTCGATGAACGCGCGGACATCGTCAGAAAACGCGCCGATGGTTCCCAGCACACGACCGTACTCGATCGCTTCACCCGTCTGCTCGGCAAAACGCGCATGAATCCACGGCGATTTGCTGTGCGCGACCGGATTGCCGATCACGGCATAGTGGTCCCGAGTGACAGCGCCAGAAGTCATAGCGTGGGCTCCGCCGTGTCGGGCGTGCTTTCGCCAGCCGGTTCGTCCGTAGAGGCTTCTGCATCGGGCACAGCTTCCGCCTGCGCCTCAGCTTCGCTCTCGGCACTCAAATCTTCCGTTTCAATCAGCTCTTCTTCCGCCTCGTCCTGCTGCGCCTCGGCGTCTTGCGCCGACGCCGGAGCAGGTGCATCGATCACATGCAGCAAGCGGCACGACGCCTCGACGGTGAGTTCATCGAGACTCATGACGTCCAGCATCACCTTCGTCCCGCGCGCGTGCACGCCAAGACCAGGCACATGCAGCATCAGCGGGATTTCGTCCAGGCGCACGAGATCGTCCTTCACCACCGACGCCGCCACGTGCTTCTTATCCTCCTGCTTCAACCAGCGCAGACACCAGAAATACTCCATGCGCCGCTGATAATCGGCGTACGCGGAATACTGGTCATCGAAACCCTGAACCACAGCAAACAGATCGGCATCTTTCGGCTTGAACGGCGCAACCAGCGCAGCCGTCACGCCATGCCGCACGCACGCGAGCAACTGCCATTGATTGACCAAATCGACGTATCGACGCAACGGCGACGTGCTCCACGCATATTGCGCGACGCCGAGCCCTTCGTGCGGCGCGGGCGTGGTCTGCATGCGCGTGCGCTTCGGACCTGGCGCGCCAAATCCGCGCTGCGAGCGATAGATCCCCGGCACGCTGTGATCGTTGAGAAACGCGCCCCACGATGAATTCGCCAAAATCGCCAGCTCGGCGACGATCAGATCGAGCGGCGACCCGCGTCGACGCGGCGTGATCGTGATGTGCTCGCCTTCCACGTAGAAATTGAAGTCGTTATTGCGCTGCACCTCGCGCCGCAGACCGTAACCCGCGCGCGCTTCCTGACGCTTTTCGAACAGCGCTTGCGCGAGCGGCCACAGCACCGCAATGTCATCCTTGTGCGGATACTCGCCGCTACCCGCCGCGAGCGATTCCTCGGTGACATGTTCGTCCAGATGGTTGTGTCGAAGATTGCTCTTCACGAACACACGCTCGGCGCGCGTTTCGGTCGCGACGATTTCCTGCGTTTCCCGATTCACAATGATGTACAGCGACAACGCCGGCCGCAATCCGCCTTCAGCCAGCGTGAACGCTTCCACAACGCTGTCCGGCAGCATCGTGATCTTGTCGCCGGGCATGTACACGGTGGACAACCGCGTGCGAGCGATCGCATCAATCATGTCGCCGCGCGCGATCCCCAGTGCCGGCGCCGCGATGTGAATACCAACGCGCACGCGGCCATCGGCGAGATGCTCGACGGAAAACGCGTCGTCAATTTCAGTGGTGGTGACGTCATCGATGGAGAACGCCTGCACGTCCGCTTCCGGCAAATCGTCGGGCAACGGCGGCACCGTGACAGGCGCAAAGCCCGTCCCGTGCGGGAAAAATTCCGACAGGAAACGCGCTTCGTGCAGCGCACGTGCCGAAGGAATGCCACCCACTTCCAGCATCAGCCGCGCTTGCGAAATGCCGCGAGCGGCAGCGGCCGCTTCGAGCGCCTTATATTCGATAGAGTTCTTGTCCGGCTTCGTCAGCAAGCCGATCGTCTTGCCGGCGAGCGCATCGGGCAGTTTTCCCGCGACCAGCTCCGCTTCGTAACCCGCCTGCACGAGGGCAAGTTGCCGTTTCTTTTCGAGTCCGGCCAGCGCCATCTGCAACTGTTCCTGCGGCGCGCGCTGATATTGCCCGCGCCCCTTGCGGCGGAAATACACCGGCGATCCATGCATGCGCAGCACGAGCGCGGCACGCTCGGTAGCGCCGAATTTATCGCCGAAATAATCCGCGCCCAGTTCCGCGAACGGAAACTCTTCGTCCGGCGCGCACTCCCACAGGAAGTCGAGATCGATGTCCTGTGCTATGGCATCGGCCTGTTGCATCAGATCGGCTGCGTTCGGTTTCTCGAATTCGATCAATACGTCTTTGGCGCGCACTTTCGCACGCCGCCCGCCCGGCAACTCGACCTGAAACGCATCGTTCTGCTTGGACAGAACGGCGCCGGCCTTGAAACTACCTGATTCCTCGAAAAAAACGTTCACTCAATACTCTCGAAAGACTGTTGGTCGGCGTGGCGTCCGGTCGGGTTCGCATCCCGCACACAGCGCCAGGCCCACATAAAAGGAAACGCTCAGGGTCTTCAGGCCGCGACAGCGGGCGGCCGAGCCTCGCAGAACGCGAGCACTTCGTCCAGGTAGCTGGGAAAGTCGCTGATCGCGTGGTCGCTGCCCTGGATCAGCGTGGTCCGTACATCCGGGTAATGCGCGAGCATGGTGCGGTAGTCGAGCACTTCGTCACCGGTGGCAGCTATCAAATAGTAGCGCTCCGGCCGGGTGATCGATGCAACGGAAAGCGCACGTAATTCGTCGATATGACGCGGCTCGACCACAATACTGCCGCCGCCATGCCACAACGGCTGTTCGCCGAGATAAGCGCTCAGGTCCTCTTGCGGCACGACCGCCGGATTCAGCAGCACGGCACGCCAGCCGTATTTTTCGGCTAGCCACGTTGCGTAAAACCCGCCGAGCGAGCTGCCGATCAGCGTGATCTCGTCGTCATGGGCTTCCGCCGCAAGCGTTTCGGCCAGCGCAATGGCTTCTTTAGGCGAGACCGGCAACGTCGGGCACTGCCATTCGTCGATCAGTCCCAGCTCTTCCAGTCGCGCGCGCATCACGCGGGCCTTGAACGATTGTGGCGATGACCGAAACCCGTGCAGATAAAGAATCACACCCGCTCCTTGGTGACCGGCCGCGCGGACAGTGCATCGAGCAGCTTCTGATGCACGCCGCCGAAACCGCCGTTGCTCATCACGAGCACGTGGTCGCCAGGACGGGCCGCGGCGGCGATTGACTTGACCAGCGCCGCGAGGTCGCTGAACGCCTGGGCTTTATCGCCGAGCGGCGCCAGTGCCGCTTGCAGATCCCAGCCGAGCTTGTCGCGGCCTTCGTGCGCGCCGTACCCAAAGACCAGGTCGGCGTCGACAAGACTGGCTGGCAATTGCGCCTTCATCGTGCCGAGTTTCATTGTGTTCGAACGCGGTTCGAGGACAGCCAGAATGCGGCTATTGGCGCCAATACGCGTCCGCAAGCCCGCTACCGTTGTTTCGATGGCGGTAGGGTGATGCGCGAAGTCGTCGTAAACGGTCACACCGTCCACGCTACCCTTCACTTCCATCCGGCGTTTCACGTTCCGGAACGTGCTCAGCGATTGCGTTGCCTGCGCGGGCGGAACGCCTACTGAACGCGCCGCAGCGATCGCCGCCAGTGCATTCATTCGATTGTGCTCGCCTTGCACTTGCCAGTCGACCACGCCCAGGCGCTCGCCTTCCCAGTACACGGCGAACTGCTCGTCAACGGCAACACCGTCGCTCGCGGGCAGCGCTTCCCAGCCGCCTTGTACGCCGAAGCGCTCGACGCCCGACCAGCAACCGCGTGTCAGCACGCGTTCGAGCGCGGCTTCGCGGCCGTTCGTAACGATCCGTCCGACGCCCGGCACGGTACGCACCAGATGATGAAATTGGGTCTCGATAGCACCGAGATCCGGGAAGATATCGGCGTGATCGAATTCGAGATTGTTCAGCACAGCCGTGCGCGGGCGATAGTGAACGAACTTGGAGCGTTTATCGAAGAAAGCGGTGTCGTATTCGTCGGCTTCGATGACGAAGAAGCTTGAATCCGTCAGCCGTGCCGAGATGCCGAAATTCAGCGGCACGCCGCCGATCAGGAATCCCGGATTCATGCCGGCATCTTCCAGCAGCCACGTCAGCATGGAACTCGTGGTGGTCTTGCCGTGCGTGCCGGCGACCGCGAGTACCCATTTGCCGTTTAGAACGTGCTCGCCGAGCCATTGCGGGCCGGACGTGTAGGGCAAGCCGCGATCGAGGATGGCTTCCATCAGCGGATTGCCGCGCGTCACGACATTGCCTATTACAAACAGATCCGGTTCGAGCGCGATTTGCTCGACACCATAACCTTCGATCAACTCGATGCCCTGCGCTTCGAGCTGGGTGCTCATTGGCGGATAGACGCCGGCGTCGCAACCGGTGACGCGATGACCCGCTTCGCGGGCGAGGACCGCGAGACCACCCATGAATGTGCCGCAGATACCGAGGATGTGAATGTGCATAAAGCGTGTGTTCGTGGCGGGAGGGCCGTTAGCACGGGGGGAATGAGTGAGGTATTCCGGCGCCCGGAGCGGTACATTGTAACCGACGGATGGGCGCGGATTTTTGCCCGCGGCCGAGGGTTCCGTCCGCACGAGCGCGATCGAAAACCTATCTCCGGTATCATTCCGCCATGATTCGCAAATCACATTTCGATCCGCTTCGCGTGCGCGAAGAAATCGCCATCGCGGCGGCGCGGCTGATCGCCGAAGATGGCCTCGACTATTCCACCGCGAAGCGCAAAGCCGCCCGTCAAGTCGTCGGCGAAACACGCATTGGCGGCGAATGGCTACCGGATAACGGTCAGATCGAAGAAGAAATCCGCGAATATCAAGCAATCTTCCAAAGCGAAAGCCAGCCAGCCGTCCTGCGGCGCATGCGCGAAGTCGCACTCGAATGGATGCAACGGCTCCAGCCATTCAACCCGTACCTGACCGGCGCCGTGCTGAACGGCACAGCAGGTGAACACTCGGACATCCACCTGCAATGCTTCTGCGATAACCCCAAGGAAGTCGCTATTTATTTGCTGAACGCGAACGTTCAATACGACGTATCGGAAACCCGGCATTTTGCCGGCCGCGGCTACGTTGAAACCCTGAGCTTCCTGATGCGCCCCTCGCGCGACGAAGAACCCATGGGCATTCACGTCGCCCTCTACGACACCAACGACCTGCGCGGCGCCGTCCGCGCGGACGGCCGGGGCAAGCTTGCACGTGCAAGCGCTGCCGCCGTGCGCGCCTTGCTCGACGAGCCCCCCGCCCCCACACCCGCCACCTCACTATGAACTCCATGCGCATTGTTGCTGCCCTCGTGATCGCCATTGCGGCAACCGGCGGCGGTTTCTACGCCAGCCACATGATGATGGGCGGCGAAACTAGCCAGGCAGCAGAAGCCACGACGAAAGCCAGCGGCAACGCCGTCGATGATCTCTGGAAAGCACAGTTGCAAAGCGCTGCAGGCACGCAGCAAGCACTTGCCTCGTTCAAGGGCAAACCCGTGGTAGTGAACTTCTGGGCGTCGTGGTGCGGCCCGTGCGTGAAGGAAATGCCGACCCTCGCGGCGCTTCATCGTGAATATGAGAAGAAAGGCATCACGTTTATCGGACTCGGCGTCGATTCCGAGAAAAACGTGAACGCGTTTCTTCAGAAGGTACCCGTCGATTATCCGATCTACATCGCGGGCTTCGGCGGCGCCGATCTTGCCCGCAGCTTCGGCAATAACGCGGGCGCGCTGCCCTTCACTGTCGTCATCGACGCGAAAGGGGTGATTCGTTCGACAAAACTCGGCGAAGTCGATCCAAAAGAGCTGAAAGCGACGCTCGACGCCCTATAAGACGGCCATTTGACCCTCCGCAAATCGATATCGATCGCGGGGAGATGCCGTCATTTCAGGAAACTTTGCGCGAAAATACGTGCAAAATGCGCGTATTCGACCCTCCCGCACACTTGAACCGGGTCTCGGGCGGGTCGTAAAACTAGACAAAATTCTCTAAAGGGCGCTAAAGTGCGCCCAACTCCGCACAAACCAAAGCCACTATGTCACGACTGCTGGTCCTGCACGGCCCAAATCTTAATCTGCTCGGCACCCGCGAACCGGACGTCTACGGTCGGGTAACGCTCGCAGAAATCGATAAGGCGCTCGCAGAAAAGGCACAGGCGGCCGGCGCGGAATTGTCTTCGTTTCAAAGCAATCATGAAGGCGCGATCGTGGACCGCATTCAGCAAGCGCGGACCGAACAGGTGGACATCGTGCTGATCAATCCCGCCGCCTACACGCACACGAGCGTCGCGATCCGCGATGCCCTCGCGGGCGTGGCGCTGCCGTTCATCGAGATTCATTTGTCGAACGTGCACAAGCGGGAAGCTTTCCGGCACCACTCCTATTTCTCCGATCTGGCCGAAGCCGTGATATGCGGCCTGGGCTGGAAAGGCTATCTGTACGCGCTCGATTTCGCTCTCGAGCGTCTTGCAATGAATGCTGCTGCAAAGCCACGCGCTTGAGTCGCGATCCGCTCAAAGCAATTGAACTGCTCGCGCAACGTGATGCGGAGCCTGTGTCTGCAGCTTCGGACAACGCTCCCGTCGGCGGCACCCAACTACCAAGTCAAGCACCGGAAAAAGCTTCCGGTCACCAAGCATTGAAAGGGGAATTTTCGATGGACCTTCGTAAACTTAAAACTCTTATCGACCTCGTCTCGGAATCCGGCATCTCGGAGCTGGAAGTCACCGAAGGCGAAGGCAAGGTTCGCATCGTCAAGAATGCCGCGCCGGTCTACATGCAGGCTCCGCAGTACATGCAGCAAGGCCCGATGCAGCAAGCGCCGCAATACGGCCCGCCAGGCGACGCAGGCAATGCTGGCGCCGTCGCCGGTGCCCCTGCTACGCCGGCTGCCGTCGTGCCGCAAGGTCACGTAGTGACCTCGCCGATGGTCGGCTCGTTCTACCGTGCGCCGTCGCCGGGCGCGGACGCGTTCGTGCAGGTGGGCGACACCGTCAAGGAAGGCCAGACGCTTTGCATCATCGAAGCAATGAAGCTGCTCAATGAAATTGAGTCGGACAAGTCGGGCATCGTGAAGGAAATCCTCGTCGAGAACGGCCAGGCCGTCGAATACGGTCAGCCGCTGTTCGTCATTGGCGACTGAGCGGCGATTGATTTTTCGCGATGCCGCCGGCGAGAAGCGCAGTCAGTTGTCATGCGCCAAGCCGGTGGCCGCAGCACTCGGGCGCTCGCCTGATTAGTCTGATCGGTCAGACTACCCGGCGAGACGCGCCGCCGATCTCCCAGGACCGCTACGGACAACCGTCCAGGCGTTCTATCGATGAGTCGAAACCTTGCTATGTTTGAAAAAATCCTCATTGCGAACCGTGGTGAAATCGCGCTTCGAATCCAGCGCGCGTGCCGCGAACTAGGCGTCAAGACGGTCATCGTCTATTCAGAAGCCGATAAAGAAGCCAAGTACGTGAAGCTGGCCGATGAAGCCGTGTGTATTGGACCGGCTCCGTCCAACCTCAGCTACCTCAACATGCCGGCGCTGATCAGCGCGGCCGAAGTCACCGACGCCGAAGCAATCCACCCCGGCTACGGCTTCTTGTCGGAGAACGCGGATTTTGCAGAGCGTGTGGAGCAATCCGGCTTCACGTTCATCGGACCGCGTCCGGAAACTATCCGTTTGATGGGCGACAAAGTATCCGCCAAGCAAACGATGATCAAGACGGGCGTGCCGTGCGTCCCGGGTTCAGAAGGCGCGTTGCCGGAAGATCCGAAGGAAATCGTGAAGATTGCACGCGCGGTCGGGTACCCGGTGATCATCAAGGCAGCAGGCGGCGGCGGTGGCCGCGGCATGCGCGTGGTGCACACCGAAGCGGCGCTGGTGAACGCGGTGAACATGACCCGCGAAGAAGCTGGCCGTGCATTCGGTAATCCGCAGGTCTACATGGAGAAATTCCTGGAGAACCCGCGGCACATCGAAATCCAGATTCTTGCCGACTCGTTCCGTAATGCAATCTGGCTGGGCGAGCGCGATTGCTCCATGCAGCGCCGTCACCAGAAGGTGATTGAAGAAGCGCCGGCGCCGGGTATTGCGCGCCGCTTGATCGAGCGGATTGGCGATCGTTGCGCCGACGCCTGCAAGAAAATGGGTTATCTCGGCGCGGGTACGTTCGAATTCCTGTACGAGAACAACGAGTTCTATTTCATCGAAATGAACACGCGCGTGCAGGTCGAGCATCCGGTGACGGAGCTGATTACCGGCGTGGATATCGTGCAGGAACAGATCCGTATTGCTGCCGGCGAGAAGCTTGCGTTCCGTCAGAAGGACATTGTGTTTCGCGGTCATGCGATTGAATGCCGGATCAACGCGGAAGATCCGTTCAAGTTCACGCCATCGCCGGGACGTCTCACGTCATGGCATGCGCCGGGCGGTCCGGGAATTCGCGTTGACTCGCATGTGTATAACGGCTATTTCGTGCCGCCGAATTACGACTCGATGATCGGCAAGCTGATCTCGTACGGCGCGACCCGCGAGCAAGCGATCAACCGCATGCGCATTGCGCTGTCGGAAATGGTCGTGGAAGGCATTTCGACCAACATCCCGCTGCATCGGGAGATGATGATCGATGCAAAGTTCGTCGAAGGCGGCACGAGCATTCATTACCTCGAAAACAAGCTCGCCGCGCGCAAGGCGGCAGCCGCCGTCGCCGCAGAAGACGCGGCGCAATAAACGCAATAAGTAAGGCTTCAAGATGAGCTACCGGGAATTGATCGCCGAGCTGGACCGGGAACACGCGGAAGCGTTGTCGGATGCGCTGCTGGAATTGGGCGCGCTGTCGGTATCGGTGGAAGACGCCGACGCCGATACCCCCGACGAGCAGCCGCTGTTCGGCGAACCCGGCCTGACGCCGGACCAGAAGGCGTGGAACCGCTCGCGGGTCGTCGCCCTTCTCGCCAATGACGCTGATCCCGCCGTGCTGCTCGCGGCGGCGGCGAATGAGATCGGCTTGAAGGACACGCCGGCGTTCACGCTGCGCGATGTGGAAGATCAGGACTGGGTGCGCCTCACGCAATCCCAGTTCGATCCTATTCCTATCGGCAAGCGGATCTGGGTCGTGCCGTCATGGCATGCAGCGCCCGATCCGGACGCGCTCGTGCTTGAACTCGATCCAGGTCTCGCGTTTGGCACCGGTAGCCATCCGACTACACGGCTGTGCATGGAATGGCTCGAGCAATCGGTTGAACAAAACCAGTCCGTGCTCGATTACGGTTGCGGTTCCGGCATCCTCGCGATCCTGGCGAAGAAATGCGGCGCGAACCCGGTGATTGGTATTGATATCGATCCTCAAGCGGTGGAATCCGCACGCCAGAATAGCGAGCGCAATCACGCCGATGTCACCTACGGTCTGCCCGACGATTGCCCCGAAGGCCAATTCGATATTGTGGTCGCGAACATTCTTTCGAACCCGCTGAAGCTGATGGCATCAATGCTTTCCGCGCGCGTGAAACCGGGCGGACGCATTGCGTTATCGGGCATTCTGGCGCGCCAGGCCGACGAAGTTGCCGCTGTTTATGCACGCTGGATCGACATCAGCGTATGGCGGGAACACGAAGGCTGGGTGTGTCTTGCGGGTACCCGCCGCGAAAGCCTTTAGAATAGCGCCATCGTCCATCTACCGGCCTCTGGCCTTCGGCTACATATGGCGCTGGCAACCCGCTGTCCCCACTGCGAAACGGTTTTCCGTCTGGACCCTCATTTGCTCGCGCCGCACGACGGCCGCGTGCGGTGTGGCCATTGCCAGGAAATCTTCGACGCAGCGCATTACCAGTTCGACCGCGACGAAACCGTCATGGCCGCGCTGGCGGCAACCGCGCCTAATTACGGCGTAGACCCGGCAAGCCCTTGGGCAGAGAAGTCGAGCGCCGAGGTCGCCGGCGACAAGCGTGACGCGCTGGGTATCCCCCTGCATCCGTTCGTCTCCAATACGGCGCTAGCCCCTCAGGTCGAAGCGGAACGCCCTCCGATTGAGCGCGCTGAACCGCTCGCGGGCCTCGCTGCCGCTGAAGCGGTTTCGCGCACGCGTGCGGAGAGCGAGTTTCCCGGGGAAGCACTCGCCGAATCCCCGTGGCAATCGGTTGATCGGGCTAATCGCGCTGAGGCAGACGCACAAGCTGAAGCACCCGCCGACGCCCTCGCTCGTACCCAACCGCCGGCAGATTCTTTCGTGGGTCGTAACGAAGGCGATTCGCTGGAGGAATCGCGCACCGATCCCTTCATTGGCCGCACTGAAATCGAAGCGCTTAACGAGTCACGCGCCGACGAGTCACGCGCCGAGTCGCGCGCCGACGCCTTACGTGCCGGTTCCCGCACAGAACCGTTCGTGGGCCGGAGTGCACCGCATTCGGAGCCGGAAACGCCCGCGCCGCGTCGCCCAGTCGATACCACCGCCCGCTCCGAACCCGCCCCGCTCGGTACCACACCCGCAGCGCCGTGGGCAGCAGACCCCGCAGAGCCGAGCTTCGGCAACGCGGCTGCGTCGTCGGAACCCGCCTCTGAGCCGTTCCCCGTTATCCGTGAAACGCGCGCGCCGGCCCGGTCGGGAATCGTGTGGAAGATCATCGGCTCGCTGATTGCACTCGTGCTGCTGATCACGCTGCTCGCGCAGGCCGCATGGTGGGAACGGGAAACCGTGATGGTCTACTGGCCCGCCTCGCAACCGCTCTTCGCGCAAGCATGCGAGCAGATTGGTTGCGTGGTCGCGCCGCCGCGGGATATCGACGGGCTGCAGATCGAGAACTCCGGACTGCGCCAGGTGGACGGCTCGCACAAGCTTGAACTGAAACTTTCGCTGCGCAATCGCTTCGACGTGGCGATCGCGTATCCGGCGCTTGAGCTCACCCTCCTCGACGATAAAAACAACGTCGCGATCCGGCGTGTCCTGTGGCCGCAAGACTACGCGCGTCCGGGCACGGTGATCGGCGCCGGCCTGCCCGCGCACAGTACGCAGCCAGTGATCGTCAGGCTAGATACCGGCGACGCGGTCGCGGCGAATTATCGCGTGCAGATTTTTTATCCCTGACACGCGCCTGCTTCAGCATGTTTGTTGACGCGCGCATACTTTCACGCGCGTCTGCTTTCAGGTTTTTACGCTCGACCGTTTTCTACGCGTTTCCACGTGTGCCCTGTGATCAGCCAGTCGTTTTTTCCACGCACGTCGCTCGTTCGTCCCCGGCCGAGCGACGCGCATATTCCCTGAACGTCAGACACTTTCTGGAGTAGACATGAGCCAAGTTACCCTCGGCGGCAACCCGATCGACGTGGCAGGCACGTTCCCGGCAGCCGGTGCTAAAGCAGCCGACTTCACCCTGGTCGGCAAGGATCTGGGCAACCTGACGCTGGCGAGCTTCGCCGGTAAGCGCAAGGTCCTGAACATTGTGCCGAGCCTCGACACGCCGACGTGCGCCACCTCCACGCGCAAGTTCAACGTTGCCGCGGCCGGACTCGACAACACCGTGGTGGTGGTCGTGTCGGGCGACCTGCCCTTCGCAGCAACGCGCTTCTGCACGACGGAAGGCATCGAAAACGTAGTGACAGCATCGACGTTCCGCGGCCATGACTTCGCGCAAGCCTACGGCGTCGATGTCACGAGCGGACCGCTGACGGGCCTGACGGCGCGCGCAGTAGTGGTGATCGATGAAAACGACAAGGTGCTGTACTCGGAACTCGTGCCGGAAATCAAGAATGAGCCGAACTACGACGCAGCGCTGGCCGCGTTGAAGTAAGCATCGGAGAGCGCGGGCCGGTTGCGGCCTGCCTCTCTCTCCGAGCGGCGGCGAGCCGCATCTCGATCCACCCCTCGCCGCGCCGGATAAACACCCGAAGCACGACGGTTATTCAATCAGCCGAGGCCGTAAGCGGCAATGCGCATCCGTGACGGGGTGGAACTGGAACACCCGCCGCGTGACGAATGCGCAGCGTTTCATGCAGGCATGCACGGTGCACAGGAACTCAAGCCCGCGCGCACTTTCATCGATCAATTTTCAGGGAATTCGCCAGTGTCTACGCTCATCTGCGGCTCGCTCGCCTACGACAACATCATGACTTTCCAGGGCCGCTTCGGCGACCACATCCTGCCGGACCAGGTGCATCAGCTGAACATCAGCTTCCTCGTCCCCACGATGCGACGCAACTTCGGCGGCTGCGCGGGCAACATTGCCTACGCGCTGAACCTGCTCGGCGGCGACGCGAAGATCATGGCGACCCTCGGCGAAGCCGATGCGCAGCTCTACCTCGATCGTTTCGATGCGCTTGGTTTGTCGAGGGAATATGTGCGCGTGCTGCCCGACCAGCATTCGGCGCAATGCTTCATCACCACCGACCTCGGGAACAACCAGATCACCGCATTCCACCCCGGCGCGATGATGGACTCGCACTTGAACCACGCCAGCGAAACCAAGGGCATCACGTTGGGCATCGTTGCACCGGACGGCGCCGACGGCATGCGCCAGCACGTCGAGGAACTGGCGGCAACGGGCGTGCCCTTCGTCTTCGATCCGGGCCAGGGCCTGCCCATTCTCGAAGGTGTGCAACTTCGTCGCATGATTGAACTCGCCACTTACGTGGCAGTCAACGATTACGAGGCGAAATTGCTGAGCAACAAGACCGGCTGGTCAATCGACGAAATACTGAGCCGCGTGCAAGCGCTCGTGATCACGCGCGGCGAACACGGCGCGCAGATCCTGCACGCTGAAGGCATCGAAGAAATTCCGGCCGTGAAGGCTCAGAAAGTCGTCGATCCCACCGGTTGCGGCGACGCATTCCGTGGTGGCCTGCTGTATGGCATCGAGAACAAGCTGGGCTGGGCAAAAACAGGCCGTCTCGCCAGCCTGATGGGCGCGCTGAAAATCGAACATCAGGGACCGCAGACGTATGCGCCCTCCCGTGCCGAGATCCGCGAGCGATTCGAGCAGGCGTTTGGTTCGGCTCTCTAAGGATTTCGAGCAATGCAGCGAGGAAGGTCGAAATGAGTCATTGAAGCGGATTTGAGAAACGCTTAAGCAATGACATGTAGCGGCAGGCTGTTGGCTTTTTCAAGCAACAGCCTGCCGTAATTTTGTGGAGTGAAGAATGAAGTTAACAAGTCGTATGGCGCTCGCAGTAGCGCTTTTTAGCTCCGTCGTCATGACGGGGTGCGCCTATAACAGCAGTTCGCCCGATGTGTACACCGCGTCGCAGGCCCAGCGCGAAGAGACGGTCCGCATGGGTACCGTCGACAGCGTGCGCGGCGTGAAGATCAGCACCAACAACGGCCAGCCTAGCGGGCTTGGCGCTATCGGCGGCGGTGCACTGGGTGCGGTTGCAGGCAGCGCGCTCGGCGGCGGGCGTGGCTCGATCCTGACGGGTATCGTCGGCGGGATCGCGGGTGCGGTGGCGGGCAATGCTGTCGAGAACGGCGTTGCAACGCAGAACGGACTGGAGATCACCGTGCGCCTGGATAACGGCGACATGCGCGCCATTACTCAAACCGCAACCGGCGAAGTGTTCCAGGCCGGCGAGCGCGTTCGGTTGTTGTCGAGCGGCGGTGTGACACGAGTGACGCACTAGCGGATGAAGAACGCGCCGGCATGATCGAATAGGTCTTGCCGGGGTCGGAGAAAAGCGCATGCGCCTTTGGGCACATGCGCTTTTTTTCGTCTGCGAGTCTGGCGTGCGTTGGGTGTGGGGATGCTGAGCGCACCGCCCCTGCTCCGCTACATGTCTACATGCCTACACACTCACATGTGACAGTCGATAAAAAACCCGCTGCCGGCAAAACTACCGGAAGCGGGTTTGGACCGCGTAGCACTACACGGTCACGGGACACATCGCGTGTGTCGAAGTACTGCGTTACAGCCTGCGCTTACGGACGGCTGCCCGTCGGGAACGGCCATGCAGCGGCCGGATTCAACGCCGTCTTGACCGTTGCAGCCGGGGCCGGCGCTGCAGGTGTCGTTGCTGTCGTTGCCGGCGCTACAGCAGCCGTCTTCTTCGCAGCGGCAGCCTTCTTGGCCGGAGCCTTTTTAGCAACCGGAGCGGGCGCTGCAGCAGGAGCCGCAACCGGAGCAGCAGCTACGGCAGTCTTCTTCGCAGCAGGGGCAGCCTTCTTGGCGGGCGCAGCCTTCTTGGCGGCCGCCTTTTTGGCAGGTGCCTTCTTAGCAGGCGCCTTTTTAGCAGCGGCCTTTTTAGCAGCAGCCTTTTTAGCAGGGGCCTTCTTGGCCGCAGCCTTCTTGGCAGGCGCCTTTTTGGCAGCAGCCTTCTTCGCAGGCGCCTTCTTGGCGGCAACCTTCTTAGCCGCTGCTTTCTTCGCAGGAGCCTTCTTGGCTGCAACCTTCTTCACTGCAACTTTCTTGGCGGCAACTTTCTTCGCTGCCGGTGCCTTCTTGGCCGCAACCTTCTTTGCTGCAACCTTCTTCGCCGCGACCTTCTTCACTGCGACTTTCTTGGTTGCAACCTTCTTCACTGCAACTTTCTTGGCCGCCGGTGCCTTCTTCGCTACCGTTGCCTTCTTGGCAGCCGTTTTCTTAACAGCCGGTTTCGCTGCAGCTTTCTTTGCGACGGATTTCTTGGCTAATGCCATCATTTTCTCCTTCAGGTTTCAAGATGAGAGTCAGTTCGAACAACACCCTTCGTCAAAACCCGCTTCCCGCGTGGGCTTCTCAGGACGCACGCTGCGAAGCGGATTATTCATCGGCGTACGCTGATGGAGCTTGCTTACGCTAATGAATACGGCAAGGCGCGCGGTGCCACAAGGCACCGCGCGCCAAATTAAGTCAGCACCAGAAGAAGGTGCCGGCAATCGCTTGATCGGGCCGTCGGCGCTGCCGACGGCATATTTCGGGGGGAAGTTTGCCCGTCCCACTGAAGGGTCCGCAAAACGCCTGTCATCTTTTTGGGCTGTTAAGCCACAAGGCGCACTTTGCATCAGGCGACCGTTCTCCTAAACCTGTTAGCCGGCGCGCGCGCAATCGTGATTGCACGCGATGGCGCCGGTTTGCCATTCATCCCGCATTCATCCCGTCTACTCGGCGCCCTCTGCGGGCGCCCGGTCTACATCTAATTCGTTGTGGCAATGCGTCCATTGCCACTGGCTGACGCTCATTCACTGAGACTCGCTGACTGGCTTATTCCCAGGTCAGCGCGCCGCCCGTCTGATACTCGATCACTCGCGTCTCGAAGAAGTTGCGTTCCTTCTTCAAGTCGATCATCTCACTCATCCACGGGAACGGATTTTCTTCGTTCGGGAACAGCGGGTCGAGGCCGATCTGCTGGCAACGACGGTTACAGATGAAACGCAAATAACTCTTGAACATGGCGGCATTCAGACCGAGCACGCCGCGCGGCATCGTGTCTTCTGCGTACCGGTATTCCAGTTCGACGGCTTCCTGGAAGATCTCACGAATCTCCGCGCGAAATTCCGGCGTCCACAGTTGCGGCTCTTCCAGCTTGATCTGGTTGATCAGGTCGATGCCGAAGTTGCAGTGCATAGACTCGTCGCGCAGGATGTACTGATACTGCTCCGCCGCACCCGTCATCTTGTTCTGGCGACCCAGCGCCAGGATCTGCGTAAAGCCAACGTAGAAGAAGAGCCCTTCCATCACGCAAGCAAACACGATCAACGACTTCAGCAATTTCTGGTCCGCTTCAAGCGTCCCGGTGGTGAAGGCCGGGTCGGTCAGCGTGTTGATGAACGGAATCAGGAACTCGTCCTTCGCGCGGATCGAGTCGACCTCGTGATACGCGTTGAAGATTTCGCTCTCGTCCAGACCCAGCGATTCGACAATGTACTGATACGCGTGCGTGTGGATCGCTTCCTCGAACGCCTGGCGCAGCAGGAACTGCCGGCACTCGGGCGCCGTGATGTGGCGATACGTCCCGAGCACGATGTTGTTGGCAGCGAGCGAGTCGGCCGTGACGAAGAAACCGAGGTTGCGCTTCACAATCCGGCGTTCGTCGTCGGAGAGGCCGTTCGGGTCCTTCCACAGCGCGATGTCGCGCGACATGTTCACTTCCTGCGGCATCCAGTGGTTCGCACAACCCGCCAGATACTTTTCCCACGCCCACTTGTACTTGAACGGCACCAACTGATTCACGTCGGTCTTGCCGTTGATGATGCGCTTGTCCGCCACATTCACCCGCTTTGCACTTGCCGCCGCGATGTCGCTGGCGCTGGGTGCCGCGGGAGCAACGAAGTCGCTCGCAAAAATATTCGGTCCTGCTGCCATTTGGTGAGCCGCTTGAAGAACACCATGACCGGCGACTTGCGTGGCTGCATGCGAACTGACTGGAGCTGCAGCACGCGATGCCTGGCTGACTGCTTGGCTGACGCCGGCAACCTGACCCGCCGGGTTACGCAACGTGTTGTGTTGCGAACCGTTCGAGGGAGTTACGGCAGTGGTCTCGTCATCCCAGTTGAGCATAAATTCTCACCATCAATTTAGATCGGTTTGTACCATCTTTCCATGAGCGATAAAAGAGCTTGCTCATAAAAATCCTGTTTTCGTGTTGACGCTGCTACTTGCATACAACACTTTGCGTTGAGCTCACTGCTTGAAGCTTCATGCGAAGTCTCGTTGAACGTGTTCGATGCAGTGCTCGCTCAGTGCTTCTTCAAGCTCTTTCAACGGTGCTTTTGCTTGGAGCACCTGCATCGTCCAGCTCTGCTGTGAATCGTCTTTCGTGTGGTCTTGCGTGCGCAATTAGCGTGGCAGCAAGCGTGGAAATTGAAGCGTGAGATCGAACAGCTTTCACTGCGTGATTGCTTCGATGAAAACCTGGTGCGTCCGCTTATTCGCACAATGCGCGATTGTCCGGTCAAGTGCTGCTCGCGACTATCTTCACTTCACGACGATGCTCACCCTACCTCCGAGCCAAGCTTTGGATCATGAGCTTCCATGACCCGCTTCAACCTGCTTTTCGAGTGCCGAGCGACATGAAAAACCCGTTGCGCCGAGCTCGCGATTACACGCGTCTTGCTGCTGAAAACGATACGCTGGCGCGCCTCGTTTCCATGTCGAAAGTGTAGCACTCGACGTCGTCATCGCAAAGGCAAAACCACAAAATATTGGGTGTTTTGTGCCTGCGACGACTACCTATAGTACAAACGAATACGTCATGCAAGAGCGGATTTCACGCGTGAAAATGCGACTGTGATGTCACTGCGCGCACGCGTGGATCACCCACCAGCGGCTGCTCGCACACAACTTTTCAACCTCGCTTGTCGCGCAGCGGCGTGAGTAGTTCGCGCAAATTGTTGTGATCGATTTCGTGCATCAGCGCGAGCAGCCGGCCGAGTTGTCCTGCAGGAAAACCCTCACGTGCGAACCACGCGAGATAGTGACCGGGCAGGTCCGCGATCACGCGGTCCTTGTACTTTCCGTAGGGCATCTTCTGCGTGACGAGACGCTGCAGATCTTCCGGGTCCATCGTCGTTCTCCTCGGGTTTTATCGGAGCGAAGTGTCGCTCATCTCGGCAACTCGCGATGTCGCTGTCATGATATCGATGCCATAATCCAGCTTCCCGCCGCGAAGAGATCCCCTTCCGTTCTCCATGTCGCTAGCCATCAAAGCTTTCGTTGCCCCTCTCATCGTCGCCTGCGCGATGTTCATGGAAAGCGTCGATGCCAATGTCATCGTCACCGCTATTCCCGAAATGGCCAAAGCGTTCGGCCGTGATCCCGTCACGCTGAAGATTGCCGTCACCAGTTACGTGCTCGGCCTCGGGGTTTTCATCCCGATCTGCGGCTGGGTCGCCGACCGCTTCGGCGCGCGCACGATCTTCCGTCTCGCTATCGGCATCTTCGTCGCCGGCTCTCTCCTCTGTGCGGCGTCCACTTCGCTGATTCCGTTCACGCTCGCGCGTTTCGTCCAGGGCGTAGGCGGCGCGATGATGGTGCCGGTCGGCCGGATCATCATCTTCCGTTCTGTGCGCCGCTCCGAATTCATCCGCGCGATGAACTACCTCTCGTTACCCGCCATGCTCGGCCCCGCCGTCGGGCCGCTGCTCGGCGGCTTTATCACCACCTATTTGCACTGGCGCCTGATCTTCTTCATCAACATCCCGATCGGCATCCTTGGCATCTACCTGACCAACCGTTACATCGGTAACGCGCGCGAGCCGCATCCCGGACCGCTCGACTGGTTCGGCTTCTTTCTGTCAGCGAGCGCCGGCACATTGTTTCTGCTCGGACTCTCGCTGATCGGCGGCGAGCTTGTCTCCAACCTGACAGCAACATGCATGACGCTCGCCGGCGTCGCTTTCCTGATCGTGTATTTACTGCACTCGCGACGCGTAAAAATTCCGCTCCTTGATCTGCGCTTCCTCCGCGTGCCGACGTTCCAGGCGAGCGTGATGGGCGGCTCGTTGTTTCGCATCGGCTTGGGAGCGGTGCCTTTCCTGCTCCCGCTCGCAATGCAGGAAGGCCTCGGCATGAGCGCGTTCAAGTCCGGGTCGATCACCTGCGCGTCCGCGTTTGGCGGCATGTTCATGCGCTCGCTCGCGTCGCGCGTGCTGCACCGGTTCGGCTTCCGGCAGACGCTGATAGTCAACGCGGCACTGTCAGGCATCGCGATCGCCGCGTGCGGCATGTTCTATCCGGGCACGCCGACGTGGCTCATCTGGGCCGTCGTGCTCCTCGGCGGTTTTTTCCCGGCGTTGCAATTCACGAGCCTCAACTCGCTGACGTATGCCGAGATCGAAAGCCGCGATGTCGGCCGCGCGACGAGTCTCGGGAGTTTTATCCAGCAGGTGTCGCTGGGGTTGGGCGTGACGATCGGTGGTATCGCGCTCCAGATTTCACATTCGCTGCAGGGACATCCGCAGATTGTCTGGTCGGATTTCTGGCCGGCGTTTGTCGTCGTCGGATTGTTTTCGTTCCTTTCGATTCCGATTACCGCGAAGCTGAGTCGGGACGCTGGACATGAGATATCGAGGGGAACGCGCGGGTGAAGCAAGAGCGTGGCGATTCATCAAAGGCGGCGACGATACATATAAGAAAGCCAGCGCTGAATTCGCCAGCCCGGTCCGTCGTCGAAAAAGCCAATGCATCTTCGGTGCCGGCTTCGGGTTTCAAACGCTGCAACGCGTCCGAACTCGGCGAGCGTAAATACAAACGGCTCACTCCGAACTCACCTGCGAAACCGATTGCGGAAAGGGCCACCGCTGCGGGACCGCGACTCGAATTTCAAACGCTGTAGTTACCCGACCTCAGCGAGCACAAATAGAAAAGGCCGGTTCCGAATTCGCCCGCCCTTTCCACCGCTGAAAGAACCAACGCTTCGTACCGGCCTTCAATCTCACCGCTAGCTGACTGGCGAGAGGCCGATTGCATCGGCCTCTCGCCCACAACCGTCTTACTGGCAAGCCTCGCATTCGTCGAACCCGGCATCGCCCGGACGCATCATGCAGACCGGACCATCCGCCTCTGCTTCAGCCGCAGCGGCAATTGCCGGTGCCGCAGCAGCGTTGAAACCACCGGTCGACGATCCATGCGAACCCTGCGAACCAAAACCGTTGCCGTTCGCGCCTGACGCCCCACCCTCGCCGTTCCCCGAGTTACCCGACGGCACCGAGTTCAGCTGACCGTGAGCGACCGTCGACTTCTCGACGTGCGTTGCTGCCATCGTGCGGAGGTAGTACGTGGTCTTCAAACCGCGCAGCCACGCCAGCTTGTACACCTCGTCCAGCTTCTTGCCCGACGCGCCTGCCATATAGATGTTCAGCGATTGCGCCTGATCGATCCACTTCTGACGACGCGACGCCGCTTCTACCACCCAGGTTGCGTCCAGTTCGAACGCGGTGGCGTAGATGGCCCGCAGATCGGCCGGAACCCGGTCGATGCGCGACAACGTACCGTCGAAGTACTTCAGGTCCGAGACCATGACTTCGTCCCACAGACCGCGTTCCTTCAGGTCACGCACCAGGTAATCGTTCACGACCGTGAATTCACCCGACAGATTCGACTTCACGTACAAGTTCTGGAACGTCGGCTCAATACACGCCGACACACCGATGATGTTCGAAATGGTCGCGGTCGGAGCGATTGCGACGCAGTTCGAGTTGCGCATGCCGTAGTTGGCGATCCGCGAACGCAGTTCGGTCCAGTCCATCGACGCGCTGTCGTCCACTTCCACGTAACCACCGCGCGCTTCGGCCAGCAGCTTCAGCGAATCCTGCGGGAGAATGCCGCGGTCCCACAGCGAACCGCGGTAGCTCGAATAACGGCCGCGCTCTTGCGCCAGTTCCGTCGATGCGTAGTAAGCGTAGTAGCAGACCGCTTCCATGGAGGTATCGGCGAAAGCGACCGCTTCCTTCGATGCGTACGGCGTGCGCAGCAAGTGCAGGCAGTCCTGGAAGCCCATGATGCCCATGCCGACCGGACGATGCTTCAGGTTCGAATTCCGCGCCTTGGCCACCGCGTAGTAGTTGATGTCGATCACGTTGTCGAGCATGCGCATTGCCACGCTGACAGTGCGCTTCAGCTTGTCATGATCCAGCGCGAGCGTGCCGTCGGCCTGCGTCTTCATGTGTGCGACCAGGTTCACCGAGCCAAGGTTACACACGGCGATTTCGGTGTCGCTGGTGTTCAGCGTGATTTCCGTGCACAGGTTCGACGAGTGGACGACGCCCACGTGCTGCTGCGGCGAACGGATGTTGCACGGATCCTTGAACGTGATCCACGGGTGACCCGTTTCGAACAGCATGCCCAGCATCTTGCGCCACAGTTGCGCGGCCGGAACCTTCTTGAACAGCTTGATCTCGCCGCGTGCGGCCTTCTCTTCATACGCCACGTAAGCTTTCTCGAACGCCGCACCGAACAGATCGTGCAGGTCCGGTGTGTTGGCTGGCGAGAACAGTGTCCAGTCGCCGTTTTCGTGAACGCGCTTCATGAACAGATCGGGAATCCAGTTCGCCGTGTTCATGTCGTGCGTGCGGCGACGGTCATCGCCCGTGTTTTTGCGCAGCTCCAGGAATTCTTCGATATCCAGATGCCACGTTTCAAGGTACGCGCACACCGCGCCCTTGCGCTTGCCGCCCTGGTTCACCGCAACGGCCGTGTCGTTCACGACCTTCAGGAACGGCACCACGCCTTGCGACTTGCCGTTCGTGCCCTTGATGTGCGAACCGAGCGCACGCACGCGCGTCCAGTCGTTGCCCAGACCGCCCGCGAACTTCGACAGCAGCGCGTTTTCCTTCAGCGCTTCGTAGATGCCGTCGAGGTCGTCGGCAACCGTCGTCAGGTAGCACGACGACAATTGCGAACGGCGCGTACCGGAGTTGAACAGCGTGGGGGTAGACGACATGAAGTCGAAGCTCGACAACACGTTGTAGAACTCGATCGCCCGCGCTTCGCGGTCGATTTCGTTCAGCGCCAGGCCCATTGCGACGCGCATGAAGAACGCCTGCGGCAGTTCGATGCGCTTGTTTTCGTTGTGCAGGAAGTAGCGGTCATACAGCGTCTGCAGGCCGAGATAGCCGAATTGCAGATCGCGGTCGGCGTCGAGCGCTGCGCCCAAACGCTTCAAGTCGTACTGCTGGAGCTTTTCGTCGAGCAGTTCCGCTTCCACGCCCTGCTTGATGAACAGCGGGAAATATTCAGCGTAGCGCGTGGCCATCTCGCCTTGCGCAACGTCCTCTTCCAGGATTTCACGACGGATGGTGTGCAGCAGGATACGCGCGGTGACCTGGCTGTACGCCGGGTCCTTTTCGATCATGGTGCGCGCGGCGAGAATGGCGGAGTCATAGACTTGCGCCATCGGCACGCCGTCGTACAGGTTCTTCACCGTTTCCGCAACGATCGGATCGGCGCTCACTTCGCTGCCGAGATTCGCGCACGCTTCGTTGATGCGCGCCTTCAACGCGTCCAGATCCAGCGGATGCGACACGCCGTTGTCGATCACGTTGATGCCAAGCGCGTTCGCCCGCGTTTCCGGCGCATGAGCACGTTCCTGCGTGCGCTTCTCGCGATACAACACGTACGCGCGCGCCACGTTATGCTCGCCGCCGCGCATCAGCGCGAGTTCGACCTGATCCTGAATGTCTTCAATATGGAACGTACCGCCGTTCGGACGGCTGCGAACCAGCGCCCGGATAACGCTCTGCGTCAGTTGTTCGACGAGCTCGCGCACACGCGCGGAGCCTGCGCCCTGACCGCCGTTCACGGCCAGGAACGCCTTCGTCACAGCGATGGAGATCTTCGACGGCTCGAACGACACCACGGTCCCGTTGCGGCGGATGACTTTGTAGTCGGCCAGTGTGGCGTCCGGCGCGAGCGCGCTGGCGCCCGGCTGACTTTGTGCGCCGAGGGGCCGCGCGGAGGCGCCCTCGTAGGAAGTCGTGGTGTTGTCGGTGGTTTGCATGTGCAAATCTCCAGGTGTTCGATGGTGCGGAACGTCCGCGGATTGAGATGCGTGCCGCGCGCGGTGGCTGCTTGTTACTGCTTTGTTGTTGCTGTTCAGAACATTTGCCAACCGCGCACGACGATGAAATTGAAAATTGAACTTGGCTGAGTCGGAAAAATTGCCGGTGCCGTTCTTGCGCGCAGTCCCATGATTTTTCCATGGGCCCATACGCTTCAAACCGACGAAGACAACCCCTCTCGCTACGCCTGTTTGCCTCGGTCTTTCAAACTGAATGCCGACGTTTTTTACGCGACAAATCAGTCGCTTATCCGGTGTTTTCTTCTATGGCCGGACAAGCCTGCGGCGCCGGCTCTACGAGCGGGGCGCCGCCTGGACAACACAACATATAGTGCGAATTACGTCTCTGAGCACCAAGTATAGTGGCAATCCGCACAGTCTCAAAAACTTTTATTTGCTGAAGAATGGCCTTCAGAGGGTTGACTTTTGAAATGCCAAAGTCGGATAAGGGAAAGCACGCCAAGGTGCGCCGAACACACGCGAACGCGCTGCAATGCAAAATGAAAGCCCTGCTGATCCTTTGGAAGCGGTGAGGCAAGGCAGGCGAACATTGGCAAGACGTAGTGTGTTGCAGCGGCTCAATAACTCACGCGGCGACGCACTCGATCAAGCGAAGAACCAGCGAATCAAACGTCGCCGAGATAGGGAAAGTACTGAAGCGGAAGTTGGGTATCGCGTTGCAGCCGCGACCACTCGAAGTACGGGCCAGGATCGGTTTTACGACCCGCCGCGATGTCCGAATGACCCGCGAGCGCTTCGATTGGATAGCGACGGGTGAGCGCCTGGACCACCTCATTAAGCGACGCGTACTGCGCGTCCTCGAACGCACATCGATCACTGCCTTCCAGTTCGATACCCACCGAAAAGTCGTTGCATCGCTCACGCCCGAGAAAGCTCGACACGCCCGCGTGCCACGCGCGCTCGTTGCACGACACATACTGCTCGACGCGGCCATCGCGATGAATCACAAAATGCGACGACACCCGCATGCCACGCAAGTGGTCATAGTACGGATGAGCGTCGTGATCGAGACGGTTCTGGAAAAACTCGGCAATAGCGCTGCCGCCGAATTCATCGGGCGGCAAACTGATGTTGTGAACGACAACGAGCGTGGGCTCGATCCCCTCCGGACGCACTTCGAAGTTCGGCGACGGCACGCGACGTGCAGCCGTGTACCAGCCGTCGGTATCGATCAGACCAGCAACGCTCATCGTGCGTCGCGGCCGGTGGGATGCGTGGCGTAGCGCTGGGCGTGATCGGAGCAACAGAAGCGATGTCCGGCCGCGACAATCGCTTCGCTGCTCGGCGTATGCACGCCGCACTCGGCGCAACGCACCAGAGGATCGGGGAGTTGCGGCGCGGAGCCGGAAGCCGCCGGGCCGCGAGACGCACGTCCGGCCGCTGCGCCGCCGTCCGCTTGGCGGCCCGTTTGCGCGCCAGCGGCCGTCTGGGCGCGCTTGAGCTTTTTGAACAGCCACTGGCTCGCAAAGAACACAAATATCAGCAGGAGAAGTTGGCGCATGATCTTACTAATAGTAGAGGCAATAAATGCCCGATGATTCGGATGACCGCGTCAAACGACCGCGCGATGCAGCAGCACTTCGAATACAAAGCGGCTGCCCACATAAGCGAGCAACAACGCGACGAACGAAGCGAGCACCCAGCGCAACGCGGCGCGCCCGCGCCAGCCCGACACACGGCGAGCGGTCAGCAGCGCGCCGAACATCAGCCACGACAAAATAGCGAACACGGTCTTGTGATCGAGTTTGAACGCCTTGTCGACGAGTTGCTCGTTGAACGCGACGCCTGATATGAGCGTGAGCGTCAGCAGAACGAAGCCCGCCGAAATCAGGCGGAACAACAATTTTTCCAGCGTGAGCAACGGTGGCAAAGTGTCGAGCCAGCTCGACACCCAACTATTCGATGTATGCCGCGTGGCGGTCCCACGCATGTTCTGCAGCCGCTTTTCCACCATCAGCATCAGGATGGCGTGAAGCGCGGCAATCGCGAACAGCCCGTACGCAATATTCGCGATCAGGAAATGCAGCTTGAACATGGGCGCAGCGGCGTATGGCAGCACACGCACGCCGCCAAAAATCAGCGGCATTACCGAGGCCGCACACGCAAGCGGCAGCACGAGCAGCCGCAAGCCGTCGAGCGGGAAGAAAAAGCTCTCTATCCAGTAGATGCCCGCGCCCAGCCAGAACATGGCGGAGAGCGCGAAGGCAAAACCGAACACCATCGCGTTCTGCGGAAAGATGGTGGTGTGCAGCAAGACGCCATGCACGAGCAACGCGACGCCCAGCAGCACGCGCCCCACTGCACTCATGCCCGATGCATTCGATGCCCGGCCGCCCTGCATGGAGTCGGCCATGCCCGTCGTGCCGGCATTCATGCCGCCCGCCAGGCGACCACCCGCCGGCATGCCCGCCAGCGCCGGAGCCTGATCAACGGCCGTGTTGCGATGCGCGCGCCAGCCAGCTACGGCAAGTCCGCCGTAGAGAAGCGCAGTGAGGGCATACAGTACAATATCCATGTTCGAAGTTTACACCAGGCCCTGAAGCCACGACGTCTTCCCCCTCTTGCCAGGTCGTCTTGAAGCAAGAGCCGCCAGGACGCCGTTACCCCGTTACTGTTAACCGGCACCCGGCCGCATTCTCCATACGCTCCCATGCTCGACACACTCACTACACGGATGGCGCGCGTCGTCAAGACGCTGCGCGGCGAAGCCCGGCTCACCGAGGCTAACACGCAGGAAATGCTGCGCGAAGTACGCCTGGCGCTGCTCGAGGCCGACGTCGCATTGCCGGTTGTGCGCGAATTTATCGCGAAGGTGAAGGAAAAAGCGCTCGGCGAGGAAGTGCTGTCCAGCCTGTCGCCGGGTCAGGCGCTTGTTGGCGTCGTGCAGCGCGAGCTGACAGCCATTATTGGCGGGGATTACGAGGGTAAAGCCGTCGAGCTGAATCTCGCGGTCACGCCGCCGGCAATCATCCTGATGGCCGGCCTGCAAGGCGCGGGTAAAACCACCACATCGGGCAAGCTCGCCAAGCTGCTGCGCGAGAAGCACAAGAAAAAAGTGCTGACGGTGTCCGTCGACGTGTATCGTCCAGCCGCTATTCAGCAGTTGAAAACGGTGACCGAACAGGTCGGCGCGGATTTTTTCCCGTCGGAGCCGGATCAGAAGCCGGCCGATATCGCCCGTGCGGCGGTGGATTGGGCGAAACGCCATTTCCATGACGTGCTGATCGTCGATACGGCCGGCCGGCTCGGTATCGACGAAGCAATGATGAAGGAAATCAGCGAGCTGCACGCGATCCTGAAGCCGGCGGAAACGCTCTTCGTCGTCGACGCCATGCTCGGCCAGGACGCCGTGAACACCGCGAAGGCGTTCAGTGACGCCCTGCCGCTGACCGGCGTGGTGCTGACCAAGCTGGATGGCGATTCACGCGGTGGCGCGGCGCTGTCAGTGCGTCACGTCACCGGCAAGCCGATCAAGTTCGTGGGTGTCGCCGAAAAACTGGACGGGCTGGAGGTTTTCCACCCGGACCGGATGGCGAACCGGATTCTCGGCATGGGCGACATTCTCGCTTTGGTCGAGGAAGCACAGAAAGGCGTGGACGGCGCGGCCGCGCAAAAACTCGCCGATAAAGTCAAGAAAGGCGGTGATTTCGACCTGAACGACTTCCGTGCGCAACTTTCGCAGATGAAGAAGATGGGTGGTTTGTCGTCGCTAATGGACAAGCTGCCGGCGCAATTCCAGCAAGCCGCAGCCGGCGCGGACATGGGCGTCGCGGAAAAACAGATGCGCCGAATGGAAGGCATCATCAATTCCATGACGCTGCTGGAGCGCGCGAAACCCGATCTGATCAAGGCGCAGCGCAAGCGCCGTATTGCAGCGGGCGCGGGCGTGCAGGTCCAGGAAGTCAACCGCATGCTGAATCAATACGAGCAGATGCGCGGCATGATGAAAAAGCTGAAGGGCGGCAATCTGCAGAAAATGATGCGCGGCATGAAGGGCATGATGCCGGGCATGCGTTGACGTTTTTGATCTGATTTGATTCAGCTTGATTCGAATGGCCCGCGTTTCACAGAGGAACGCGGGTTTATCATGTGGCGCTTAGCGCCTCGTTTTCCCTATTTTTAGATCTACACCCTCGCCGCCTGCCCTTATGAATCGCGAAGAAGCACTCCACATTTTCAGCCACTCCGAAGAGATCGTTTCGGCACAAGACGTGACCGCGTCGATCGAAAGCATGGCGAAAGCCATTGGCGCGAGCACGGGCGAAGAGTTCCCGCTCGTGCTGTCCGTCATGGGCGGCGCGGCGGTGTTCACCGGCATGCTGCTGCCGCACCTCGACTTTCCGCTCGAGTTCGACTACATCCACTTGACGCGGTATCGGAACACGACCAAGGGCGGCGACAAGATGGAGTGGCGCGTGGCGCCGGCGGAAGCGGTGAAGGATCGCGTGGTGCTTGTGCTCGACGACATTCTGGATGAAGGCGAAACCATGGCCGCCATCCGCGACCGCATCATGGCCATGGGCGCGAAGAAATTCCTCTCGGCCGTACTGTGCGAGAAACTCATCAATAAATCGAAACCCCTGCGGCCGGACTTTTGCGGCTTCGAAGTGCCGGACCGGTACGTGTTCGGCTGTGGCATGGACGCGAAGGGATACTGGCGCAACCTGCCGACTATCCGGGCGCTGACGGAAGGCGCGTGAATCGTTTTCGCAGCGTTTGAGGTGCGGCCAATAGCCGCATGATCAAGATCAAAAAGGCCGTTTCAACGTGAGTTGAAACGGCCTTTGTTTATTTACCACCCTGGAAGCCCTGACAGACATGTACCTGGATGGTCTTCAGTCAGCCATTCGCAGCCAGTTGATGCACAAACGTCCGTATCCCGGTGAGGATCATTTCCACCGATATCGCGACAAGCACCAATCCCATCAGCCGTTCGAACGCCGTGACCGCGCGTTCGCCGAGCCAATGCTGGATCTTCTCGGCCAGCACCAGCACGACCGCGCAGACCATCATGGTGACCGTTAGTGCTCCGACCCATTCCCACATCTGCCCGGGCGCCTGCGATGTCAGCAGCATCACCGTCGCCAGCGCCGACGGACCGGCCAGCGCAGGAATAGCCAGCGGCACGATCAGCGGTTCGCCACCGCGTGAATCACCACCCATCGGACCATCGGGATGCGGAAAAATCATGCGCAAAGCGATCAGGAACAACACAATCCCGCCGCCCAGCCGCAACGACAAATCCGTCAGGCTCATCGCGCGAAGAAAGCGGTCGCCCACCAGCATGAACAACAGCAGGATCCCGAAGGCGATCGCCACTTCCCGCAAGATCACGATCCGCCGGCGTTCCTTCGCCACACCACGCAACGCGTTGATGAAGATCGGGATATTACCGAGCGGATCGGTGATCAGAATAAGCAGCACCGTCGCCGAGAGGAAGTTGTACTGCACGTTACTGGGTCACACCACGGGCCAGTGCTGCGCGCACCTTCTCGATCACCACGTTCGCCGCGTCGTCCACCGGCAACAACGTGGCTTCGGCGTCGCGTCGTGCCTGGTACTCGAGCTTGCCTTCCTTGAGCCCGCGGTCACCAATCACCAGCCGATGCGGCACGCCAATGAGTTCCCAATCCGCGAACATCACGCCGGGGCGTTCGCCGCGATCGTCCAAGACCACGTCGATACCCGCAGCCTGTAGCGCCGCGTAAAGCTTGTCGGCCTGCTCGCGAACTGCGTCGCTGCGGTCGTAGCCCATCGGGCACAACACGACTTCGAACGGTGCAATCGATTCCGGCCAGATGATGCCCTTGGCGTCGAAATTCTGTTCGATCGCCGCGCCCAGGATCCGCGTGATGCCGATGCCGTAGCAGCCCATTTGCATGGGCGCAGGCTTGCCGTTTTCATCGAGGAACGACGCGCCCATGGCATCCGAGTACTTCGTGCCGAGCTGGAACACGTGGCCCACTTCAATGCCGCGGCAAATTTCGAGCGTGCCCTTGCCATCCGGCGACGGATCGCCTGCCAGCACATTGCGGATGTCCGCCACGACCGGCTCCGGCAAATCGCGGCCCCAGTTCACGCCGGTCGTGTGATAGTCGACCTCATTCGAGCCGACCACGAAGTCGCTCATGTTCGCGACCGTCCGGTCCGCGATCACCTTGATCGGCTTCTTCGTACCGATCGGGCCGAGATAACCGGGCGGCGTGCCGAAGGTATCGATAATTTCAGCTTCGGTAGCAAAGCGATAACCCGCCAGACCCGGCTGCTTGTTCGCCTTGATGTCGTTCAGCGAATGGTCGCCGCGCAGCATCAATAGCCAGATGGTCGGCTCGGCGCCTTCGTTTTCCGTCGCGAGGATGATCGACTTGATCGTGCGTTCCAGCGGAATGTTCAGCAATTCCGCGACCGCCTCACACTTAGCCTTGCCCGGCGTTGCCGTCTTTTTCATCTCTTCCGCAGGCGCCGGACGCGTGGCGTTCAGCGGCAGCGCGTCGGCGGCTTCCACATTTGCGGCGTAATCCGAAGTCGGGCAATACGCGATTGCGTCTTCGCCAGTGTCGGCGATCACGTGGAACTCATGCGAGCCGCTGCCGCCGATCGAGCCGTTATCGGCCGCTACTGCACGGAATTCCAGGCCGATGCGGTTGAACACGCGCACGTAGGCATCGAACATTTTTTTGTACGACTCGGCGAGGCCCGTCTGATCGCGGTCGAAGGAATACGCGTCCTTCATGATGAATTCGCGCCCGCGCATCACGCCGAAACGCGGCCGGATTTCATCGCGGAACTTGGTCTGGATCTGGTAGAAATTGACCGGCAGTTGGCGGTAGCTCTTGATCTCGCGCCGCGCGATGTCCGTCACCACTTCTTCGTGCGTCGGTCCGAGCACGAAATCGCGGTCATGACGATCCTTGATACGCAACAGTTCGGGGCCGTACTGCTCCAAGCGTCCCGATTCCTGCCAGAGTTCGGCCGGTTGCACGCCGGGCATCAACAATTCGAGCGCGCCGGCCCGGTTCATTTCTTCACGCACAATGGTCTCCACCTTGCGGATGGAGCGCAGGCCGATAGGCAGATAACTATAGATACCGCCGGCCACGCGGCGAATCATGCCCGCACGCATCATGAGTTGGTGGCTGACGATTTCCGCGTCGGTAGGAGCTTCCTTCAGGGTGCCGATAAAGAAACGGGATGCTTTCATTCAAAAATTTTCCAATGCGGGAGCGCGTCGGTTGAATGGGCTTATCGCCCAAACCTGCGGAACATGCAGAACGTGCGGAACGAGTGAACGACGGGACAGCGATGCGGCAAGGCGTTGGCCGACCGCCCCGGCACCCAAGCGAAACGAACCCCGATTCGGGTTCGTGCCGGTGCGCCAGGCCCGTTATCTGTTTATAATCAAAGCAATTTTAAAGGATTCGAAGGTGGTTGTATGCTGGATCGTGAAGGCTTTCGCCCGAACGTCGGCATCATCCTCTTGAACGCGCACAACGAAGTGTTTTGGGGCAAGCGGCTACGTGAACATTCCTGGCAGTTTCCGCAAGGGGGCATCAAGTACGGTGAAACCCCTGTGCAAGCGATGTATCGGGAGTTACACGAAGAAACCGGCTTGCTTCCGGAGCACGTGAAGGTCGTGGGTCGAACCCGCGACTGGCTGCGTTATGAGGTGCCGGACAAGTTCATCAAGCGCGAGGTACGCGGACATTATCGCGGACAGAAACAGATCTGGTTTTTGTTACGCATGGTAGGCCGTGACTGTGACATTTGTTTGCGTGCGACTGATCATCCGGAATTCGATGCCTGGCGGTGGAATGAGTATTGGGTCCCGCTTGACGCGGTGATCGAGTTCAAGCGGGATGTATATCAGCTTGCGCTCACGGAACTTTCTCGCTTTCTGAGGCGCGCAGTCGTGCGGGCAGAGCGCGCGGAACGTATGGCGCATCATGCCAATCGTTATCCACGCGTGATTCAGGGCATGACTATGGAAGACGCGGCCGTTTCTGCTAACGGTGGTGTCATTCAGGCAGAATGTTCGGTGACCGAAGAGCTGCACATCTACGCACAACGTCCTTCGCGGGATTAGGACGTGTGTTATTCGAAGCGGCGGTGCGGCAACGCACGCCGCTTTTTTTCGTGCAGCGTCGAAGGCTGGGCTTGCGTGTTTGACATGCCGGCGTGTTCCCTTTGCGGGACAATCGCGGCGCAATTACGCGGCACGATCGATTTGCAGTCGCTTCTGCATCAACCTCAGGAAATCAAGAATTGAAAGCCATTGCATTGTTCGCGGCATCCGCGGCAGCCCTTGTCGTGCTCGCCGGTTGCGGCAGCCCCAAGCCGACCAACAAGGACGACAGCGCGTTCGTCTACCTCATGGACCGCAAGCCGAACTGGACCGAAAACAAGGTCGACACCCTGCCTCCGCTGCCAAAAGACGCGAATCTCCTTGAGTTCACGGTGTCGAACAACACGCCGCTGAGTTTTTTCATCGATAAAAACTCGCTTAGCGTGGGAACAGACGGCGTCATCCGCTACACCGTTGTTGTGAAAAGCCCGGCCGGGGCGCGCAACGTCAATTACGAAGGCATTCGCTGCGACAACTATAACTGGCGCCTATATGCGAGCATTAATGAGGATCAGACCGACTGGGACCGCACGGTCGAGAACGATTTTCGACGCATCGAAAACGGCGAGTTGAACGCCTATCACGCAGCGCTGTATCAGGATTACTTCTGCGCGAACAAGTTGCCGACTGGGTCGGCCAAGCAGATTGTGCAGAACATCCAGATGAAGCGGACTGCAGTTTCGAACTATCACTAAGCCGAAAGGCTGGTGAAAAAGCCCGCTGCACCTGACGGTCAGCGGGCTTTTTTTGTGGGCGGCACTGCGCGATCACCGGGCGCCTGACACTGGGTGATCTCACTTAGCGAGGCTCCGGTGAGCATCCGGCAAAATTGATCGTTCAATAGGAATATTTCGGTCGATGATTGCGTTTTATGAATGTATTAATCCGAAAAATTCGCATTTTCGACCAAAAATGAACTAAAAATCCGCCAATTTACGGTTTTTCCGTTTTGGCGTGTCCCGTGCTGCTTATGCCAAAACCAGATTATCCCGATGAATCAGCTCGGGTTCGAGCATATACCCCAACACCGTTTCGATTTCACCGCTCGGCCGACGCTGGATCAGCCGCGCCTCCGAGCTGCTGTAATTCGTGATGCCGCGCGCCACTTCCTGACCGCCCGGATTCATGCACGCGATCACTTCACCGCGCGCGAACGCGCCGTGAACGTTGATCACGCCGATTGGCAGCAAGCTTTTACCGCCCGCAGTGAGCTTCTCGACCGCGCCGTTATCGATAACCACATGCCCACGCACCTGCAAATGATCGGCCATCCACTGCTTGCGGGCCGCCATACGTGCTGTGCGCGCCATTAATTGCGTACCGATCATCTCGCCCGACGCGAGCCGGGTCAGGACATCCGACTCCCGCCCGCTTGCGATCACCGTATTCGCACCGCTATGCGCCGCGCGTTTCGCCGCGAGAATCTTGGTCAGCATGCCGCCGCGGCCCAGGCTTGAACCCGCGCCTCCCGCCATGGCCTCGAGTTCCGGCGTGCCCGCATCGGCCTGTTCGACCAGCGTGGCCGTTGGATCGCGCCGGGGATCGGCGGTAAACAGGCCGCGTTGATCGGTGAGGATAATCAGCGCGTCGCCTTCTATGAGGTTCGCTACCAGAGCGCCGAGCGTGTCGTTGTCGCCGAATTTGATTTCGTCGGTGATGACAGTGTCGTTTTCATTGATGATCGGCACGCAACCCAGGCGCAGCAAGGTGAGCAGCGTTGAGCGTGCGTTCAGATAGCGTTCGCGGTCGGCGAGATCAGCATGCGTGAGAAGAATCTGCGCCGTGCGCATGCCGTATTTGCCGAAACTGCTTTCGTAGACCTGGGCCAAACCCATCTGGCCAACGGCAGCAGCAGCCTGCAATTCGTCAATTTCGCGCGGCCGCTTCGTCCAGCCCAAACGATGAATACCCTCGGCGATCGCGCCGGAACTGACCAGCACGACTTCCTTGCCTTGCCCGCGCAACGCCGCAATCTGCGCAGCCCAGCGCGCGATGGCCGCGTGGTCGAGCCCGCGTCCGTCGTTGGTTACCAGGCTCGATCCCACTTTCACTACGAGTCGCTTCGAAGCGGCTATGACGGAACGCATCTGACGCATTTCTCCTCGGATTTGCCTCGAAAACCACGGGCCAAACTTTTACGCTTCGTCTTCGTCTTCTTCGTCGATCTCCGGCGCGGGCTGCGGCGCCACGACGGCGGGTTCGTCGCGGAAACGAACGTCGGCGGCGAGATCTTCGGCTTCTGCCGCCCGCGACGCATCCGAATTCTTCGAGATGTAATCGAAGATGGCGTAGGTCAGGCTTTCGCAACCCTGCCCCGTCAGTGCCGAGATTTCGAACACCGGGCCATCCCATTCGTAGCGCTTGATGAAGTCCGCCACGCGAGATTTACGGTCTTCATCCGGCACCATGTCGAGCTTGTTTAGCACGAGCCAACGTGGCTTTTCATACAGCGCTTCGTCATATTTGCGCAATTCGTTGACGATCGCGCGCGCTTCCACAACGGGATCGACTGCGTCGTCGAACGGGGCCAGATCGACGAGATGCAGCAGCACGCCGGTGCGCTGCAAGTGCCGCAGGAACCGGTGGCCCAGACCCGCGCCTTCCGCCGCGCCTTCGATCAAGCCCGGAATATCTGCAATGACAAAGCTCTTTTCCGGTCCCACGCGAACTACGCCAAGATTCGGCGCGAGCGTGGTGAACGGATAGTCGGCAATTTTCGGCCGCGCATTCGACACCGCCGTGATGAACGTGGACTTGCCCGCGTTCGGCATGCCCAGCAGACCAACGTCGGCGAGCACTTTCAGCTCGAGGCGCAACATGCGCCGGTCGCCTGGCTTGCCTTCCGTCTTTTGGCGCGGCGCGCGGTTCGTACTCGACTTGAAGTGCAGGTTGCCGAGACCGCCCGCGCCGCCGTTTGCGATCAGCACGCTCTGGTTATGCTCGGTCAAGTCGGCGATCAGCTCGCCCGTTTCCGTGTCCGCGATGATCGTGCCGACCGGCATGCGCAAGATGATGTCGTCACCGCCCTTGCCATAACAGTCTGCGCCGCGGCCATTTTCGCCGTTGCGCGCCTGGTGTTTCTTCGCGTACCGATAGTCGATCAGCGTGTTGATGTTTCGGTCCGCGACCGCATACACGCTGCCGCCCCGGCCGCCGTCGCCGCCGTCCGGTCCGCCGAACGGGACGAACTTCTCGCGCCGCATCGACGCGCTGCCATCCCCTCCGTCGCCGGCGATGACTTCAATTCTCGCTTCGTCAATGAACTTCATGAGTTGCTCCGTCCCGTGTTTTACTTTGCTTGTGACTGGAGCAAGCGCTAAAGCCAACTCCAGTCGACACTCTATTCTGCCGCGACCGGCCGAAGCCAGCCACTAGGCCATTCGATATATGTCACTGCTTGGGCACGGCCAATAAGGCCGGCCAATAAAAAAAGCCCCGCGAACTTCGCGGGGCCTTTTCCGGTCCTGAAGCCCGTGCCTGGATGTTACTTAGGCAGCCGGGACTACGTTGACCAGATGCTTCTTTGCTGCGCCCTTCGTCGAAAACGTGACGTGGCCGTCGGTCAGCGCGAACAAGGTGTGATCCTTGCCCATGCCGACGTTGTCGCCCGGGTGCATGCGCGTACCGCGCTGGCGAACAATAATGCCGCCTGCGTTGATAGCCTGGCCGCCGTAAACCTTCACGCCGAGGCGCTTTGATTCAGAGTCGCGACCATTGCGGGATGACCCGCCTGCTTTTTTGTGTGCCATTTAATAGCTCCTTGACCGTTTAGCTTAATCGACTCGACGACGCTTACGCGGCGTTGATAGCGTCGATACGCAGTTCGGTGTAGTTCTGGCGATGGCCAGCGTGCTTTTGGTAGTGCTTCCGGCGACGCATCTTGAAGATCGTAACCTTCTTGTGACGACCCTGGGACACGACGGTACAAATGACGGAAGCCCCACTGACCAGCGGTGCACCGAATTTAATCGATTCACCTTCGCCTACTGCGAGAACCTGGTCGAGCGTGATTTCAGCGTCAATGTCTGCCGGTATCTGTTCTACTTTCAATTTTTCGCCGACAGCAACCTTATACTGCTTGCCACCGGTTTTTATGACCGCGTACATTGAGAACCTCACTCTGAAAATTCATTTTTCCGCACACCGTGCGCGAAAACGCGTGATTATACAGAGAGTTAGGCTCTCCGTCAAAACCCTTGTTCATCGCGAAAACGAGCGCGGCTGCAGTCCGGATCGAGCACGGCGCACGCGGCATTATTGCAGTTTCGGCGTCTAACGCCGCGCGTCAGGCTTGCCGCGGCACCCTGTGCGGTTCGTCCGAGGCGTCTTTAGAGGCGGCTATCGGCCGATTCGCCTTATAATTCGCGGCACTACCCTAATTGCCGATCATGTCGTCCACTGCCATTTCCTCCCCAAACGCCGCCAACGTGCTCGAGCCTATCGCCGAGGACATGCAGCAGGTCAATCGCGTCATCCGGCAGCGCCTGGCGTCCGAAGTGATGCTGATCAACCAGATTTCCGAGTACATCATCGGGGCAGGCGGCAAACGGCTCCGGCCCGCGCTGCTGCTGCTGGTCGCCGGCGCGCTCGGTGACACCACCGGGCACCGGCATGAACTGGCCGCCGTGGTCGAGTTCATTCATACGGCCACGCTGCTGCACGATGACGTAGTCGACGAATCCGATCTCCGGCGCGGCCGCAAGACCGCGAATGCCCTGTTCGGCAACGCGGCTAGCGTGCTCGTCGGCGACTTCTTGTACTCGCGTTCCTTCGAAATGATGGTCGGCGTGGGCAAGATGCGCGTGATGGAGATCCTGTCGGTTGCGACCAACGTGATCTCGGAAGGTGAAGTGCTGCAGTTGCTCAACATGCACGACCCGGATGTGGACGAAGCGCGCTACATGCAAGTGATCCGCTACAAGACAGCCAAGCTTTTTGAAGCAGCGGCCCAACTCGGCGCAGTGCTGTCGGGGTCGGATGCCCGGACTGAAGCGGCAGCGGCGGAGTTTGGCCGGCGCATTGGCACGGCGTTCCAGATCATGGACGACTGGCTCGATTACACCGGCACGGCGGAATCGATGGGAAAAAATGCCGGCGACGATCTGCGCGAAGGCAAACCCACACTGCCCCTCATCTATCTGATGGAGCACGGCTCGGCCGAACAGGCAGCGCTTGCGCGCGAGGCAATCGAGCAAGGCGGGACCGATAAATTCGACACCATCTTCGAAGCCATCACGATGTCGGGCGCGCTGGATCACACGCTGAAATGTGCGCGGCAAGAAGCACAGGCGGCGGCCAATGCAATTTCTTCGTTTCCGGATTCCATTTTTAAAGAGAGCCTGCTAGAATTATGTTCTTACTCGACGGCAAGACAGTCCTGAAAAGGAAACGAACCGTCTCTGAGTGAACATTCGGGGTGTAGCTTAGCCTGGTAGAGCGCTACGTTCGGGACGTAGAGGCCGGAGGTTCGAATCCTCTCACCCCGACCAGAATTCCCTTGTAAATCAAGGCCAAAACCGCCCAGCTTGCTGGGCGGTTTTTTGTTTTGGGCCATCATTTTTTCAGGTCATCGACTATTGGTGATCTACAAGTTCGGCGCAAGGCTGGCGCTGCCATCATCAGATCAACAACACGGCGCTCGCTCATCAATGTCCTCACTCAGATTTTCATCGGCTAGAAGAATGTCCGTGGGTCAGCGCATCGGATTGTGGTTCGTGTTCCTGTATTTCCTGATCGGCGGCGCGTGCCACTTTTTGTACATGCCGCTCTTCGTACAAATCGTGCCTCCCTATATCCCCTTCCCGCTCCTGGCCGTCATGGTGAGCGGCGTTTTCGAGTTGCTTGGCGCGATCGGTGTGATGATCAAACGCACGCGAAGTGCGGCGGGCATTGGGCTGACGTTACTGACCATTGCCGTTACGCCCGCCAACGTATTCATGTACCAGCACGCGGATCAGTTCTCGCAAGTTCCATCGTGGTTATTGCTCGTGCGGCTGCCTTTGCAGCTTGTGCTGATTGCATGCATTTTATGGAGCACGCGGCAGCGCGCTTAACTAGCCGGCGCGCGACGCGACTTGCCGCGCATGCGGTTGTGGTCACTCAGGCCATTCCAGACTGAGCCGCCCCGTCTCGTCACTGCCTGAAACTATTCAGATATTTCCGATATTCCGCGCCAGAAAGTTTCACTAGATTTCCTCTCGCACTGCCAGACCAGGGCGTGATGTACGCCCTTCCAGTTGTCAACTTCACGTTGCTTCTTTGTCTTCGAGATAGGAAATCATCATGGCAGTCCCCAAAACGGCGCCCGTCCCAGCCACTAAAAAACCCGTATCGCACTCTGTCTCCGCGAAACACACGCACAATGAATACCCCATCGTTCTTGTCCACGGCATGTGCGGCTGGGGCCGCGACGAATTGTTCGGACAGAAATTCCGTTACTGGGGCGGCGCAAAAGGCGACATCCAGGAACATCTCAAAGCACAAGGCTACGAGACATTCACCGCCTCCATGGGACCGATTTCCAGCAACTGGGACCGCGCGTGCGAGTTGTACACCTATCTCGTCGGCGGTGTGGTGGACTACGGCGCAGTTCACTCAGCCAGATACGGCCACGCTCGCTACGGCCGGAGTTATCCCGGCGTCTATCCGCAATGGAGCGAGGCGCACAAGGTACATTTGATCGGGCATAGCATGGGCGGCCCGACATCGCGAACATTGATCCAACTGCTCGAACAGGGAGACGCGGACGAAGCGGGGTTTGAGCCTGGGCCGAGAGAAGCACCGAGCTCTCCCCTTTTTGCAGGCGGGAAGAAATGGGTGCACAGCGTGACGTCGGTTTCAGGCGTTCACAACGGCGCACTCACAGCGGACGACGTCGGCCAATTCCCGATCTTTATCCGCGATCTCATGGTCAACACGGCAGCGCTTGCGGGGCTGGCAACGACCGAGCCAATCTACGACTTCAACCTGCAGCAATGGGGATTAGAGCGTGACGAGGGACAAGGATTTGAAGACTATATTCGTCGCGCGCTCGAAAGCCCGGTCTGGAAAACGCAGGACGGCTGCATCTACGATCTCTCGACCATAGCGGCGCATTTCCAGAATTCGTGGGCGCGAACATCGGAGAACGTGTACTACAGTTCCTACGCTGTTGACGGCACCTTCGCCGGTCCGCAAGGGACACGTATCCCGCAGGCAAACATGAACGTCATTCTGAAGCCCAGCGCCGCGGCGGTTGGGTTGAACAAGAAGGATCTGGCTGGCGGTTTTGCTGCGTGGCGTCCGAATGATGGTCTGGTTAGCGTACCTTCTGCCCAGTTTCCGGTCGGCCATCCACACGAAATGGCAGGCAAGGACGGTACGATAGCCCGAAAAAAGGGCGTCTGGTACGTCAATCCGACCATCGAAGGAATGGATCATCTGAACATCGTGATCCCGCTTCATGAGACGACGATCGAGCAGTTGTATCGATTTTACGAAGATATAGCCGCCCAAAGCCGCGCCTTACCCGTTTGATCCATGGACGTGACGCCCGAGCCATGGCCCCTATAATGCCGAAGGCACCACTCGGCGGTCACGTCCCATCATGCTTCCTCTGAAATACCTCGGCGCCTATCCGCAAACGCTTCAGGACAAGGTCCGCAAACTTATCGCCGATGACCAGTTGGGCGTGTATCTCGCTGACCGGTATCCGCACCGCCACGCCGTGCAATCGGACCGGGCGCTGTATCAATACACCACGGATCTGAAGCAGGAGTTTCTGCGCGTAGCACCCGCCATCGACAAGGTGATGTACGACGCCAAGCTCGACGTGCTGCGTCACGCGCTTGGCCTGCACACAGCGATCTCGCGGGTGCAGGGCGGCAAGCTCAAGGCAAAGAAGGAAATTCGCGTGGCGTCGTTGTTCAAGGAAGCGCCGCCCGAATTCCTGCGCATGATTGTCGTGCACGAGCTCGCGCATTTGAAGGAAAGCGACCACAACAAAGCGTTTTATCGGTTATGCGAATTTATGCAACCGGGGTATCACCAGATTGAATTCGATCTGCGCGTTTACCTGACGCAGCGCGAGATTTCGCGCGATTCATCCATCAAGTAATTTCGTTAATCCGCAGCCGCATGCGCGAGTGTTTCGCTGGCAATACTTCGCATTGGCCGGATCAGCAATAGCAGCGGCACCACCAGCAAGGTCGCGACAAACATCAGCTTGAAGTCGTTCAGGTAAGCAATCATCTGCGCCTGCTGATTGATCGACTGATCCATCAGCGCGAGACTTATCTGCGATCCGCTTTCTAGCATGGGCTGCATTAACGGATTGAACACGTTCACATTCGCCGCGAGGTCGGCGTGCGCGACCTGCGTACCGCGCGTCATCATGGTCTGCACGATCGAGATGCCAATACTGCTGCCAATATTACGCATCAAGCTGTAGGTCGCGGTGCCGTCGGCGCGTAGTTCGGGTGTCAGCGTGGAAAACGTCAGCGCACTGAGCGGCACGAATACGAAACCCAGGCCAAAACCCTGGATCACGCCGGGCCACACGATATCGGAGACCGACAGCACCAGCGTGTATTGCATCATTTGCCAGAGCGCGAACGCCGAAATGAGAAAACCGGCGAGCAATAACAGACGCGCGTCGATACGTCGTAACAGCCGCCCGGCGATCAGCATGGCGACCATCGTTCCCGCGCCGCTAGGCGCCGTAACCAGACCGGTCGTGGCGACGGGATAGTTCATCAGGTTCTGCAGCATTGGCGGCAACAACGCACGGGTCGCGTACATCACCGCGCCGATCACAAAGATAAAAAACACGCCGGTCGCGAAATTGCGGTCCTTCAACAGTTCGTACTTGAAGAATGAACGCTTCCCGGCGGTCGCGGTGTGCGCGAGAAAAAAGATAAAGCTCAGCACCGCAAGAATTGCTTCGATGCGGATTTCGAGCGAGCCAAACCAGTCGAGCTGCTCGCCGCGATCGAGTAAAGCCTGGAGTGCGCCGATCGCCAGACCCAGCGTGGCAAACCCGAATGCGTCGAATTTCACCCCGAGCTTCGCGGCTCTCGCGGGCAGGAACGTTAGCACGCCAAAGAGCGCAAACGCGCCGATCGGCACGTTGATGAAAAATACCCAGCGCCAGTTGTAGCTGTCGGTGAGCCAGCCGCCGAGCGTCGGCCCGAGAATTGGCCCGACCATCACGCCCATGCCCCATACGGCCATCGCCTGGCCCTGCTTTTCGCGCGGATTGATGTCGAGCAGGATTGATTGGGAGAGCGGCACGAGCGAGGCTCCGAAAATCCCCTGCAGCAATCGCGACGCAACAATCTGCGCAAGACTCTCCGATAACCCGCACAGCGCCGACGCAATCGTGAAGCCGCCAATAGAAATGATCAGCAGACGCTTCGTGCTCAGCCGGTCCGACAACCAGCCCGTGAGCGGCGTGGCAATCGCCGCCGCAACAATGTACGACGTCAACACCCACGTAATCTCGTCCTGCGACGCCGATAGCGTGCCCTGCATATGCGGCAGCGCGACATTGGCGATCGTGCTGTCGAGCGTCTGAATCAGCGTGGCGAGCATGATTGAGACGGTTAGCATGGGCCGGTTGAGCGGCTTGGCGGCCGCCGCGTTTGCCGGCATCGATTCTGAGGACATTCAGGTGCTAACTCGGTTATCAGATCGCTTACTTTAATAGTAAGCATGCTTATTATAAACCTGCCGATGATTGAAACAAGGAGCCAAAAAACCGGGAGAGTCCGCGTTTGCCCGAATGCATGTGGGCACGAGCTTCTTTCGTATAATCCGGGCATGGAAACGCACCTCGACAAGCGCTTTGGTTTTCTGATCTCGGACGTTGGGCGCTTGTGCAGCAAGCGCTTCGACGAACTCGCGAAATCGTCGCTCGATCTCACGCGGGCGCAATGCCGCGCGCTCGCCTATCTATCCCATTTCGGCGATGTAAACCAGGCACGGCTGGCCGATCTGCTGGAAGTCGCACCGATATCGGCCGGTCGCCTGCTCGACCGGATGGAGGAAGGCGGCTGGATCGAACGTTTTTCAAATCCCGATGACCGTCGCGAACGGACGGTGCGGATGACGGCAAAGGCTGAAGGTGCGCTCGGCAAGGCTCGCCGGGTGGGCGATTCAGTGGCCACTGAAGCGTTGGCAGGGCTCGATGCCGACGAGCGCGCGCAATTGATCTCGCTACTGCGGCGCGTGCGGGTAAATCTGAGCACGATTGTGGACGAGTGAGCGGTTTGCGGCGGCTCGGGGCACTTATGTTGCGTCTACTTATGTCTCTACCGAAACTGCAAAAAGCCGCTGTTATGGAGCACTCGGCTCGATAGTTGAAGAGCTTGGTCGGGCGATCGTCCCGCCGCGGTCGAATCTGGATCGATCGACGCAGTGCAATAAACAGGAGGACCGACGCTTGCTACAAAGCGTGTCGGAGCATCCGCCGCGCGTACCCGAGCTTACGGGCTTATGCAAACCGTACGCCTCTCCCCGATCGCAATTCGTCTCCTCCGGAATCCGACATGCTCTTGCTCGCCATACCGCTTACGGTCGTCGCCACGCTCGTCGTTGCCCTGATCCTTGCGAACTTCGTGAGCGGCGAAAAGAAAGTCGAGCACAACATTGACCGGTTGTATTCCAGTGACGACCCGCAATTCATTCGTTCAATGAGCCTCTTGCTGGGGCCGCCGGTGACGTCGGGCAATAGGTATGCCGTGCTGCTGAACGGCGACGAAATCTTCCCTTCCATGCTTGATGGCATTCAATCCGCCAAAGAGACCATTACCTTCGAGACGTTCATTTACTGGTCCGGCGAAGTTGGCGCACGATTTGCGGCTGCGTTGTCGGAAAAAGCGCGCTCGGGCGTTGCGGTGCATATCCTGCTCGACTGGGTGGGCTGCAAGAAAATGGATCATCGTTACCTCGACGAACTGCGGCAAGCCGGTGCTGACGTCGTGCAATATCACAAGCCGCACTGGACCGGACTCGGCCGTATGAATAACCGGACGCACCGGAAGCTGCTGATCATCGACGGCCGCGTGGGTTTCACCGGTGGTGTTGGGATTGCGGAGGAATGGACCGGGCACGGGCAAGACGAAAAGCATTGGCGCGACACACATTTTCGGGTGGAGGGTCCGGTGGTCGGTCATATGCAGGCCGTGTTCATGGACAACTGGATCAAGGTGACCGGCAATGTGCTTCATGGTCCCAAGTACTTTCCTGAGATACCCCCATTGCCGGAAGGTGATGCCTGTCATGGTGTCGCGCACATGTTCAGTAGCTCTCCCACCCACGGCGCCGACGACATGGAACTGATGTATCTCATGGCGATCACAGCGGCCACGCAGAGCATTCACCTGGCGAGCGCATATTTTGTCCCCGATGGCCTCGCGATCAACGCCCTGGTGGAAGCCGCACGACGTGGCGTGAGAGTGCGCATTGTGACGCCGGGAAAACGTATTGACACGCACACAGTGCGTGAAGCCTCCCGCGCCTGCTGGGGAGATCTGCTGGCCGCGGGTATCGAAATCCATGAATATCAGCCGACCATGTTCCATTGCAAACTACTCGTGGTGGACGAGTACCTGGTTTCAGCGGGATCGACGAATTTCGACAGCCGCTCGTTCAAGCTCAACGACGAAGCGAACCTCAATATCTACGATCGCGAATTCGCCCGTCAGCAAAGCGCAATTTTCGACGCTGATATAGAAAAGTCGCACCTCGTCACGTACGAAGAGTGGCTGAATAGGCCGCGGTTAGAGAAGCTGATCGAGAAAGTGGTGCCGTTACTCGACTGGCAGCTTTGAACGCCTGCGCGATTTTTCTCGGGTTTCGACTACCGCCTACTATCTCAATGCCGGGTCAAGCCACCGCCCGCCGCTGCCTCAATCAGCTTTCTCATAGGCCACGCCTCGGCGTACTGGCCGATCACAGCGACCTCACGATCCGCCTGTTCGGGCAGCAAACGGTCGTCCACCACCACGATGATCGGCGTGTTGGCAGTCAGTGCATTGCCACGCAGGTCCACAAGCTTGTAAAGCTCCGAAGACGAAGCGTTGCGATGACATGAAATCACGTCGATCTGCGTGTCACCCTGCGACAGATCGAAGCCGTACTGACGACCAGACACGCCTGCAACCTTAAGCGTGCTCTTGATCGCTGGGACATCTGGTTTCATTGCGTTGAGATAAAGCCTCGTGTCACCTATCAGATTGGGCTCGCGGACCGCGAAGTCAGTGCCCGCGTTATCGAACTCCCATCTGGCCAGACTTAGCAACGCGTCCACATAGCTCGCGAACCCGGACGCCATGTTGGAAACTTCAAACGTGCCTTCAATTTCGCCCTCTTGCGTCACGTTGATGCCGGGCTGCTTGATCGCTGCTTTCACCACTTGATAGTCCCGCAGATGAAACGAATTGATCTGCCGGGAGAAGCAGTGGAACAGCGTTCCCCCTGAATCAAAGAAGCGTATCTGCTCGTGATCATCCAGATACTCCGCGTAGATCTCGAACGGGTCGCCGCCGTAAAAGCCAAACGGTGTTTGGAGGGCCATCATGGGCGGGTATTCATCTTCTAGTTGCACGCAGCCGAAGCCGAGCTTTGCGCACATGTCCTGGCAGGACGACTGGATATTCATTTCGACTCCGGAACCGATGGGTCAGGTAAAACGCACGTCAGCGTCAAGTTGGTCTTCCTGCAGAAGAGCAGCAGCGCGCCCGAGAAACTGATCGCAGACCATTCAGCGTGGCCCGCCAAACGGTCGCGACCCACGTGTTCGTGAGGATGCCGATGAGCATCCGCTGGTCGTCGACCACTTTGAAAGACGTCGAGCTGGTACGCTCGGCGATTACCCCGATGCTGCGAGTAATACATGCTGAACAGGAATTGCTTAAGGTGCGGTCGCCGGCCGTATCGAACAGACAGGTCAGCCGTAATGCCCTGAATGCGCCTGCCCTCGGAATCCGTGACACCGAATTCGCACTTCGCCCAACTTACCGTTTGCTGCCGCCTTCTCCATCCCGTTGATGGATCGCCGAATTTGGTGAGGCTTAGTAGGCGTTCCGCCTCGTCCCGTGGAAGATCGTCGATCATATGAGGTCATGGTTTGCATCCTGCGTGCTTGCGTGGATTTCACATGACCAACCATACCGTGACGCGCTTTGGACGAGTCAAGGTGAAAATTGTCATAAAGCGTCTGCTCGCCGAATCAATGCGCCTCACATCGGAATCAAGCTATCCGCCGATCACCCCCGTTCGCATCAACGCCTCGATTTGTACGTCGCCCATGCCAAGCACGTCGCGCAGCATGGCGCTCGTGTGTTGTCCAAGCATCGGCGGCGCCTGTTCGTACGCAACCGGCGTAGCCGATAAACGCAGCGGACTCGCGACCGTAGGCGCAACGCCCGCGACAAGATGCGGTATCTCCCGCGCCGCGCCGCGAAATTGCGCCTGTTCGGAACCGAAAGCCTGCGCGATATCGTTGATCGGCCCGCACGGCACGCCGCACGCTTCGAGCGCGTCAACCCATGCGTCGCGAGGACGCGTCATGAAGACCGCCGCCAGTTGCGGCAACAATTCCGCCCGGTTCACGCTACGCCCGCTATTGGTGGCGAAACGGGTATCGAGCGCAAGTTCCGGCACGTTCATCGCGGTGCACAGCGAACGGAACTGGCTGTCGTTGCCGCACGCGACGATCACATGGCCGTCGCTCGCGGCGAAGGTCTGATACGGCACGATGTTCGGATGCGCGTTGCCCATGCGCTGTGGCGCGATGCCCGTGGTCAGATAGTTCATCGACTGGTTAGCGAGCATGGCGAGCTGGCAATCGAGCAACGCGATGTCGAGATGTTGCCCGAGCCCGCTTTTTCCGCGCTCCATCAGTGCGGCGAGCACGCCGGTGGTTGCATACATGCCGGCCATCAGGTCCGTTACGGCCACGCCGACTTTTTCCGGGCCGCCGCCCGCTACGCTGTTGGGTTCGCCGGTAATGCTCATCAGCCCGCCCATGCCCTGGATCAGGAAGTCGTAGCCCGCGCGCTGCGATAGCGGGCCGCTCTGTCCAAAACCCGTCACCGAGCAGTACACGAGCCGCGGATTGATTGCCGAAAGACTCTCGTAGTCCAGACCATATTTCTTTAGCCCTCCTACCTTGAAGTTTTCGACGACTACGTCACACGACTTCGCGAACTCGCGGATCAGCTCAGCGCCTTCGGGTGAACTCATGTCGATGGCAACCGACTGCTTGTTGCGGTTCGCGCACAGGAAATAGGCGCTCTCCGATGTATCGCGGCCCTCGGCGTCACGCAGGAATGGTGGCCCCCAAGTGCGCGTGTCGTCGCCCGCGCCCGGACGCTCGATCTTGATCACTTGCGCCCCGAGATCCGCAAGGTTCTGCGTGCACCACGGCCCCGCCAGCACCCTCGATAAATCCAACACGCGGATGCCATCCAGCGGGCGTTTTCTCGTTGTTCCCGCTGTGTTCATGTTCGCGCCCGGGTTCGCCGGCATCGGTTGATTCTTGCTGTCCTGCACCATTTCACCTCGTTCGTTTCAAGCCGGGTTTTGGCTGGTCGGCCCGTGCATGGCCGGGAAAATGCGAATCGGCACGCCTGGTGGGGCGGCTGGCGGAAAGCCGCATCGCTGGATGCCGTCGATTGTAGCCAAGTCGTCAGACAGGGCGTCCCCGGTCCGGCGTTTGTCAATTTGTCAGCTTTTTTGTCCCAACGCGCACCGTCCCATCGACGGGATCAAAATCACGGAACACGGTCGAAATATTTGTCAGGTGCCGGAATATTCCGTAAGCACCATCCGTTTATCCCATACCTGCACAAACGGAATGAAACAAACAACATGAAAATGCGAATCCCGATGCTCGCTGCAGCTCTCGTTGCGACCTTCAGCCTGAGTGCCCATGCCGCGCCGCCAATGGCCGGAGGCGGTATGTACACCGACGCGAAAGGCATGACGCTCTACACATTCGACAAAGATCCGGCGTCGGGTCCAAGCGCGTGCAGCGGCGGTTGCGCCCAAGCGTGGCCGGCGGTCATGGCCGATGCCTCGGACAAGCCCCAGGGCGACTGGACCATGATGCCCACAGCCGATGGTGGCAACCAGTGGGCGTACAAAGGCAAGCGCGTATATACGTTCGCGAAAGACCAGAAACCCGGCGATGCCAACGGCGACAATTTCAAGAACATGTGGCATACCGTGAAGCAGTAAGCGTGGAGCAGTTAAGCGCCATTAGAGCGATGGAGACCAGCATGAAGCGATCGATGGCCACTGTGCGCGCGCCGGCAATATCGTCGTCACGCGCACAGTGGCCGGGAGCGCTGAAAGTGAACCAGTCATGAGCATAGGCCGTTGAGCTTCGATACCGATCTCGTTGGGGTTCTCCCGCAGTTGCGGCGTTACGCGCGCGCGCTGACGGGAGACCGTGCGTGGGCCGATGACCTCGTGCAGGACGTGACCGAACGCGCCCTTGGCCGCTCGAAAGGATTTCGCGTCGGCAGCAATCTGCGCGCGTGGCTGTTCACTATCATGCGCAATCTCTATATCGATCAATTGCGCGGCCGGCGCGATATTGCCGTCGACGACGAAACCGCGCCCTGGCGGCAGATGGCCGCGCCCGTGGGTGAAGTCGACGGGCTCGTGCTGCGCGACGTGCAACGCGCGCTGTATTGCCTGCCGGTCGAGCAACGCGAAGTCATGCTGCTCGTCTGCGTCGAGGACATGAGTTATCAGGAGGCATCCGTGGTGCTGAACGTGCCGGCCGGAACGGTGATGTCGCGACTATCGCGGGCACGTGAACACATGCGCGTGCTGCTCGGTGAGGAGCCGGGCCGCAAATCGGCATCGTTGAAAATCGTGAGTGGCACATGACGAATTCCGAACGTCCTGACCAGGCGGAATCCAGCGCGGCAGCCAACGAGTTGCGCGCGCTGTCGGCGTTCATCGACGACGAAGCGCCGGAGGCCGAGCGCATTGAAACCGCTGCACGCATCGCCGCCGATCCGGTGAGCGCGGCGACGGTCGCCGCTTATCGCGCGCAAGACAATGCGCTGCGAGCGCTGTTTGCCGCCACTGCTGATAAAGAACCTCAAGTCGTGGTCGTTCGTCCGCGCAGGCGTTATCTGATGGCGGCGAGCTGGCTGGTGGTGGGCATTGCATGCGGCTTCCTGATGCACATGCTGTTGCCGGTCCTCGACCAGGATCACCCGCCGCCGCCGTTCGCGCAGCGCGCGGATATCGCCTATGCCGTGTATGCGCCCGAGCAGCGGCACGCGGTGGAAGTCGCGGCGTCTCAGGAAGATCATCTTGTTACGTGGTTGTCCAAGCGGCTTAACAGGACCCTGACCATTCCCTCGCTGCATGAGTATGGGTTCGAGCTGGTCGGTGGCCGCTTGTTACCCGGCGAGGACGGACCCGCGGCGCAGTTCATGTATCAGAACGCCAGCGGCGAACGGCTCACGCTATACATGACCAGCGGTTCGGGCAAGCATAAGGACGAGTACGCCATACGGATGTTGCGCGACGGCTCGCGACGAACGTACTACTGGACAACAGATCACGCGGGTTACGCGCTCTCAGGACAGATCGGCGAGGCGAAACTCCGCGCCATCAGCTTCGATACTTGCGCAGCATTAGGCGGCGATCCGAAGAAATGGCAGTAAGCGGTTTTCAGGATTGCGGTGCTTGAACATGGAAAACCTAAGCGCACGCGGTACGCAGAGCGAATTTATTGAAACTCAGGGCCAGAAGAACAATGAAGAGTGATCGAAGCAGTATGTGCCGCGCAAAGCGGCTTTTGCGCGTTGCCTTGATAGGCGCGGGATGTTTTCTGAGTGTCGCCACAATCGCCGATGAGCGCTTCACGCTCACATCACCCGGCCTCGCCGATAACGCCACCCTCGACTCGCGGCACGCCGCCAGCGCTCAGGATTGCGGCGGCAAGAACGTCTCGTTGCCGCTGGCATGGAGCAATGCGCCTTCCGAGACCAAAAGCTTTGCGGTCACCATCTTCGATCCCGATGGCGCGCGCGGCCTAGGCATCGTGCATTGGATTCTCTACGGAATTCCTGCTGCAACGACCGCATTGGCGGAAGGCGGGCCGCCGCCAGCGGGGAGTATTGGCGGAATCAACCGGACGGGGAGGGACGGCTATTACGGCCCCTGCCCACCACATGGCGATGCACCGCATCACTATGTCGTACAGGTCTACGCGCTGGATATCGACGCGAATTCCCTGCCCGCTGCACTCAACCGCGACGCATTGATCGCCGCGATGAAGGGTCACGTGCTGGCGTCATCGAGCATGGTGGTTCGGTACGCGCGATGATTGTCGACCGGGAGCGATGCGTGCGTGATCAGGTCCTGCATCAACGCATCGCGGCTTATGCCTTCATCAAGCCTCATCCGCGGCCGCGAGCCCCGCCCTCGTCTGCACGCGCCACGCACGTGAACCGCCAAGGAAGTCGACCCAGCCAAGCGCCGCGCCCGTATGGCGCAGCAACTGGAATGTGAACGGCTCGACAATCGCCGTCACGACCGCCATCCACAAGCTCGACCCGGCCGTGTCTCCCGTCCAGCGCCGGTATAAATGCACAGTCCACAAATGAAACGCGAAATCGATAAGAATCTTCGCGCCGATCACGCTGAAAATCGGCAGGACAATAGCGCCGCGCCGATCCACGATAAACCCAAGCAGCAGCGCAAACGCCGTCAAGCCGTAGATAGGCTGCACGGTATCGAAGGCCTTCACGGGCAGCATCAGCAAACCAAGCGTGCCGTAACGCCGGTTGCCGGTCATGTCGCGATTCCAGTATTGCGTCTGCAAAAAGCCCGCGAACCAGCGCCGCCGCTGTCGCATGAACCCACTGAACGAACTCGGTGCGTCCGTGATGGCATGCGCGTTGCCCACCACCCGCACGTCCCAGTCCAGACCGTGATCGACGGAATGACGGCGCAGCCGGTGAATCAGCTCGTAATCTTCCACCAGGCATTGCGGATCGAAACCGCCGACGGCCAGCAACGCATCGCGGCGAAACGAAGCGAACGCGCCCGAGATCAGCAGCAGGCTATCGGCGCGCATCCACGCAAACCGCGCGATGAAATTGCGGATGTACTCGTACGTCTGGAACCACTGGAAGAACCGGCCACTCATCGTTTTGCTGCAGACCGGAACCAGGATGCCAGCCGCCGCAACCAGGTTCGGCCGCGATGCAAACGCGCTGCGCATAGCGAGGACGGCGTCGTCGGCCAAACGTGTATCGGCATCGACGGTCATGACAATCGGCGTACCGATCTTTTCGATCGCCGCGTTCAGCGCACGCGCCTTGCCGCCATGCGCCACGCGCAGCCAGAAGAGCGTCGGATGCAGCGTCGACGCCGCGCTTAACTCGCCCTCCACCGGCGCGACAAGACCAAAACGCTGCGTGAGAAGCTCGGCGGTGGCATCCGAAGAACCATCGTCGGCGATCACAATTTGCGCCGCGCCGTGCGTTTGCCCGAGCAATTTCGCCAGCGTATTGGGCAGCACGGCCGCTTCGTTATGCGACGCCACTATCACGCCGAGCTTCGGCAATCCGCGTTCTCGCTGCTTGCGATCAAGCGGCTTGTGCGGCCTGACGAGCGTCCACGATTTCGCCGCGACGAACATCAGCAGCAAGGTGTCGTAGACCACGTAGGCAATGCCCGTTGACCATGCCACCACGCCATGCAGGAAGAATGCGCGGGCGAACAGCACGAGCCACAGCACGACCACGCCGCCGTGAATCAGCACGCTCGCGAGCGTGACCGGGCGCGGCGCGATGCGCGGCGAAGCCTGCGCGAGCGCTTCCTCCAAAGAGGGTTGGGTTCGGGTCTTTTTCGTCCGCGTGGGAATGGCGTGCAGATCCACATCCATCACGGCACCATCCGCGAGATCACCGACTTCTTGTCGATCCACTGATGCTTGAGCGCGCCGCCCACGTGCATCGCCAAAAGTGCGTAAAGCGCGTAACCCAGCCAAGCATGCAATGCGCCGAAACGATCGTGCAACGACTCCTTCAGCACCGGATCGAGATGCATCACGAGACCCACGCGCGGCCACGGAATCAGGCCGAATAGATGCATTGGATGCGTGGCGGCGTCTTTCCACGCCGAATCGTGCAACCAGCCGGACAGGGGCAGACCGATCATCAGCAGATAGAGCACAAAGTGTGCGATGTGAGCGGCCATGTGTTCCCACTTCGGAAACGCCTTCGGCAACGGCGGCGGCCGATGCGAAACGCGCCACAAGATACGCAGTAACACCAGCCCGAGAACGGTAATGCCGATGGACTTATGGGTATCGACGACCGGACGCACCCATGAATCGGGGAACGATTCCGCTGTCAGTCCCAGTACGACGTTGCAGATGATCAGCAACGCAATGAGCCAGTGCAGGACCATCGCGGTACGCGTGTAGCACAGCGTCGTCTCGGTTTGTGGCGGTTCTGACACCACGTTGGCAGCTTGCGTGGACATTGAAACTCCGTGCGGAAAATGGGGATCGGCGGGATGGTTCTTTCTGCGACCTGTCGCGCCGGGTTGGCTTATTCAAGTTCAAGCGCGAATGTTTGCAGACGACACGATCCAAACGCGTCGTGGTGCTGGTTTATTCCATCGATTCTGCGGGAAAACGCGAACTTACGTTTGTAGAGGGTTTGTCAGGTGAGGTGTTGAAAGGTATCGGTGGCTTCAGCACCCTTCGCGCTTGGCGAAACGAAAGCCAGCACCGCTTGCGCGAATCGCAGTGCAGCCGGATTCGCGGCGTCGCGGCGCGTGACAAGGTGGAGCGGCGCGGAGAACGCTTCGTCACCGGTAACAGCGCAGTACACCACGGCTTCCTGTTGATATCGCTGCATGGATGCCGGCACGAGCGTGATGCCGCCGCCCGCCGCCACCAGATTGATGGCGCTCAGCATGCGCGGCACTTCGCTCACCACCTCCGGCTTGAATCCCGCCGCCTCGCACGCGCGGATGAAGTCAGCGTACATGCCCGGCGCACCCGGCCGCCGCACGAAGATAAACGACTCGCCGGCAAGCGCCTTCAGCGGCACACGCGGCTGTTTGCCTGGGCGCACGCCTTTTGCCGGCAGCAGCGCATGCCCGACCGGCAGCACGAGCACCATGCGCTCCTCGTGCAGCAGGTCGAAGCGCAACTCCGCGGGCGTCTCGATCGGCTTGCGCAAAATGCCTGCATCGACACGCCCATTCATCATCCGTTCGATGATGTCAGCCGCATTGATCTCGTTCAGGTCAATGGCGATGTCCGGATGCGTCGCGCGAAAACGGCGGATTGCGGCAGTGGCGAGTGGATGGAACGCCGCTGAGCTCGTCAGCGCGATCCGCACGGAGCCGAGCTGGCCGTTCGCCACTCGGCGAGCGTTGACCACGCCTTGATCGAGCGCGTCGAGCACGGCGCGGGCATCGGTCTCAAAAGCCGCGCCCGCCGATGTCAGTTCCACCCCACGCGGCAAGCGCGTGAAAAGCGCAAAACCCAGTTCGCGCTCGAGCTCCTGAATCTGCTGCGACAACGGCGGCTGCTGGATATGCAGCCGCGCCGCCGCCCGCGTGAACTGGCGCTCTTCGGCGACGGTAAGGAAGTACCGCAGGTGACGCAGTTCCATCTAGATAGCCTCACATACATGAAAAATATGGCAATGCCATTCGATATGTATTTTACATTTGCCACTGCGTTTCGTACTCTTCGATTCAAATACACATAAATGCACGGATCTGGAGACATATGGAAACCACTTTCCCACCCGGCGCGGCCGACCATCCGCCAGCTTCATTGGCGTCGCTCAGCAAGTCCCAGATTCGCCGCGCCGTGCTGGCTTCGGTAATTGGCAATGGGCTGGAATGGTTCGATTTCCTGATCTACGGCTACTTCGCGAAGATCATCGCGCACGTATTTTTCCCGGTCGGTAACACTGCGCTTTCCACAGCGCTGACGCTCGGCACTTTCGCGATCGGATTTATCGTGCGGCCGCTCGGCGGAATCGCGATCGGCGCGTACGCGGATCGCGTGGGGCGCCGCAAGACTCTCTCCATGCTGATCCTGTTGATGGCCGCCAGCACCTTGTTGATGGGCCTGACTCCCGGCTATTCGACTATCGGGATCGCCGCGCCCTTGCTTGTACTGCTTGCACGCGTCATGCAGGGTTTATCGGTTGGCGGCGAGTTCGCCACGGCCGCCGCCATGCTCACGGAATACGCGCCGCGCGGCAAGAAAATGTACTTCGGCAGCTTCCAGATGACGTCGCAGGCGGTGGCGCTGGTGCTTTCGTCGGCGTTTGGTTATTTCCTGACGTCGAATCTGGACCGGGGGGCGCTCGAATCCTGGGGCTGGCGCGTGCCCTTCCTGGTCGGCGCGCTGGTCGGGCCGGTGGGGTTCTACATCCGCCACAAAGTCGCGGAATCGCCCGAGTTCGTGGAGTTGCGAGAACGGCTCGGCCACGCGCCGCGACAAACCATCCGCGGCTTTTTCCGGCAACGCGGCGACGCGTCGTTGTGCGCGATGGGCGTAATCATCGTCGGTACGGCAACGAATTATCTGTGGCACACGTTCATGCCGCTGTATGTCGAGCGTCAGTTGCACCTGCCGCTCAAGAACGCGTTGTTCGGCACGGCGGTGTCAGGGCTCGTCTCCATAGTGGGTTATCCGCTCGCGGGAAAACTCGCGGATCGGATCGGCGCGTACCGGCTGTTCTTTCCGGTGACTATTGTGTGGGTCGTCATCGCGTATCCGCTGTTTGCATGGGTACTCGCGTCTCCCACGCCGGGCCGTGTTTTCGCCGCGCAAATGGTCGCAACCGTGGTGCTGAGCCTGATGTCCGGACCGCATCCCGGCATGCTCACGCAGTTGTTCCCCACTGCCACGCGCTCTACCGGCGTCGCGCTCTCATACAACATCGCGGTGACGCTGTTCGGCGGCCTCGCGCCGCTGACTGTCTCCACGCTGATCACCGTGACCGGATCGAATATTGTGCCGGCGTATTACTTGATCTTCGCGGGCTTCGTGTCGCTCGCGCTGGTCGGGCTGACACGTTCCGGGCAACGTCTGCGCCGCGATCCCAATGCCCTCCCGCTGGATTGAAATGACTGCCGTGTTCCCCTCTTCCCCTAAAGCTCGCAACGAGCGCCCGGTTAGCGCAGTAGGCAACGAACGGCTACACGTGGTTACATCGCGCGGCGCGGGTGCGGTGCCGTTTTATCGATCGATCGAAGAACGAGATGCTGCGAACGTTACGCGAATCGTAATCCTGCTGCACGGCCGGTTGCGCGATGCCGATGCCTATCTGCTCTCGGCGCAACGCGCGCTGGCGGCGGCATCGACCGATCCCGCCCGTACATTGCTGCTCGTGCCGCAGTTCCTGGCCACCGCGGATATTGCCGCGCACGATTTGTCTGCCGACACGCTGCACTGGGAATGGACTTCATGGATGGGCGGCGACGACGCGCTCGGTCCCGCGCCGCTTAGCTCCTTCGATGTCCTCGATGCATTCATCGCGCAATTCGCGGATCTTGCGCGTTATCCGGGTCTGCTCGACGTGGTGATCGCCGGGCATTCGGGCGGCGCGCAGGTCGCGCACCGGTACGCGATTGTGGGCGCGGGTTGTAACGTACCCGGCGTGCGGCGCCGGTACGTGATCGCGAATCCATCGTCGTATGTGTACTTCGATTCAATGCGGCCTTACGCAGACGGCGTTCTGCGTCCCGCCGATACCACCGCGTGCCCCGGCGTGGATGACTGGAAGTACGGTGTGCGGCGCGCGCCACGCTACGCAGAGTCCGCGTCGTTCGATGCATTCGAAACACGCTACGCGGCAAGCGACGTTGTCTATCTGCTCGGCCAGCAGGATTGCGATCCGCACCACGATGCGCTCGACCGGTCGTGCGCAGCCCAAGCACAAGGACCTCATCGGCTCGCGCGTGGACGTTCTTATTTCTCGTACCTCAAAGCCCGCCACCCACGGCTCGGACATCGCTGCTGGGAAGTTGCCGGTGCGGGCCACAACGGCGCAGCCATGCTCGGCTCGAGCGAAGGCGTGCGGGCATTGTTCGACGCGCAACGGGTCGCGAACGTGGTCGATTCATCGACAGCAGGCGCGACGGACTAGACACCTCGCAATACATCACGGCATTCAAGATCGTTGCGTCGCTAACGGGATAGCTGTCGTCACGCTGTCCCTATGCCCCTATGCCCCTCTATGCCCATTACCCGACCGGGCCGGAATACACTGGCGGCGACGTCAATTCAGCCGCAGGTTTCAGTTGTAGCCACTAATCGCCAAAGGATGACGGGATAGGTCGAACGATCGTCCCGAAGCCTTGACGAGCAAGAGAAGCAATCGCTTTCTGCTCTGCTATAGTCTTTCCCATCCTCCCTTTCCAGATCGCGCGTGGACCACATTCCCTTATGGGCGCAAATCTGCGCCATTTTCCTGCTCCTGTTTCTCTCCGCATTCTTCTCGATTTCCGAAACGTCAATGATGGCGCTCAATCGCCATCGGCTGAAACACCTCGCCAACCAGGGCTCGCTGCGCGCTCGCGTAACGCAGGGCCTGCTCGCCAAGACCGATCAACTGCTGAGCGTGATCCTGATCGGCAACAATCTGATCAACACGATCATTCCGGTACTGACAACGTCCATCGCGCTGCGCACTTTCGGCCATAACAATCTGGTGTTGTCGGTGACGACCGGGGTTGTCGCATTCCTCATCATTGTGTTTGCCGAGATTGCGCCGAAGATCGTCGGCGCGACGTATCCGGAAAAAGTCGCGCTCCCGGCCAGCCTGGTTTTGTCGCCGTTGATGCGCGTGGCGAGACCGCTCGTCTGGTTCGTCAACCTGTTCGCGAACGGTGTGCTGAGAGTCCTGCACATTAATACGAAAGGTGGCCGGGACCAGCGGCTCTCCACGGAAGAACTGCGCACTATCGTGCTGGAATCGGGCAATTTCATGCCGACCAAGCACCGCAGCATCCTGCTGAACCTGTTCGATCTGGAGAACATCACCGTCGACGACGTGATGATCCCGCGCCGCCGGATTGAAGCACTGGATTTCGATGCCCCCTTCGACACCATCCTGCATCAGCTCGAAACCTGCTATCACAACAAGCTGGTGGTATATCAGGGCGACATCGACCGCGTGCTGGGTGTTCTGCACGTGAGAAAGACGCTCTCGGCACTGCATAACCAGGAGTTCGAGCGGGAGACCTTGCGTGAACTGTTGGCCGAACCGTACTTCGTCCCGGCAGGCACGCCCGTGTTTCAGCAACTCCAATTCTTTCAGGAAAGCCGGCATCGAATCGCGATTGTGGTGAACGAATATGGCGAGCTGCAGGGACTGGTGACGCCGGAAGACATCATTGAAGAATTGATTGGTGAGTTCACCACGACCATTCCACGCGGGGCCGGTTCGCGTAGCGGCTGGAACGAGGAAGGCGAATGCATTGTGGCGGGCAGCATGCCGTTGCGCGAGTTGAACCGCTGGCTGAAGCTGACGCTTCCCACCGACGGCCCGAAGACGCTCAACGGCCTGATCCTCGAGACCCTGGAAGAAATTCCGGACGGCGACGTGAGCGTGCGTATTGCTGGCGTGCATTTCGAAGTCATGCGCAGCGACGATCAGGCGATACGCACCGTGAAAATATTCCGCCCGCAAGGCGTGCTGCTGAGAAAACAAGGGTAGCAACGAAGTTGGGTTCATGGGCGGCTCGGGTTTCGCGTTGGGCTTCTGGTTGCATCAGCTTGCACCGTTTCCACCTCCGCGAATCACCTGCCGGGCCGCGTTAGCCGTTCGGCCAGCTTTTTCAGCGTTGCTAAGCGTTAGCCGTTCGGCCGAGTTGGAATGAGGTCCGCGGGAGGACAAGATCGGGGCATCCGTTCACCGAGCCATGTCCATGCCCTCCTTTCTCCCAGTTACGTTTTCGCGGCCTCCGCCGCAGCTAACCGCTCGCCCGGCCGATGCAATCCCTGACGCCGACAACGCACCCGCCGTTGCGTTGCTCACCGATACCCTGCGCGAAGCAGCTGCACGCGGCGCATCCGATATTCACGTCGAACCGGGCGAGCACGAGTGGCGTATCCGCTTGCGTATTGACGGTGCGTTGCACGTCTTTCTCAAACCGCCGCCGCATTTGCGTGACGCTTTCATCACGCGGATCAAAGTACTGGCGCGCATGGACATTGCCGAGCGGCGCGTGCCGCAGGACGGACGTTTGCGGTTGCCTCTGGCGAATGGGAATCCAGAGGACTATCGCGTGAATTCGCTGCCGGTCCTGTTTGGTGAAAAACTGGTGTTGCGCCGCCTGGAGTCACTGCCGGCGGATCTGTCGCTGGCGGCGTTGGGGCTTGCACCGGAGCAGCAGAAGGCTGTGGAAGCCGCGATCCACGCGCCGCACGGACTCGTGCTGGTCACTGGCCCCACCGGCAGCGGCAAGACCTTGTCGCTGTATTGCTTTTTGCAGATGCTGAACGCGGAGTCACGCAATGTCTGCTCCGTCGAAGATCCTGCCGAAATCCAGCTTGCCGGTATCAATCAGGTCAGTGTCCGTGACAAAGCCGGCCTCACTTTCGCGGTCGCGCTGCGCGCGTTCATGCGGCAAGATCCGGACGTGATCATGGTCGGCGAAATCCGCGACGCGGAAACCGCCGACGTTGCCGTGAAGGCCGCGCAAACGGGTCATCTCGTGCTCTCCACGCTGCATACCAACGACGCACCCGCAGCCATCGCACGATTGATCGATATTGGCATTGCGCCGTACAACCTGGCGTCGGCGCTGAGGCTTGTTACAGCGCAACGGCTGGTGCGACGGCTTTGTGACGCTTGTCGCTTGCCTTCAGACCTGGAGTTCGAGCCGGGCTTCAAACCGTTCGAGCCGCGTGGCTGCGTGGCATGTCATGGCATTGGCTATCGCGGCCGAGTGGGTGTGCATCAGCTGATGCCTGTCTCTGACACGTTGCGCGAACTGATCGTCACACGCACCGCCACGCACGCCATCACGCGACAGGCGCAAAGCGAGGGCATGCCGAGCCTGCGCGACGCCGCGTTCGCACGCGTACGCGAAGGCGTGACGAGCGTGGCGGAAGCCGCCGACGCCACGGAGCTGACATGAACATGAGCCAACCGCATTTCGATACGCGCTTTGGCTGGCGAGGCATTGACGCAAACGGCGCGGACAAACGCGGCAAGACGATCGCCTCCGATTCAACCCGTGCACGTGCTGCGCTAAAACGCGCTGGTGTCACGGTGCTGGAACTCACCACGCTCGGTTCGGCGCCGCCTCCCAAAGCCCGGGCGGCCGACGTCACGCTGTTCACGCGGCAACTCGCCGGCTTGCTACGCGCTGGCTTGCCGCTTGCGCCGTCGCTGGATCTCATCGCCGACACCCCTTCGCGCGGCGGCCTGCCGCGCATCGTCGGATCGGTCGCACGGGATATCACGCAGGGCATTGCATTCTCGGAAGCGCTCGCGCGTCATCCCGCCTGTTTCAACGCGCTGTATTGTCAGTTGGTTGCCGTCGGCGAAGTGGCCGGCGCGCTGCCGGTCGTGCTCGCGCGGCTCGCCGACGACCGCGAGCGAGCAGGGGCTCAACGGGCGAAACTACGGGCCGCGCTGACCTATCCGGTCGTGGTGCTGTTGTTGTCGCTTGCCATTACCGCAGGATTGCTGATTGGCGTGGTGCCGACGTTCAAGACCATCTTCGATGGTTTCGGCGCTAGATTGCCGGCGCCCACTTTGTTCGTGCTCGCGTTATCGGATGGCGTCGCGCGCTGGTGCGGACCGTTCGCGCTCTTTTGCGTGGTGTCCGGCATCGCGTTCAAGCGGCTTTTACAGCGCGTCCCCGCGGCTAGAAGCGCGTTTGACCGCGCCATGCTGAAGCTGCCGCTCGCCGGATCCCTCCTGCGCGCCTTGGCGGTGGCACGCTGGAGCCGCGCGCTCGGCACGTTACTGGCGGCGGGCACACCGTTGTCGGACGCATTCGATTCGTTGGCGAGCGCCACAGGCAACCGTATCTTCGATACCGCCACCGTCGAGATCGCCAAGCGGCTTCGGCATGGCGAGCGGCTCGCTGCCGCCATGCGTGCGGTCGGCTGCTTTCCGCCGGATGTGGTGCAGCCTATCGCTGTGGCCGAGGAGTCCGGTTCGCTCGACGCGATGCTGCTCGATCTCGCTACACTGGGCGACCGTCAGGTGGACGAACAGACCAGCGCATTCGCGAGCCTGTGCGAGCCGGTCGTGATCGTGGTACTCGGTGCGTTGGTGGGCGGTCTCGTCGTCGCCATGTATCTTCCGATCGTCCAACTCGGGAATGTGGTGTAGGTGGTGTAGGATCGCAGCCGAATTCAACCCAGGACAGTCATGCAGCCTTTGTATCAGGCGGAGTTTTCAGGCCGCTCTCTCGACGCTTACAGTTCCGCGTTCGGCGCTTTGCCGCTCGCGGCGCAGTATGGTTTCGCGATCGTCTTCGGGCTGGTAATCGGCAGCTTTCTGACGGTCGTCGTGCACCGCCTGCCGATCATGCTGGAGCGCGCATGGAAGGCGGAGAACGCTGTCGACAGTGAGGACGACGCGCATAAAAACGCGCCGCCCGCGCGCTATAACCTCGCGGTACCCCGTAGCGCCTGCCCGCATTGCGGCCACGTGTTGCGTGCGTGGGAAAATATTCCAGTCGTGAGTTACGTGCTGCTGCGCGGCCGTTGCGCGAAATGCAACGCGCACGTGAGCCCGCGTTATCCGCTGACCGAACTGGCTACCGCGCTGTTCGCCGCCCTCTCGCTGTTTGCGTTTGGACCCACGCAGATCGCGCTCGCGGCATTCGGCCTATGCGCGACGCTGCTGGCCGCCAGCTTGATCGACTTCGACACCCGCTATCTGCCCGACACGCTGACGTTACCGCTGCTGTGGGCCGGCCTGATCGTCAATCTCGGCGACGCCGCGTTCGTCCCGCTGCATGAAGCGGTGATCGGCGCCATCGCGGGTTATCTGTTTCTCTGGTGCGTGTATTGGCTGTTCAGGCTGGTACGCGGCGTGGAAGGTATGGGTTACGGCGATTTCAAGCTGCTCGGCGCGCTTGGCGCGTGGCTAGGCTGGCAAGCGCTGCCGCAAGTGGTGCTGGTGTCAGCGGTGGCGGGCGCGATCTTCGGACTGGCGGCAACGGGTATCGGCAGGATGCGGTTTGAAGAACCGCTGCCGTTCGGGCCGTTTCTCGCGGCAGGCGGCGTGATCACGCTATTTTTCGGGACACCGCTTTACGCATTGTTCGGCGGATGAAGCGAAGCAAAAAGAGGAGTTAAACGATGTTCAGCATCGGCTTGACCGGCGGAATCGGCAGCGGCAAGACCACGGTGGCGGACATGTTCGCCGCGCGCGGCGTGCCCGTCATCGATACGGACCTGATCGCGCACCAGATTACCGCGCCGGGCGGCGTCGCAATGCCGCTGATCGAAAGCACGTTCGGCCCGGAATACGTCGCCGCCGACGGTTCGCTGGATCGCGCAAAAATGCGCACCCTCGTTTTCTCCGATAACATAGCCAAAGCTCAACTCGAATCGATCACGCATCCACTGATCCGCGCCGAAAGCGAGCGTCAGCGCAATGCAGCACAAGCGACTTATCACATCGTCGTGGTGCCGTTGCTGATTGAAGCGGGCGAACGTGCAAGCAAGGTGGAACGGGTTCTTGTGGTCGACTGCCCGGTGGACACGCAAATCGAGCGGGTGATCCGGCGCAACGGCTTCACACGCGATCAGGTGCTAGCGATCATCGCGCGTCAGGCCACGCGTGAAGCGCGCCTGGCGGCCGCTGACGACGTCGTCGTCAATGACTCTGCCGCCACGCTGGAAACGCTGCAGCGTGAGGTGGACGCCTTGCACGCGCGCTATGTGGCGATGGCCTTGGGGCGGGCGAGATGAGGAGCAAAACGGGGAGCAAACCGCGTACCTAACAAGTGCATGCAACGCGTTCGAACTCGTCACCAACACCGCTGAAAATGCGCGCCGAATGCGATTAAACGCGTGGATTTGCCGTGGGTTTGATGCGGCATTAGAATGTCCTCACTTTCTGCCATCGAACCTTTCGACCAACGCCGAGGCGAGCGCGCTTGATCCTTTACGAGTACCCCTTCAACGAGCGAATCAGAACGCTGCTGCGTCTCGAAGACCTTTTCGAGCGTTTCACCTTCTTTCTGACTCAAGAAGACCCGCGCGAACATCACGCTGCACTGACCACGTTGTTCGAGATCGCAGAAGTCGCTGGCCGCACGGATCTGAAAGCAGACCTGATGAAAGAGCTGGAGCGGCAACGCCAGACGCTGGCGCCGTTCCGCGGCAACCCTGGCATCGAGCAGGATGCGCTGGAATCAGTGCTTGGCGAGATCGAGCAGACATTGGCCGGCCTCGGGCAGATGCAAGGCAAGACAGGCCAGCATCTGGCCGACAACGAATGGCTCGCGAGCATTCGCAGCCGTACGATCATCCCGGGTGGAACCTGCCGCTTCGACCTGCCGTCGTACTTCGCGTGGCAACAGAATCCTGCCGAGGAGCGCCGCGGGGACATCGCGAAATGGGTGACGCCTATGCTGCCGCTGCGCGACGCCGCCACTATCGTGCTGCGTCTTGCACGAGAATCGGGCCAGGCGTCCAAGGTCATGGCAATGCAAGGCAGCTATCAGCAGATGCTTTCGGGTCGAACTTATCAATTGATGCAGGTACGGGTGCCGTCCGACACGCGCCTGATTCCTGAGGCAAGTGCGAACAAGTACATGCTATGGGTGCGCTTTACGGTGCAGGACGGCGATCTGAGGCCACGTGCAGTAGACGCCGACATCCCGTTCCACCTGACGCTATGCAGTCTTTAAGTTGGGCTTAAAAAACCCATTTACTGAACTCAACCTCTTTAAATCCGCTCTGCCGAATGACCACTATCGTTAAATGCCCGACTTGCGAGAAGGACGTCCGCTGGGTTCCCGAAAGCCGCTTTCGTCCGTTTTGTTCAGACCGTTGCAAGCAGATCGATCTCGGCGCCTGGGCGACCGAGAAGTACAAGATCGGCGGCGGTCAGCAAGACACGCCGCCCGATGAAGACTCGCACAGCGGCCTGAACTAGGCCAGACTGGGCCGCACAGCGAAACAAAGCGTCTACACCGCTTCAGCCTCGAGCCATTCCAGCACGGGAATGGCCGCCGGCAGCAACGGTGTGACATCAGCGGGTAAATGCTGCCAAGCCAGCGCCTGGCCTTCACGCCCAACGGGATCGCCATTCCACGCGGTCACCTTGCAGAAGTAGAGCCGCACGTAAGCATGGGGATAGTCGTGCTCAAGCGTCCGCCAGCGCTCGCAAGCGGTTACGTCGATACCCAATTCCTCATGCAATTCCCGCGTGAGCGCCGCTTCAACGCTTTCGCCCGCTTCCAGCTTGCCGCCGGGAAACTCCCAGTAACCTTCATATGGCTTGCCTTCCGGACGTTGAGCCAGCAGATAACGGCCGTCCGGCTGCACGAGCACGCCGACCGCGACCTCCGTCACACGGCGGCCATCGGGCGCCGTGTTTGAAACGCTCGTAGAAGCAGTGGAAGCCGTCATGCCTTGCGGCCCGACCAGTCGCGTGCGAATTGCCACGCTACCCGTCCCGAGCGTGAGCCGCGCTCCAACGCCCACACGAGGGCGTCGCCGCGAGCACCCGCAATCTCTTCTGCCTCGCAACCGAAATGCTTCAGCCAGTGCCCGACGATTGTCAGGTAATCGTCCTGCTTGAACGGGTAAAAGCTCACCCACAGGCCGAATCGCTCGGACAGCGAAATTTTCTCTTCAACCACTTCGCCCGGGTGAATTTCGCCATCGGACGTGTGTTTGTAGGTCTCGTTGTCGCTCATGTATTCGGGCAACAAATGGCGTCGGTTCGACGTCGCGTAAATCAGCACATTGTCAGATTGAGCGGAGATCGAGCCGTCCAGCGCCACTTTCAGCGCTTTGTAGCCTGACTCGCCTTCTTCGAACGAGAGGTCGTCGCAGAAAACGATGAACCGTTCCGGCCGCGCGGAAATCAGGTCGACGATATCGCCGAGATCGTGAAGATCGTCTTTATCGACTTCGATCAGACGCAGCCCTTCTGTGTGGTACGCGTTCAGGCATGCCTTGATCAGCGATGACTTGCCAGTACCGCGCGCGCCCGTCAGCAGCACATTGTTCGCTGGCGACTTGCGCACGAACTGCCGCGTGTTCTGCTCGATAAGCCCCTTCTGGCGCTCGATATTGCAAAGATCGTCGAGCGACAACGGCGACAGGTTCGGTACCGGCTGCAGGAAACCGCGTCCCTGACGCTTGCGCCAGCGAAATGCCACGGCACTGTTCCAGTCGATTTCCGGCGGAGCCGGCGGCAACATCCCTTCAACGCGCGCCAGGACAGCTTCGGCGCGGGTCAGAAATTGTTCGAGTTTGTCCATTGGAAATGTGTGGGGTTCAGGACCGGTAGTCGGCGTTGATACTGACGTAATCGTGCGAGAGATCGCACGTCCAGATGGTGGCGTCGGCCTGACCGCGGCCTAGCAGCACGCGGATCGCGATTTCGCTTTTCTTCATCACGCGCTGGCCGTCTTCCTCGCGATACTCAGGATTGCGGCCGCCGTTCTTCGCCACCAGGACATCGTCGAGATACAGATCGATCTTGTTGACATCGAGATCCGCCACGCCCGCATAACCGATAGCAGCGAGAATCCGGCCCAGATTGGGATCGGACGCGTAGAAGGCGGTCTTGACGAGCGGCGAATGGCCGATCGCGTACGCAATCAGCCGGCATTCGGCTTCGCTCGTGCCACCTTCCACCGTCACCGTCATGAACTTGGTCGCCCCTTCGCCGTCGCGCACAATCAATTGCGCCAGCTCTTGCGCCGCGGATGTCACGGCGTCGCGCAACGCGAAATAGGCGGGAGAGTCTGTCGAGCTAATCAAAGGCAGCGTCGACTTACCCGAAGCAATCACGATGAACGAATCGTTCGTCGAGGTATCGCCGTCAATGGTGATGCAATTGAACGAGCGATCGGCAACGTGCTTGATCAGCGTATCGAGCACCGGTTGCGTAACAGCGGCGTCGCAGGCGAGAAAACCAAGCATGGTCGCCATGTTCGGCCGGATCATGCCGGCACCCTTGCTGATCCCGGACAGCGTGACCGTGTGGCCATCGATCTGAACCTGACGCGACGCAGCCTTCGGCAAGGTATCGGTGGTCATGATGGTTTGCGCGGCATCGTACCAGTGAGCAGGCTTTTGATTCGCCAGCGCGGCAGGTAATCCGGCTTTCAAACGATCAACCGGCAGCGGCTCAAGAATTACGCCCGTAGAAAACGGCAGGATCTGCGTAGCTTCCAGGTCCAGCAGCGCGGCCAGCGCCTCACACGTTTCGCGCGTGTGCGCCATGCCCGGCTCACCGGTTCCCGCATTCGCGTTGCCCGTGTTCACCACCAGCGCACGAATGCCTTTGGCACCCGCACGCACTGCGTCCAGATGCTCGCGACACACCGTCACCGGCGCCGCGCAGAAACGGTTTTGCGTGAACACGCCGCCGACCGTCGCACCTTCTTCGATCTGAATGACGAGCACATCCTTGCGATTCGGTTTTCGAATGTTCGCCTCCGCCCAGCCTAGCGTGACGCCAGCGACGGGATGCAGATGGGCGGGATCGATCGAGGGGAAATTGACGGCCATGTTCGCGACTCGCTAAAAGTGGCGAGTGCCGGTGCACCGAAAGCGCAACGGCACGGAGATGAAAGAAACGGAGCCTGACTTGTTTGAAAGACGGACGTCCGGGGATACCAAAACCAGCCTGCCAAAGACAAACGACGCATTGCTGCGTCGCCTGTCTCCAATGCTCTTTGTTACTCGCTACGGCTCTTCAACTGTCGATTATGCGAGCTTGCCATGACAGTTTTTGTACTTCTTGCCGCTGCCGCACGGGCACGGGTCGTTGCGTCCGACCTTCGGCACGTCGTCGGCTGCTACGCGGGTGGCGACGGTCGTGTCGTCGCCGTATGCCATCGCCTGATTGATCATCTGCGCGGTGGCGTCGGACGCGACTGCTGCTGCCGCCGCGCCGCCATCCGCAAATTCCGCGTGCTGGAACGACACGTTCTCCAGATGACTGCCCCGCTCTTCGTACTGTTCTGCAGCTTCTTCAAGCTGTTCCGGCGACTGGATCTGCACGTTCATCACTACCCGCGTGACTTCCTGCTTCACCGAATCCAGCATGGCGGCGAACAGTTCGAACGCCTCGCGCTTGTATTCCTGCTTCGGATTTTTCTGCGCGTAACCACGCAAATGGATGCCCTGACGCAGGTGATCGAGTGCGGCCAGATGCTCACGCCAGCGGCTGTCGAGCGTCTGCAGCATGATCGACCGCTCGAATGCGCTGAACGATTCACGTCCGACGAGCGCGACCTTCGCGTCGTAGCTTTCATCGGCAGCGGAAACCACCGCCTCCAAAATCTCGTCCGCGTCGATAGAGTTCGACTCGTTGATCATCTCCTGAACGGCGAGATCGAGTGACCATTCGTTGCGCAGCACTTCTTCCAGTTCCGGCGCACTCCACTGCTCTTCAATGCTTCCCGCCGGAATCTGCGTACGCGTCACTTCGGTGATCACGCTCTGACGCATGGCGGTGATTGTCTCGGCCACGTCAGTCGCTTCGAGCAATTCGTTGCGCTGCTGGTAGATCACCTTGCGCTGATCGTTCGATACATCGTCGTATTCGAGCAATTGCTTGCGAATGTCGAAGTTGCGCGCTTCCACCTTGCGCTGCGCCGATTCGATGGAACGCGTGACAATGCCCGCCTCGATCGCCTCGCCTTCCGGCATCTTCAGGCGGTCCATGATCGAACGCACGCGATCGCCGGCGAAGATACGCAAAAGCGGATCGTCGAGCGACAGGTAAAACCGCGATGAACCCGGATCACCCTGACGTCCAGCACGGCCGCGCAACTGGTTATCAATACGACGCGATTCGTGCCGTTCCGTACCAATAATATGCAGGCCGCCCGACGCCTTCACGCGGTCGTGCAGCGCTTGCCATTCGTCTTCGAGATGCTTGATACGGCGTTGTTTTTCTTCGTCGGAGAGCGCTTCGTCCGCGTCGATAAACGACGACTGCTTCTCCACATTGCCGCCTAGCACAATGTCCGTACCGCGCCCGGCCATGTTGGTCGCAATGGTGACCGCGGCCGGCCGCCCGGCTTCCGCAACAATGGCCGCTTCGCGTGCGTGCTGCTTCGCGTTCAGCACTTCGTGCTTGAGACCCGCTTGCGTGAGGAGACCGGACAGCAACTCGGACGCCTCAATGGACGTGGTGCCGACCAGCACCGGCTGCCCACGCTCGACGCATTCGCGAATATCGCGCGTCACGGCGTCGTAGCGTTCCTTCGCCGTCTTATAGATCTGGTCCTGCTTGTCGATCCGCTTCGGCGGACGGTTCGTCGGGATCACGACCGTTTCCAGGCCGTAGATCTCGTTGAATTCGTACGCTTCGGTGTCTGCCGTGCCGGTCATGCCGGACAGCTTCGAATACATGCGGAAGAAGTTCTGGAACGTGATGGACGCAAGCGTCTGGTTCTCGTTCTGAATCTTGACATGTTCCTTCGCTTCCACGGCCTGATGCAAGCCGTCCGACCAGCGCCGACCGGTCATCATGCGGCCGGTGAACTCGTCGACGATCACAACTTCGTTTCCTTGGACCACGTAATGCTGATCGCGGAAAAACAGCGTGTGCGCGCGCAATGCGGCGTACACGTGGTGCATCAACGTGATGTTTTGCGCCGCGTAGAGGCTCTCGCCCTCACCGATCAGACCCCACTCGGCCAGCAGGCGCTCGGCCTTTTCGTGACCTTGTTCAGTGAGGAAAACCTGACGCGCTTTTTCGTCGAGCGTGTAGTCGCCCACTTTCTCGACGCCCGTGCCGTCCGCCTTCTCTTCGCCGATCTGCTGCTCGAGCAACGGCGGCAGCGCGTTCATGCGCACGTAGAGTTCGGTGTGATCTTCGGCCTGGCCGGAAATAATGAGCGGCGTACGCGCTTCGTCGATAAGAATCGAGTCCACCTCGTCGACCACCGCAAAATTCAGCGGACGCTGCACGCGCGCGTGGGTCTCGTAGACCATGTTGTCGCGCAGGTAGTCGAAGCCGAACTCGTTGTTCGTGCCGTACGTGATGTCCGCGGCATAGGCTTCCTGCTTCTGCGCGTGTTCCATTTGCGACAGGTTGATGCCCCACGACAACCCCAGGAAGTTGTAGAGCTTGCCCATCCACTCGGCGTCGCGTTGCGCGAGGTAGTCGTTCACCGTGACCACGTGCACGCCGCGTCCGGACAACGCGTTCAAATACGCGGCCAGCGTGGCAACGAGCGTCTTGCCCTCGCCCGTGCGCATTTCCGCGATCTTGCCGTAATGCAGCACCATGCCGCCGATCAGCTGGACGTCAAAGTGACGCATCTTCAGCACGCGTTTGCTGGCCTCGCGGCACACCGCGAACGCTTCGGGCAGCAACCGGTCGAGCGACTCGCCGCTCGCCACGCGCTGACGGAACTCGTCGGTCTTCGCGCGCAGTTGCTTGTCCGTGTACTGCTCGATCGTCGGCTCGAAAGCATTGATCGCCGCAACGGTCTTTTGGTACTGCTTGACTAGGCGCTGGTTGCGACTGCCAAAAAACTTTTGGAGGAAACCGGTGGTCATCGGATCAGTGTCTGCGTCGCGGTATCGGCTTAGAGCGCGCTGGGTGCGTCCCAGTTCGGGGAACCTCGGCGGCTTAAGTCCATGGGTGAAATCGAATCGGGGATTTTAGCACGCGCCCCCGATGGAGCTTGCGTGCACATCGTTTGTGATACATCGGTCCGGCGGCATGCTAGCGCGCTTTGAACCGGAAAGCGCGCCGCCATGTCACACGGCGCGCAGAGTTACAATCAGCGGATCGCCGCCAGCCCCACAGATTGAAAAATGAGCCGATTTCCGCCGAATTCAATGCCTCCGCCACGTTTCGATCCCCGCAAGCCGCAAGCGCTGACGGAAGTGCTTGGGCGCACCAGCGAGTTTCTCGCACTGCGTGCCGGTGTCGAGCAAGTAACCGCGCTGCAACGCGATTTGGTGGCGCTGCTGCCCGATTATCTGGGATCCAACGTGGAACCGGGTTTTATTAAAGACGGCGTATTGGCCCTTTTCGCCGCTCATAACGCGCTCGCCGCCCGCCTCCGGCACATCGAACCACGTCTTTTAGTGGATTTGCAGCAACGCGGCTGGGGGGTGAATGCCCTGAAGATTCGTGTGCGGCCGCAGGCGATGAAAGATGTGGTTCCGCCCAAACAAGCGCGCATGTCTGCCGCCGGGGCCGACGCGCTGCAAACGCTCGCCGAAACCCTGGAGCCGTCGCCGCTTCAGGAAGCGCTCGCTAAAATGGCCGCGCGCCATCACGCGAAAACACAAAAAAAATGAGCGGCGCTCGAAAGCAGCCGCCCATTTCATTCAAACCCAATTCTTAATTCTTGATTACGCAAATGCCGTCTGGGTATCGAAAGCGAAACCACGCGGTGCCGCTTGCTTATCCTCGAACGTGACGATTTCATAAGCGTCTTCGTGCGCCAGTAATTCACGCAGCAACATATTATTCATTGCGTGACCGCCTTTATACGCGGCGTACGACGCCAACAACGGATGACCGGCTACGTACAGGTCGCCAATCGCATCCAGCATCTTGTGCTTCACAAACTCGTCTTCATAACGCAAACCGTCGTTATTCAGAATCCGGTATTCGTCCAGCACGATAGCGTTGTCCATACTGCCGCCGCGTGCCAGGCCGAGTTCGCGCATCATTTCCACTTCATGCGCAAAACCGAACGTCCGTGCCCGGGCAATATCCCGGACATAGGACGTATTCGCAAAATCCACTTCAAGCGCCTGTCCGGTTTTATCGACAGCCGGATGGCGGAAATCAATGGTGAATTTCAGTTTGAAGCCGAAATACGGATCGAGACGCGCGAATTTATCGCCGTCGCGGATTTCAACTGGCTTCGTCACCTTGATAAATTTCTTTGCCGCGTTCTGCTCTTCAATGCCCGCCGATTGAATCAGAAACACGAACGAAGCAGCGCTGCCATCCATAATCGGAATTTCTTCAGCCGTGACATCGACATACAGATTGTCGATCCCTAGTCCCGCACACGCCGACATCAAATGCTCGATAGTCGACACGCGCGCGCCGTCCTTCTGCAACACCGAAGCCAGACGTGTGTCGCCGATAGCCATGGCCGACACCGGAATGTCCACCGGCACAGCCAGGTCGATACGCGCAAAGACAATACCGGTATTGGCCGGCGCGGGCCGAAGAGTCAAATTCACCTTCCGACCCGAATGCAGGCCGATTCCGACGGTTTTGACAATGGTTTTAATGGTTCGCTGCTTCAACATGATTTTTTTCGCTTCGATTGTGACTCTCGATTGAGAGAATCAATCGTGAATTTGTATTCAATAGCGCGAAGTATACTCTAATCGCTTCGCGTCGTCCCGGACGGAACCTTGCAACTTGTTTCTCCAAGTTACCGAGTAACTTCGGCACGTCTGATGCTTTACCGCGCGAAAGCGAGGAGGGTCGGGCCGATGACCGGAATGGAGGCATTCCCGGAGATCGGCGCCGCGTTACGGCTTTGTTGCGACTTTGTTGCGGCGCATTTCAAGAGAGCGTGCGAGCGTCATTTTATGTGGCTTTGATGCAACACAACGCCCGCCTTATCGGCCTGAAACGGGCCCGACATCCACTCAACATCGCTTGAAACATCAGCCCAACGTCGCCAGTACGCTCTCAGCGCTGCTGACTTCAAACTTGCCGGGTGCCTCGAGATTCAGCGTCTTGACCACGCTGTCCTCGACCACCATTGCGTAACGCTGGGAGCGAATTCCCATGCCACGCTCCGACAAATCCTGCTCCAGGCCGAGTGCTCGGGTAAAACGTGCGCTACCGTCGGCGATCATCTTCACCTTGCCCGAGGTTTGAAGATCGCGTCCCCACGCGTTCATCACGAACGCGTCGTTGACGGAGACACACCAGATTTCGTCGATACCTGCCGCAGCCAGCTTCTCTGCGTTGTCGATAAAACCTGGCACGTGCCTGGCGGAACAGGTGGGCGTGAACGCGCCCGGCAATCCGAAGATCACCACGCGCTTGCCCGCCGTCCGCTCGCGCACCGAGAAACCGTTCGGTCCCACGGCGCAACCCTCCGTCGCCACGTCGATAAATTCGAAGAGGCGCTCGTCGGGCAGCGTTTCACCTGTCTTGATCATGGATCGGCCTTTCACTGAGTCAGTGCTGGTCACGCCAGCGATCTACCACTTGATTCATCACACATCACACATTCAACGTCGTCGCGCCACTGCCGCTCTCACAGTTCGATCTCATCCCAATATAGACGATGATGAACATAATCGAAGCGGTCACTCAACCACAGCCCGGCGTCCAGCAGACGCGGCCTGAACCTGAGACAGCACGACCTTTGCCTGAAGTTTTTGCCAACGGGCGCTTAAATAAAACCAGCCTCCCCGGCAAAGATCATCAGTCTGCCTGCTTACGCAAGAACGCCGGAATGTCGTACGTGTCCACGCCCTTTTCCTGCAGCGCCTGCACGTGCGAAGCCGCCGTTTCACGCGTCTGACGCCACACAGCCGGCGCGTCCAGATGAGCGTAATCCGTGCCGTTCGATTGCTGCGGTGCGTAGCTATGCTGCGCGTGCGCGATCGGTGCATTGTCCGTGCCGGTACGCAGCAGGGTCATCGGTGCAGCTTGTTGCTTCTTCGCTGCACGGCCGAGGCCCGTTGCAACAACCGTCACGCGCAATGCGTCGCCCATGGCGTCGTCATACACCGCGCCGAAGATCACGGTCGCGTCTTCTGCTGCATACGACTTGATCGTGTTCATCACTTCACGCGTTTCGGACAAACGCAGCGAACGGCTCGACGTTATGTTCACCAGCACGCCACGTGCACCCGACAGATCCACGCCTTCCAGCAGCGGACTTGCCACGGCTTGTTCTGCAGCCAGGCGCGCGCGATCGACGCCGGCAACCGTCGCCGTGCCCATCATTGCCTTGCCTTGCTCGCCCATCACCGTCTTCACGTCTTCGAAGTCGACGTTGACCAGCCCGTCGACGTTGATGATTTCCGCAATGCCGGCAACAGCGTTGTTCAATACGTCATCAGCGCACTGGAAGCACTTGTCCATTTCAGCGTCATCGCCCATCACCTCGAACAGCTTGTCGTTCAGAACGACGATCAGCGAGTCGACGTGATCCTCCAGTTGCTGCGATCCCGCTTCAGCCACGCGCATGCGGCGGCCGCCTTCAAACTCGAACGGCTTGCTGACCACACCGACCGTCAAAATACCCATTTCCTTCGCGATCTGAGCCACGACCGGCGCTGCGCCCGTACCCGTGCCGCCACCCATGCCCGCGGTGATGAACACCATGTGCGCGCCGCGCAATGCATCGGCAATACGCTCGCGCGCATCTTCCGCCGCAGCCTTGCCCATGTCCGGCTTCGCACCCGCTCCGAGACCCGTGTTGCCCAACTGGATCACCTGCGTAGCACGCGAACGCGCGAGCGCTTGCGCATCTGTGTTCATCACAATGAAGTCCACGCCCTGCACGCCGCGGTTGATCATGTGCTGTACTGCATTACCGCCTGCGCCACCAACACCAACGACCTTGATGATCGTTCCGTTGGTTTCCGTTTCCAGCATTTCGAAATCCATATTGCCTCCGTCAAGAATGAAAATCGGCGTTATTCGGCAAGAGATCGGGCAACCTCTTGTCGCGCGCCAGCCGCCGGCACCAGCGCGAATTCTGTTTGTTCAGAAATTTCCCAGGAACCAATCTTTCATGCGTCCCAAAACCTGTCCCATCGATCCGGACTGCACGGCAACCTTGCGGCCACGCATGCGTTGCGAACGGCCTTCGACGAGCAAACCCATTGCTGTTGAATAGCGCGGGTTGCGAACGACATCGGCCAGACCGCCCGCGTATTCGGGCACGCCAATACGCACCGGCTTCAGGAAGATGTCTTCGCCGAGTTCGACCATGCCGGGCATCATCGATGCGCCACCTGTCAGCACTACACCGCTGCTCAGCAATTCTTCGTAGCCCGACTCGCGCACGACCTGCTGCACGAGCGAGAACAGTTCTTCAACGCGCGGTTCGACAACAGCCGCCAGCGCTTGCCGTGACAACGTGCGCGGACCGCGCTCGCCAAGTCCCGGCACTTCGATCATTTCATCCGGATCAGCGAGCGCCTGCTTCGCGATTCCGTAGCTCACCTTGATATCTTCGGCATCGGGCGTGGGTGTGCGCAGCGCCATGGCCACGTCGCTCGTGATCTGATCGCCGGCGATAGGAATCACCGCCGTATGACGGATCGCGCCTTCGCTGAAGATCGCAATATCGGTCGTGCCACCGCCGATATCCACCAGCACCACGCCCAGTTCCTTCTCGTCTTCCGTCAGCACCGCCAGCGACGAAGCCAGTGGCTGGAGAATCAGGTCGTTCACTTCCAGGCCGCAACGGCGCACGCACTTCACGATGTTCTGCGCCGCGCTCACCGCGCCCGTCACAATGTGCACCTTCACTTCCAGCCGGATGCCGCTCATGCCGATCGGCTCGCGCACATCCTCCTGCCCATCGATGATGAATTCCTGCGTCAGGATATGCAGCACCTGCTGATCGGTCGGGATGTTGATCGCCTTGGCCGTTTCGATCACGCGCGCCACATCGGTCTGCGTAACTTCCTTGTCCTTGATAGCAACCATGCCACTCGAATTGAAGCTGCGAATGTGGCTGCCGGCGATGCCGGTGAACACATTCGTGATCTTGCAATCGGCCATCAATTCGGCTTCTTCGAGCGCGCGCTGGATCGACTGGACGGTGGCTTCAATATTCACCACCACGCCCTTCTTCAATCCCTTCGAGTCGCTCTGCCCGAGCCCGATCACCTCGTAGTGGCCTTCGCCTTTCAACTCGGCGACGATAGCCACCACCTTCGACGTCCCGATGTCGAGGGCGACCAGCAAGTCTTTGTAGTCTTTGCTCATAGGGTGCTCATTGCCTGTGATGTCTGCTTACTTCTTCGCTTTGTCGGTGTCGCTGATAAAGCGCATGTTCGCGGCCTTGATCGCAAAGCCGTTCGGATAGCGCAAATCCGCGTACTCGATGTCATTTCCCCACCGCCCCGTCACCGCCGACCAGGCCGCCACGAACCGTTTGCTGCGATCGAACAACGTGTCCTGATTGCGCTCGCGCCCCAACTCGATCTGCGTCCCGTTCGAAAGCTTTACTGTCCACGCGTATCGAGGCGACAAGATGACTTCTTCCGGATGCGCGTCGAGCGGTGCGAACCACTTCGTGAAATCCCGGTACCGCTGCACCACTTCTTTCGCCGATCCATCCGGCCCTTCGAACGCGGGCAAGTCGTCATCGAGCTCGCCCTGGTTCGCCGTGAACAAATCGCCGTCAACGCTGACCAGTTGATCCGTGCCCCATGTGCCAAGCGGCTTGAATTCTTCCAGCGTCACCGCCAGCGCGTTCGGCCACACGCGCCGCACGCTCGCATGGCGCACCCACGGCATCTGTTCGAACGCGGTACGTGCTGCGTCAAGATCGACAGTGAAGTAGTTGCCCTTCAAATGCCCCACCACGCTTGCGCGCACGGTCGGCGAATTGATGTGCAACGTGTCGCCGTCAATCTGGATCTCGCGCAGGCGAAATTCCGGCCGCTGGATCGCCCAGTAACCGGCGGCCCCAAGCAGCACGAACACGAGCAATACGTGCAGTGCGTTGGCCGTGAGGTTCATCTGGCGAGCGTTATTCCACATGTTCTTTACGTCTCAATCCTGCAATGTCAACGACAACACCTTCACCACCAGGTCCGTGTAGCTGATCCCGACCGCACGCGCCGCTTTTGGCGGCAGGGAGTGGTCCGTCATGCCCGGCGCGGTGTTCACTTCCAGGAAGTACGGATTGCCGTCGCCGTCCATCATGAAATCGGCGCGGCCCCAATCGGTGCAGCCGAGCACGTCGAACGCACGGCGTGAAAGCTGCTTCATGCGCGTTTCGTCGGCGGGCGTGAGGCCGCAGGGAATCGGGTACTGCGTGTCGTCGGCGATGTACTTCGCGTTGTAGTCGTAGAACTCGCCGGCCGGCACGATCTTGATGATCGGCAAATCCAGGTCGCCCGCGATACAACACGTGTATTCACCACCGCCTTCAATGCTCTTCTCGACCAGCACGATCTTGTCGAACTTCGCCGCTTCGATCAGCGCCGGCACCAGCGTTTCCGCGCTCTTCACCTTGATCACCGCGACGCTCGATCCTTCGCTCGCCGGCTTCACGAAGAGCGGCAAACCGAGCTTCGCAACAATCTTCGGCGCCGCAGCTTCGTAGTCGTCGCCGCGCATCACGACTTCGAACGGCGGCGTAGGAACGCCGGTTTGTTGCCAAACAAGCTTCGTGCGGAATTTATCGAGGCCGAGCGCGGAACCGAGCACACCGCTGCCCGTGTATTTGATGCCGTAGAAATCGAGCGCACCCTGCAACTGGCCGTTCTCACCATACCCGCCATGCAACGCGATAAACGCGCGCGCAAACCCTTCGGACTTCAACTCGGCCAACGGCCGTTCCGCCGGATCGAACGGATGAGCGTCGATACCCGCATCGCGTAATCCCTTCAGCACGAGACGCCCGGAATTCAGCGACACCTCGCGCTCAGCGGTTTCCCCGCCAAGCAGCACGGCCACTTTGCCGAATACCTTGGGGTCGATTACATTGCTCGTCGCGTTACTCGTCATCTTGAAACCTTCGAATCCTGAACTTGCGTCGTCAGCCGAGCGCATACGCCGCCGATAGAACCGGCGCCCATCGTGATCACTACGTCGCCATTGCGTGCCAGCGTGGCAATCGCGTCCGGCATCTCATCCACCGTTTCGACAAACACCGGCTCCGTTTTCCCCGCCACACGAATCGCGCGAGCTAACGCGCGGCCATCGGCGGCGACGATCGGCGCTTCGCCTGCCGCGTAGACTTCGGTGAGAACAAGGGCGTCAACCGTGGACAGCACCCGCACGAAGTCTTCGAAGCAATCGCGCGTGCGCGTGTATCGATGCGGCTGGAACGCGAGCACAAGACGCCGACCCGGAAATGCGCCGCGCGCCGCCGCGACCGTTGCGGCCATCTCGACCGGGTGATGGCCGTAGTCGTCGATCAGCGTGTACGCGCCACCTTCGGCCGCTTTCACGTTCACTTCGCCGTAGCGCTGAAAACGCCGGCCTACGCCGGTAAATTCTTGTAGCGCCCTCTGGATATCGGCATCTGAGACTTCAAGTTCAGTCGCAATTGCAATTGCAGCCAGCGCGTTCTGCACGTTGTGCGTGCCCGGCAGATTCAACACGATGTCCAACGGCGTAGCGTCTTCACGCAATGTTGTGAAATGCATCTTGCCGTCGTGCGCTTCCACGTTCACCGCACGCACTTGCGCTTCGGCGCCCAGGCCGTATCGGATAATCGGCTTCGACACGAACGGCAGGATTTCACGCACGTTCGGATCGTCAACGCACAGCACTGCGATGCCGTAGAACGGCAGCCGATGCGTAAATTCGATAAACGCCTGCTTCAGCCGCGCGAAATCATGGCCATAGGTGTCCATGTGATCGGCATCAATGTTCGTGATGACTTCGATCACAGGAAACAAGTTGAGGAACGACGCGTCCGATTCATCGGCTTCAGCCACGATGAAATCGCCCGTACCCAACCGTGCATTGGCACCCGCACTGATCAATCGGCCACCGATCACGAACGTAGGATCGAGCCCGCCGGCAGCCAGCACGCTTGCCACCAGCGACGTGGTCGTGGTCTTGCCATGCGTGCCGGCAATCGCGATGCCCTGCTTCAGGCGCATCAGTTCTGCGAGCATCACGGCGCGCGGCACGATAGGAATCCGGCGATGACGCGCGGCCAGCACTTCGGGGTTATCGGAGCGCACGGCAGTGGACACGACCACGGCATTCGCCCCATCAATATTCTCTTCACGATGCCCGATCGCCACGCGTGCACCCAGCGTGGTGAGGCGATCGGTCACGCCGTTGCTCGTCAGGTCCGAGCCGCTGACCTGATAGCCGAGGTTGAGCAACACCTCTGCAATGCCGCTCATCCCCGCGCCGCCAATGCCGACAAAGTGAATGTGTTTGACGATATGTTTCATGGCTGGATTTCCTTCGGCGCTTGTATCAGCGCGCTCAAGCCGGCTACATCGGCGCAGACCCGGCCGACGCGTTCAGCCGCATCGGGTTTCGCCAGGGCGCGAGCTTTCACGGCCATTGAGGCAAGCGTCTCGCGAGTCTGTTCGCGCAACCAGCCAGCGAGTTTTTCCGCCGACAAATCGCGCTGTTGTATTAAGTGGGCCGCGCCCGCATTAGCGAGGAACGCGGCGTTGGTGGTCTGGTGGTCGTCAACAGCAAAGGGGAACGGCACGAACAACGCGGCCACCCCAACGGCCGCAATCTCCGATACGGTCATCGCGCCCGAGCGGCAGATCACGAGATCCGCTGCAGCGTAGGCACTTGCCATGTCGTCGATGAACGGCACCAGTTGAACATCGTCCTCAGCAGAAAAACCCGCCGCCGCGTAATTGGCTTTCAACGCATCGATATGCTTCGCACCCGCCTGATGCACAACGCGCGGACGCATCGCCGGGTCGAGCAACGCGAGCGCTTTCGGTACGGTTTCATTCAAAGCGGCTGCACCTAGACTGCCCCCGACGACCAGAACGTTAAGACGCGCTTCAGGACCCGCTTCATGGCCCACATTGCGCGCGGCGTAGCGTTCTTTGGGTGGCAAAGCCTCGGCAAGTTCCGCACGAATTGGATTTCCGGTCCATTCAGCGTTCGGCAGCGCATTCGGAAACGCAACAAGAACGCGTTTGGCGATATGCGCGAGAACCTTGTTCGCCAGTCCTGCGATTGAATTCTGTTCGTGGAGCACGAGCGGCGTGCCGCTCAGCTTGGACATCAAACCCGCCGGAAACGTGATGTATCCGCCCATGCCGAGAACCACATCCGGCTTCACCGTGCGCAGCGCGTGCAGGCTTTGCGAGCATGCGCGCAGCAGGTTCACCGGGAGCATCAGCTTCGTCTTGATGCCCTTGCCGCGCACACCGCCAAAGCGCACGTATTCCATCGCGATGCCGTGCTTCGGCACGAGCGTCGCTTCCATGCCCGACGCATTGCCGAGCCACACGACACGCCAGCCGCGCGCCTGCATCCAGTGAGCGACAGCGAGCCCCGGGAACACGTGTCCCCCGGTGCCGCCAGCCATCACCATCAGCGTGCCTGCGCGAGATGACGTCGAAACCGTCATACCTTGCCTCCGCGCATGAGCACCCGGTTTTCGTAGTCCACGCGCATGAGCAGCGCAATCCCGACGCAATTGAGCAAGATGCCCGAACCGCCGTAGCTCACCAGCGGCAAGGTCAGGCCCTTGGTTGGCAACAGGCCGAGATTCACGCCCATGTTGATGAAGGTTTGCGCACCGAACCACAAGCCAATCCCCTTCGCCATCAAACCAGCAAAGGTACGATCGAGCGCAAGCGCCTGACGGCCGATTTCGAACGAGCGCCGCACGATCCAGTAGAACAGCAGGATGACGATCAGCACGCCGATAAAACCAAGTTCCTCGCCGATCACCGCGAGGATGAAGTCAGTGTGCGCTTCCGGCAGATAGTTAAGCTTCTCGACACTGCCGCCGAGCCCAACGCCGAACCATTCGCCGCGGCCAAACGCGATCAGCGAGTGCGTCAACTGATATGCCTTGCCTTGTGCATAGCGGTCGTCCCAGGGATCGAGGTAAGCAAAGATCCGTTCACGACGCCACGGCGACGCCCACACGAGCAACGCAAATGTGCCAACAGCCGTTGCAACCAGGCCGCCGAACAGCTTGGCATTCACGCCGCCGAGGAACAGCACGCCCATGGCGATGACCGCGATCACCATGAACGCGCCCATGTCTGGCTCGAGCAGCAGCAACGCGCCGACAAAGCCGACCGCGACGGCCATCGGCAAAAAGCCGCGGCCGAAGCTGTGCATGAACTCTTGCTTGCGCACCGTGTAGTTGGCCGCGTAGATCGTCACGGCCAGCTTCATGATCTCCGACGGCTGCATGTTCGTGATGCCAAGCGGAATCCATCGACGTGCGCCGTTTACACCCTTGCCAATATGCGGAATCAGCACGACCACCAGCATCAGCAGCGAGATGAGGAAAAGCTTGGGTGCGTACTTGTCCCACGTGGACATAGGGACGCGGAACGCCACCACGCCGATCACCGAGCCCATGACCACAAAGATGATCTGGCGGAGGAGGAACGCATAGTCGCGATACGACGCATATTTCGGCGAATCCGGCATGGCGATGGACGCGGAATACACCATCACGATACCAAGTCCGAGCAACGCGATCGTCACCCACAGCAGCGAGTAGTCGTAGTCGAGCATGCGCGAGCGGATAGGCGTCACGCCGTTGACCGCGCTCGAAATACCACTCGCCCGCTCGGCCACGCGCGCACCAATACCACCAAGTCCGCCCGCATCCGTGCGCGACGTGCGGCCGCCGAGCGTGGCGCTGTCGTTGGCAACGGCATTGCGTTGACCGGTCAGTTTCGAGCCAAAACGTTCGGACCAGCTCATAACATCACTCCCCGTTCTGCCGCAATGTCAGCCACCGCTTGCCGGAATACGTCCGCGCGATGTGCGTAGTTCTTGAACATGTCGAAGCTGGCGCACGCAGGCGACAGCAATACCGCGTCGCCCGGTTGTGCCAGAAGCGCCGCCGCTTGCGTCGCGGCTTCGAGCGTTGCGTGGTCATGCAACGGCACATCCGTTTCGGCCAGAGCCTCACGAATGCCCGGTGCATCGCGGCCAATCAGCATCACCGCCCGGCACCAACGCGCGACAGGCGCCGCGAGCGGCGAAAAATCCTGGCCCTTGCCATCGCCACCAGCGATCAGCACGGTCTTTTGCGCGAGGCCATCGAGCGCTGCAACCGTCGCGCCGACGTTCGTGCCCTTGCTGTCATCGACGAAATCAATGCCTTCTATTTGCGCGATCACTTCCACGCGATGCGGCTCGCCCTTGTATTCACGCAAGCCGTGCAACAGGGACGCGAGCGGCAAATCGATCGCCCTTGCGAGCGCCAAACCGGCCAGCGCATTCGCTGCGTTATGCAGGCCGCGAACGCGCAGCGCATCGACGGGCATCAGGCGTTTCGAATACACGTTCGGCGCAGCGGCGACATCGCTTTTACGCCGACGCGTAGGCGCTGGTTCATCGCTGAGATCGCGGTCGTTGCCTTGCGCCAGCCATGCGATATCGTTTTCGCGCAGCAGACCGAAATCGCCGAGGCGCTTCGGCTCGTTCAAGCCGAAGGTCACGACCGTCGCGGGATTTCCTGATCCCAGCGCCATCGTGCGAGCGTCATCACGGTTCAGCACGCGCACCGTCTTTTCACCAAAGATGCGGCCCTTCGCGGCAGCGTAGGCGTCGAGACCACCATGCCAGTCCAGATGATCCTGCGTAATGTTGAGCACAGCAGCAGCGTCCGGCGCGAACGAGTGTGCCGTCTCAAGCTGAAAACTCGACAACTCCAGCACCCAGACATCGGGCAGCGCTGTGTTGTCGATTGCTTCACTTAACTTGTCCAGCATCGCCGGGCTGATGTTTCCCGCCACCGCCACGGTCTTGCCAGCACGTTCACACAACAGCCCGGTGAGCGCAGTCGTCGTGGTCTTGCCGTTGGTGCCCGTAATGGCGATCACCTTCGGCACATAGCCGTTCGCGCCAAGCGACTTCAACGCTTGCGCGAACAATTCCAGCTCGCCCCACACAGGGACGCCGCGTTCCCGCGCGGCGTCGAGGAGCGGCCTCAAATCATCAGCCAGAGGCGACAGTCCCGGGCTGATTGCAACAATCTCTATACCGCCATCGAGCAGCGCCGGCGTGAACTCACCGCCGACAAACTCAGCATCGATGCCATGCACTGCGAGTTCGGACAGGTTCGGCGGCGTGGCGCGGGTATCGGCCACGCGCAGACGGCACCCGTGACGCGCGCACCAGCGCGTCATCGCGAGGCCGGATTCACCGAGCCCCAGCACAAGCACCATCGGACTTTGCCGATCGAAGAACTTCTCGCCAAACATCGCTTTACCTTTTCCCTAGCCAACTAAAAACAACGCACGACTTTGCGTCACGTATTAACGCAACTTCAGCGTCGACAAACCGAACAAACACAGCATCAGCGTGATGATCCAGAAGCGCACGACGACCTGCGTTTCCTTCCATCCCGACAACTCGAAATGGTGATGCAGCGGCGCCATCTTGAAGATGCGCCGCCCTTCGCCGAAGCGTTTTTTCGTGTACTTGAAATAGCTGACCTGCATCATCACGGAGAGCGTTTCCGCGACGAACACGCCGCCCATGATGAACAGCACGACTTCCTGCCGCACGATCACGGCGATGGTCCCGAGCGCGCCGCCTAGCGCGAGCGCCCCGACATCGCCCATGAAGACTTGCGCGGGGTGCGTGTTGTACCAGAGAAACGCGAGCCCAGCGCCCCCCATTGCGGAGCAAAAGATCAATAACTCGCCAGCACCGGGAATGTGCGGGAACAGTAAGTACTTCGAGTACACCGAGCTACCCATCACATAAGCAAACGCACCCAGCGATGCGCCTACCAGCACGACCGGCATGATGACGAGACCGTCGAGGCCATCGGTGAGATTCACCGCGTTGCTCGAACCGACGATCACCAGGTACGTCATCGCGATGAAGCCCCACGTGCCGAGCGGATAGCTGATCGATTTGAGGAACGGCAGCATCAGGTCGGCGCGTGCGGGCAAGCCCATCGACAAGCCGCTTCGCACCCACGCCATGAACAGGTCGAACACGCGAGCGTTGTTCGCCTCCGACACGCTGAACGCGAGATACACGGCGGCGAACAAACCAATCACCGACTGCCAGAAATACTTTTCCCGCGACGACATTCCGCGCGGGTCTTTATGCACGACCTTGCGGTAGTCATCGACCCAGCCGATCACGCCGTAACCGAACGTGACAAGCATCACGATCCACACGAAGCGATTGGTCAGGTCAGCCCAGAGCAACGTGGAAAACGCGATGCCCAACAGGATCAGCACGCCACCCATGGTCGGCGTGCCGGACTTCACCAAATGCGTTTGCGGGCCGTTCGTACGCACGGCCTGACCGACCTTCAGCGAGGTCAATTTGCGGATCACCCACGGGCCGCAGACGAGGCCGACGAACAACGCCGTAATCGTCGCACCGACTGCGCGGAACGTGAGGTAGGTAAACACGCGCAGAAAACTGGCGTCATTCTGAAGCCATTGCGCGAGTGCGAGTAGCATGCTGGTCCTTCTTCTTCAGTGCGCAGCAGGCGTAGCGCCCGCTGCGGGTTGGTGTGGACTCGTCACGGCGTCCACCACGCGTTCCATCTGCATGAAGCGCGAGCCTTTCACGAGAAACGTGGCGTCGGGTCCGAAGCCGGCGCCGGTGAGTGCTGCAATGAGTGAGGTGATATCGGTGAAATGCTGTCCTGCTGCGCCGAAGGTTTTGCTTGAATCGATGCTGGCGTCGCCGAGTGCATACAGCACGTCGATACCCCGTTGCGCCGCGTAAGCACCCACTTCACGATGAAACGCCGGACCCTGGTCGCCGACTTCGCCCATGTCGCCCATGACCAGCACGCGCGGCGACGGTTGCGACGCGAGCACGTCGATAGCCGCGCGCATGGAGTCGGGATTCGAGTTGTACGTATCGTCGATAACAGTCGCGCCTTCGATCGGTTTGAGCACCGCGCGCTTCACTTGCAGGCGGCCCTTTACCGGCTTAAAAGCCTCGAGCCCGTGCTTGACGGCATCGAGTGAAACGTTCGCGGCAATAGCGGCAGCCGTAGCCGCCAACGCGTTGCGCGCGTTGTGTTCGCCCAGCACTTGCAACGCGACTTCAAGCGATCCCTGCGGCGTGTTGATCGCGAGGGTCGTGCCAACCAGCTTGCCGGTCACCGCCGCTTCCACTTGCGATGCGTCCGTATGCAACGCGAAATCCAGGATCGGATTGCCAGTCGCCGCGACACGCCAGATGCTGGCGTATTTATCATCGGCGGGGAAAACAGCCGTGCCGTTGTTGCCCAGCGCGTGAATCACGGAGGCATGTTCCAGTGCGACCGCTTCCACCGTGGCCATGAATTCCTGATGCTCGCGTTGCGCGTTGTTCACGACAGCAACGGTGGGCGCAGCGATCTTGCCGAGCGTTTCGGTTTCGCCGGGATGATTCATGCCGAGCTCGATAACCGCCAGCTTGTGCGTTTCGTTCAGACGAAACAACGTCAACGGCAAGCCGATGTCGTTGTTGAAATTGCCCGCCGTCGCAAGCCGCGCGTTTTCGCCGACAGCCGCCGCGAGGATCGACGCGATCATTTCCTTGACCGTAGTCTTGCCATTGCTGCCGGTGACTGCAATCAGCGGAATCGTAAACCGCTTGCGCCAGCCGTAGGCCAACGCGCCGAGCGCCGCACGCGTGTCCTTGACCTTGATCGCGGGCACAGTGAAATTGTCCGGCGTGCGCGTGACCAAAGCCGCCGCAATGCCGCGCTGCGCTACTTGCGGCAGGAAAGTGTGGGCATCGAAACGATCGCCCTTGATCGCGATAAACAGATCGCCCGGACCCGCCGTGCGGCTATCTGTGGATACCCGGTCGAACGTGACATTTTCATCGCCGATCACGATTGCGCCCGGAATCTGCAACGCTGCGTCGCGTAGTGTGAAGAGCGTCATTCGCCACCTCCGCGTGCTTGCGTAGCGCGAGCGGCAAGCGCCAGGCGTGCGTGATCCTGATCGGAGAAAGCGCGCTTTTTTCCCATGATTTCCTGCGTGGCTTCGTGGCCCTTGCCGGCCAGCACGACCACGTCCTCGCGCGCCGCGGTGCGGATCGCCTGGAGGATCGCGCTCGCGCGGTCTTCTATGCGGCGCGCTTTCGACGCATCCTGAAAGCCCGCTGCAACCTGATCGATGATCGCCAGCGGATCTTCCCCGCGCGGGTTGTCGCTGGTAATCACGACGTGATCCGCATTTTTCTCCGCGATAGCGCCCATCAGCGGACGCTTGGTCGCATCGCGATCTCCACCGCAACCAAACATGCAGATCAACTGGCCTCCACGCGCTTCCGCGATCGGCCGCAGCGCTGCCAGCGTTTTCTCCAGCGCGTCCGGCGTATGCGCGTAATCAATCACCACCAGCGGCTCGTCGTTCTGCAAACGGCCACCGAGGCGTTGCATGCGTCCGTTCACCGGTTCAAGCTTTGCGATCTGCGCCAGCGCGGCGTCGAGCGGAATCTGCGCAGCCAGCAAAGCGCCCAGCACGCCGAGCAGATTGCTTACATTGAATTCGCCGAGCGTCGCGACTTCTACATCGGCGTCGCCCCAGTCGGAACTCAGGTGAAACGCCGTGCCCGTCGCGGTTGCGCGCACGCGGCTGGCAAGCAGCAATGCGTCGGCTTTGACTTCGGCTCCGGCTGCGTTTTCAATTCCATACGCAATCGTTCGCGTCCTGCCGTGACAAGATGCAATCAACCGCTGACCAGCCGGGTCGTCGCGATTGATGACGGCGGCTTTCAAAGCCGGCCACGCGAACAGCTTCGCCTTCGCCCCTTCATACGCGGCGAACGTACCGTGATAGTCCAGGTGGTCCTGCGTGAGATTCGTAAAGATGGCGATGTCGAACTTGGTGCCATTCACGCGCCCCTGATGCAGCGCATGCGACGACACTTCCATTGCCACGGCCTTCGCTCCGTCGGTCTTGAATTGGGCAAACGTGCGTTGCAGTTGCGGTGCGTCCGGAGTCGTAAAACCTGAATGCACGAGCTTGCCCGGCATGCCGCTGCCGAGCGTACCGACCACCGCGCACGGCGTACCCAACACCGACAGCGCCGATGCAAGCCAATGGCTGCACGACGTCTTGCCGTTCGTGCCGGTCACGCCGACGATCAGCATGGAATCGGTGGGTTCGCCGTACCACGCCGACGCTATCGGCCCGGCCAGTTCATTCAGCGCCTTGACCGCCAATGCACGCGACGCGTCCGGCTTGCCGGTGAACTTCTCAGGCTGATACAGCACGGCGGCGGCACCCTTTTCGAGCGCGGCATCGATAAAAGGACGGCTGTCCGCACCATCCACGGCGTAGGCAAAAAACACGTCGCCGGGTTTCAGCGAGCGCGAGTCGGCATGCAATTGCGCATCTGTACCCACGTGCGCACGCAACCACTCGACCGCTTTCGCGATCTGCGCCTGCTGCTTGACCAAATCCAGACCGCTCATCGAACGACTCCCGGGTGGTTCTTCGGATTCGTCGATACCTTCAGCTTCTTCGGCGCATTCGTGTTCGTGTTCACGTTCGGGTTCGTCGCGTTCGGCTTCTTGATGTCGCTGGCAGGCGTGCCGGAAGCGGGGTCGTCGGACACCACCATCTGCTTCACTGCCATGTCCGGCGGAACATTCAGCGAACGTAACGTATCGCCGACGATTGCCGAAAACACCGGACCCGACACCTGACCACCAAAGTGGCTACCGGCTGTCGGTTCATCAACCGAAACCGCCACCACGATGCGCGGATCCGGCATGGGTCCCATGCCAACAAACGATGCGCGATACCGCGATTTATCGTAGCCGCGTCCCGCGTGTTTATACGCCGTACCCGACTTCCCACCCACGCGATACCCCGGCACGGCCGCATCCGGCGACGTGCCGCCCTTCGCTGTCACCATTTCCAGCATGGCTCGCACTTCACGCGCGGTGGTCGGCGAAAACACTTGCGGACCCGTCACGGGCGCATCGCCCGGCGTCCGAAAAATAGAGACCGGCAAGATCTGCCCGTCATGCGCGATGGCCGTGTAGGCGCGCGCCAACTGGAACAGCGACGCCGACAGGCCATAGCCATACGACATGGTCGCCTGCTCAATCCGGCGCCAGCTTTTCCAGGGTCGCAGCCGACCCGACACCGCGCCCGGGAAACCCACCTTCGGCGCCTGCCCGAGCCCGATGCTCGTATACATGTTCCACATCTCTTCGGGCTTCAGTTGCATCGCAATCTTGGTCGCGCCAATGTTGCTCGACTTCTGGATCACGCCGCCTACGGTCAGCACGCCGAACGCCGAGTCATCGGTAATACGCGCACCGTCGAGCACGAACGAACCGCCGCCGGTATCCACGAGCGTGTTCGGCGTGACGCGATGCAGGTCGAGCGCCAGCGAAATCGTGAATGGCTTCATGATCGAGCCCGGCTCGAACGTGTCCGTCATGATCCGGTTGCGCAACTGCTCGCCGGTCATGCGCGAGCGGTCGTTCGGGTTGTAGGTCGGATAATTGACCAGCGCGAGCACTTCGCCCGTCTTCACGTCGACCACAATTGCCGCGCCCGCTTTCGCCTTGAACTTTTCCACGGCAGCTTTCAGGTTCGTGTACGCGATGTACTGGATCTTGCTGTCGATCGACAGTTCCACGTCCTCGCCGTTATGCGGCACGACTTGCTCGTCCACGTCCTCGACGATGTGCCCCATCCGGTCCTTGATCACGCGGCGCATGCCCGGCGTGCCGGCGAGAACGCCCTGATCGCCGAGTTCGACGCCTTCCTGACCCTTGTCTTCAATATTAGTAAAACCGATCAGATGCGCCGTGATCTCGCCTTCCGGATAGAAGCGCTTGTATTCACCACGCGAATAAATGCCGGGGATGTCGAGGGCCGCGACTTTCTGCGCGACCTCGATCGGCACCTGGCGCTTCACGTAAACAAAGGTCTTGTCCATGGAGAGCTTCGCGCGCAATTCCTTCGGCGACATATCGAGCAGCGTGGCGAGCTGGCCGAGCTTGTCGGCGCCGAGATCGTCGGGAACGGCTTCGGGGATTGCCCAGATAGCCTTCACCGGCAAACTGGTTGCCAGCACGAGGCCGTTGCGGTCCTTGATCTGGCCGCGCGTGGCCGGCATTTCGAGTGTGCGCTGATAGCGGCTTTCACCCTGCTTCTTGAAGAACGCGTTGCCCGGGCCCTGGATCCAGAACGCACGCCCCGCAAGCGCGACGAATGCCATGAACAACATGAACACGACGAGCTTCGAGCGCCACATGGGGAGGCGCACCGAGAGAATGGGATTGGGCGTGAAGGCGACGCCCTTGGTTTTCTTTGGCGTCGGTTTCATCGTTTCACCCCGCGTGCGGGAGGCGCCGACGCCGGAACGGGCGCGGGCATTGGCGCGTCCTCGGCCTTCGACGTCACGGGGTCATAGTTCAGATATTGCGTGCGGCCCGTGGTGACGGGCAGCATTTTCAGGGACGTAGTAGCCAACTGCTCGATGCGCGAAGTTTTCGACAACGCGCTCTGCTGATATTGAAGCTGCGAAAAATCCTGCTGCAACTGGCGCTCTTCCGACTGCGCCCGTTGCACATTAATAAAAATCTGCCGTTGCTTGTTCGAGGCGTTAACCGCCGACAGCGCGCAACCGAGCACGACGATCAGCAGGAAGATGTTGAGACGGTTCATGGCGTCGCCTGCCCGCTCGCGTGCTGAGTAACACGCTCGGCAATCCGCATGACAGCTGAACGTGCGCGCGGGTTCGCCGCGACTTCAGCGTCAGACGCAAACACACGCCCAATCAGCTTGAGCGGCGGACTGGGCAGATCAGCGGCGCGAATCGGCAGGCGGCGATCAATGGCAGGCCCGCTTGCGTGGGCCTGCATGAAACGTTTGACGATCCTGTCCTCGAGCGAATGAAAGCTGATCACGACGAGGCGCCCCCCTTGCTCCAACAACGCCAGTGCTGCGTCCAGAACTACTTGCAGCTCCGCAAGCTCTTGATTGATGTGAATCCGTATAGCCTGAAAGGTGCGGGTTGCCGGATCCTTACCCTTCTCACGGGTTTTGACGACATGACCCACGATTTGGGCAAGCTCGCCCGTGGTGACGAGAGGCCCAAGACGGTCGGACTCTGCCCGGCGAGCAACAAGCGCCTTTGCAATCTGAAAAGCAAACCGTTCTTCCCCATAATCTTTGATCACCTCCGTCAGTTCCTGCACCGTTGCCCGCGCCAGCCATTCCGCGGCGGATTCGCCACGGCTCGGGTCCATCCGCATGTCGAGCGGGCCATCGGCCCTGAAGCTGAAGCCGCGATCCGGATCGTCCACTTGCGGCGACGACACCCCCAGATCCAGCAACACGCCCGACACCTTCCCTACTCCTCGCTCGGCAGCGGCATCGGCTAACGAGGCGAAACTTTCATGCACTATGGAAAATCTTGAATCCTGAATCTGCGCTGCCGTAGCAATAGCCAACGGGTCTTTGTCGAAGGCGATCAGGCGGCCAGATTCTCCCAGCTTCGTCAGGATCAGACGGCTATGGCCGCCGCGCCCGAACGTTCCGTCTATATAAGTACCGTCCACACGCGTGACGAGCGCATCTACCGCCTCATCCAGCAGCACCGTGCGATGCTGCAATTCGTTTTTCATCGCAGGGGCCATGTTCGTTAGCGCCGCGTCAAAACGTAAAATTCTTCAGCGCGTCGGGCATGCCTTGCGCCATTGCCGCTTTTTCCTTCTCGGTGTAAGTCACCGTGTCCCACACTTCCAGGTAGTTGCCCATTCCGAGCAGCGTCACTTCTTTAGTCAGCGATGCGGCCGCGCGCAATTCCGGCGATACCAATACCCGTCCGGCGCTATCGAGTTCCACATCCATGGCGTTGCCCAGATAGATCCGGCGAACCCAGATTGCGTCCATAGGGAGTGCAGCGATTTTCGAGCGAAAGATTTCCCACTCTGGGCGAGGAAACAGCAACAGGCATCCATCCGGGCTCTTTGTGAGCGTGACCCGGCCTTCTGCCTGTCCTTGCAGCGCTTCCCGATAGCGAGACGGGACGGACATCCGTCCTTTCGCATCGAGCGACAGCGCCGAAGCCCCTTGGAACACTCGCCCTCTCCTCTTCACGCCACAGCGGCGCGTCACAACTTTGTTGGAATATGCCTGAAAGTGATCGCTGAATCACACAAAAATACACTTTCTCACACCATTTCCCACTGTAGAGGAAGGCATTTCGCCGGTCAATACGATCCGGCATTTTTTGACTAATTTTGTTTGTTAGAACAATGACTTAGCGCAGACCGCTAAAGTAGGCTGAAATTTCGAAAAGCGTTATGAATGAATGACGTAGTAGCGAATGTGAAGGTAGTACGTGAAATGACGGACAAAGACTAGGAGGAAATTTTGTTCTTCGAAGGCCCGGAGGCGGAATTGCGGGTCAGATTGAACGTAAAAAGCAGCGGAGAAGTGAAAGCGCATCCCGTCGGCTTCGGCGAGATGCGTGACTGATTAAATATAGTACGCCGTGCGGGTCATGACCTTCGATGTGGCGCGCATCAGCGCACGCACTGGAAACGGCAGTTCGACGCCGCCCGCGTTGATGGCCGCGACGGCATGCGCAGCTTCATCGGTGCGCATTTGCTCGACGATCGCGCGCGATGCGTGGTCGTTCGCAGGCAGGCTCGTCATGTGGCTGTTCAGGTGCTTCTCTACCTGACGCTCTGTTTCCGCCATGAAACCGAGACTAACGCGGTCGCCAAATCTTCCCGCAATAAACCCTAGCGCCAGCGAACCCGTGTACCACAAGGGGTTAAGCAGGCTGGGCCGCGAGTCGAGCTCGCGCAAACGTTGCATGGTCCACGCCAGATGGTCTTCTTCCTCGCGCGCGGCTTCCTCGAAGCCGCGCTTCAAAGTGGTCGATTTGGTCGCGAGTTTTTGCGCCTGATACAGCGCCTGAGCGCACACCTCACCAACGTGATTCACGCGCATCAGCGCCGCCGAATGCGCCTTCTCTTCCGCGCTCAGTGCTGTATCGGCTGAGTCCGCCGACTCCACTGAACCGGCGGCCGACTCAGCACTGACTGCCTGAACCGGCGGCGCCTCCGGTATGGGGCGTGACATCCGGGATACACCGGTCATCGACCGTAGTCCACGATCGAACTCAGAGATCAGTTCATCGAGTGTCATTTCATAACTCCTGTTTCGATCTCCTGAGCGATCTTGCACCGACGGAGACCGATCGTCCAACTAACAAATTACCCACTCTTCAGAACGTGTAATTAGGGCAAATACGGGTCGCAAATAAGCCGAAAAGCCGATTTTACCGCATGTTGCGTAAACGTCACACGAGGGAAACGAAGAGGCCGCTTTTCCTTTGTCCGCAAAAATCTCTTTGTTACATTACGTTCAACTTCAATTTTGAAGTACCGGCGGGGACGTCAACACACTGGCGCTAAGAACAGTGACCTTGCCAAACAGTTTCAACACTCTGGAGATCATCAATGAAAAAGTCGCTTCTCGCTCTGGCTGCGCTGGGTACATTCGCAGGTGCCGCGCATGCTCAGAGCAGCGTGACGCTGTACGGTATTGTTGATGCAGGTTTCGCCTACGCCAACAACATCGGTGGTAACAAGCTCTATGAAACGAGCGCCGGCAACCTGCAAGGCGATCGTTGGGGCCTGCGTGGTACGGAAGATCTGGGCGGTGGCCTGAAGGCACTGTTCGTGTTGGAAAACGGTTTCAACGCGTTCACCGGCAAGCTGGGTCAAGGCGGTGACGAATTTGGCCGTCAAGCTTACGTTGGCCTGTCGAGCCAGTTCGGTACGGTTACCCTTGGTCGTCAATACGACTCCGTGGTTGACTACACCGGCGCGTTCGAAGTGGGTAGCCAGTGGGCGTCGTACTACGCTGCTCACCCGGGCGACCTGGACAACATGAACAACTCGAATCGCACCAACAATTCGATCAAGTACGCAAGCAACAACTACAACGGTCTTACGTTCGGCGGCTTGTACAGCCTGGGCGGCGTTGCTGGTCAATTCAACCGCAACCAGATTTTCTCGGCTGGTGTTGGCTACGCGCAAGGTCCGTTGGCATTGGGCGCAGGTTACTTCAACGTCAAGAACCCGAACTTCTCGTTCTTCGGCAACAACTCGACGTCGAGCGCAACGGCTTCGAACATGACTGGTTCGACGGTGTACTCGGGCTACGCATCGGCTAAGACGCAGCAAGTGATCACCGCTGCCGGTGCTTACACGTTCGGCCCGGCAACTGTCGGCGCAACGTACAGCAACACGCAGTTCAAGGATCTGGGACAGACGGCAGGCACGGGGCTGAACCCGCAAGGCCTGAACGGCAACGCCAAGTTCCACAACGCCGAACTGAACTTCAAGTATCAGCTGACGCCGGCTCTGTTGCTGGGCGCTGCATACGACTACACGAAGGGCTACGGCGTGAACGACGCGAAGTATCACCAAGGCGTCATTGGCGCGGACTACTTCCTGTCCAAGCGTACCGACCTGTACATCGACGGCATCTATCAACACGCGTTGGGTACGGATTCGACCGGCCATGCCGCTGTTGCAGACATCAACGGCCTGTCGGCGTCGTCGACGTCGAACCAGGTTGCTGCTGTTGTCGGCATCCGTCACAAGTTCTAATAAGTCGTAATAAACCAGTTGTCTTGAAAGGCGCCTCCGGGCGCCTTTTTTTCGCGCTGATTCCGGACTGGATCGAGCCGGTTTCCGGGCTTGTGCCGAAAAAAAGCCTCCGCATCTTGCGATGCGAAGGCCTGCTATTTATTTCCCTCTTTGACGGCTGAATCGTGCTCAGGCGTTGCCGTCGCGCAACTCTCTGCGCAGTATCTTGCCTACATTACTCTTGGGCAACTCCGTCCGGAACTCGATCACGCGCGGCCGCTTGTAGCCCGTCAACCTCTCCTTACAGAAGGCCATCACATCGGCTTCAGTCAGATGCGGATCGCGGCGAACGACAAACAGTTTGACCGCTTCGCCCGAGGTTGCATCCTTCACGCCGACAGCCGCCACTTCGAAGACGCCCGGAAGCTTCGCCACTACATCCTCGATCTCGTTCGGATACACGTTGAAGCCCGACACCAGGATCATGTCCTTCTTGCGGTCCACAATCTTCACGTATCCGCGTTCGTCCATGATGCCTACGTCACCCGACTTGAAGAAGCCGTCGGGGGTCATCACTTTCGCCGTCTCGTCAGGACGGTTCCAGTAGCCTGCCATCACCTGTGGGCCGCGAATGCAGATCTCACCGGGCTGGCCGAGCGGCATGTCGTTGTTGTCGTCGTCGCGAATGGCGAGTTCGGTGGAGGGGAACGGCAAACCGATCGTGCCGGTGTATTCGGTAGCGGTTACCGGATTGCACGTCACGCACGGAGATGTTTCGGATAACCCATAACCTTCGATGATCGGCGAACCCGTTGTTTCGAACCATCGCTTCGCCACGGCTTCCTGCACAGCCATGCCACCACCGTTCGCCGCGATCAACTTGGAAAAATCGAGCTTGGCGAATTCCGGATTGTTCAGCAGCGCGTTGTACAAGGTGTTCACGGCCGGAAACGTGTTGATCTGGAAACCTTTCAGCTCCTTGATCGTGCCCGGGATATCGCGCGGGTTCGGAATCAGGATGCCCATGCCGCCAGTGCGCAGGGTCAGGAAGCCGCAAACGGTCAGCGCGAAGATGTGATAAAGCGGCAACGCCACGACGGTCACGAATTGATCGATGTCCGGCCGGATCTTGCGTCCGGGTTCGAGCCAGACTTCGGACTGCAAGACATTCGCAATCAGGTTCCGATGCAGCAGCATCGCGCCCTTCGCGACCCCTGTCGTACCGCCGGTGTACTGGAGAAAAGCGATGTCGTCAGGACCTTGCTTGATGGGTTTGAGCGTTTCGCGCGCACCTTGTCGAAGGGCTGCGTTGAAACTCACATGACCAGGGAGACTCCACGCCGGCACCAATTTCTTCACACGCCGCACGACGAAGTTGACGATCACGCCTTTCGCGCCCATCAGGTCGCCCATCGACGCGACCACGACGTGCTTGATCGCCGTGTTTTTCACGACGGCCTGCACGGTATGCGCGAAGTTCTCGAGCACGACGATGGCCTCGGCTCCTGAATCCCTCAACTGATGCTCGAGTTCACGCGGCGTATAAAGCGGATTCACGTTCACGACGACATAACCCGCGCGCAGAATGGCGGCAATCGCCACCGGGTACTGCAATACGTTCGGCATCATGATCGCGACACGCGCACCGGTCTTCAAGCCACGCGACTGGAACCACGCGGCTAGCCGACTGGACAGCGTGTCGAGTTCACCGTACGTAATCGCCTTGCCCATGCAGACAAACGCGCGTTTGCTGCGATGTTCGCGAAAACTTTCTTCCAGCAGGTCGGAAAGCGAATTGTACTGAGTCGCATCGATTTCGTCGGGCACGCCTGCCGGATAGGACTTCAGCCAAATTTTTTCCATACGGCGTCTCCTTTGTATGATTTTAGAATGGTCGTGCGAAAATTGTCCGTAGCGCATCGTAGCCGCTCGATCGCATTCCGACAACCGGGTTAGACGCCAGCTTCCAATCTCACCGGCCCGTGCTTCCCCATACGCCTGCCAGTTTCCACGCAATTGTGCTCAACTCATTTTGCCAACGGATTCTGCCAACTCAGGAAGCCGCCTCGACCTCCACGAGACAGTCATAAAATGTCGCGGACCCGCCCAGATCGGTCAGCGCCTGGCTTGTCACCTGATTGGCATTGCAGCCATCCGGTGCGAGTTTCTTCCACCATACCGACAACCCCACTACTACGCCTTCACGCGCGCGATCGGTGACCCGCACACGCGCCTGCATCGAACCGCGATCGTTGAAGACGCGGACCAGTTCGCCTTCGGTGATCTGACGCGCGTGGGCATCGACGGGATGCATGTCGAGATGCGGTTCACCCTCCGTCGATCGCAGGCTGTCCACGTTGACGAAGCTGCTGTTGAGGAAATTCCGTGCCGGCGGCGAGATCATCGCAAGCGGATAACGCGCGGCGAGTGCTGGCGCGTACTCAGCCGATTCGTACGGCGGCAGATAATCGGGCACCGGTTCAAGCCCTGCACGTTGCAACCGTTCACTGAAAAATTCGCATTTCCCCGATGGCGTGTGGAAACCTCCCTCGGCGAACGGCGCCTCCGCCAGCTTGAGTTGCCCCCAGCCTTTTGTCTTCAGCGTGTCCCAAGTCACGCCGGCGAGCGCGGGATCGTCCCAGCGGAATGCCTTCGATGCAATCTCTTCATCGCTTTCGAATAGCGCCGGATGCGTCAGCCCCATTGCCTTGGCCAAGCCGCGAAAAATCTCCGTGTTTGCCCGCGACTCACCCACGGGAGCGATAGCGGGCAAGTTCGCCATCACGTGCGTATGGCCGTATGACTTGTGGGCATCGAGATGCTCTAGCTGCGTGGTTGCCGGCAAGATGAGGTCGGCGTAATCGGCGGTATCGGTCTGGAAATGCTCCAGCACGATGGTGAATAGATCCTCACGCGCAAACCCTGCCGCGACCTTCGCCGAATCCGGTGCGACTGCAACAGGGTTCGAGTTGTAGACGATCAGCGCTTCGACTTTCGGGCCGAAGCTGGCGTCCCCAGGGTGCAGCAACGCGTCGCCAATAGCATTCATGTTCACCATGCGCGGCAGGTTCGACGGCCATCCCGGCAACAAGTCCGGCCGTTCGAGCGCGTTGACGTCCACCGGCGCCCAACTCGACGACGACAGCAGCAAGCCCCCCGACCGCTCGCGCCATGCGCCCGTGAGCGAAGGCAGACAGGCGATCGCGCGAACCGCGTTGCCACCGCCTCGCACGCGCTGCATGCCGTAGTTCAGGCGTATCGAAGCTTTTTTCGTCGATCCGAAAGCCCGCGCGAGATCGATCACGACCTGTTCTTCGATTCCGCAAATTTCCGCAGCACGCGCCGGCGGGTACGCTTCGGCACGTGCCTTGAGTTGATCGAAGCCGAGCGTGTAGGCGTCAATGTAGTCCTGATCGATCAGCCCTTCACCGATCATCACGTTCATCATGCCGAGCGCCAGCGCCCCGTCCGTGCCTGGTTTCAACGCAATATGCTGATGGCATTTTTCAGCCGTCAGCGAGCGATAAGGATCGATGGCAATCAACCGCGCGCCGCGGCGCTTGGCTTCCTGCGCGCGCGTCCAGAAGTGCAGATTCGATGCGATCGAATTCGATCCCCAGATCAGGATCAATTCGCTTTCCTCGAAATACTCGGTGTGCATGCCGAGACTTCCGCCATACGTGTAACGCAAACCCGCGGCGCCAGCGGCAGCGCAGATTGTGCGGTCCAGACGCGACGCGCCGAGCACATTGAAGAAGCGCGCGGCGATGCTCTCGCCTTGCACCAAACCCATCGTGCCGGCGTAGCTGTAAGGCAAAATGGCTTCGGGCGCGCGGACCGCGATTTCATTCAGGCGCTCAGCAGCAAATGTCAGCGCTTCATCCCAGCTCACCGCTTCGAACCGACCCTCCCCCTTCGGACCAACTCGACGCATTGGCGTGAGCAAGCGATCCCGATGGTGAGTTCGTTCGGCATAGCGCGACACCTTCGTGCAAAGCACGCCTTGCGTCGGTGGATGATCGGGGTCGCCAGTCACCTTGATGGCGCGGCCGTCCTTCACAGTGACGCGCATCGCACAGGTGTCGGGACAATCGTGCGGACAGACAGCACGAGCGAATTCGGCGGGAGCGTTCATGCGGATATCCGTGGGAATGTGCAAAAAGCAGTGCAAAAAGTGCACAGATAACACGATTTTATTACGATTGGCCGACCTCACCGTCTCGCGCCTCGATAAATAATCGCGGGCGTAGAATGGTGCGATCGACGCGGACGAAAACACGCGCAACGTTATTTTTTCAGACAGAGGCCTGTTTCATGAATCTGATTCCAGAAATCGAAGCGTCGCATGAGGAAATCAAAGCGCTGCGACGAACGATCCACGCGCATCCCGAGTTGCGTTATGAAGAAGTCGGCACGGCAAAGCTTGTCGCCGAGAATCTCGAACGATGGGGCCTGGAAGTACATCGTGGCATGGGGAAAACCGGGGTTGTCGGGGTGTTGAAACGCGGTTCGGGTAAGCGATATGTGGGTCTACGCGCCGACATGGACGCATTGCCGATCGCCGAAATCAACACGTTCGGACATCGCTCGCAGAACGAAGGACGCATGCATGCGTGCGGACACGATGGCCATACCGCCATGTTGCTGGGGGCGGCGAAACATCTGGCTGAGCACGGTAAGTTCGACGGCACGATCGTATTCATCTTCCAGCCGGCCGAGGAAGGTGGAGCGGGCGCCAAGGCGATGATCGAGGACGGCCTGTTCGAACAATTTCCCGTCGATGCCGTGTTCGGCATCCACAATTGGCCGGGCATGCCCGCAGGCCACTTCGGGGTCACGCCAGGCCCGATCATGGCATCGAGCAATGAATTCCGCATCAATATCAAGGGCGTTGGGTCGCACGCAGCGTTACCGCACAGCGGACACGACCCTGTTTTCACGGCAGTTCAGATTGCCAATGGGCTGCAGGGGATCATTACTCGAAGCAAGAAGCCCATCGACACTGCCGTCCTGTCGATCACGCAGATCCATGCTGGAGATACCTCGAATGTTGTCCCCGATGACGCCTGGCTCGGTGGCACGGTGCGAACATTTACTGTCGAGACACTCGATTTGATCGAGCGCCGGATGCGGGCGATTGCGGAGGCGACCGCGGCTGCGTACGAGTGCGATGTTTCCATCGACTTTCATCGCAACTATCCGCCCACGATTAACGACGCTGAGCAGACTCGCTTCGCGGCTTCGGTGATGGCGGAAGTGGTGGGAAAGGAGAACGTCAATGCGTCCGTCGAGCCTACGATGGGTGCCGAGGACTTCGCCTTCATGCTGCTCGAGAAGCCGGGCTGCTATGCGTTTTTGGGGAATGGCGAAGGGTCACATCGTGAAACTGGACACGGACTGGGGCCTTGCACGCTTCACAACGCAAGCTATGATTTCAACGACGCGCTGTTATCCGTTGGATCAACATATTGGGTGCGGCTTGCAGAAAAGTTTCTGGCTGCCGGAGAGGATCAAGGGACGCGCTGAATGAGTTAAATCGTGTTTAACGCCGATGCGTCCACTTTGTTGAAGTGGGCGCATTTTGTTTGTAGCAATGGGTAGTATTTTGGCTATCGATCTAGCGTTTAAGGGGACGCTTTGCTTCGCTGCCTGATCGAGAGTGATTTGATTTGGTTCACGCAGAGCGTGCCCTTGTTGAACCGCAGCAAATCGGCCGTGTGTATGTACCGAAGTCAGCGCACCTCGCTAGTCTGCAGGCGTGCGAGTGCATACGTTGCTGTATCGAGTATTGGCGAATGCATAAGCCGGTGTGTTGTCGCATGGCTTGCGGAGTATGAGAACGGGGGGCCCGAAACGCAAAAACCCCACCTTTGGGGGGTGGGGTTTCTGCGAGCTGCGGTGTGTTGCAGCGAATGAGGAGCCTGACGATTACCTACTTTCACACGGGTATCCGCACTATCATTGGCGTGGAGTCGTTTCACGGTCCTGTTCGGGATGGGAAGGGGTGGTACCAACTCGCTATGGTCATCAGGCATAAGGGGGTGTTGTGGTGGGGGTTAAGGCCATCACAACCAATCTGGGGAAGAAGTAGTCGAGTGCATGGGGGGTTTTACGCGCCGCACGCCTCGTTATTACTGGTGAAGCTTGGGGTTGTGTTTGTTGGCACAACACTGATCTCAACCTAGGCGTGTACTTAAGACCCTGCGCGTTGCGCAGGATGGGGCATCCATAAGTGCTGAAGCACTAACGGCTGCCGACACACACTGGTTATAGGATCAAGCCTTACGGGCAATTAGTATCAGTTAGCTTAATGCATTACTGCACTTCCACACCTGACCTATCAACGTCCTGGTCTAGAACGACCCTTCAAGGAGCTCGAAGCTCCAGGGATATCTCATCTCAAGGCGAGTTTCCCGCTTAGATGCTTTCAGCGGTTATCTCTTCCGAACATAGCTACCCGGCGATGCCACTGGCGTGACAACCGGTACACCAGAGGTTCGTCCACTCCGGTCCTCTCGTACTAGGAGCAGCCCCCTTCAAATATCCAACGCCCACGGCAGATAGGGACCAAACTGTCTCACGACGTTTTAAACCCAGCTCACGTACCTCTTTAAATGGCGAACAGCCATACCCTTGGGACCGGCTACAGCCCCAGGATGAGATGAGCCGACATCGAGGTGCCAAACACCGCCGTCGATATGAACTCTTGGGCGGTATCAGCCTGTTATCCCCAGAGTACCTTTTATCCGTTGAGCGATGGCCCTTCCATACAGAACCACCGGATCACTATGACCTGCTTTCGCACCTGCTCGACTTGTCGGTCTCGCAGTTAAGCACGCTTATGCCATTGCACTATCAGCACGATTTCCGACCGTACCTAGCGTACCTTCGTACTCCTCCGTTACACTTTGGGAGGAGACCGCCCCAGTCAAACTGCCTACCATGCACTGTCCCCGATCCGGATCACGGACCAAGGTTAGAACCTCAAACAAACCAGGGTGGTATTTCAAGGACGGCTCCACCGAAACTAGCGTTCCGGTTTCATAGCCTCCCACCTATCCTACACAGATCGGTTCAAAGTCCAATGCAAAGCTACAGTAAAGGTTCATGGGGTCTTTCCGTCTAGCCGCGGGGAGATTGCATCATCACAAACACTTCAACTTCGCTGAGTCTCGGGAGGAGACAGTGTGGCCATCGTTACGCCATTCGTGCAGGTCGGAACTTACCCGACAAGGAATTTCGCTACCTTAGGACCGTTATAGTTACGGCCGCCGTTTACCGGGACTTCAATCAAGAGCTTGCACCCCATCATTTAATCTTCCGGCACCGGGCAGGCGTCACACCCTATACGTCCACTTTCGTGTTTGCAGAGTGCTGTGTTTTTATTAAACAGTCGCAGCCACCAGTTTATTGCAACCCCTTCACCCTTTGCGCGCAGGCGCATCAAGCTACAGGGGCGTACCTTATCCCGAAGTTACGGTACCAATTTGCCGAGTTCCTTCTCCCGAGTTCTCTCAAGCGCCTTAGAATACTCATCTCGCCCACCTGTGTCGGTTTGCGGTACGGTCTTGTTAAACTGAAGCTTAGAGGCTTTTCTTGGAACCACTTCCGATTGCTTCTTCGCCTAAGCGAATGGCCTCGTACCCTTGAATTCCGCGCCCGGATTTGCCTAAGCGCCTTCTCCAATACAAGGACCGGGACTTCCAACACCCGGACAACCTTCCGCGATCCGTCCCCCCATCGCATTTAACAATGGTGCAGGAATATTAACCTGCTTCCCATCAGCTACGCATTTCTGCCTCGCCTTAGGGGCCGACTCACCCTACGCCGATGAACGTTGCGTAGGAAACCTTGGGCTTACGGCGAGGGGGCTTTTCACCCCCTTTATCGCTACTCATGTCAGCATTCGCACTTCCGATACCTCCAGCACACTTTTCAATGCACCTTCACAGGCTTACGGAACGCTCTCCTACCATGCGAGATAAATCTCGCATCCGCAGCTTCGGTATATTGCTTAGCCCCGTTACATCTTCCGCGCAGGACGACTCGATCAGTGAGCTATTACGCTTTCTTTAAAGGGTGGCTGCTTCTAAGCCAACCTCCTGACTGTTTTAGCCTTCCCACTTCGTTTCCCACTTAGCAATATTTGGGGACCTTAGCTGGCGGTCTGGGTTGTTTCCCTCTTGACACCGGACGTTAGCACCCGATGTCTGTCTCCCGTGATTGCACTCTTCGGTATTCGGAGTTTGCTATGGCGTAGTAATCCGCAATGGACCCCACAACCATGACAGTGCTCTACCCCCGAAGGTGATACACGAGGCACTACCTAAATAGTTTTCGGAGAGAACCAGCTATTTCCAAGTTTGTTTAGCCTTTCACCCCTATCCACAGCTCATCCCCTAATTTTTCAACATTAGTGGGTTCGGTCCTCCAGTACGTGTTACCGCACCTTCAACCTGGCCATGGATAGATCACTTGGTTTCGGGTCTACGCCCAGCAACTGAACGCCCTATTCGGACTCGCTTTCGCTACGGCTGCCTTAATCAGTTAACCTTGCTACTGAACGTAAGTCGCTGACCCATTATACAAAAGGTACGCCGTCACCCCTTTCAAGGCTCCGACTGTTTGTATGCATGCGGTTTCAGGATCTATTTCACTCCCCTCCCGGGGTTCTTTTCGCCTTTCCCTCACGGTACTGGTTCACTATCGGTCGATCACGAGTATTTAGCCTTGGAGGATGGTCCCCCCATCTTCAGACAGGATTTCACGTGTCCCGCCCTACTTGTCGTACACCTAGTTCCACACATCCGCTTTCGCCTACAGGGCTATCACCTGCTATGGCCACACTTTCCAGAGTGTTCGGCTAACGGTCGTGCTAAAGAGTACAGGCTGATCCCATTTCGCTCGCCACTACTTTGGGAATCTCGGTTGATTTCTTTTCCTGCGGTTACTTAGATGTTTCAGTTCACCGCGTTCGCTTCTCATAGCCTATGGATTCAGCTATGGATACTCCATTCGGAGTGGGTTTCCCCATTCGGACATCGACGGATCAAAGCTCGTTTGCCAGCTCCCCGTCGCTTTTCGCAGGCTACCGCGTCCTTCATCGCCTGTGATCGCCAAGGCATCCACCACATGCACTTGTTCGCTTGACCCTATAACGAGTGTGTCTCCGAGCGTTTTTCTCTACACCGAACCGAAGTTCAATGCGGATGAAACCTCTTTCACCCCGCTATAGGTTGAGTATTCGTGTTGCGCCGTATTCCAAAGCAATCTTTCGATCACCTTTTCATACATTGATACAATCACAACCCTGATTCACCTACTCGCACACCCATCTCTAAGTATGCTTTCGTGAATCTCTTTACTACTTCTTCCAGATTGTTAAAGAACGACAGCATCACCTAAAGCGCTATGCCTTAAATGATTTTACTGACTGGCTCAATCGCCAATGCAAATCACTCTTCATTTAAGAGTGCTTGGCATTGATGATTGGTGGAGGATGACGGGATCGAACCGACGACCCCCTGCTTGCAAAGCAGGTGCTCTCCCAGCTGAGCTAATCCCCCCGTACCTTGATGCTTGAGGGTCCGTAAATTCTATTGAATGTGATTCACTTCTCGTGAGCCACCTTCAAGCGAATCATGGTGGGTCTGGTTGGATTCGAACCAACGACCCCCGCCTTATCAAGACGGTGCTCTAACCAACTGAGCTACAGACCCTTAGCCTGTCTTCTTACAGCCGATAAGCGTGAGCGCTTTAGCACTTCACTTCAAAACGTTTGAGCTCGAGAAAGGAGGTGATCCAGCCGCACCTTCCGATACGGCTACCTTGTTACGACTTCACCCCAGTCATGAATCCTACCGTGGTGACCGTCCTCCTTGCGGTTAGACTAGCCACTTCTGGTAAAACCCACTCCCATGGTGTGACGGGCGGTGTGTACAAGACCCGGGAACGTATTCACCGCGGCATGCTGATCCGCGATTACTAGCGATTCCAGCTTCACGTAGTCGAGTTGCAGACTACGATCCGGACTACGATCGGTTTTCTGGGATTAGCTCCCCCTCACGGGTTGGCAGCCCTCTGTTCCGACCATTGTATGACGTGTGAAGCCCTACCCATAAGGGCCATGAGGACTTGACGTCATCCCCACCTTCCTCCGGTTTGTCACCGGCAGTCTCCTTAGAGTGCTCTTGCGTAGCAACTAAGGACAAGGGTTGCGCTCGTTGCGGGACTTAACCCAACATCTCACGACACGAGCTGACGACAGCCATGCAGCACCTGTGTATCGGTTCTCTTTCGAGCACCCCCACCTTTCAGCAGGGTTCCGACCATGTCAAGGGTAGGTAAGGTTTTTCGCGTTGCATCGAATTAATCCACATCATCCACCGCTTGTGCGGGTCCCCGTCAATTCCTTTGAGTTTTAATCTTGCGACCGTACTCCCCAGGCGGTCAACTTCACGCGTTAGCTACGTTACTAAGTCAATGAAGACCCAACAACTAGTTGACATCGTTTAGGGCGTGGACTACCAGGGTATCTAATCCTGTTTGCTCCCCACGCTTTCGTGCATGAGCGTCAGTATTGGCCCAGGGGGCTGCCTTCGCCATCGGTATTCCTCCACATCTCTACGCATTTCACTGCTACACGTGGAATTCTACCCCCCTCTGCCATACTCTAGCTCGCCAGTCACAAATGCAGTTCCCAGGTTAAGCCCGGGGATTTCACATCTGTCTTAACGAACCGCCTGCGCACGCTTTACGCCCAGTAATTCCGATTAACGCTCGCACCCTACGTATTACCGCGGCTGCTGGCACGTAGTTAGCCGGTGCTTATTCTTCCGGTACCGTCATCCTCCCGCCGTATTAGGGCAGAAGTTTTCTTTCCGGACAAAAGTGCTTTACAACCCGAAGGCCTTCTTCACACACGCGGCATTGCTGGATCAGGGTTTCCCCCATTGTCCAAAATTCCCCACTGCTGCCTCCCGTAGGAGTCTGGGCCGTGTCTCAGTCCCAGTGTGGCTGGTCGTCCTCTCAGACCAGCTACAGATCGTCGCCTTGGTAGGCCTTTACCCCACCAACTAGCTAATCTGCCATCGGCCGCCCCTATAGCGCGAGGTCCCGAAGGATCCCCCGCTTTCTTCCGTAGATCGTATGCGGTATTAATCCGGCTTTCGCCGGGCTATCCCCCACTACAGGACACGTTCCGATGTATTACTCACCCGTTCGCCACTCGCCACCAGGGTTGCCCCCGTGCTGCCGTTCGACTTGCATGTGTAAGGCATGCCGCCAGCGTTCAATCTGAGCCAGGATCAAACTCTTCAGTTCAATGCCTGTTACTGTTTTCTATTCTTGCGAATAGGTCGCTCACTCAACGTACTGACAAGTTCCTCCCATCTTCCAGTTGCCCGAAAGACGCTCAAAACCTACCTTAATACTAGTGTGAGACTTGATACTTTCGCTTCACGGCAGCATCTCCCGAGAAACCCCGGAAAACACCACCACGCTTAAAGCCAAGCACCAAGCGCCCACACTTATCGGCTGTTAGTTTTTAAAGAACATTCGCGCCAACCACAAGATCCCAACCTTCAGAACCCTGCCGCTTTCGCGTTGCTGCATCAGCAGCACAGAAACGAGATTATGTCCTGCGTTTCGCTTTTCGTCAACAGGTTTTTTACTCAACCCCGACTTTCCGATTCCCTGCGAAGCCCGTCCTGCTTGGCTCTGCGGCATCCTCTTAAGCGACACGCCTACTGCACTTTCTCACTTCCCTTCGCCTCATCGTGAAGCGAAGGAACGGAATTCTAGTGCCCGTTTCGCACTCGCGCAAGGGCTTCGCAAAAAGAATTTCAACGATGCTTGAAGACAGGCTTCCGCTTCTCGATAAACGCAGCCATCCCTTCCTTTTGATCCTCGGTGGCAAAGAGCGAATGGAACATCCGCCGTTCAAAGTGAACCCCCTCTGCCAACGTCGATTCATATGCGCGATTAACGGACTCCTTCGCCATCATTACCGCAGGCAGCGAGAAGCTTGCGATTGTCGATGCGGCTTCCATTGCTTCGTCTAATAAGCTTGCCGCAGGCACAACGCGGGATACCAAGCCTGCTCGCTCTGCCTCCTCGGCCCCCATCATGCGCGCGGTCAGACACATGTCCATTGCCTTCGCCTTCGACACTGCGCGCGGCAGGCGCTGCGTGCCGCCGGCACCGGGAATCACACCAAGCTTGATTTCGGGTTGACCGAACTTGGCGGTATCGGCGGCAATGATGATGTCGCACATCATGGCCAGCTCGCAGCCACCACCCAGGGCGAAGCCTGACACTGCGGCAATGATTGGCTTGCGAATAGTGCGCACCGTTTCCCAGTTGCGCGTGATGTAGTCGCCTTTGAACGTGTCCATATAGGAGTAGCCGGCCATCATGCCAATGTCTGCCCCCGCTGCGAACGCTTTTTCGCTGCCGGTCAGCACAATCGCGCCGATGTTCTCGTCGGCATCGAATTGCTTCAGCGCGACGCCGAGCTCATCCATCAGGGCATCGTTTAGCGCGTTGAGCGCCTTAGGGCGGTTCAACGTGATCAAGCCAACTCGTCCGCGGACTTCGGTCAATAGATTCTCGTAAGCCATTCATTCCTCCTATGTGAACTCGCGCGAAAACGCTTCGCGCACGCGTCTCGAAAATGCTAACATTCACAAACCAACCGGTCGGTCAATTAATTGATCAAGCGTCCATCACCGTCACTCTTCTCTTGCCGCCATGACACATCCGCTATTCACGAAGCACGAAGCGACGCTTAATCAAGCGCTCGCCGCCATTGCAACACGTGGCTACTGGAGCCCGTTTCCCGAAATGCCGAGTCCCAAAGTGTACGGTGAAACGGCTAGTTCGGATGGCGAGGCCGCCTTCAAAGGACACCTGAACAGGACGTTCGATCTGGATCAGCCGACAACCGGCGAGACGGTTGGCAATGAGCGCTCGCCCTTTGGGCTCGCGCTCGGCATTCGTTATCCGAAAGCGGACGTCGACACGCTGCTGGCGGCATCCGGGGCGGCTCAAAGCCAGTGGCGCGCGGCCGGTCCCGATGCGTGGGCAGGTGTAAGCCTCGACATACTGACCCGGCTGAACAAGGCGAGTTTCGAGATCGGCTACAGCGTCATGCACACGACCGGGCAAGCTTTCATGATGGCCTTTCAGGCAGGCGGTCCGCATGCACAGGATCGCGCGCTCGAAGCAGTGGCCTATGCGTGGGATGAGCTGCGCCGAATTCCCGCCAACGCTTATTGGGAAAAGCCCCAAGGCAAGAATCCCCCGCTCGCGATGTACAAGCGTTTCACCATCGTGCCGCGCGGCACGGGTCTTGTGCTCGGTTGCTGCACATTCCCCACCTGGAACGGCTATCCGGGAATGTTCGCCGATCTGGCAACGGGCAACACAGTCATCGTCAAGCCGCATCCGGGCGCCATCCTGCCGCTGGCAATTACAGTACGCATCGCTCGCGACGTTTTGCGCGAAGCCGGATTCGACCCGAACGTGGTCACGCTGCTTGCGACCGAAGCGAACGATGGCCCCCTCGTTCAAGATCTCGCGCTGCGTCCCGAAATCAAGCTGATCGATTTCACCGGCAGCACGCAAAACGGCAATTGGCTCGAGCGCCATGCGCATCAGGCGCAGGTCTACACGGAGAAGGCCGGTGTGAATCAGATCGTGATCGATTCCGTCGATAACCTCAAAGCGGTTGCCAGCAACATTGCATTCTCGCTGGCGCTGTACTCTGGCCAAATGTGCACGGCGCCGCAAAACATCTATGTCCCACGCGGGGGCATCCACACAAGCGACGGCCACATGAGCTTCGATGACGTCGCGAAGGCGCTCGCGGCTGCCGTCGAAAAGCTGGTCTCGGATCCGGCTCGCGCAGTCGAACTGACGGGTGCGATTCAGAATGGCGGCGTGATGGCACGCATTGCCGACGCCCAGAAACTGGGCGAAGTCCTGACAGATAGCCAATCGCTCGCTCATCCCGCGTTCCCCGATGCCCATGTGCGCTCTCCCCTGATGTTGAAACTGGACGTTCGCACCGACGCCGCCAAATTCACGCAAGAGTGGTTCGGCCCGATCTCGTTTGTCATAGCGACGGACTCGACAGCGCAGTCTCTCGATCTCGCAGGATCCATTGCTGCGGAACACGGTGCGCTCACATTCTCCGTGTACAGCACAGACGATGCAGTGGTCGACGCAGCCTACGAAGCAGCGATTCGTGGCGGTGTCGCGCTCTCGATCAATCTGACCGGTGGCGTGTTCGTCAACCAGACAGCGGCGTACTCGGACTTCCACGGCACTGGTGCCAATCCTGCAGCTAACGCGGCATTGTCCGACGCTGCGTACGTCGCGAATCGCTTCCGCGTTGTTCAAAGCAGAGTGCATGTTGCGCCCAAGACCGTACCGGCAACAGCTAGCCAAACGGCATAGGTGCCCGGCTCGCAACGCCGCGTCAGGACATAGACCATTCGGTCGAATGGCACGCGGCGTCGGGCACGGCTAGTATCGAAGGCATGCGTATTTGCACAATATAGCGAGCAAGGAGACACCATGTCCGCCAACGGCAATTCAATCATCATCCATATCGACGCCAGTACTCACGTCGCCACACTGACGCTGAATCGTCCCGACAAGCTGAACAGCTTCACGCGAACGATGCATGAAGAGTTGAGCAAAGCGCTCGATCAGGTCGAAGAAAGCCAAGCACGCGCATTGGTGATTACCGGCGCGGGCCGCGGTTTTTGCGCGGGTCAGGATCTCGCGGATCTTGACTTCACACCCGGGGCGATGACCAATCTCGGCGCGCTGATCGACGAGTATTTCAACCCGCTAGTGCGCCGGCTGCAGGCATTGCCATTGCCCGTGATTGCTGCAGTCAACGGTATAGCGGCCGGCGCTGGTGCAAATCTCGCCATGGCGTGCGACCTGATCGTAGCTGCGCGTTCAGCGAGTTTCGTCCAGGCTTTTGTGAAGATTGGTCTGGTTCCGGATTCCGGCGGCACGTGGCTCTTGCCGCGGCGCGTAGGTGAAGCACGGGCGCTGGGCCTCGCGCTGACGGGCGACAAGCTGGGCGCCGAGCAAGCTGAAGCGTGGGGACTGGCCTGGAAACTAGTCGACGATGAGCAATTGCAGAGCGTTGCACTGAAGCTTGCCACGCAACTCGCACAGCAGCCCGCTAAGGCTATCGCAGCAATAAAGCATGCTATCCGTGCTGCCGCGAACAACACGCTCGATCAGCAACTCGATCTGGAGCGCGACATTCAACGCGAACTGGGTGACTCGCACGACTATGCCGAGGGCGTCGCCGCCTTCAAGGAAAAACGTGCACCCCGCTTCGACGGCCTCTGAAATTCGATCAGAAAACTCCGAGAGAACGCACAAATGACGCCTGAAGAACTCGCCAACGCGACTGCGCAAGCCATGTACGAAGCGGATGCATGCAGCCGCGCACTCGGCCTCGAGCTCAAGGAAGTTCGTCCGGGGTACGCGAGCATGCAAATGAACGTCCGTGACGACTTTCTGAACGGTCACGGCATCTGCCATGGCGGACTCATTTTCACGCTGGCCGACTCCACGTTCGCGTTCGCCTGTAACTCGCACAACATCAATACGGTCGCGGCAGGCTGTTCCATTGAATTTCTGCGTGCGGTGAAGGGCGGCGATCGCTTGTCGGCAGAAGCCCTCGAACAATCACTGACGGGGCGAACCGGCATCTACGACATTCGCGTCACGAACCGTGAAGGCGAAACGGTCGCGATGTTCCGCGGCAAGTCGTCGCAGATAAAGGGCAATCTGGTTCCCGTGGAATCCTGACCCACTCTACAAAACACAGCGCCCATACGAACTCGATTCGGGCGATTGATCGACGATCAAGAAGGAGACATTCGATGAACAACCCGCTTCCGCTGGACCCGATCGAGACGGCCAGCCGCGACGAACTAACGGCGTTGCAGCTCGAACGCCTCAAGTGGTCACTCGCCCATGCGTATGAAAACTCGCCGGTGTATCGCCGCAAGTTCGACGAAGCGGGCGTGCATCCTGGTGACGTGAAAACCCTGGCCGACTTGGCGCGTTTTCCGTTCACGACAAAGAAGGATCTCCGCGATAACTATCCGTACGGCATGTTCGCCGTTCCGCATGACCGGATTTCGCGAATCCACGCGTCGTCGGGGACAACAGGTAAGCCCACCGTGGTCGGCTACACGGCCAAGGATATCGACACCTGGGCAAATCTTGTTGCGCGTTCCATTCGGGCAGCGGGCGCACGGCGCGGCGACAAAGTGCACGTCAGCTACGGCTATGGCCTTTTCACCGGTGGCCTCGGCGCTCACTACGGCGCCGAGCGCGCGGGTTTGACCGTGATCCCGTTCGGCGGCGGCCAGACCGAAAAGCAAGTGCAACTGATCCAGGATTTTCGTCCGGACATCATCATGGTGACGCCCAGCTACATGCTTTCGATCGCCGACGAACTCGAGCGACAGGGCGTTCATCCTGCCGGTTGCTCGCTGCGGATTGGCATCTTTGGTGCGGAGCCGTGGACCAACGACATGCGCACGGCTATCGAGAAGCGGATGGGCATCGACGCTGTCGATATATACGGACTATCGGAAGTGATGGGACCGGGAGTGGCGTCGGAGTGTGTCGAGACGAAGGACGGTCCAACGATCTGGGAAGATCATTTCTATCCTGAGATCATTGATCCTGAGACCGGCGAGGTCTTGCCAGACGGCGAACTGGGCGAACTCGTATTCACTTCGCTGACCAAGGAGGCGCTGCCTATTGTCCGCTACCGGACTCGCGATCTCACCCGGCTTTTGCCGGGCAGCGCGCGAACGATGCGTCGGATGGAAAAAATCACGGGGCGTTCGGACGACATGATGATCGTGCGCGGCGTGAATGTATTTCCAACGCAAATTGAAGAGCTGTTGCTCAAGCAGCACGCGCTCGCGCCGCATTACCAGATCGTGCTGACGAAAGAAGGTCCGCTTGATGTGCTCACTTTGAATGTAGAACCTTGTCCTGAAACCGCCCCGGATACGGGTGTTCTCGATCAGGCTAAAGCCGCGCTCGCTTACGACATCAAGGCTTTGATCGGTGTCAGTGCAGTGGTTCAGGTACTGGGGGTGAACGGTATTGAGAGGTCGGTTGGAAAGGCGCGGCGCGTGATTGACCGGCGGAAAGCAGCGAGTTGATTGAGTAAGCCGGTCAAAGCCGGCGCTTATGAACAGAGCGGCGGCCTCAATCGAGAACGCCCTCTCTATCCGGCCAATCAACATCTCTAAACCACGCGCCTACGAATTCGGCAGCAGCAGCCACATCCTGCCAGCCTGCTTCATCCGGCCGGCGAGATCCCCTGCATCGTCGCCCAGACCCCAGAAGTAATCCGCGCGCACGCCTCCCTTGATCGCGCTGCCGGTGTCCTGGGCGAAGACCAGCCGGTTCATCGGCGCATTGCTCAACGGGCGAGTGGTCTGCAAGAAAACCGGCGTGCCGAGCGGGATGGAGGACGGATCGACGGCTATCGAACGTTCAGGCGTAAGCGGAACACCCAGCGCACCCACCGGCCCGGTTCCCACGCCAGCCGCCAGCGTTTCGGTGCCCGGCATCTCGCGGAAGAACACAAAACGCGGATTGACGTCGAGCAACGCATCAACACGTGACGGATTCGCTTTCGCCCACGCCTTGATACCTTGCATCGTGGCCTGTGCAGGCGTGAGTTCACGCCGATCCAGCAACTCACGCCCGATCGATTTATATGGCTGGTTGTTGGTCCCGCCAAACCCGACGCGCATGGTGGTGCCATCTTCCATCACGACTTGTCCGGAGCCCTGGATCTGCAGGAAGAACGCTTCAATAGGATCGTCGACCCACACCAGTTCGTTGCCGATCAACACGCCCGAACTTTCAAGCTGGGCGCGCGTAGGTAGCGCGGTGCCAGGTTTGAATCGATACGGCCATCGATACAACGCGTATTGATAAGGCCCGTGACGCGTGCGCGAACCGCGCAACAACGGCTCGTAGTAACCGGTCACTAGACCGTCGAGCGTGCCGTCGGTGTTCGCCAGCTGGAACGGTGTGAAATACGCCTCGAAAAATTCGCGGGCGGCGTTCATGTCGAGATCGTCGAGCCGTTGTGCCGCCGCGCACGCCCGGCGCCACGCGGGCTGCTGCGCGAGACGGCTGCAGTTCTGGCGCATCGCGGCAGTTGCGCCGAGCAGCGAATCATCCTGCCAGCCAGGCACCTGCTGCCAGCTCACCGCAGTCAGGCGGTTAGCCGCGCGCTGTCCCGTGATGATCGGCGCACCGGTCGGCGGCGCAAGATAGCCAGACTTGATGCCGCCACCACCGCACGAAGCGAGGAGGACGGCAGCTGTGATCGACGCCGCCCAACCCGCCAATCCGGCGAGCGAGCGGGTGAAACGCATACAATGTTCGTTCTTGATGAGAACCGCCATGTCTGATCTATTCGACGAATACCCAATGCTTATTTTTGCGCTCGAGTCCCTCTTGGCGCTGCTTCTGCTGATCTTTATCGTCGTGTGGACGGCTTCGGGCAAGAAGAAAAACAGGCGCTAGAAGAAACGCAAGCAAGCACCATGATGGCACGTCCTTCAGCGCTGCCGGTCAATGAAGCGTACGCGGCATGTGCAACGAGAACTCGGCAATTGGCGCCTCGAAACGCTCGCCATCTTCGGCTACGCAAAAATACGAACCACGCATGGTGCCAACGGGCGTCGCAATGACGGCCCAGCTCGTGTATTCGAATTTCTCGCCCGGCGGCAGCAATGGCTGGTTGCCCACTACGCCAAGCCCCTTTACTTCCTGAACCACGTCGTCGCTGTCGGTGATGATCCAGTGGCGCGAGATCAGTTGTGCCGCGACCTGCCCGGTATTCCGGATGGTTAGGGTGTAGGCGAATGCAAACTGGCGGGCGTCCGGATCCGATTGTTCAGGAAGATACTGCGTCTGGACGGAAACGCTGAATTCATACTGGCTCATCGCTTTTCCAATTCAAAAATGTGCTGCGCGGGTTCTAACCCCTAACCCCCTTAAGGACAGAGGTCCGGCGCGGGTTGCGCGAATTTGCGTGAACGTCAGGTGACGCATTCTGCTTGATGCAGCCGGTACCCGCAACCGAACGCCACTGCGCGCAAGGGCTTTGTAGAGCGCTGGAAACAGCCGCGGAAGGCCGCAGGACGGGACGTAGGCCATTCGGTCAGCGGTCAAAAAGGTCGTCACGCTGTAAAATGCATTTTCCGCTCGCAACCGGCCGACGTCATGACGCAATTTCGCCTGTCCCCCAGTATTTTGTCCGCCGACTTCGCCATTCTCGGCGAAGAGGTCCGCAATGTGGTCGCCGCTGGCGCTGACTGGATCCACTTCGACGTGATGGACAACCATTACGTCCCGAACTTGACAATCGGCCCCATGGTCTGTCAGGCGCTGCGTCCGCATACGGATGTTCCTATCGACGTGCATCTGATGGTCCGCCCTGTCGATCGTATCGTGCCGGATTTCGCGAAAGCCGGCGCTAATGTGATCAGCTTTCACCCGCAAGGTTCGGATCATATCGATCGCACGCTTTCGCTGATCCGCGATCACGGCTGCAAGGCCGGTCTCGTTTTTAATCCAGCCACGTCGCTGAATCATCTCGACCACGTGATGGACAAGGTCGACCTGGTCCTGATCATGTCAGTGAATCCGGGATTTGGCGGCCAGTCGTTCATTCCGGAAGCGCTCAACAAATTGCGCGAAGCGCGTCGACGTATCGACGAATACTGCGAGCGGACCGGTCGCGAAATTCATCTCGAAGTGGATGGCGGCGTCAAGATCGACAACATCCGGGAAATCGCTGAAGCCGGCGCAGATACGTTCGTGGCTGGATCGGCCATTTTCGGCCACCACAATTATCACGACGTGATTGCGCAAATGCGCGCCGAGCTGGCCAAAGTGAATACCGGGGAAGCACGATGAGCGAACTCACGGCGGAGCTTCCGGCGTTTACCAACAAGACGCTGCGCGCAGCGATCATTGACCTCGACGGGACAATGATCGACACCGCCGACGATTTCGTCGCTGCGCTCAACGGAATGCTTGCGCGGATTGGCACGAAGACCACCGATCGGGATGAAGTCATTGGCTTTATAGGCAAGGGCTCGGAGAACCTGATCCGCAGCGTGCTGGCCGTACGGTTTTCAGCGCTGGAAGCAAGCACGAAGTTCGAAGACGCGCTCGCGATCTATCAGACCGAGTACGCGCGTATCAACGGACAACGCGCCACCCTCTATCCCGAAGTGACCGAGGGCCTGAAAGCGCTGCGGGATCTCGGTTTACCGCTGGCGTGCGTGACGAACAAGCCGCACCGGTTCGCCGTTGAATTGCTGGCGAAATTCGGTTTGGCCGAATACTTCAAGGTTGTGCTCGGTGGGGACTCCGTCCCGCAAAAAAAGCCGGATCCGGCGCCTATGCTCATTGCCTGTGAACGGCTGGACGTGCTCCCGCGCGAAACTGTGGCCATTGGGGATTCGGAGAATGACGCGCTGGCAGGTCGCGCAGCGGGAATGGCGACGCTTACGGTGCCTTACGGTTACAACCACGGCAAACCCGTGCACCTGGTGAAATCCGATGGTATAGTTTCTTCCCTGCTAGCCGCCGCACAGGCAATAGCAGCAACCATGGCCGCGCCCGCCGTACCCGGCGCGACAACATCGACTGACTAGTTCAATCCTCATGTTTCTGAACAAAAAACGGAGTCTGAGCAGCATCGACCGGGGAGCCTGGCCCTGGCGTCGCTGGTCGCGCTAACCTCTCCCGAGGGTCGCTGAAGCTCGCCTTCAGCAACCGTTTTTTGTTTCGCTGCGCATACCGCGCGCCGATCCCGCCAACTTGTTTTACCTTGATGCCTGGCCTGACCCGCATCATTCGCTACGCCCAAATTTCGTTTTGCGGCCGTGCCGTTTTAGCAAACGGCTACCGCCCGGACGATCGGGACAGCGTTTGAAGCATCAGGCGATGCACAAACAAGAGCGAGATTCGCGCTGTGCGGTAAATTGTCCGCAGCGCCCAGTGTGTGCTCGATGTCGCCCAATCCAACAAGCGACACGTAAAGGATCAGAACATGACCGAACTCGAATTCCAATCGCTGGCGAATGAAGGTTTCAACCGCATTCCGCTGATCGCCGAGGCGCTGGCCGACCTCGAAACGCCGCTTTCGCTTTATCTCAAGCTGGCTCAAACCGAGCGGAATGGCGCCAACTCGTTCTTGCTGGAATCGGTGGTGGGTGGCGAGCGCTTCGGGCGTTACTCGTTTATCGGCTTGCCGGCCCGCACCATGATTCGCGTACAGAACGGCGTGTCGGAAGTGGTGAAGGACGGCAATGTCATTGAAACGAGCCAAGCCGATCCTCTGACGTTTATCGAAGAATTTCAGAAGCGCTTCAAGATTGCGCAGCGTCCGGGACTACCGCGTTTTTGCGGCGGTCTGGCCGGGTATTTCGGTTATGACGCCGTGCGTTATATCGAAAAGAAGCTGGCCCATTCGGCTCCGCGCGACGATCTCGGCCTGCCCGATATCCAATTGTTGCTGACCGAGGAAATGGCGGTTATCGATAACCTCGCCGGCAAGCTTTATCTGATTGTCTACGCCGACCCGACCACGCCCGAAGCGTTCACGAAAGCCAAACAGCGCCTGCGCGAATTGCGATCGCGTTTACGCACGACCGTGCAGCCGCCGGTGACGTCGGCGAGCGTGCGTACGGAGACGTACCGAGAGTTTGCGAAGGACGATTACCTGAACGCTGTGCGTAAGGCGAAGGAGTACATCGCGGCGGGCGAATTGATGCAAGTTCAGGTTGGCCAGCGCCTGGTCAAGCCATTCCGCGATAACCCGCTCTCGCTGTATCGCGCGTTGCGCTCGCTGAATCCATCGCCGTATATGTATTACTACAACTTCGGCGGCGAGTTTCATGTGGTGGGAGCATCGCCGGAAATTCTGGTGCGGCAGGAAAAACGTGGCGACGAACGGATTGTGACCATTCGTCCGCTGGCCGGCACCCGGCCGCGCGGCAACACGCCGGAACGCGATGCCGAGCTCGCGACCGAACTGCTGAACGACCCGAAGGAAGTAGCCGAACACGTGATGCTGATCGATCTGGCGCGTAACGACGTCGGCCGGATTGCGCAGACGGGGTCGGTGGTGGTGACGGACAAGCTGGCGATCGAAAAGTATTCGCACGTTCAGCACATTGTGAGTTCGGTGGAAGGCAAGCTGAAACCCGGCACGACCAATTTCGATGTGCTGCGCGCTACCTTCCCCGCCGGCACGCTGTCAGGTGCGCCGAAAGTACGGGCGATGGAAATCATCGACGAACTGGAACCGGTGAAACGCGGGCTGTACGGCGGCGCTTGCGGTTATCTGTCGTTCACGGGCGAGATGGATCTCGCCATCGCGATCCGCACTGGGCTGATCCACAAGGGCAATTTGTACGTGCAGGCGGCGGCGGGTGTTGTCGCGGATTCGGTGCCCGAGTCGGAATGGCAGGAGACGGAGAACAAGGCGCGGGCCGTGCTGCGCGCCGCCGAGCAGGTGCAAGACGGCCTCGACAGCGACTTCTGATCCGGAGACAGACCATGCTTCTAATGATCGACTATCGGCATCACTGTTTTTAGGTATTTCGCCGTTGCGCAGAATCGTTAAAAATCAATGATTTAGCGTACACAAGCGTTTCGTCGCGTTTCGTTGCGTTTTGAAATCGGGGGCTAAATCGGGGCTAAATCCGGGTATGCTGGTTCATAACTAGCATCCACCGGACGGAGCCGATATGCCCTCAACAGCCCTTAGCCTTACCGATATCAGGTCAGCAAAGCCGGGCGCTAAGCCCTACAAGCTGTCGCACGTCAACCGCCTGTTCGTGCTCGTCAGCACGGCGGGGTCGAAGACTTGGAAGTGGCAATACCGGCTCGACGGCAAGGACTGCACGTACACAATCGGGCGCTTTCCTGACGTCAGCATCAAGGACGCTGAGGACGCGCGCCGGGCCGCTGAAAAGCTTGTAGACGCCGGGCAGCACCCCGCACAGGCGAAGGCCGAGACGGTCGCCGCCGTGAAGAAAGAAAAGTCGAAAGTGTTCTGGCCGATTTGCGAGGAATGGATCGACGAAAACGAAAAGACATGGTCGGTCTATTACGCCCGGCAAGTGCGCGCCTACATGGAACGCTACGTCAGGGACGGCGCGCTCGGCGCTATGCCTGTTAACGCAATCGAAACCCCGGATATCGTCGCCGTGCTGAAAGGCGTCGCCGTGCGCACTAAAGCCGTGGGCGAGGAACGGAAAAAGACGGGTTCGCCGACAATCGCGATTTTGCTCCGCATGTGGATTAGTTCGGTATTCAGTCACGCCATGCTCGACGGGCGCGCTAAGTTCAACCCGATTGTCGGCATCAAAGCCGCGAAGATAATCAAGCGTCAGCCCGTGAAGAACAATCTAGCGCTTAGCGAAGCCGAATTTAAAAAGCTGTTGACCGCGCTACCGGGCTACGGCGGCAACCGCGTCACCAAGATAATGATTGAATTGCTGGCGCTCTTTTTCGTGCGCACGGGCGAATTGCGTCAAGCCGACTGGAAAGAATTCGATTTAGAAGCGCGTCAATGGATTATCCCCGCCGCGCGTATGAAAATGAAAAACGCCGGGGACCACGTAGTCCCGTTGTCCGATCACGCGATAGCGCTGCTCAAGGAATTGCGGGCGATCACGGGCACGCCGCTGGCAAAGACCGGTAAAGACTGGCTATTCCGTAACACGCGCCGCCCCGCTGAATGTATGTCAGCGACTACGGTTAATCGTGCGCTTGAAAACATGGGCTTTAACGGCCCGGAAACCCTCGGCTTTAGCGCGCACGGGTTTCGCGGCACGGCGTCAACGCGGCTTCACGAACGCGGATTTAAACCCGAATGGATTGAAACGCAATTAGCGCATCAACAGGGTAATGCCGTTGCCGCCGTTTATAACAAATACCGTTATGTCGAGGAAAGAACGGCAATGATGAACGCATGGTCCGATTACGTCGAAGCCCTTAAGTTAGACATTAAGGCTGACAGTGGCGAACCCGCAACGGCTTGATTCGGCTTGAAACGTTTACTTGCGTTTACTTGTGGGGCCGATGTAGCCTATCGGTTCTTGCTGTAGAAACACAGGTAAGCCAAATATCCGCTGTTCAGTAGTGCCCGTATGCGCCACGGAGGGCCGGACTTCTAAAGTCCTACGGTAATCAGGCAAGCCGCCTAGGCATTGCCTTGCCCTCCGGCGCTCAATTCCCTTGAGTGTGTCTTGTGACGCCGGTTATTTAATAACGGCGGCGTTCGCACGTCCGCCACTTGAAGGAACGGAGTCAGTTATGAAAGCACGGGAGATTGATTTAGTTAAATGGCAGGCAATAAGGGTGGAAGACGCTCGGGCGGACGCCAAAATGTACCCTTTGGTCAAAGGCGTTTGCCAACTGTTCGGGTGCAAGCTCCGGCACCGTACTAAAGACGGGAAGTGGTTCGTGTCGGGTGGTAGCTTTCCCCCTAGTCCGATTTTAAATTTAAGCATAGTAATCACGGAATTGCTACGCAACACCAGTAACGATCACCCGTATTACCCGCTGTTATGCGCTGTTCGCGATACGCTTTGCAGCGAATTCATGGAGGCGCAACGACTAAACACTGCGCTTATTTTAGAGACGCGTGAACGCTGGAAGCAGCAAGACGCCGAAGCCGTCGAATTACCGGACAGCGTGCGCGCTTTATTTAAGCGACCCACTTAACCAGTAACGGTTAATAACGTTTAGAATAGAGTTAATCAGGAAGCCGGGCATTTCGCCCGGCATTTATTAACCTAGCCACGGAGGGCGTATCGTCATGGGTTGTTATGGCCGTTACTTTTACTCAGAAGACGCCCGAAGTAAAACCCGCTGTCCCGGTTGTAGTCGAAGCAATACCGGCGGAAAAGCCGAAGCGCGTATATAAGAACACGCAACCCAAGGCCCCGCTGATTACCCTAGACGAACCGGGTTTGATTCGTAACGCGCATTTTCAGGCGTTGCTCGGCGGTCTGTCGCAAGCCGCGTTTTATCAGCGTCGCAAGAAAGGCGCGGTGCCGCCCCCTGACGGTCACGACCCTCGGCCCTATTGGAAAACCTCGACCGTTAAATCGTTCTTGGACGGCGTGAAATGAGCGTCCGCTATCCGCCCCCCAGCGGGGTGCAATCAATTGCAACGCGCAGAAACGCCGGGGCCTGCGGGTTCCGCGCAATAACTGCTGTTTTTAGCCCCGATTCGGGGGCTAAGCCCGGCACGGAGGCCCGCCGTATAAGGCTTTGCCGGGGAATAGCGTTTATACCTTGTAACTATGATAACTGCGGTTACGCGCCTGTACGGGCGGTATGCCGGTCATAAATCGTGACTACCGCCGGGGTCCACGATTCGCCGGGGATCAACCGAATAACCGCCTAAAAACGCCTCGGCTTCGCTTTCTGTTACGAACCGGCCATCAAGAAACCAGAAGACTTCGCCGTCAAGCGGGCACGCCCACAAAATCCTGTTCCTGACTTCAAGGATAACGCCGGGCGGGCTGTCGTCAGCGTTCGACAATGCGGCGTCTTTAAGTGCTGCGGTCTTGTGCATGCTTGTCTATTGTCCCGTGCTGATAGCGTCACGCCAGCGCGCGTCTACGCCGTTGCGCTTGCGCGTGCTGACCGGCCCCGTTACCCGCAGCGGTCCCGCCTGTCTTATCCGTATCGGCGGCTGCGGACTCGTTCGCCCGACGGCTTGCTTGTGTGTCATTCGGGTCCAACCGGCGTCACGCGGCTGTCGATACGGTAGGACTTGGACGCCCGCATAGTGCGACAACGCGGCAACGACAGCGGCGGCGTCCCAACACGCTGTCAAAGCCCGGGCGACGCGCTGACGCTGTTCAATCTGTTCCGGCGTTGCCCTCGGTAGCTCAAACGGGTCGGCCCGGCTTTCACGGTCCGCCCAGCTATACAGCTTGTCCCGCTGTACCCGCTTCTTTTCCGCATAGGTTATCGGCATATCAGCCCCGGCCCGGCACGCGTACCCGCCGGGTCTTCCACGTCGTGCGATTAACCGGGTCTTCATAGGCAACGATCTTCGGCACGACGAGGTTAGCCGTCGCCGTGCTCCGCGTGCCGTCCCCGTGTTCGATAACGGCGGGGCGCGCGGGTAGCCAGCGCGCGAAGGCGTCTACGCTGACATAGCGCGGCACGTACCAGCGGTGAGCGCCACGGTCATAGCGCGCGCCTAGTGCTTGCACGGTCGGGCGATCCCTGACAGGTACACGGAGATAGACACGCCCGTTCATCGCCTTGCCCCTGTCGCGTTCAGATAACCGGTTATCGCCGCTGATACCGCGCCCCTGTGAACAATGCCGGTGCGCGTTAGGTCGTTATGCGCGCGCAATGTGCCGTCCGGGCGGTCGCCGCGCTGAAGTGAACCCACGACGGCGTAGCGTGACAGCGCAACGCCCGGAGCGTCAGGCGCAGCCGTTCCCGCTTCGGCTGTACACGCCTTGCAACACGCTTCCCGGCGCGTGCTACGCCCCGTCGCAAGGTAAAACTCCGTCAACGGCTTGACGACGCCGCACTGTGTACACGCCTTCGCTTCCGCCGCCGTTTCTGTGCAATCAATTGCAATCGATCCGGGCGGGTCAGCGACTACGCGGGGCCGCTGTGCGAAGGCCAGGAACGCGCCTATGCACAAGGGCTTGACGACAGGTAGACACACGGGCGCTACGGCTTGCGCGCGTCCGTGCCTGTTCCGACTACGTTTTGTGCTCACGCGCGTTGTCCCCGATTAGCGTTAGCCGTTGCTCTTGAAAATGCTGCGCGGGTCCGACTTTTCCGGCGGGTTATCGCGGAAAACGTTGTGCTGCCGCTGTTCAGGCGGCCTCATGTCCTTTTCCTTCTTGACTTGAATGTCCTTAACGGCGGAACGGCTGTTTTGATCGTCTTTCTGTGCGGGGGTTAATGCCATTGCTGATAAGTCCTTTAGGATTGAACTACAGGGGGTTATGCGGTTTGCTTCGCGATGGATTTAACGACGGGTTCAGCGGGCGCGATTGCGCGGGCGTGTTCGTTCGCAATCACAACGCCCAGCGCGTCAGTCAATTCGACTTCAGCGGTGGCCCATGCGGAATAGGCGATTTTGAAATCTTCAGTCTCGCCGCTAGCGCCGCCGGGTCTGTCCCAATCCGCCCGCGCTTCACGCAAGGCGAGGATTGCCTTCATTAACAGGGTTTTAGGACCAGCCCATTCCGATACCCGCGCGACTTTCTTCTGATGTGCTTCGATTTGTGCGGTTACATTCTTGATAGACATTTGATACTCCTACGGGTTATGGGACTACAAGGACGCGGTTAGTGCTTCGGTGCGATTGCTTCGGCTTCCGCCTTCAATTCGGCAACGCACGTCGTCAGAAACGGCGTCAAACCGCGTAACGCCTCGGCACTTCGGAATGCCATGTCGTGTCCGCCCGGGCAAGTCTTCGCGTGTGAAAGCGCGGCTTCAAGCCGTTCCGCCCATTCTTTCCAGCGGACAAACACGACGCCGTACGCCGCTTCGATCAGCGGAATCTTTGATTCCTCGATGAACGCGGGAAACTTACCGTCAATGGCATAGGCTTCTAGTGCTTTCCAGCGGGCTTGAAAGTCGTGAATCAACTCGGCACTCCCCTTAAACGCTGATTCGATAGCGGGGGCGACGTGCCCGTTTTCATACACGGCAATTGTTTCGGTTGCTTCAGTCATTTCGAGTAGTCCTAAAAAGATTGTGAAACAGCTTAAAGACGCGATTCTAGTTATCTTTGATAAACGGCATCTATGCAGCGGCGCTATACAGGGTAAGGCTGAGCGCGCTATGTGTATCACGCCCGGGGTCAACTTCGGGGTTAAAAACGCAGAAGTTGCGCGAGGCGACGCCATACACGCGCTTTATGCGTCGCCGTCATAGTCGGCGGGGTTGATAGGCATACGGGCTAAAACAGCTAAATCGCCGGGGCTGGGGCCGCGTTCTAAGGCTTCGGCCTCGACTAATTCCGTCTCTGTCGCGTCGTCTAGTGCGTCCTGTGCCTCAATCGCCGCGATATCTAAGCCGAACGGGTTTGTGATTGATTCCCGCGTGATAACCCGGGTCATCGCGGCTTCGCGTACAGCGGCTTCCCGCTCCTCGGGCGATAACGACCCCAGCGGGGTACGGGGCAAACCGCCGGTGACGGTGATCACGCGCTGCGTGCTGTCTATGCGCCCGGCGTGCGTGACCTGTTGTGCGGTCTTCTCCGTGAACCTGTTGCGGGGATCAACCCGGGACAACACCCATTTCAAGTTCGTCGCCTCGTCGCGTGCCGCCGTAAGCCTGTCACGGTAGAAGCTGCTTTGCGTCTTGCCGCCCTTCGATACGATCACGTCGCCTTGCTTCACGTCCCGGCTCAACGTCATGACTCTGTGCGCAAGGTAATCGCATTGAAGTTCTTGCGCGATTTCGAACTCCGCCTGCAACGCCGGATCAGCCTTCTTAATGCGATAGAACGCGGCGGGGCTGGGGTACGTGCCGCTATCACTATCAAGTATCTCGACAACGGTCTTGCCCTTAGCCATCTCGCTAAAGATTCGGTCAAAGACCGCGCGGTCATACTTCGGCTTCGGGCCGCGCTTACCTTTCGGCACGGTCTTGCGTGCGGGCTTGCGCTTCGGCTTCGCTTTCGGCGCGGGCGCGCACGCGTCCCCCCCGTGAGGCCCGGCGGCGGGCGTGACCCCGACGTGTTTCTCTCCCGGTCGTTGTGCGTCCGGTCCCTGTGCTTGCGCTTGTTTAAAGGTTACAGCCATGACAATTCAATAATCCGTAGGAGGTGGGTTACGTCTCTCGTTTTTTCCACTCGTCGCCGCGCTGTCTATATGTTGTCCTTACTTCCGCTACCCGCTGTTTTTCGGGGGTTTTCAAGCTATTTTCACTTGCCTGCGCCGCCACGGCTGATAGCCTAGTGCTAGGGCCTGCGCCTGCGTGGGCGGCCTGTAGACGGGGAAGACCCGGGGCTGTTCCTTATCAGCGTACACGTCGAAAACATAGTCGGGAAGCACGGTTACGCCTACGGTCGCCGCCGCTGTAGACGTGACTAGCGCTTGTGCTGACAACGCGCCCGCCGCCCCGCTTGTGGTTAGCGCTGTACAGGTTTCATTCGCTGACGCCGCTAGGCGTAACGACGTCTGTAGGCCCGCCGTTGCTGTCACGGCTTGCCCGCACTGCGCTTGCAAGACGATTGCCGTAGTCATCGCCGCGTGTGCTGTGCCTACCTGCTGCGCCCCCGCCTGTAGGTCTATCGCTGTTGCTAGGCCCGCACCCGCACTAGACGTCTCGCCCGCACTAGCGGATAACCCGGCTTGCCCCGCTAGCGCCGCCGCCGCTGACGCGCGTTCTGTCGCCGTTGCAATCAATTGCAGCGACGTGACTAGCGTTGCCTGTGCTGACGACGACGCTTGCGCGCCCGCGCTTAGGCTACCGCTACCGCCCGCGCCTAGTGCCGCCCCCGCCGTGCTGGCTTCATTCGCGGCGGCCCGTAGGGCAATCGACGTCACGAGCGCCGCCTGTGCCGTTCCTGCCGCGCCCGCACTAGCGGCCAGCGTTATCTGCGTAGACAGTGACGCCCCCGCCGATGACGACACGCCCGCCGTGGCACGCAGGACAATCGACGTTTGTAGCCCCGCCTGTGCGCTAGACGCCTGTACCGCCTGCGCCGCCAGCACGCCGTTGGGCGTATTGAGCGCCGCCGCCGCTGTCACGGATTCGCCCGCACTAGCGGCGAGACGGGGCAACGCTATCAACCCGGCGCTCGCTGTCGCTGTTGCCGTTGCGGCGGCGGCAAGGCTTATCGCGGTGTTCAGCGCGGCGGTGGCTGTGCTCGCCTGTGTACCCGCACCGCCGAGTTGAATCGACGTGGTGACGCCCGCCGTTGCTGTCGCTGACTCCGCTGCCGTCGCCGCGAACGATGCTCCGCCCGCCGCCGTGTACGTGATAACGATTTGACCGCCCGCGCCCGCGCCGCCTGTACCGTTCGGGCCGCCGTTATCCGCGCCGCCACCGCCGCCACCCGGGAAGCCACCGGCACCGCCTACGTTACCTGAGCCGTTATCAGCGAATGACCCGCCGCCCCCGCCGCCGCCCGATTGATTCGCAGTACCGGCCCCGCCGTTCTTTGACGAAGACGTGCCGCCCGTACCGCCCGTACCGCCCGTGCCGTTGTCACCGGCCCCGCCTACGCCGCCAATATCCGACGTGCCGCCCACACCGGTAGGCGGCGTCGTACCGGCTAAGCCCGCGCCGTCAGGACCCGCCGCGCCCCCACCGCCGCCGCCCGGCCCGCCGAAACTCGTGTCTTTCCCGCCTGTCGCGCCCGCGCCGCCCGCGTACAGGGTCGTGCCCACAGCGCCGGTAGTCGATCCGCCCGCGCCGCCGGGGCCGGGGGCCGTGCCGCTGAAGACCGCGCCCTTACCGCCGTTTGCGCCTACCGTGCTGGTAGCCAGCGACGTACCGCCGAGCCATGTCGAACCGCCCGCCGTGCCGTTGACGCTGTTACCGCCTGTACCACCTGTACCGATTGCACAATTCAGGATCGCGCCGGGCGTGAGCACGACATTGACGACCGTAGACGCGCCACCACCGCCCCCACCGCCTGAGCCGTATTGACCGTCGCCGACGCCGCCGCCCCCGGCACCCGTAGCCGTAATCGTGTTCGTGCTAGTCCAGTCAGACGGAACAGTCCACGACGTACCGCTGGTTAGGATTACAACTTTTTGGGTCACGTACCGCCCCGCCTTTTATCGTCCTGCTTTTCTGCAATCAATTGCAATCGCTTCCTGGCCCCGGCCCCGCCGCGTTGAAACGCAGATCGACGTAAAAGGCGTTAAAACATGGGTAGATCGTTCGTTATCCTAAGTTTTTAGGGCAAGAAAAAACCCCACGAATTGTTCGGCTTGTAGACGACGGGGAGCGCGGGCAACGGATCGCCCTTTAGGCCTATCGATCCGCAATCAAGCGTGGTCACCCACGCCGTGCCGCCCGCGCCCCGGCTGTCGCCTACGTGACGCACGACGCTGACCTGAAAATTGCCGCTAAAGATCACGCCCGACGCGGCGTTGCTATACGTGCTTCCCGGCTGTACGTTGAACGTCTGGGCCTGCGCGTTGCCGCCGATAATGCCCGGCCCCGGCGGGAGCGTCACATAGTCCCCGGGACTGATATCGGAGCGCATGCGCGCTGTGACCTGTACCTTATTCGGCTCGTTCCACGTCGGCTGTCCTATCAAATCCGTAAATTGAATCTGCTTCGCCACGGTCTGCGTCGTACCGTCCTGCACGGTGAACACGTTGTTTTGCAACGTGATCGATACGCCCGGGTATAACGTCAAGTCCGGGGACGCGCCGCCGATTGTCTTCAGGCTGATTTCATTGACGTACCGCGCGAATTGCGGGAACGTCGCGAAGTAAGCGGTATCGGCTTGCCCGCTAGGCCAGATCAGCGAGCCGCTGATAGCGCCTTTAATCGTGTATTTAGGGAACGCCGTAGACAACGCGCTCACAATCGCCGCCATCATGGGCTGGCCCTTGACCCACTGAAACACGATATTCGCGGGGTCAGCGTTCGACGCCGGAACCGGAATTGTCGTCGCCTGACTTAACGGCTGTCCCGACGTTTGATTCGAAGACGGCGAAGACGCCGTACCCAGAAAGAAGCTGAGTGTCTGATCGTTATTGATCCAGTTGCCTGTACATTGCCGTACCTGCCCGCTAACCAGCCGCCCGGCTTGAGCCGGAATCGCTAGCGGCAAACCCCGGGCCATACCGCCGTAAATCGCGATGTTCATGCCGTTCAAATTAGCGGCTTGCCCGACCTCGGCGATGCCGACCCCGTACACGCACACATAGGGATTGGCCTCCGTCCCCGGCGAGTGCCCGACGATTACCGGTAGGTCGAGTTCTACGCGTTGCGCCGCCGGGTTCGTGCCGCCTACGGTAAAGACCGACGCGCCGGGAATCAGGCTTGTATAGGTCGATAGCGCGGGGTCGGCGGCGGCGAGCGTGAACCCGGGCCTGCCGTTGTAATTCGGGATAAAGACTTTGCCCGTTGCCGGGTCGCTGACGACGATACGATAGAACCTCATCAGCCCACCGCCATGTTAGTCAACACGTTCACGTTCGCCCCCGGCGGCACGTTCACAGACAGTTGCAAAATGTTCGGGGCTTGCGGTCCCTGATTCGGCATCTTGAAAGTGCTACGCGCCGCGCCGTTGCCGTTCTCGGGTTCGCCGCCGGTCTTCGCCTCGAATCTTTGCGTGATGGCGGACAACACCTTTTCCGTCGTCAAATCGCGGAAGTCATGGCTTTCGTGCTGGATCATCGCGGATTCGAGCGCAGCCCGCACCCGGGGGTCTGACATATTAAGCTTGTCATCGGCCTTGAACCCGGTACGCGCTGACACGTCGCGGATATACGCGCCCGTGTTGTTTTCGCTGGGCGGCGCGTACTTCGAAATAATGCCGTTCAACGTATTCAAGTGATCGCGGCCCGCATAGATTTCAAGCTGCCGGTCCATCGCCGATACCCCGGCGTCAACGCTATCGAAAGACGCGAAGCCCTTGCCGTTCGCCGGGCGCAAGTTGCCCGGGTTGTTTTTCTTCGATTGTCCCGACGCCGGGCTAGTGCCGCCGCTGCCCTGATAAGGCCAGTCCCAGTGCTCACCGGGCGCGGGCGGGGACGGCTTGTAACCGGGCATGCCGAATGTGCCGCCGCCGGTCATGTAGTCCTTTACCCATGCCCCGGCCCGACTTGACGCATTCGAGGCCCACGGCAAAAATTCGCCTAGGAGGGCTTTGTTACGCGCGTTCGCGGCGTCGCCCGTGTGATCCCCTAGAATGCCGCCCATCAGCGTCGCGGACTTCGCGTCGATACCATCGGCGTAAATGAAGCTATGGTCCTTTTTCCACTCGTCAGCAAAAGTTCGTCCGTAGGCGAGGGTTTCAGCGGCGGGGCTACCGGCTTCGACGGTGACGCCGTTCTTATCAACGGTAATGCCCGCGAGTTTCAGCTTGGCGTCGATCCATGCCCCGGCTTCGTCGCCCGCCTTTTCGAACTTTTTGAAGGCCGTGATTGCAAGATCAATATCCTTGCCGATTTCGCCGCTTTTGTTGAGTTCGTCAATGAAGTTAGCGATGCCCTTGGCGGCGTCAATGAACTTCGGTTCAAGCGGCATCAGCGCTTTTTCAAACCCGGTTTTGACTTGCGACATGTCGTCGTTCCACTTCTGAACGAAGGCCGTCGATTGATCGAGGTCGGGTTGCCGTTGCGCAACCTTGTCGCGTTCTTCCGCGTACTGGCCGTAGGTCTGTTGAAACCATGCGTCGTCGCGCGTTGCCGCGTTGTTCAACGTGCCCGTCCCGAACAAGGCATTCGCGCCGCTACTGTCCGCCCATAAGCCGCCGTTGCCGCCGAAGCGCTTCTTGGCTTCCGCCGCTTTTTGCAGGGCTTCGAGGTACAGTTCGACGACGGGCTTAGTCTCAATGTCGTTAGCGCTGACCCCGCCCGCCGTCGCCGTATAGATTTCGGACCAGCGGCCCCGGTTCTGTTTGATCGCGCTGATATTCGCGAGGTCGCCCGCGTTAGCGCCGAGCGGCGGGCCGTATTGATCTTTAAACGCCGTGGCTTCTCCGGGCTTCAACCCGATTTCACGGTTCTGCTTGTTCTGATTTGAAAAATCGTCAGCGGCCTTTTTCGTTGCGCCGAGTGCCGCCGCGCCGACCGCCGTGACCGCGCCGAAGCCCTTGCCGAAAGCACTGAGGCCGATGGTCATGCGGGCAAGGCCCGACATGTCGCGATGGGTCTTTTCAACGTGCTTACCGATGGCGCGCCAGTCCTTTTCGGCTGCCTTGCCTTGCGTCCCGAACTTCGTCACGGAGCGCTCGAACCTCGGGTTCTGCGCGGACTTTTCAAGCTTCGCGAACGCCGCCGCCGTGTCTTCAAACCGGCTTTTCAGTACTTTGACTTCGGCATTCGTTTCCTTCCAGGCTTCCGGTTGATCGGCAACCTGTGTGCGATAAAGGTTCCAACGATCCGCGAACTTGTCAAAGTCCTCGGCATCAATCTGTATGCGAATTACGGGATGGTCGGCCACGGCTACGTCCTAGAGAATTGCAATCAATTGCAGCGCATAGCGGGATTTACGAACGCAACAATTGCGCTATGCCCCTACCGAAACTCGCGGCCTCAGCGCCGTCGTGCGTCTCCGTGTTGTGTCGCAGCGCTGCTTTCAGACGCGGAACCGTCGCGTCAAATGCCGCGCGCAAGTCCGGGTTATCGGGATCGTTATCAAGCGCGGCGCGCAGCGAGTGAAGCGATTCGACATAGCTACGCCCGACGAAAAAAGCGGTTTGGGCGTCGCGCGGCTTATCCGCAATCAAGGCGTCCATTTGCGCAAAGAATTCATGGCACTCGGATTTCAAATCTGGATATCTGGTCATGGCTCAGTGTTCCGTTTCGCCCGGCATTTTTTCGGTGCGTTCGTAGCCCGCAAGAATGCGGTTGCATTCGAGCAGTTCAAATAAGTACAGCGTGTACCCGTGAACGCCCGTGTGGATTCGACGGAGGATTTCAACGTCGGGATAGTCTTCGATGGCGGCTTCGATTTCGATTTCGACATCAATCAGGACACGCAACGCCTGCCCCGCGATATCGACGCGGAGGATTCCGTTCGAAACCAGAAAGTGCTGCACGTCCCGCGCGGTCTGTCCGGCGCGGTCAGCTAATTCGACGATATCAACGGTCATTCATCCCTCGGTCTGTCATTTGCGGTATTGCGCAAGATGGCGTCTATATCCCACCGCGCACGGGCGGCGACTTGCTGTTGCTCTCGGGTGGGCGCGGGCGCGCGGGCGGGGCGACGAATATTCGACACGTCGAACACGCGGGGCCGGTCCCTGCGTTGATTCCGATATTCACGTTTGCTATCGTCCACCGCCGCCCCCTGTCATGTTGATTCGTTCGTTTTCCTACGGGCTTCACGCCATGCCCGGCAGGCCGCACGATTCTTTTCCCGGTTTACCGGGTCCGCGCGATACGCGGCCATGTACTCTTCCCGATGCGCCGTCTGTTTCCTCGCCGCCGCCTTAACGCGTTTAGGATTGCGACGCCGCCAGTCCCGCTTTTGTTCGGTCTTACATGCCGTGCATGTCGATCTACCGAGGGCTATTGCGGCGGTCAAACCGCAACGCGTGCACCGACGATTTACGAGGATCACGACGCCCGCCTTATGTCGGCATGACGCGCGGGAACTTCTCGACGCCGTTCACAAAGAAGCCGCCCTCTTGAAAAAGCGGCGGCGCAATGAACATGCCGAAAACCTGTTTGAACATGCCTTTGCTACCGCGCCCGCTGACGAATTCGGAAATTCGGCGGCCTGTTTCGTCGGTCTTCACGATTTCCCGCAAGACCCCCGCCGGAACGTCAAGGGGCGACTGGCGATTCGCCCAAGCGTCGGCATAGGCTTGGCCTTCGATTACGTCTAGCGACGCGCGGTCTGTCGTGCGGCTGAGTTGCTTGTCGGCAAAGCGCGTGTTGACCTTCAGTTCGTCAATGACACGAATCCGGTAGGCAAGGGCCGATTCATCAGCAATCGGCAGCGGCGCTGCACGACCGTATTCCTTGAAAATTGCGTCGGCACGGGCGCATACGGCTTGGCACTCTTGTTTTGCCGCGCGTTCAGCGAGTTCCGCTTTCGTCGGCTGCGCGGGCACCGCTTTTTCGGCGCGCAGCAACTCGGCTTCGCGCGTGCGGATTTGCGCGTTCACGCGCGCAAGTTCGATGTCGAGATCGTTGCTCAAAATGGCCCCTTCGCGTGCTTATCAATTTTTATCATGCGATACGCCGGGGATTTGAACTGATTCATCCAAGCGGACTTCGGCCCGGAAAAAGTCGAGATTTCGCGCCCGGTTTGATCGCGCGTTTTCGTCTCGATCAGTTCGCCCGCTTTCACGCGTGACTCATGGCGTTCCCGGTCCTTAAGGAACTGGTGTTGCTGTTCTACGGTCATCAGGTGAAAACCTGCTTCTGCTAGGGTCTGCACGGCGTCTCCTTCAAGCGGATTGTTTAGCGCGTTTTTCAACGGCGGTACGCGTGGCGTCGGCGAATCGTTTGGATAACAGCGGGTCTTCACTGATCGCGTTATAAACGGTCGATTTCGAGGGCATAGACTGGTCTTCACAAATCGTTGCAACGCTTTCGCCCCCCGCCACGCGCTCGATAATCATGTCGAAAATGACCGGGGGAAACCATGTTCGCCCCGCGTGCCGGTATGCCGTGCTGCTGCTCATGTTCGTGTTCCGTTTATCCAGACAGTGGAACCATTCTCCGGATTCGAACGCTAACTTGGAACAGCCTGACCAACTATTTTTCGTAGTCCTGTGATTGCAATTGATTGCAGTCAATCGCACGCGTCCATCACGCTTATCAGAATCGCGCGGTGACGAAGCATGAAGCCGATAGCGGGCACCCGGGGCGCGACTTCGAGGCCGGTCAGTTCTAAATTCGCCTTGTACCGGAAATCCGCCCAATTTTTGAGAGCAAAAGCAACGGCGGGCAGCGCCCTGTCTTCGCCGATTTTGCGAATGAAAACGGCAAGCTGACCCATTGTTTTCGTGTCGAATAACACTGTTTCGGCGGGGAACAGTTCGCCCATGCGTTGACGCCAGAACGCGCTTAAGACGGTCGGCGTCACGGCAACCGGCGGCACGAACTCGCCGGTAACGATTTGTTTGGCTATCTCTGTTTTCATCTGTAGTGGTATCTAGTGATTTGTCAAACAACCGCTTTAGCGGCCTCATAGCGGCTTCGTTGACCCTTGCGGCTACTCGCGCCTATGCGGCGCTGCGGGCGGGCCGTGGCGGCCCTGTGACGCGCGCCGGGGACGTGCCGCAAGATAAGCGGCGGCTAAGCAAGCGGCGAGCAACGTCAAGTGGATCAGGGCATGCATGGCGGCTCCCTCGGGGTCAAACGTGTGCGGGCTTGAGAATGTGCTTTTTCAAGGCTTTCGCCGTTTTCGCCGCGTGCGCTTGTTCCTCGGCGTAGCGTTGCGCGTCAGCCTTTGCCTTGAACTGTTTCGCGACTTCCGCGTATTCCGCTTCTTGTTCTTCCGGGGTCTTGGGCGGCTTTAAGCCCATAGCCTCGTAATCGATATCGGGCGCGGGCGGTTCGACGGCGGCGGATTCCGCCGGTTCAGCGGGCGGCGGCACGTCTTCGACAGGCAACGCGTCAGGCGTCGGCGGATCGGACGCTTCCTCGGGCGGGGCCGATTGTTCTTCCGCTTCGGACTCGTTGGAGGGGTCCATAACCCAGGCCCACATCTTTTCAAGATGCCTGCGGATATAGGGAATGTTCGGGTTCGCCGGTACGTCGTCCTTACCCGTCGCAGCCCTGAAAAGGGCGGACCATGTTTCCCACCCTGAGATCAGACAATCTAAAAAGCTTTCGAAGCTATCGCCGTTTTCAAACGCAGCGATGATTTTTTCAATTCCAATCAACATGTCTTCGCGCTGATCGATTTGCTTAAACGTCAGCGAAGACAGGGTGCGATGGTGCTTACGCATCAGACGGCACCACAGGTCATAGCGCGGCGGGGTTTGTGACGCTGACAGCGCTTCAACGGGTTCGGGGTTGCCTTGGGGTTTTACCGCTTCCCCTGAGGCTGCTTCACAAGGTTCCGGGCTTGCATTTTCCGCGTCGGATTTTCCCGATGCCTGTTTGTAAGCCTTAGTCTCTGAAATAGTCTTTGAAAGACTCTCTGTAAAGACTCCCGGATTTGGGGAAGTGTGACCTCCCGTTTCCGGGGAGTGTGACTTCCCCTTTTCGGGGAGTGTCCCCTGTGCACTTCCCGTTTCCGGGGACAGTCGATAGTGCACGCACAGCGAACGCTTATACATGAACGTCTCGACTTCAACCGCGCCCGAAGCCTTGAACACTTTGTTAATGCGTTCGATCTGATGCGGGGTCAGCATTAACTCGTTCCAGAGCATTGCCGCTGATTTAGCGATCCATCCCGGCGTGCCTGTTTTCGGGTGCTTAATCCCCGCACGCGGCTTGCCTGTGCGCTTGCTTGTTCCCGACCAGTAGCGCAATTGCGCGTACAAAAGCATTGCGAGGTGGTCGCCGTCGAACCGGATTAAATCAGAATGCTGATAGGCACGGTCATTATGTTCGGGGAGCGCGGGTTTCGGCGGCGTTTTGACTTTCGATTGCTTCGGGGCTTTCGGCGGGGTTTCTACCCGGGCGGTTTCAAGATCAGCGGTCGCCGTTGAGCGAATGATCGTTTCAATCACGGCCCAGCCGGAGGGCGCGGGTTTTGCAATCAATTGCACCGGGGACGGTTCGGTTTCAAAAATCGGAAGTGCTGACATGATTATCGCTATAGGTCAATAAATAGTTTGTCAAAGACCGAGCGCAATGAGATAATCACAGCACTAGGTCGATATTAATGTCGTTCTAGGTCGTAAATAGGTGCGTTTCTTTGCCGGGACTGCCTTTTCAAGCCCGATATCCATTTGCGGTGGAATCGGGCTTTTGTTTTACTGCGCTTGTGCTTTCTTCATTGCTATATGATTTTCAACGGCGGTTCGCACGAACGCGGTAAAAGTCGCGCCATGTTGCTTTGAAAGTGCGTCAACCTCTGATTTTAAGGTGCGCGGTAAAATGATGGTCGTTCGAACCTTGTTCGGGCTGACGTTTGCCATGATCGGGTAATCTCGTTCTGTGAAGATTACTTAGCGTACATATAAAACGATATAATATCCATCAGTCTTAAAATCACTCTCGCTTCAATAAACGATAATAAAATTAGGTTGGCATTTAATCACAGTTATAAAGCGATTTGAACGCACCTAGCCCCGTGCTGACGCTGTTGTTTATTTTTCTAATGGAGTAGTGAAATGCTGACACTGACCCCGGTCGTTCCCGCTGCGTCGTTCGCACCCACTGATGAAATTGCAATTGATTGCAGTCGTGACGTCGCCGATACGCCGCCCGTGCCCGTCGAATGCGGCCCCGCTGACGAACTGCAATACATATAGCGCCGGGCCGTCACGCTAGAATCGCCGCTTCGATCAAAAAGCGGCGGGGGCGGCATTGCGGGCGACAGCACAGAAGAAAGATCGGTACACGCTGTACACCGGGGATTGCCGCCGCGTGCTGGCCGGGCTTGCTGATAACAGCGTTGACGCGATAGTCACTGACGCGCCGTATGCGATCAATATCAAGCGCACTGCCTGGGATAAAAGCGGGGTCGCCTTTGACCCCTCGGTATGGGCGCAATGTCTTCGCGTGTTGCGGCCCGGCGGTCACATGCTGGCGTTCGGGCATGCGCGCACTTATCACCGCTTAGCCGTGGCGGTCGAAGACGCCGGGTTCGAAGTTCGGGATCAAATCGCGTGGGTCTACGGGCAGGGATATCCGAAGTCTACGGACGTGAGCAAGGCCATAGACAAGGCGGCGGGCAAGACGCGGGCGCTGGTTCCCCGCGTTGACGTGAACGGCGTAGCCGGTACGGACGCCAGAAAAAACGGCTGGGTTAACTCACTGACGAAGACGGTTAGAAGTGATACGCGGGGCATCACCCCGGAGGCGCAGCAATGGGAGGGCTGGGGCACGAACCTAAAGCCTAGTCACGAACCGATTCTCATGGCGCGCAAGCCGCTAGACGGCACGCTAGTTCATAACGTGCTGACGCACGGGACCGGCGGTATCAACGTTGACGCGTGCCGTGCTGATCTAGGGCGCTTTCCCGCTAACCTTGTGCACGACGCCAGCCCGGAAGTCATGGCGTGCTTCCCTGACGTCAGGGCGAACATAGGCGGTACGGCATGGGGCACGGCAAGCGCGGCGCGGGTCTTCTATTGCGCCAAGCCCAACGCCCGGGACAAGGGCGAGGACAACGATCACGATACCGTCAAGCCTACCGACCTAATGCGTTACCTGTGCCGGTTAGTCACGCCGCCCGGGGGCACAGTGCTTGACCCATTCATGGGATCAGGTAGCACGGGCAAAGCCGCTATGGCAGAAGGTTTTAAGTTCGTCGGTATCGACCTGATGGCGGAATACGTCGAAATCGCCCGGCGTCGCATAGCCGGGGCGCTGTAATGCAAATGATTACAGTCGCGAGGTCGCCCGAAAAAACCCGCCGTTTGACGGGCGGGGCCGCAATGATCCCTGAGAGGTTTTGTGCGAAGGAAGGCTAATCGTAGCGCGGCACCGGACGAATTGCGATCACTGAAACGACAACAATCTTTGACGCGCGCGAAACTATCCAGCGCATACCGAACGCGCAGGCGCTTGCCCTCCGCGCTACGCCCGGCGCACCCTGTCAGCGTAAGCGCTGGTATGATTCAGGGATGCGCCTGACCTTCAAATCCTCCGCCCTTCTGCTGTTCCGCTGGCGTCACTGACAGCCGGTTTCAACACGCCCGCACGGGCTAAATAGTCGCGTCCCCGCAACACGGGGCTAAATCGGGGCTAAAAAGTGTTTCCGCCTTACCTCGAAACGCGAAATTTCACAGTAAATTCAAATAGTTAGGTGCTAAATTGCTTCTAATGATCGACAACTACGATTCGTTCACCTATAACCTGGTCCAGTATTTCGGCGAACTGGGCGAGGACGTGCGAACTTTCCGCAACGACGAAATTACCCTCGATGAAATCGCGAAGCTGAATCCTCAGCGGATCTGCCTCTCGCCGGGGCCGAGCAATCCGCAACACGCGGGCATCACGCTCGACGTGCTGCGCGAATTTTCCGGAAAGATCCCCATTCTTGGCGTTTGCCTCGGCCATCAGGCTATCGGCGAGGCGTTTGGTGGACGTGTGGTGCGCGCGCAAACCATCATGCACGGCAAGGTGAGCACCATCGAAACGGACTGCCGCGGCGTGTTTTCCGACCTGCCGAAACATTTCAGCGTGACGCGTTATCACTCGCTCGCAATCGAACGCGAGTCGCTGCCGGATTGCCTGGAAATATCAGCGTGGACGCCCGACGGTGAAATCATGGGCGTGCGTCATAAGGAACTCGCGGTCGAGGGCGTGCAATTCCACCCGGAATCGATTCTGTCCGAGCACGGCCACGCGCTGCTCGAAAACTTCGTCAAGAGCCCGGCGCAAGGCATTCGCGCGTGAACCGAGATCCGATCATGACTATTACGGCCCAGGAAGCGCTGCAACGGACAATCGAGCACCGCGAGATTTTCCACGACGAAATGCTGCACCTGATGCGCATGATCATGCGCGGCGAGATGTCGCCGGTTATGTCCGCCGCGATCATCACGGGTTTGCGCGTGAAGAAGGAGACCATTGGTGAGATCGCCGCGGCGGCGACCGTAATGCGCGAGTTCGCAAATCACGTCAGCGTCCCGGATAGCGAGAATCTCGTCGATATCGTGGGCACCGGTGGCGACGGCTCGCATACATTCAACATCTCGACGGCCACCATGTTTGTCACGGCCGCTGCTGGCGCGAAAGTCGCGAAGCACGGTAACCGCGGGGTATCGAGTAAATCGGGCAGCGCGGACGTGCTTGAGGCGCTGGGAGTGAATATCGATTTGAAGCCGGAACAAGTCGCGTTATCCATTGCCGAAACGGGCATGGGCTTCATGTTCGCGCCGAATCATCATCCGGCGATGAAAAACATCGCGCCGGTGCGTCGTGAACTCGGCGTGCGGACGATTTTCAACATCCTCGGTCCGCTGACCAATCCGGCCGGCGCGCCGAATCAGTTGATGGGCGTGTTCCATGAGGATCTCGTCGGTATCCAGGTTCGCGTCATGCAGCGCCTGGGAGCTAAGCACGTTCTAGTGGTGTACGGCAAGGACGGCATGGACGAGGTGTCGCTGGGTGCGGCAACGGTGGTGGGCGAGCTGCGCAACGGCGAAGTGCGCGAGTATGAGATTCATCCGGAAGATTTCGGCCTGCAGATGGTGTCGAACCGGACGCTGAAAGTGGCCGACGCGCAGGAATCGAAGACCATGCTGCTCGGCGCGCTGAACAACAAGCCCTGCGTCGCGCGTGAGATCGTGACGCTGAACGCAGGCACGGCGCTTTATGCCGCGAACGTGGCGGAATCGATCGAGGCCGGCATGGCTCTCGCGAAAGAAGTGATCGCGAGCGGGCAAGCGCGCGAAAAAGTCGATGAACTTGTGCGCTTCACGCAGCAATTCACAAAATAACGAGGCCATGACATGAGTGACATTCTCGAACGCATCATTGACGTCAAACGCGGCGAAGTCCGCATCGCGCAGGAAAGCGTGTCGCTGGAGGAACTGCGCTTGCAGGCGAGCACGCGCGACTCGCGCGACTTCGTCGGCGCATTGCGCGCGAAGCACGCTGAGGGGAAGCCGGCGATCATCGCGGAAGTGAAGAAAGCAAGCCCGTCGAAGGGCGTAATACGCGAGAACTTCGTCCCTGCCGATATCGCGAAATCATATGAGCAAGGCGGCGCCGCGTGTTTGTCGGTGCTGACCGACGTGCAGTTCTTCAAAGGCAGCATTGCGTATCTCGAAGAAGCGCGCGCCGCTTGCAGCCTGCCGGTTCTGCGCAAGGACTTTATCGTCGATCCTTATCAGGTCCTCGAAGCCCGTGCGATGGGTGCCGACTGCATTTTGTTGATCGCCGCCGCGCTACAGCCGTCGCAAATGCGGGATCTGGAAGCGTATGCGCATTCGCTCGGGCTGGCGGTGCTTGTCGAGGTTCACGATCGCGACGAACTGGAGCAATCGCTCACCTTGAAGACGCCGTTGATCGGGGTCAATAACCGCAACCTGCGCACGTTCGAGACATCGATTGAAACGACGATCGGCATGCTGGACATGGTTCCCGAAGATCGTATAGTAGTGACCGAATCGGGCATTCTGAGCCGTGTCGATGTCGACCGTCTGCGGGACATGGACGTGCAGACATTCCTGGTCGGCGAGGCATTCATGCGCGCGGACGACCCCGGTACCGAACTGGCGCGAATGTTCTTCTGACGCTGTTGCACGGAGTTTATTTTGAGTATTGAACGCGAGATCAAACTGGCGCTGCCTACGTCCGAACACGGCGAAATAGCGAAGGACCTGACGCAGCGCACCGGTCAGGAAGGCCGCAAGATCCAACTGACAAACGTGTACTTCGATACCCCTGACCGTGCCCTCGCGAACGCGAAAAGTGCGGTGCGACTGCGCGGCACGCCGGATCAGTGGCTGCAAACGTACAAGACGGCGGGGGAATCGCAGGAGGGTTTGCATAACCGGCACGAGTGGGAACTACCGGTTGCCGGTGAGGCGCTGGAAATCCCCGCCCTGCTTGAAATCTGCGACGACGAGGACGCAGCCAACGCACTCAGCGACGCCGCGCCCGAATTGGTCGCGCTGTTCCGCACCGACTTCTCTCGCGTGATCTGGGACGTCGAGATTGACGGTGCGAAGATCGAAGCCGCGCTGGATCTCGGCGAAGTGGTGGCTGACGTGGACGGCAAGCGCCTGACCACGCCGATCAGCGAACTCGAACTCGAGCTGAAATCCGGCAACGAGGAAGCACTGAACACCCTTGCCGCGCAAATGCGGGGAGCGTTTCTATATCTCCAGCCCGAGGACGCTAGCAAAGCACGCCGGGGCTACGATCTGTGCGAGCCCAAAGTGGCGGGCTCAAACGGCGGCGTGAAATGAGTCAGGCGTCACTGTTTGAAGCCGAGGCACCGAAAGCTCCGCCGTTTACCACGCTGGAAAGTCAGTTCGACGCGTTGCCGGCGGAATGGCGCAAACATCTGAAGACTTTTATCGACAGCCAGCACTACGCTCCGTTGTGCGCGTTCGTCGACGCCGAGCGCGCCGCCGGCAAGACTGTGTATCCCGCCGATGTTTTCCGTGCTTTACGCCTGACCCGCCCCGGCGACGTGAAGGTCGTGATTCTCGGACAAGATCCGTATCACGGCGAAGATCGCGGTGCGCCGCAGGCCCATGGCCTGGCGTTTTCGGTGCCAGCGCCGGTTCGGCCGCCGCCATCGCTGAAAAATATCTTCAAGGAAATCAACGCTAGCCTTGGCTTTACCGCGCCCGCTCATGGTTGCCTCGACGCGTGGGCGCAGCAAGGCGTGCTGCTGTTGAACACGTCGCTGACGGTTGAACGCGATAAAGCCGGCAGTCACGCCAAACGGGGCTGGGAGCATTGCACCGACACGCTGATTCACGAACTTGCCCTTCGGCACGAACATCTCGTGTTCATGCTTTGGGGCGCGCATGCGCAGGCGAAGCGCGGGTTGATCGCTTCGGCGGTGGCATCCGGGAAAGCGCACTGCGTTCTGGAAGCGCCGCACCCCTCTCCGCTGTCGGCGCATCGCGGCTTTTTGGGCTGCGGGCATTTTGTGTCGGCGAATGCGTATCTTGAGCAACACGGGCGACCCGCCATCGACTGGCGCCTCCCCGCTCTGGCCGACGCACCTGCGTAAAAAAAACCGCCGATGTCTTCCGACACGGCGGTTTTTAAAAAGCGTCCTGCTACTTCATAAGCTTACAGCGCGGCGATCGAGTCGCGTGCGGTAGCCAAGGCAGCGCCGGCAGCGTCCGGGCCCATTGCCAAGCCTTCGGCGAAGATGAAGCTGACATCGGTCATGCCCAGGAAGCCCAGGAACGACTTCAGATACGGCGTTTGCGAATCGTTCGGCGTGCCACTGTATTTGCCGCCGCGTGCGGACACAACGATCACCTTCTTGCCCGTTACGAGGCCTTCAGGGCCGTTTGCGCCGTACTTGAACGTGATGCCGGCGCGAGCGATCCAGTCGAAGTACGCCTTCAATTGCGACGAAATGCCGAAGTTGTACATCGGCGCTGCGATCACGACCACGTCAGCCGCTTGCAGTTCGGCGATGAGCGCTTCGCTCTTTGCGTGGATCGCGTTCTGTTCGGCTGTGCGCTGGTCGGCGGGCGTGAAGAATGCGCCGAGTGTGGCATCGTCGAGGTGCGGGAGGTTGTCGGCGAGCAGATTGCGCACGACTAGCTTTGCACCCGGGTGCGCTTGCTGCAGCTTCGCCGACACTTCGTCAGCCAGCAACGTGGATTGGGCGCCTTGCGAGCGGGCTGCGGAATTGATTTGAAGAATGGTCGTCATGATGATTCCTGTGTCTGTTGAGTTCGAGCACGGATCGCGCTCTGACAGGACGCATTCTTCTTTTTTACGACGCCGGGAACAAGCTGCGCACTCGTGACGGATTGTTGCAACAGTAGAACAATCCGCCTTTGGCCTTGCGTTTATCGCTTCAACCTTTCAGCCAGCGTTCGCGCCATTGCTTCGACGGGCCACGCCCATCGGCGGTGGAAAGCAGATATCGCGATACTTCCGGCGGATCGAGTTTGACCTGCGCGACGCGCAGCTCGTCGCGGCGAAACGCGTGCACTTCCACCTTCGCGCCGGGCAAATAGCGCGCAAGCAGCGTATCGAGATTAGATCCGGTGACGCGCAAGCCGTCGATTGCGACCAGCACGTCACCCGCCGACAACCCCGCCTTTTGCGCCGCGCTATTCTCGTGGACAGCCGCGAGCACGCAATCCGCGCCATTGCGAATGCGCGCGCCGAACGACGGTTTCGCCGCCGTACCGTTGGTCGCGACGTCGGGCGCGAACGTGATGCCGAAGGGCTCGAACAAAGTATCGAGAGGCAGATCACGCGTGCCGTGAACGCCCTCGCGGAACAGCTTTTTCAGATCGGCCCCGGTCGCCTCGGCGAACAGCGCTTCCACCTCGTTTTCTTCGATACCCCGCGCCTTGCCGTGATAAAAATCGCGGCCGTAACGCTGCCACAGAAGGCGCATTACGTCGTCCAGTGACTTCTTGCCTTCGGTTTGCGCGCGGATCGACAGATCGAAAGCAAGCGCGACGAGCGAACCCTTCTGGTAATAACTGACGATTGCGTTCGCCGCATTTTCGTCCTGCCGATAATATTTGACCCACGCATCGAACGAGCTTTCAGCCACGGTCTGCTTGAGCCGACCCGACCCGCGCAACACGCCGCCAAGCGTCTTTCCCAGAAGCGAGAAATACTCGCTCGCGCTGATCAAACCGCTACGCACGAGCATCAGATCATCGTAGTACGACGTAAAACCCTCGAACAACCACAGCAGTGACGTGTAATTTTCCTGCGATAAATCGTACGGCGCGAACGCAGCGGGTTTGATGCGCTTCACGTTCCACGTATGGAAATATTCGTGGCTGCAAAGACCAAGATACGTGCGATACCCTTCCGTCACATCCGGGCGCCCGGTCACGGGAAGATCGGAGCGATTGCAGATCAGCGCAGTCGATGCACGGTGTTCGAGACCGCCGTAACCATCGGCGACGGCGACCGTCATGAACACATAACGATCGACAGGCGCCTTCTTCGTGCGCGGCTCGAACAACGCAATTTGCGATTCGCAAACGCGCTTTAGGTCAGTTTCCAGACGGTGCATATCGAGCCCGGTCACGCGGCCTGAAATCACGATGTCGTGCTTCGCACCGTAGGCGTCGAAGGAACCTAAAGCGAACTCGCCCAGCGTGACGGGATGATCGATCAGCGCATCGTAATTTGGCGCTTCATAAGCACCGAATCCGTACCGCTTCGTTCCGCGCGCCTCGGGCAATGCCGTCGCCACACGCCAGTTCGCGTATTGCGTGCCCGCGGGCTTTTGGATATCGACAATACAGGGCACATCCGCCTGCCCTTCTACCGCGAGGAACACACTCGTCCCGTTGAAAAAGCCGATGGTGTCGTCGAGATGCGCCGCCCGCACCGACAAGTCCCAGCCGTAGACCTCGTAACGCAGCGTGATCGGGCCGTCGTGCGGTGCGGTTTGCCACGCATGCTTGTCGGTTTTATCGACGGCGAGCTTGCGGCCAGCCGCGTTGAACGCCTGCAGGGTAACGATATTGCGAGCAAATTCGCGAATCATGTAGCTGCCCGGAATCCACACCGGCAGCACAAAACGCTGGCCCGACGGATCGGGTTGCGCGACGGTCAACGTCACTTCGAACAAATGCGCAGCGGGATTTTTCGGAACGATGGTGTAACGGATGGCGTTCATGCGTGGAGGTCCTTTTGTTCTTGTCGCCGGGCGTGGATGTCGGCCAAGCGTTTCGCGGTTGAACCGCGCATTGCAGAATCAAGCAAGTGCAAGCAAGTTCATGAAAGCGAAAGAGGCGCTTCGCGCGCCTCCTTCGTTCTTGGTCGACTAATCGACCGGTCAATCAGTGAACCGCCGACAATTCCTTCTCCAGCCGATCTGCCGGCACCGCGCCGGGCAAACGGCGGCCGTCTGCGAGGAAGACGGTCGGCGTGCCGGTCACGTTCATCGACTGACCAAGTTTCAGGTTCTTGTCGATGGCGGTCGTGTCGCAGCTGGCGGAAGCAGTTGGCGGCGTATGGTCGAGCATCCAGCTTTCCCACGCGCCCGAGCGGTCTTTCGAACACCAGATCGACTTCGACTTGACCGAAGAATCCGGCGACAAAACCGGATACAGGAAGGTGTAGACGGTGACGTTATCGACGGATTTAAGCGTGGTTTCGAGCTGCTTGCAGTACGGGCAGTTCGGATCGGAGAACACCGCGATCTTGCGCGCGCCCGTGCCCTTCACTACTTTGACCGCGTTCTCGAACGGCAGCTTCGCAAAGTCGATCTTGTTGGTTTCCGCCAGACGCGCTTCGGTGATATTTGTGCGCGTGCGGGTATCGACGAGATCGCCCATCAGCAGATAGTTGCCGGTGGCGTCCGTGTAGACAATCTGCGCGCCGAGGTTGACTTCGTAGAGCCCCGGAACCGGTGACTTTTCCACGCTTTTGATATCGGCGTCGCCAATGCGAGATTGCAGCGTGGCCTTGATCTTGTCGGTGGTCTGATCGGCTTGTGCCGCGATGCCGATACCAAACACCGCGGCCAGCGTGGCAGCAGCGACCAAGGCGCGGCGGAGAGTGATTTTCATTCGAGTTTCCGTCAATCTGAAGTAGGTGGGATGTTCTTAGCCAGTCTTAACCAAGCGCCGCAGACACGAGCCAGCGCTTGATCAGCGGTTGTGCACCCACGAGCGCCATGCCTGTGTTGCGCAGCCCGCGAGCGAGCGTGCCGGGCATGGCGAAGAGTTTCTGCAAGCCGTCGCAGGCGAGCGTCAGTTTTTGGATGTCCTCACGACGGGCGCGTTCGTATCGGCGTAGCAAAATGGGGTCGCCGGCCGTGCGGAACGCTTCCTTGCCCGCGAGGGTTTCGGCCAGCGCGGCGACATCGCGCAAACCCAGGTTCATGCCCTGCCCAGCCAGCGGGTGAATCAGATGTGCGGCGTCGCCAACCAGCGCCACCCGTGGGCCGATCAGCCGGTCCACGGTTTGCAGCGCGAGCGGAAAGCCCTGCGCCGGCGTCACGCATTCGAGCGCGCCGAGCATGTTTTGCGTGGCCTTTTCGACTTCCGCCGCGAGTTGTGCGGGATCGAGTTTCAGGAGGGTATCGGCGTGTTCGGTTTTAGCGGACCACACGAGCGATACATGGTCCCCGGGCAACGGCAATAACGCGATGATCTCGCCATCGCGGAACCATTGGTACGCCGTCTCGCCGTGCGGCTTTTCGCACTTGAAGTTCGCGACCACACCCGTTTGCCGATAATCCCGGCGCTGCATCTTCGCGCCCGTCTGCGCCCGCACCCAGGAATGCGCGCCGTCCGCGCCGACCACCAGGTCCGCTTCGAGCGTGTCGCCGTTTGCGAGGGTCAGATGCGCGGCGTCGTCGTGGATCGTCAAGCCTTGGGCGCGCGAATCGATCCACGTGAGGTTGGGCTGGAAGCGCAGCGCGGCATCGAGCGAGCGTTCGATCAACGACGATTCCACGATCCACGCCAATTGCGGCACGGCGGCCTGGAACGCGGAGAAATGCAGTTCGGCGAAAGCGTCGCCGAAAACGCGCATGTCCAGCACCGGCCCAAGCTTGTCGCGCTCCAGCGCCTGCCAGACGCGCAGCCGTTCCAGCAGCGCCTGCGAGCTCGATGACAGCGCGTAGATGCGGGAATCGAAGCTGCCCGCGGCCGGCGCGGGCGCAGCGGGCATTGCGAGCAGCGCCGTGCGCAAGCCTGATTGTGTCAGCGCAAGCGCCGCCGTCTTGCCGACGAGCCCGCCGCCGACCACGACCGCATGAAAATTTCGTGAGTGGAAAGTCATAAGGTCATTATAGCTGCCGGGATATTTCGAGATTCGATGTGCAATACGGTGTTTCGGCGGGTGCGACGCGCTGTAGCGGCATTTTCCGCCCGCCCAGCCGACCCGGCCGTGGCGCTACAATAGCGGTTTTTCCGGCCCGTACGACGTGGCCACCCGCTACGCGCCTTGTTCCCGGGGTTGTGAAACCCGCGACACGCGCATCCAGCGTTGACCCACGCGGCGCACGCCGTTTCACCAGTTCGAAGGATTCCATGAGCCTCCAATGCGGCATCGTCGGCTTGCCTAACGTCGGCAAGTCCACACTGTTCAATGCACTGACCAAGGCGGGCATCGCCGCCGAAAACTATCCGTTCTGCACGATCGAGCCGAATGTCGGTGTAGTCGAAGTGCCGGACCCGCGGCTGGCGGCGCTATCGGGAATCGTCAATCCCGAGCGCGTGGTTCCGGCCATTGTTGAATTCGTCGATATCGCGGGCCTTGTGGCCGGCGCGAGCAAGGGCGAAGGCCTGGGCAACAAGTTCCTCGCGAACATTCGCGAAACCGATGCCATCACGCACGTCGTGCGCTGCTTCGAAGACGAAAACGTGATTCACGTCGCGAACAAGATCGACCCGCTCGCGGACATTGAAGTCATCAATACGGAACTGGCGCTGGCGGATCTGGCGACGGTTGAGAAGGCTCATCACCGTTACGCCAAGTCGGCGCGCTCGGGCAACGACAAGGAAGCGGCGAAGCTCGTCCCCTTGCTCGAAAAGATCCAGGCGCAACTCGATCAGGCGAAGCCCGTGCGTGCGCTGGACCTGAGCGAGGACGAACTCCTGCTGATCAAGCCGCTGTGCCTGATCACGGCCAAGCCGACCATGTACGTGGCGAACGTGAAGGACGACGGTTTCGAGAACAATCCGCATCTGGACGCGGTGCGCAAGCACGCTGAGGCCGAAGGCGCGCCGGTGGTGGCGGTGTGCGCGGCGATTGAAGCGGAAATCGCGGATCTCGACGATGCCGACAAGCAGGAGTTCCTGGCCGATATCGGCATGGAAGAGCCAGGTCTGGATCGCGTGATTCGCGCGGGTTACACGCTGCTCGGATTGCAGACGTATTTCACGGCGGGCGTGAAGGAAGTGCGGGCGTGGACGATTCATATCGGCGATACGGCGCCTCAGGCCGCCGGCGCTATTCACACGGACTTCGAGCGCGGGTTTATTCGCGCGCAGACCATTGCCTTCGATGACTTCGTCGCGTTCAAGGGCGAGCAAGGCGCGAAGGAAGCCGGGAAGATGCGGGCTGAAGGGAAGGAATATGTGGTGCACGACGGCGACGTCATGAATTTCTTGTTTAACGTCTGATGTAATAAATCGTTGTTCGAGGTTGTTATTAAAAGCGGAGTCCCTGATAAAGGAACTCCGCTTTTTAATTGCGCCGCGCCGGCCGCTCTGCTTGCCCATTGAGCGCCACCCTCCCTGCCAGCGGCGGAAAACTCGCGCCTAAAACAAAAACAATGAAGACACGTTTCTATCGCTGCACCGGTTCGATCCTCCTCGCGGCCGCCCTCGCGCTCAGCTGCTCCAACACGTTCGCCTATTCCTACTCCGCCCCGAACGAGTCCGACCTCGATAACCACCAGACCTACCGCAATCACGACGGCGAAACCGTCCACTCTCCCGCGCATTCACGCTCAGGTGCGGCCCCCGACGGCGCCACCGCCCAATGCCGCGACGGCACGTGGAGCTTCAGCCGCCATCGCAGCGGCACGTGTTCGCGCCACGGCGGCGTCGCAGCCTGGCGCTGAGAGTGCTCAGCCGGCGTCGAAGCAGATAAACGCCCGCCAGACAGCCATATTCATCGAAGTACAATGTCGTCACTTCCCGCGCGCTGCGGGAGACGCATCGCCGCGTACTGAATCCAGGGGTTTCCCGGCGGAGGCTTAAAAACCGACATCCGCCCGGCCGAAGCCCGCCGTAAAACCGAAAACCGCAAACCTCAAGACAACCGAACCCGCAAATGGCCCAATACGTCTTCACCATGAACCGCGTCGGCAAGATCGTGCCGCCCAAGCGCCAGATCCTGAAAGACATCTCGCTGTCGTTTTTCCCTGGAGCAAAGATCGGCCTGCTCGGCCTGAACGGTTCCGGCAAGTCGACCCTGATCCGCATCATGGCGGGCGTCGATAAGGAAATCGAAGGCGAAGCCACGCCGATGCCGAACCTGAACATCGGCTACTTGCCGCAGGAACCGCAACTCAATCCGCAGCAAACGGTGCGCGAAGCCGTTGAAGACGGTCTAGGCGATGTCTTCACCGCGCAGAAAAAGCTCGACGAAATTTACGCAGCCTACGCGGAACCCGACGCCGACTTCGACGCCCTCGCCGCCGAGCAAGCCAAATACGAAGCCATCCTTGCGACGAGCGACGGTGGCACGCCCGAGCAACAACTCGAAGTCGCCGCCGATGCGCTGCGCCTGCCCGCATGGGACGCGAAGATCGAACATTTGTCGGGCGGCGAAAAGCGTCGTGTGGCGCTGTGCAAATTGCTGCTGCAAAAGCCCGACATGCTGCTGCTCGACGAACCGACCAACCACCTGGACGCAGAATCGGTGGACTGGCTCGAACAATTCCTGACGCGCTATCCGGGCACGGTCGTGGCGGTCACCCACGATCGCTATTTCCTCGATAACGCCGCCGAATGGATTCTCGAACTCGACCGCGGCCACGGCATTCCTTGGAAGGGCAACTACAGCAGCTGGCTCGACCAGAAGCAGGATCGGCTGAAGCAGGAAGAATCGACGGAATCGGCGCGTCAGAAAGCGTTGAAGAAAGAACTGGAATGGGTGCGCCAGAATCCGAAGGGACGCCAGGCGAAGTCGAAGGCGCGGATCGCACGCTTCGAGGAACTCAACAGCCAGGAATACCAGAAGCGCAACGAAACGCAGGAAATCTTCATCCCTGTTGGGGACCGGCTGGGCAATGAGGTGATTGAGTTCAAGAACGTGAGCAAGGCTTACGGCGACCGCCTCTTGATCGATAACCTCAACATGAAGATCCCGGCAGGCGCGATTGTCGGAATTATCGGGCCGAATGGCGCGGGAAAATCCACGTTGTTCCGCATGCTCACAGGTAAGGAACAACCGGATTCGGGCGAAATCGTCACGGGGCCGACAGTCAAGCTGGCGTACGTGGATCAAAGCCGCGACGCGCTCAATGCCAACAAGACCGTGTTCGAAGAGATTTCAGGCGGTGCGGATGTATTGACGGTCGGCAAGTATGAGACGCCGTCCCGTGCGTATATCGGCCGCTTCAACTTCAAGGGCGGCGATCAGCAAAAGACCGTTGGCGCGTTGTCGGGCGGTGAACGTGGCCGCCTGCATCTGGCGAAGACGCTGATTGAAGGCGGCAACGTGCTGCTTCTGGATGAGCCGTCGAACGACCTGGACGTCGAAACGCTGCGCGCGCTGGAAGACGCGTTGCTGGAATTCGCGGGATCGGTGATGGTGATCTCGCATGATCGCTGGTTCCTCGACCGGATCGCGACGCACATCATCGCGTTTGAAGGCGATTCGCAAGTGACCTTCTTCGACGGCAACTACCAGGAGTACGAAGCCGACAAGCGTAATCGTCTGGGCGAAGAAGCGGCGAAGCCGAAACGCCTGCGCTATAAGCCAATCGTCCGATAAGCACGGCAAGGGCCGACAACAACGCACCGGATCGCCGCCCGCGCGCGGCTTGGATGGGGGACATCGGGATGGCGGGTACAAAGGCGCGACGCGTGGTGCTGTGGGCGGGCGCGGTCATCGTGGTGTTGCTGTTGGCGGTAGTCGGCGGCGGGTTTTTTGTCGTGCACGAAATGAAGGCGCGCGTGCTCGAAACGCTCGGGCCGCTCGGTTCGGCGGAAGACATTGATGTGGGTTATGCACGCATCACGCTGAGCCGCGTGCGTCTGCGGGGACCGCAAGGCTGGCCCACGGACGACACGCTGCGCGCCGAGCGCGTGACGCTGAATGTGGATATGCGCGCGCTCCTGAGCAACCGCGTGCATTTGCAGCACGTGACGGTGGATGGCTTTTACCTCTCCGTTGCCCGTCTTGCAGATGGCCGCGTTGAACTGCTGCCCAATCTCCGGCAGTCGACGCGCGAGGCCCAGGCGGGTTCAAGCGAAGCCGCCGCGCACGCGCAGGAAGACCGGCTGATCGATCACGTCACGCTTGAACGCGGCGTGATGGAATTCTTCGATCAATCCGTGCAGACGCCACCCTACAGAATCCTGATTTCCGACGCGCGGGCCAACGTCGATAACCTGCACCTTCCCGCCCTCACCGAACCGACCAAGCTGGACATGACCGGTTCGATCAAAGGGCCGTCGCACACGGGCACGGTTGCGTTCAACGGCTGGATAAAAATAGCGAACAAGGATTCGCAGACGCACACGACCTTGCACAACGTCGATATCGCGACGCTCGATCCGTATATGCTGAGGAAAGCAGGCGCGAGGACGACCGTCACGGGCGGCACACTTGACCTCACGCTCGACGCCACGGTGCATGACTACCGTATCCACGCGCCGGGTTCAGTCACGCTGAACCGGCTGCAGTTATCGGATAACGGCAATCCGCTCGACACATTCCTCACCATTCCTACCAGGATCGCGGTCGCGGCGCTGAAGAATCACGATCAGATCAAGCTGGACTTCGAACTCGACGGCGATCTGCGGGACCCCAAGTTCTCGCTCAACGAAAGCTTGATGAAAAAGCTCGCGGCGGGCTTCGCGAAAGCGGTTGGCGTGAACACCGAGGGCGTGGCTAAAAACGCCGGCGGCGTGGTGAAAAGCATCGGCGACACGCTCAAGAATCTGTTCGGAAAGTGATCACACGCGCAAACCCAGCGCCTTCAAGCGCGCTTCGGTCTGCTCGGCATTCGTGTGATGCACCGCGTTCCAGCCAAGCGCCGTCGCAGCGCGAATGTTTTTCTCGTTGTCATCGATAAAAACGACTTCCTGCGGTTGAATGCCCGGAAGATGCTTTTCAATCTCAGTCCACATCAGCGCGAAAATCGCCGGATCAGGTTTCGCGACCAACACACGCCCCGACACAACCACCTCGCGAAAGCGCTGCAGCACGGGGAACCGCTCCCACGCCCAGGGGAAAGTTTCAGCGGACCAGTTGGTGAGCCCGAACAGCGGAACATTCGCGGCTTCGAGCTTGTCGACCAGCGCGACGCCATCTTCCAGCACGCCCGCCACCATTTCTTGCCAGCGCTCGTAAAACGCGCGGATCAGGGCTTCATGCTCGGGAAACCTGGCGATCAGTTCAGCGTTGCCGTCGGCGATCGTTTGCCCCGCGTCCTGCTGCAGCACCCAGTCCGATGCAATCACGTTGTCCATGAACCAACGCCGCTCGGTGGCGTCGGGAATCAGCCGGCTGTACACATACTCGGGATTCCAGTCGATCAACACGCCGCCGAAATCGAACACCACTGCCTTGATCGCCATGCGTTTATAGCTCCGTTCAGATCGCTTGCGTGCGTTTTTCGAGCCACGCTTTCCCCGCGCCGGACACATGCGGCGAGACGCGTTCGAGGACCGCTGCGTGATAGTCGTTGAGCCACGCGCGTTCGTCGTCACGCAGCAGGGTCAGGTCGATGCAGCGTGTGTCGATAGGACACAACGTCAGCGTTTCGAACTTGAGGAAATCGCCGAATTCGGTTTTGCCGGCGGGTTCGTTCATCACCAGGTTTTCGATCCGAATCCCCCATTTTCCCGGCCGATAAAGCCCCGGTTCAATCGACGTGATCATGCCGTCTTCCATTGCTGTGTATGGCTCGGCCGGCGCGTAGTGCGAGATGACCTGCGGGCCTTCGTGCACATTCAGGAAATAACCGACGCCATGCCCCGTGCCATGTCCGTAATCCGCGCCAGCTTCCCAGATAGGCGCGCGAGCGATGGCGTCCAGCATCGGTGAACGAATGCCGCGCGGGAAATGCGCCCGCGACAACGCGATCGTCCCCTTCAGCACGATGGTGAAATCGCGTTTGTGCTCAGCCGTAATCGTGCCGATAGGTACAACGCGCGTAATGTCCGTCGTACCGCTCACGTATTGACCGCCCGAATCGATCAGCAGCAAGCCGTTGCCTTCGATCACCGAATGCGAGGCTTCGGTCGCGCGGTAATGCGGCATCGCGCCGTTTGCATTGAAGCCGGCGATAGTCGCAAAGCTCAGCGTGACGAAACCTGGCCGGCGCGCACGCGCAGCCGTCAATTTTTCGTCGATGGTAAGTTCCGTGATCGTCTCGCGCCCAAGCGTATCTTCGAACCACGCGAAGAACTCGGCGAGCGCCGCGCCGTCCTGTTCCATCGTCGCGCGGATATGCGCGGCGTCGGCGGCGGTCTTGCGCGACTTGGCGAACGTCGACGGATTCACCGCTTCCACGATCTTCACTTCGGCCGGCACTTTCTCGAGCGAGCCGAACGTGATCCGGCGCGGATCGATGAGCAACGTGGAACCCGCGGGCAACGCGGCAAGAGCAGCGGCAACGTCGGTGTACGGCTCAACCCGCACGTTGTCCTTCAGCAGCGACGCTTTAAGATCAGCGGGAATCTTGCCATCGCCGACGAACAAGGCGGCGTCATCCTGTCCGATCAACGCATGCGCGACGAATACGGGGTTATAGGTGACATCGGCGCCGCGCAAGTTGAACAGCCACGCGAGATCGTCGAGCGTCGAGATGAAATGCCACTGCGCGCCCTTTTCGCGCATCACGCGCCGCACTTCCGCCAGCTTTTCGGGACGCGTGACACTCGCCTGAGGCGCGACGTGTTCGTACACACTCTCCGATGGCAAACCCGGCCGCTCCGGCCAGACGGCATCGAGCAGATCCAGGTCCGTGCGCAACACGATCCCGCGCGCCGTCAGCGCATCTTTCAGCGTCCGCGCCGCCGCCACGCCGAGCACGGCGCCATCGACCGCCACCGTCTCGCCGGCCGCCACATTCTCCGCGAGCCAGTCCACGTGCGGTGCGGATTGCTGTCCGGCCATCATCTTCATCAACGCAATACCGGTCCCGGTCAGTTGCGCCTCGGCTTGCGTCCAATAACGGCTGTCGACCCACACGCCGGCGAAATCAGCGGTCACTACCAGCGTTCCAACCGAGCCGGTGAATCCTGACAGCCACTGCCGCCCCTGCCAGTGCTCCGGCAGGTACTCGGAGATGTGCGGGTCCGACGACGGCACCAGCACGGCAGCCAGCGCCTCACGCGCCATGGCGCCGCGCAGCAACTCGATACGCCGGGCGAAAGTCTGGCCATCGGGGGAATTCAGTCGATCGTTCATGAAGTCACCTGCAGAGTTTTGATATATCGAACCATAATCAGCGGGGATCAGCGCCGCGCCGCCAGTCCTACCGTGACGGTCACGGCGACCAGCGCCAACAGCGCGCACGCAAGCCATTCAAGGGAATCGCCGTCGTGGAATGCGCCGGTGACGTTGCCGAGCATTTTCGCGACCATCGCCGCCACCATGCCCGCTAGCCCAGCCGCCCATAGCCGGCCGAACGGCCTTGAGACCAAACGTCGCAACGGATGCAGCCACCAGCCGGCCAGCCCGACCACCAAACCGAGAAACACGATCCCAGGCCACCCCATTAGCGGCGCGTTCCAGCGGATTTAAGACTAAACCTATGGGTTGAATCGGATTGGTGAACTAGCATTTTCTGTTCTGTAAACCTAGAAGGTCTGGAAGGCGTTTGCAGCGTAGCGGATGAGTTTAGGGGGCTGGAATGGCGATGGCAAGCAAGTGCCGCGCCGCCCGGCCCGCTCTCAACGCGCGCGGCGGCGTCGGAAATCATGCGAATCGCCATCATCGACGCGGACGTTCAGCACGCCGCACTCATCCGCCGGACACTAGTCCTGGACGGCCATTTCTGCCATTTCTTCCCAACCGCGCCCGTATTGCTCGATCGAATGAGGCATGACACGTTCGATCTGCTGATCGCCGCCAATGAAACGCGCGACATGATCGGCGCGGAAATCATCGAACGCGTCAGGCAACTCGCGCCGCAGCTTCCCATCGTGTTGATCGCGGCAAGCCAGAGCGAGTCCGACATGGTCGCGTGCCTGAAAGCCGGCGCCGACGATTGCGTCGCCAAGCCCGTCCGATGCACCGAACTGGCCGCCCGCGTGGAAGTACTGGCGCGCCGAAGCGCGGTTCGCACGCCCGCCGCCGAGCATTTCGGCGAGTATCGGTTCAACGCGTCGGAGTTGAGCGTGAGTTTCGCGGATCTGCGAGTCTTGCTCACGCCGAAGGAATTCCGCTTCGCCCGGTTGCTGTTCACGAACCTGTCGCGCGCCGTATCGCGTGCGCACATCATGGAAGTGGTGTGGCCGCGGGGGAGCGACATGGCGTCGCGGACTCTGGACACCCACGCGTCCCGCCTGCGCACGAAATTGCACCTTCGTCCGGACAACGGTTACCGGCTGACGCCGCTGTATGGCTACGGTTATCAACTGGACCGAATTGAAACGGACGGCGTCTCCAGCTCCTTATCTGGAGTAGGTTTCCCGGGTGGAACTGAAGAAATCCGCGAAAGGCTATAATATCGGGCTAAATTCCAGGGTATCTCAGGCCATTGGATCAGCCCGAAAACATGCAGCTCCTCACGATCGGAATCAACCACCACACTGCGCCTGTCGCCTTGCGCGAACGCGTGGCGTTTCCGCTCGAACAGATCAAACCAGCGCTCGGCGCGCTGAAAGATCTGTGGCTGGGGCCGCTGGGGAAAGCCGCGCCGGAAGCCGCAATCCTGTCGACGTGTAATCGCACGGAGCTGTATTGCGCCACCGACGACAAAGCCGCCCGCGACGCCGCGATCCACTGGCTGTCCAAGTATCACAACCTGCCGGTCTCCGAGCTCGCGCCGCACGTCTACGCGCTGCCGCAGTCCGAAGCAGTGCGGCATGCGTTTCGCGTTGCCTCCGGACTTGATTCCATGGTGCTGGGCGAGACGCAGATCGTCGGCCAGATGAAAGATGCGGTGCGCACCGCGTCCGAAGCCGGCGCGCTCGGCACGTATCTGAACCAGTTATTCCAGCGCACCTTTGCCGTTGCAAAGGAAGTGCGCACGACGACTGAAATTGGGGCGCAATCGGTCTCCATGGCCGCGGCGGCCGTGCGTCTCGCGCAGCGCATCTTCGAGAACATTTCGGGCCAGCGCGTGCTGTTTATTGGCGCGGGTGAAATGATCGAGCTGTGCGCGACGCATTTTGCCGCGCAAAAGCCGCGCGAGCTTGTGGTCGCGAACCGCACGGCGGAACGCGGCGAAAAGCTCGCTGAACGCTTCAACGGCCGGTCCATTCCCCTCTCTGAGCTGCCCGCGCGCATGCACGAGTTCGACATCATCGTGTCGTGCACGGCATCCACATTGCCGATCATCGGACTCGGCGCGGTGGAACGGGCCGTCAAGGCACGCCGCCATCGGCCGATTTTCATGGTCGATCTCGCCGTGCCGCGTGACATCGAACCCGAAGTGGGCAAACTGCAGGACGTATTCCTCTATACCGTCGACGACCTCGGCGCGATCGTTCGCGAAGGCAGCGCGTCCCGGCAAGCGGCGGTGGCGCAGGCGGAATCGATCATCGACACCCGTGTGCAGAACTTCATGCAATGGCTCGACGCACGCAGCATCGTGCCGGTGATCCGCCATATGCACACGCAAGCCGACGCCATGCGCCGCGCCGAAGTCGAACGCGCCCGCAAGATGCTCGCGCGTGGCGACGACCCGGCGGCGGTGCTCGAAGCGCTGTCGCAGTCGCTGACCAACAAGCTGATCCACGGCCCCACGCACGCGCTCAGCCGTGCCAGCCGAGAGAATCGCGACCAGCTCATCGACCTGATGGGCGGCCTTTACAAACACGGCCATCCGTCGGGTTCGAACGATCCGTCCGATCCGTCGGAAACTTAGCGCCCCTCTCGCGTCTCCTCTTCGGTTGCGCCGCATGCGAGTATCTTTGCGGTCGCGTTCCTGATTGCTGTCCTCTGCGGAGCTTCGCTCCAGCCTTCCATGAAAACGAGCATGCAAAACAAGCTCGACCAGCTAACTACCCGGCTGGCCGAACTCAATGACCTGATGAGCCGCGAAGATGTGACCGCCGATATGGACCAGTATCGGAAGATCACGCGGGAAAACGCCGAAATCGGGCCGGTCGTGGAGCAATACGCGTTGTGGCGGCAGGCGTCGAATGACGAAACCACCGCCATGGAATTGCTCTCCGACCCGTCCATGCGCGATTTCGCCGAAGAAGAAATCGGCGAGGCGCGCGAGCGGATGGTGGCCATCGAGCGGGATCTGCAAGCCATGTTGCTGCCGAAAGATCCCAACGATGATCGCAATATCTTCATCGAAATCCGGGCGGGCACGGGTGGGGATGAATCCGCATTGTTCGCGGGCGACCTGCTGCGCATGTATCTTCGATACGCCGAGCGCAATCGCTGGACGGTCGAAATGATGTCGGAAAGCGTCTCCGATCTCGGCGGCTATAAAGAAGTGATCGTGCGGATTGCGGGCTTGAACGTGTACTCGAAGCTGAAGTTCGAATCGGGCGGGCATCGGGTGCAGCGGGTGCCCGCGACTGAGACGCAGGGGCGCATCCATACGTCGGCGTGCACGGTCGCGGTAATGCCCGAAGCCGATGAAATTGGCGAAGTGGTGATCAATCCGGCGGACTTGCGCATCGATACCTTCCGCGCTTCCGGCGCGGGCGGCCAGCACATCAACAAGACCGATTCAGCCGTGCGCGTGACGCATTTGCCAACGGGAATTGTTGTGGAATGCCAGGACGACCGCTCGCAGCACAAGAACAAGGATCGCGCGCTGAAGGTGCTCGCCGCGCGGATCATGGACAAGCAGTATCACGAGCAGCACGCGAAGGAAGCGGCCACGCGCAAGAGCCTGATTGGCTCGGGCGATCGTTCGGAACGGATTCGCACGTATAACTTTCCGCAAGGACGAATGACGGATCACCGGATCAATCTGACGCTGTATAAGCTCGACGCGATCATGGATGGCGATATCGACGATCTGGTTGCCGCGCTCGTCAGCGAACATCAGGCCGAGTTGCTGGCCGCTCTGGGCGATTCCGAATGACGACGGTTGCCGGGTTGATGCGCGCGTCTGCACTGCCCGCGCTCGAAACGCGGATCTTGCTTGAGCATGTGCTCGGCTGGCGGCGGACCGAATTGATCACGCGCGACGAAGAGGAATTGGCGGCGGAGAGCGTCGATCGTTTCGACGCGCTGGCACATCGGCGCGCGGCAGGTGAACCGATCGCACAACTCGTGGGAACGCGGGAATTTTTCGGGCTTGAGTTCGAGGTCACGCCGGATGTGTTGATCCCGCGGCCAGAAACTGAATTGCTGGTGGAGATCGCGCTCAAACAGATGGCCGGAATCGCAGCGCCACGAGTGCTCGATCTGGGCACGGGTAGCGGCGCGATCGCGGTATCGATTGCTTTTTCTCGCGACGATGCTCAAGTCTGGGCAGTCGATCAATCTGCGGAAGCACTGGCTGTAACGGCTCGCAATGCGTTGAAACTGCTCGGCATGGACCGGCCGCTGAACCTGCTTCAAAGCGACTGGATCAGCGCGCTTGATCCCGCGCTGCGCTTTGAAGTGATCGTGAGTAACCCGCCTTACATCGCGCAGAACGATCCCCACTTGTCCGAAGGCGATCTGCGCTTCGAACCGCGCACCGCCCTCACCGATGAAGCCGATGGACTCGCCGCCATCCGCACGATCGTCCAGACTGCGCCGTTTTTCCTGGCGACGGGCGGCTCGCTCTGGCTGGAACACGGCTACGATCAGTCGGCAGACGTACGCGCTCTGCTAACCGCGCGCGGTTTTTCCGGCGTACGCTCTGAGCGTGATCTGGCTGGTATCGAACGTGTCAGCGGCGGTTTTTTCACGGCCTGACGCCCGTGGCGCCGGCAACAAACGGCTGCAAGCCGTCCCAGCCGCCCCAAGCCGCATCGATTGAAATCCGCTATCATTTCAAATCGTTAGCGTGTGAAATTTCGCTTGAAGTAGCAAATTCCTCATCGCTCGACCCACAATCAACCCCGCATAACAACGCCTCGCAGGAAAGACCATGGATACGCAAGAACGCATCAAGCAAATCGTTGAAGGAGCACCGGTCGTGCTGTTCATGAAGGGCACCGCGCAGTTCCCCATGTGCGGTTTCTCCGGCCGCGCCATTCAGGTCCTGAAGGCTTGCGGCGTGACCGAGATCAAGACGGTTAATGTTCTCGAAGACGAAGGCGTCCGCCAGGGCATCAAGGAATTCTCCAACTGGCCGACCATTCCGCAGCTTTACGTGAACGGTGAGTTCATCGGCGGCTCGGACATCATGATGGAAATGTACGAATCGGGCGAGCTGCAACAACTGTTCGCCGCTGCCTGAGATTGTCCGTCGCACGTTCTTCGCCCGCAGCGCCCGTGCCGCGACGGCTGATTGTCGCCATCACGGGTGCAACGGGTTCGATCTACGGCGTCCGGTTGCTGGAAAAGCTGCGGCACCTGGGTGGCGTCGAAACGCATTTGCTGATCTCCAGCGCGGGCTGGCTGAACATCCAGCACGAACTCGAACTCGATAAAACCACCGTCCACGCGCTTGCAGATGTCGTGCATAACGTCCGCGATGTTGGTGCAAGCATCGCATCAGGATCGTTTGCCACCGAAGGCATGATCGTCGCGCCGTGTTCCATGAAAACGCTGGCAAGCATCGCGCTCGGGCTATCGGACAATCTGATCACCCGCGCCGCCGACGTCGTGCTGAAAGAGCGTCGCCGCCTGGTCCTGATGGTGCGGGAAACGCCGTTCAACCTCGCGCATTTACGCAATATGACCTCGGTCACCGAAATGGGCGGCGTCATTTTCCCGCCGCTGCCGGCGTTCTACCATCGGCCTGTTTCCATCGACGACATGGTTGATCAGACGGTCGACCGCGTGATCGACATGTTTGCGCTCGGAAGCCCGATCGCGGCCGCTTGGCCGGGATTGAAGGACGCGGATAATTAACAACAGCGGCGACACAATTCATTGCCTCGCCGGCTGTTTATCAACGCATCGTCTATGTTTATAGTCGTGGTAATACCTCTTTCAGAGATCCGCTGCCATGACTCGCCTTCCGACCGTTTTCATTTCCCACGGCGCGCCGACGCTGCCGATCGACCCGTCGATGCCTTCCGGCGAGTTCGCCTCGTTCGCGACGCGCTTCGAACGTCCGCGTTCAATACTCATGCTTTCCGCACACTGGGGCACGGCGCAGCCGGTGGCGAGCGTTGCCGAACAACCGGAGACCATTCACGATTTCTACGGCTTTCCGCGCGCCCTTTACGAGATCCAGTATCGCGCGCCGGGTGCGCCGGAACTTGGTAAGCGGGCCGCGACGCTGCTGACCCAGGCGGGCATTCCGTCGGCGATCACCGAGCAAGGTCTTGACCACGGCGCGTGGGTGCCGCTGCTGCTGATGTATCCGGACGCGGGGATTCCGGTCGCACAATTATCCATACAGCCGCATCTCGACCCGGCGCATCACTATCGCGTGGGCCGCGCGCTGCGAGCGTTGCGGGACGACGGCGTGATGATCGTAGGTTCGGGACAGATCACGCACAATCTGCGGACGGCGGATTTCAGCGCGCGGCCGGAAGATGCCGATCCACGCGTGACCGAGTTCACGGACTGGTTCGAGGATCGGCTGGCAAAACGGGACATCGAAGCTTTGTTGGACTACCGGAAACAGGCGCCGCACGCCGTGCTGATGCATCCGACCGATGAACATTTGCTGCCGATTTTCGGCGCGCTAGGCGCTGCCGACGATGATTTCGAACTTGGTATTCAGTCGCTCGGTACATTTCAGAAAACATTGGCCATGACGAATTACGTTTTCGGCGATGCCTAAATCCCCACAAAATGCAGCGATTTGCCACGAACGGAAATAAAAAACCCGCTTGATTGCTCAAGCGGGTTTTTTAATTGCAACAGCGGGATTTTTACGAGCCGGCTATCACGTAACCATCACGCACCGACTTCGGCGAGGATATCGTCGTGGCTTTCGCGTTCTTCGAGATATTGGGAGCGATATCCGGTTTGTACGCCCCAGTAATAAAACGCCAGCGCCATGACGGCCACCAACGCCATATCCCAGCCATACGGCAATAATCCGCGTCCGCCAAATTCCTTGCTGCCGATGAGCGAAACAAGCGCCATCGCCGGCAAATATACGATCAGCCACCATGCCGCCTTCAGGTCATCGCTCCACTCGTGAAAACCGGTCTTGGACTGGTAGTAGAAATACACTGGCAACGCGACCACCATCAGCAAGATGATCTCGCCGGTCAGCGGCCACTTTGCCCAATACAACACCTCGGAGGCACACACGAACGCGAACGGCGCGATGATGGTCATACCCTTGATCATCAACGGCCGATGCAGGTCCGTGGCCGCACGGCGCAGCGCCATTAAGCTCACCGGGCCGGTCAGATACGAGATCACGGTTGCGACCGAAATCACCGCCGCCAGCGAACTCCAGCCGCGGAAAAAGAACATGAAGACGAACGCGACGCCCAGGTTGAAGAACATCGCCGGACGTGGCACGCCGTAGAGCGGATGGACGTGACCCAGGATCTTCGGCAGCGTGTTGTTGCGCTCCATTGCGTAGATCATGCGCGAGGTGGTCGCCATGTAGGTCGTGCCGGTACCGCTTGGGCTGACAAACGCATCGACGTAAAGAAGAAACGCGAGCCAGTTGAGGTTAAGCGCCAGTGCGAGTTCCGCGAATGGCGACGCGAAGTTGAAGTTGCTCCAGCCTTTCAACACGTCGCCAGGACTGACCGCGCCGATATATGCCACTTGCAACAACACATAGATTACGAGTGCCATCAGGATCGAGCCGATCACCGCGAACGGAATACTCTTCGACGGATTGCGCGCTTCTCCAGCGAGATTCACGGGACTCTGAAACCCGTTAAAGCTGAATACGATACCGCTGGTAGCCACGGCAGTCAGCACTGCGGACCAGCCATAAGGCGCGAAACTCGAACTCGTACCGAAGTTCTCGCTATGAAAACCGGTCAGCATAAGACCGAGAATAGTCGCACCGGGAATAATGAACTTGAATACGGTAATTGCCGAATTAGCGCGGGCAAATAATTTAACGCCCCAGTAATTCAGCAGGAAATATACGATCACCAATAATGCCGATAAAATTAATCCGACCGGCGTTAATGATCCGTCAACAAAGAGTGCATGAGCCCATTGATACGGCCAGGTACTCATATATTGAATCGATGCTTCCGCTTCAATCGGAATGACCGAAACGATCGCAATCCAGTTCGCCCAGGCACTGACGAATCCAACAAGCGCGCCATGCGAATAGCGTGCATACCGGACCATTCCGCCAGACTCCGGGAACATTGCGCCCAGCTCGGCATAAGTCAGTGCAATGGCAAGAATGACTACAGCGCCAATAACCCACGCAACGATGGCAGCAGGACCTGCAATCTTGGCCGCTTTCCAAGCCCCGAATAGCCAGCCCGAGCCGATAATGGAACCCAGGCCGGTCAGCAGCAGCGCAACCGGTCCAATGTTCCGTTGAATAGAACTTTTCACTACGTCTCCCTCAGTCAAAAAACTTTCAAATAGCTTATGCGGGTTAATGCGAAACCTTCAGCTAAATGCGGCCCCGCCCCAACGTGGGGCGTAGTTTAACGGGTGAACCCGCATCACGCTCTATCTGTTACGACTGAGGTTTGGACGGGTCCGCTCGAGCATAAAATATTTACCGAAAGATTTGTAATGTGACGTTCGAATGTCGCTAAAAACATCTCAAAAAAAACCCCATATTGCGGTCGGATATTATTTGACCTTGGGTTTGATTCGCCGTATAAACCTTCTTGCAGGATTTCAAGTGGCGAGTGAATTGGTCTTTCGTAGTTCGCCCATCACGGTACTCCGGTTGGTCCTATTGCCCCTTCCTTGATTTTCATGCACATTCGGGCTTCGGCCTTATTCAACATCTTTAGGAACACGTAACATGGAAACCGGTACCGTCAAGTGGTTCAATGACGCAAAGGGCTTTGGCTTCATCACGCCGGACGGCGGCGGCGAAGATCTGTTCGCACATTTCTCTGAAATTCGCGTGGAAGGCTTCAAGACGCTTCAGGAAAACCAGAAGGTTACCTTCGAAGTGAAGACCGGCCCGAAGGGTAAGCAAGCTGCAAACATCAAACCGGCGTAAGTCTTATTGCCGTTTGAATAGCAGAGAAAACCCCGTATTCGCGGGGTTTTCTTTTTGCATCACGGGTTTATCAGTCGTAAATGAGAAATCACTTTAAATGACTGACCGGACGGTAATAGCAAGTAATACCGATCTGCGAGAAGTCAATTACCACTCGTTACCGATCAGCCGAATAGTCGGCGCGCATAAATACCGAGCCCGGTCGCTACGCTGGCCAGCCGGTCGCCAAACACCGCTTCAGCCTCCGGGAACGCATTGGAGAGCGATTGCGAGAGGAAACCAAGACCCGTCGATCCGCCGGTGAAATAAATCGCGCCTACGTCCTGGGGCGCCACACCTGCGCGGTGCACCGTTTCCCTCGCTGCCGCCACGATTCGCCGTGTCTCTTCCAGCCCCGCTTCAATGAGCTGCTGCTCGTTGAAGCCAATACGCAGCGCCTCTTCCACCTCCTCCATCCCGATCGTGGTCTCACCGCCCGCCGCCACTTCGATCTTCGCGGTCTCCGCGTGCGACGCTAACGCGTGTCCAAGACGGCGCTCGACCACGCGCATCAGACGGTCGTGGTGCTTCGAGTCGCTATAGAGGTGCCGCATCAACTGCAGTTCGTTGACGCGTTTCGGCCCGTAGACGGTATTGATCAGATGCCACGTGGCGAGGTCGAAATAAACGCGGTTCGGCACTTCTCGGCCTTCCGGTGCGATCGACTGATAACCGAGCTCACGAAGAATTGTCGCCAGCTCCACACGCCGGTCGAAGTCCGTTCCAGCCACATGGACGCCGTAATGCGCGAGCACGTCGTCTTTTCGCGACAACAGCTTGGCGCGCGCCGGCCCAACCCGCACCAGCGAGAAGTCCGACGTACCGCCGCCAATATCGGCGACCAGCACCAGCCCTTCTTTCGTCAGGCGCGCTTCATAGTCGAAAGCGGCGGCAATCGGTTCGTACTGGAAATGGATATCCGTCAGACCAATGGCTTGCGCCGCAGCCTGAAGCTGGTTCTGGGCGAGCTGATCGGCGCGCGGATCGTCATCGACGAAAAATACCGGGCGGCCCAGCACCGCGCGCCTGATCGGCGTGCTGGAAACGGCCTGCGCCTTCTGCTTCAGATGCTGCAGGAACAGCGTGATGACGTCGACGTAGCGGATCGCGGAGCCGTCGCCCAGGTCCGTGCTCGTCTCAGCCAGGGGCGAGCCGAGAATGCTCTTCATGGAGCGCATCAGGCGGCCGTCGAAGCCGTCGATGTAAGACTCGAGCGCGGCCCGCCCGTAGGCTTGCTCGTCCTCGTCCGTGTTGAAAAAGACAGCGGTCGGCAGCGTGGTGGCGCTGCCTTCGACCGGCGCGAGCCGGATCGACGCCCCGTCGGGCAATGCGACCGCTGAATTCGACGTGCCGAAATCGATCGCGCAATAAGTCATGAGGTGAGCGACGACAGCGTGAACGCCGCCGAGCGTCGCAAACAAAAAGTGGAGCGCGTTTTTAGCACGTAACGCGCAGTACATCAACAGCCAATCAAAAACATGGCCGGGGGAACGGATTTTGCTCGAAAACCCGGTAATTAATGCTCTCTGCCGGAGGCGCGTGCAGCCGGTCATTCCCACGTTACCGGCCAAACGTATGAACGACACCACGACCATCCGCTCAGTTGAAGGCGAAAAGGAAGCGCCAGCGAGGATCATTGAAACCGATTTGCCCGGAAGGCTCGACCGGCTGCCGTGGGGCCGCTTTCATACGCTGATTGTGCTGGCGCTCGGGATTACGTGGCTGCTCGACGGACTTGAAGTGACGCTTGCCGGCGCGGTGGCCAGCGCGTTGAAATCCAGTCACGTGCTCAAGTTTTCGAACGCCGATGTCGGGTTCGCCGGTAGCGCCTACATTGCGGGCGCAGTGATCGGCGCGCTGGGTTTCGGCTGGCTCACAGACCGGCTGGGACGTCGCAAGCTCTTTTTCATCACCCTGTTTTTGTACGTGGCGGCTACGGCAGCCACAGCCGTTTCGTGGAATCTCGCGAGTTTTGTGCTGTTTCGCTTCCTGACCGGCGCGGGGATCGGGGGCGAATATACAGCGATCAATTCCACGATCCAGGAGTTCACGCCGGCTCGCGTGCGTGGCTGGACGGACCTCGCGATCAACGGCACGTTCTGGGTGGGCGCGGGGCTCGGCGCTGCAGGTTCGATCGTGCTGCTCGATCCAGGCTTGCTGCCGCCCGATTACGGCTGGCGCGCGTGTTTTCTGATCGGCGCAATCCTGGGATTGCTGATCCTTTTCATGCGCATGTGGGTGCCCGAAAGTCCGCGCTGGCTGATCACCCATGACCGCGTGGACGAGGCGAAGGAAATTGTGGAGGGCATCGAGGCGAAGTTTCACGAACATGGCGTGACGTTGCCAACGGACCCCGTCAAACCGCTGCGCCTGCACGCCCGCGATCACACGAAACTCAGCGAAGTATTCCACTCGCTCTTTCATTCACATCGGCGGCGTTCACTGGTCGGATTGACGCTGATGACCGCCCAGGCGTTTTTCTATAACGCGATCTTTTTCACCTACGCGCTGGTGCTGACCGATTTCTACGGTGTGCCGGGGGATCGGATCGGCTGGTATGTGTTGCCGTTCGCCGCCGGCAATTTCCTCGGGCCGATCATGCTCGGCAAACTCTTCGATGTCCTCGGCCGGCGCAAGATGATCGCCTTCACCTACGGGATGTCGGGTGTTTTGCTGACCATCAGCGGATATATGTTCGAGCAGGGTTGGCTGACGAGCACCACGCAGACTATCTCCTGGATGGTGATCTTCTTCTTTGCATCGTCGGCGGCGAGTTCGGCGTATCTCACCGTCAGCGAAACCTTCCCGCTCGAGATTCGAGCGCTGGCCATCGCGATTTTCTATGCCTTTGGGACGGCGCTAGGCGGCATTGTGGGGCCCGCGCTGTTCGGTCGGCTGATTGACACGCATCAGCGCGGCGCGGTGTTTACGGGCTATCTGATCGGTTCTGCGCTGATGCTGCTGGCGGCGGTTGTCGCCGGAATCTGGGGGGTGTCGGCAGAACGCAAGTCGCTTGAGGACGTGGCGCGACCGTTGTCATCGGTGGAGGGGGATTGAGAGTGCGTTCGTGTAGCCCTCACGGCTTCAAACCTCCGCGTTCAGCAGGAGCCACGTCTCAGCAAATTGAGCGCAAAAATCCTCAAACTGCGGCGCTTCGGGGATTCAGGTCAACGACCTCTTTGCGCAACGGTGCCGCGATCGCCCGGCGTTTGCCGGACGATCGCGCTTGAGCCAACATGTACAACCTGCTGAAACCGCTTATTTGAACGCCTTGCCCCAAGCGCCATCGAACGCGATTTCGCCAATCGCTGCCCGCGTGCGCGGCGCGTTTTCACGTTCGAGGAGGACTTCGTCGAGCAACGCGGGATCACCGTGATGTCCCAATGCGATCATCGCGATCACTTCTACATCGTCTGGCGGAGAAAACGCTTCGCGGAACGCGTTGATATCGAAACCCGCCATTTGGTGCGCGACCAGACCGAGCGCGTGCGCCTGCAACGCCAGCGACATACCCGCCGCGCCTGCATCGTACGGAGCTGTTCGGTTCACATCGCCCTTAGGCGTCAAGGTCTTCGCCAGCACGCAAATCAGCACGGGCACATTCGCGTTCCAGCCTTGGTTGAACGGCACCAGCGTGGCGAAGGCCTTCTGGAAAGCGGCTTCGTCGTGGTTACGATCGAAGGTCAGGAAACGCCACGGCTGCATGTTGTACGAAGACGGCGCCCAGCGCGCGGCCTCCAGCACGCTGTGCAAATCCTCGCGGCTCACCGCCTTGTTCGATATAGCCCGCGGGCTCCAGCGGCCGGCCAGCAGTGCATCGATTGCGACTTCAGTAGGTGCGATTTTTTCGGTCATGCGGCAGTCCCTGGTTGGTTGATCCGGACAGCGCGCGTTAATACGCACGCTGCGAGACCATAAGAATAACCAAGCTGGCAAACCCGCGCTGCAGCGTTGAGTTCAATAATCAGCCGGCACAGCAGCCAGCAGCCGCTGTCAGGTCGCCACCGCCGGCATGGCCCGCGGTGCCTTGTTGATCCGCAAGACCATGACCGCGGCGACAATACACAGGCTGCCGGAAATCATCGTCGCGACGGTATAGGTGCCTAGACTCGCGCGCAGGATGCCGCCGCCGAGCGCCGCAAACGCCGCGCCGAGCTGATGCGCCGCCACGACCCAGCCAAATACGATAGGCGCCGACTCCTTGCCGTAGACGTCGGTAGCGAGCCGGACAGTCGGCGGTACGGTTGCCACCCAATCCAGCCCGTAGAACACCGCGAAGACCGGCAGTCCATAGAAGTCGATACCAAACGCGTGCGGCAGGAACATCAGCGACAACCCGCGCAAACCGTAATACCAGAACAGCAGCACACGGGCGTTGAAGCGGTCGGACAGCCAGCCCGACAGCGTAGTGCCGAAGAGATCGAAAATGCCCATGGCGGCGAGCAGACCCGCACCCTGCACTTCGGTCATGCCGTGATCGGCGCACATCGCGATCAGATGCGTGCCGATATACCCGTTCGTGCTCGCGCCGCAGATAAAAAAACTGCCCGCAAGCAGCCAGAAATCGCGCGTCTTGCTCGCCATGCCCAGCGTGCCGAAGGCGAGCGTGATCGGATTCTTTTGCGCGACGGGAATGGGCGGCGGCGCATCAGGAGCCTCGCCGAATGGGCGCAGCACGAGGTCGGCGGGACGCTCAGGCAACAGCCACGCCACCAGGGGCAACACCAACGCCGCTGCGGCCGCGACGACCAGCACCATGGGACGCCAGCCGAAGCGCTCGGTGATCGCCGCGAGCATTGGCAGGAACACAAGCTGACCGGTGGCCGAGCTGGCGGTGAGAATGCCCATTGCCAGTCCGCGATGCGATGTGAACCAGCGATTGACCACCGTGGCCGCCAACGTGATGGCGGCCACGCCGGTGGCTCCGCCTACCAGCACGCCCCACACCAGGATCATTTGCCACGGAGCGGTCATGAGCGTCGACAACCCCACGCCCGTCGCCAATGCACCGAGCGCGACAAGCAATGTCGGGCGCACGCCGAAACGCTGCATCGCGGCGGCAGCGAACGGTCCGGTCAGGCCGTACAGCGCCAGATTGATGGAAATCGCGAGGGAGATGGTCGCGCGGCTCCAGCCGAACTGATGTTCGAGCGGCAACATCATGACGCTGGGTGTCGCGCGCGTGCCGGCGGCCGCCAGCAACACAAGAAACACGACGCCTACCGATATCCACGCGTAATGCATGCGGCCCGAAAGCCGTCTGGCTGCCCAATTCATCCTTCGCTCCGGTTTCTTCTGGTTATCTTTTGACCAACATCTCGACGAACGTTACCACTCAGTCACATTTAGGTTGCGAGCTTAGTGACTGCTCGGTAACATGTCAAGAATCCCTTCCGAAGTAAAGGACATGACCGTGGTGCGGGTATCGAATGAAAACACTGTCGCCGATAAAAAAACCGTCCGCCGGCACATGGACGGCGCCACCGCGCAGGAGCAACTGCTCGACGCCGCGGAACAGCTTTTTTATCGCGACGGCATTCGGGCGATCAGCGTGGACGCGGTGGTCGAACGCGCGGGCGTGAACAAGATGAGCGTGTACCGCCAGTTTTCGTCGAAGGACGATCTGGTGGTGGCGTACCTCACGCGCATGGACGCGCGCTTCCGGGAGCGGGTCGAACGCAGTATCGCGAAACATCCGGATCAGCCGGCCAAAGCGCTTGTACAGAGCATTGCTGACCTTGTCGAACGGGCATCGAATCCGGATTATCGCGGCTGTCCGTTCGTGAACGTAGCCTGCGAATTCTCGGATCGCGAGCATCCGGCGCGGGTGTCGGTGGCGAACAACAAGCAGTATCTGATTGCCCGGCTGCTGGAACTATCAACGGCGGCGGGGGCGGCCGATCCTCAACTTCTCGCCGATTCCCTCGCGTTGCTGGTAGAAGGCGTATACGCGGCGAGTCAGACTTTCGGCCCCGGTTGCGGCCCCATGCGCTCAGCGCCCGCCACGGCCGCGCTGCTCGTGCAAGCGGCGTGCGGTGAAGACAGGATTGAACTGTGAACGAAGAGATTATCGATTCAACGCGGCACTGGCTCACGCGCGCAGTCATTGGCCTGAACCTGTGCCCGTTTGCCAAAGCCGTGTATGTGAAGGACCAGGTCCGCTACGCCGTCAGCGAGGCGCGCACGTTCGAAGATGTGCTCGCCGATATTGAAACCGAGCTGAAGCATCTGGCGGACACCGATCCGGAAAAAATCGACACAACGTTGTTGATCGTCCCGCACGCACTCGCCAATTTCGCCGACTACAACGACGCCCTTCATTTCGCCGATACCCTCCTCAGGCAACTCAAGCTGGAAGGTCAGCTACAGATCGCGAGCTTTCATCCGAACTATCAATTCGATGACGCGGAACCCGACGACATCGAAAATTTCACGAACCGCGCGCCCTACCCGATCTTCCATTTGCTGCGTGAGGCAAGCATTGAACGCGCAGCGGAAGCATTCCCCGACGCCGCCGATATCTACGAGCGCAACATGGCCACGCTGCGCCGTCTCGGCCACGCCGGCTGGCTCGAACACATGAAACGTGACGCCGGGATCAAGTCGTAAAGAACCGCTCGCGCATCTCTTCGAGACCGAGCGTTTCGAGCACATCGGACAGACGCTGCGCCGGTTTTCCGCGCGGCAGATCCTTGAACTGCGCGATGATCAACTCGTTTTTCATCGAGTGCTCCCAGCCGACGAGTTCCGTCACGCTGACCTGATACCCATGCGACTCCAGTTGCAGGCAGCGCAGCACATTCGTGATCTGGCTGCCGAATTCGCGCGTATGCAGCGGATGCCGCCACATCTCCGTCAGCACATTCTTCGAGAGCGAATGCCCTTTGTTCTTGCGTAGAACCGAGGCCACCTCGGCCTGACAACACGGCACCACCACAATGCTTTTCGCTTTCTTCTGCAAAGCGAAATGAATCGCGTCATCGGTTGCGGTATTGCATGCATGCAGTGCCGTGACGACATCCACGGTCGCGGGCAAACGGTCTGACGTAATCGATTCGGCCACCGATAGATTCAAGAACGACATACCCTCGAATCCCAATCGGGCGGCCAATTCCTCCGACTTTTCAACCAGCTCCGAGCGTGTCTCAATACCAAAGATATGTGACCGATCGCGCAGAGCCTTGAAGTAGAGATCGTAGAGAATGAAGCCAAGGTAAGACTTGCCCGCTCCATGATCGACAAGCGTAACCGAACCCTCTTTTGCATGAATTTCCGCAAGCAAAGGTTCGATGAACTGAAACAGGTGATAGACCTGCTTCAACTTTCGGCGGCTGTCTTGATTCATCTTGCCGTCGCGCGTCAAGATGTGCAGTTCCTTCAAAAGTTCGAGGGACTGACCGGGACGAATGTCGTGCTTGGCCGAAGTTTCCGGCTTTTTATCGGACGAATCCGTTGATGCAATGGGCGCGTTCGGCGCCCGGGACTTCTTGGCCATCGTCTGGATACCGTAGTGATTCTGTAGGCGGGGTCATGCGGAAATTTGGGCGCGAAGTGTGCGCTAACCGCTGGTTGTATCGATGTAGATCGGTAAGTTTACCCAAAAGCGCATAGACGCTCCCGTACGACGCAGCATCGGGAACTGGCAGAGGTTTCGAGTCGCCGCAACTCGGCACTGAGGAACCCGGGTTTCAGATGGAACATTTCGTGCATTTAGAACGGGAACAACCAACGGGATGGATGGATATTACGCGGTACAAGCCCGCGACTTTTATAGCAGGAAGCCCTGGTAACAAGGCCAAGCGCGACGAATCAGTGACCTAGGCAACGCTTGAGGCATGGCCGGTGAAACGCACCGGCGAACGTTGACGCACAGCATGTTACGTAACACCTAACGCACACGGCGCGTTCCCACGGGGAACACGCGAACAAAATGAGGACGGCGATGGACCCAATCCGAGACAGTAAAGCCGAACAGCAGTTTCAGGAAATGCTTGCAAAGCTCACGTCAATGCCCGAGTGGAGCGAAAAACAGCAACTTGAACTCGAAATGGCCCGAGAAATTTCCGGTGAAATGTTGCGGCTCGCGGAAGTCATGCGCGACGGCACCACCGACATGGAAACGTGCCTGACCATGCTCAAGTACGCGAAAGTGATGGATTTCGTGCTGACGACCCTCGCCTCGCGGCGCGAGATTGCGCCGCAGACGCTGCGCGTAATCTTCAAGCTCGCCGGGCTGAAAGTGGACGAGGCATATCCTGGTTGAACGCTGCTTGTACGTTGTTCGAAAGACCAGTCCGGGTTGGTTGCGGACTGGCTTGATGCGGCCTTTTCAATGCTTGCGGCGAGTCATCAGCCGCTCGTACGACGCCTTCAAATGGCGTTGCATCGAAGCTTGGGCCTGAATGGCATCGCGCGCTTCGAGCGCGTCCAGTATGTCCTTGTGCTCGCTTAACGCGGCCGCCCAGGTTTCCTCCCCCTCAAAATGCACACGCAGCTTGGATGACAGCGGGCTATGCCGTTCGTCGAAAAGTCCCGCTACCGTGCGCACCAGCACATCGTTTCCTGACATCTGCGCCACGGCCAAATGAAACGCGCGGTCCGCCGCCAGCGGAATTTGGCCGTTCGCCACTTCCCGCGCCATGTTTTCGTAGATTTCGCGCAGCGCCTTGAGCGCTTTCGGTTTGCCGAACGCCGCAACATTCCCTGCGATAGCGCCCTCGATCACCATTCGCGCGGTCATGATTTCGAGCAGACTGTCGCCGAACTCCGTTCCCGGCGGCAAATTCGGACGCGACCCGGGCGCGGATGGCGCACAGATATAAACGCCCGACCCCATCCGGATTTCAACGCGCCCTTCCAGTTCCAGCGCCACCAGCGCCTCCCGCACCGACGGCCGCGACACTCCCAGCATCAGTGCCAACTCACGCTCCGACGGCAGACGGCCGTTCGGCGCGAACCCTTGCTCTTCGATCAGAGCACGCAGTTTATCGGCGATCTGAAGGTAGAGACGACGCGTCTCAATGGGTTTGACAGCCACAAAGGCTCCTTATCTGGACAGGCAGGCCACATCGGCGGAAAGGCTGAATTCTAAACAACGATGCCGCCGGTGGTCAGGCCAAACCCCTATCCGAGGCAAATTGGCTTGACCAGTTACGTTTTAGGAAATTAACATGCACTCTGGTAAGGCCAAAAAAACCATCCTATCCCCATGAAAACTGTCATCTGCGAACAACCCGGCTCGCTCGTTCTGATTGATCGCCCGTCGCCCGAACCCGGTATCGACGACGTTCTGATCCGCATCAAGCGTGTCGGCGTGTGCGGCACGGACCTGCATATCTACACCGGGAATCAGCCGTATCTATCGTATCCGCGGGTGATGGGGCATGAATTGTCGGGGATCGTGGAGTCGGCACCGGCCGGCGCGCGCGTGGCAAAGGGCGATCAGGTGTACGTGATGCCCTACCTGGCCTGCGGAAAATGTATCGCGTGTCGCGCTAAAAAACCGAATTGCTGCATGAATATTCGTGTCCTGGGCGTCCATACCGACGGCGGTCTGGTCGAACAACTCGCCGTGCCGCAGGCGTTTGTGTTCAAAGCCGACGGCGTGACGCTCGATCAGGCCGCGATGATCGAATTCCTCGCTATCGGGGCGCACGCCGTTGCGCGCGCCGACGTGCAGCCGAAACAGCGCGCGCTGGTGGTGGGCGCCGGGCCGATCGGAATGGCGGCGCTGATCTTCGCCAAGCTGCGCGGCGCGGAAGTGACGGTGCTGGATGGCCGCGAGGATCGGTTGCGATTCTGCGAAACGCTGCTGAACGCCGACCATGTCGTGCGCCTGGATACGACCGGCGCCGCAGCGGATGCAAAACGGCTTGCCGCACTCACCGGCAACGAATTTTTCGACATCGTATTCGACGCTACCGGCAACGTTAAAGCAATGGAACGCGGGCTGGAGTTCGTAGCACATGGTGGAAAATATGTGCTGATATCGATTGTTAGCGACCGGATCTCGTTCGCTGATCCCGAGTTTCACAAACGTGAGACCACCTTGCTCGCGAGCCGAAACGCCACGCCGGACGACTTCGAAACCGTGCTTTCCGCGATGCGCGCCGGCCTCATTCCCACGGCAGCGCTCAACACGCACACGCTCAAGTTAAGCGATTTGCCGAGCGAATTTGCCAAACTGCTCGACCCTTCTGCGGGCGTGATCAAGGCACTGGTCGAGTGCTGACACAACCGTATAGACAATGAGCAATCCGATTCTCCAGTTCGGCACGAGCCGCTTTCTCCAGGCGCACGTTGATTTGTTCGTTGCCGAGGCCGCGCGGCGCGAGCCATCGAAGGCGCTTGGACGAATTACCGTCGTGCAAACCACAGCGAACGGTGAAAGCCGCGCGCGGATCGACGCGTTGCGCGCCTCTAGCGCATATGCCGTGCGGATTCGCGGCCAGCAAGGCGCGGTGACCATCGATGTGACCGTTCAATGCGACGCGATCACCGAAGCCCTCAACGCCACCGATGACTGGCCAACGCTACGTGAGCGCGTGCGGCACGACGTCAAGGTGATCGTGTCGAATACCGGCGATACTGGCTACGCCGCCTTTGAGGACGACATAGCGCGACGGCTTGAGGAGGACTCCGTCCCGCGAGGTTTTCCAGCCAAGCTCGCAGTGCTGCTCCACGACCGCTTTGTCGCGGGCGCTGAACCGGTGACCCTGCTCCCTTGCGAACTGATATCGCGCAACGGCGACACTTTGCGCGATCTCGTTATCGGCATTTCAAAGCAGTGGCGAGCCGACGACGCGTTCATCCGCTATTTGCAGCACGATTGCATTTGGGTGAACTCGCTGGTCGATCGCATTGTGTCGGAACCGATTCATCCCGTTGGCGCTATTGCCGAGCCCTACGCGTTATGGGCAATCGAGCGTCAGCCCGGCATGGTTCTGCCGTGCGAGCACGAAGATATCGTACTCACCGACGACCTCGCTCACTACGAGCGCCTCAAGCTTCTCCTGCTCAACCTGGGACATACGATGCTCGCGGAACTCTGGCTCGCCGATCAAGCCGCCGCCGACATTAACGTCCGGGACGCCATGCGCAACGAAGCGTGGCGCACGGCATTGGAATCGACATGGCGCGACGAAGTGCTTCCCGTCTTCCATGCCCTCGGCGAGCACGACGCCGCACGCACCTATCTCGTCGATGTCCGTGACCGCTTCGAGAATCCGTTTCTGGATCACCGACTCTCCGACATCGCGCGCAATCACGCAGAGAAAAAACAACGCCGCTTCAAACGGGCTGTCGAGCTTGCGCATCAACTCGGCTTGAATATTGAACAGCGTCGGCTTGTCGCGGCGCTGTCCTGAGGAATACTTACTATGTCCATCGATCACACCGTTATCCGCCTTCATCCAAACGACGATGTCGTGATCGCGACGCGTCAGCTCATGTCGGGCGCACGCATTACGTCTGAAATCGAACCGCTTGTGGTGAGCGGGCTAATTCCGCCGGGCCACAAGATCGCCACGCGTGACATTGCCAAAGGTGAGCCCGTGCGGCGCTACAACCAGATTATCGGGGTGGCGCTAGATGTCATCGCGCGAGGCCAGCACGTTCATGTCCACAACCTCGGCATGGCGGATTTCGAGCGCGAGCATGAGTTCGGCGTCGATATCCGCGAAACCCATTTCGTCGAAAAACCCGCCACATTCATGGGTATTCGTCGCGACGACGGTCGAGTGGCTACGCGCAATTACATCGGTATCCTGACGAGTGTGAATTGCTCGGCGACGGTGGCACGCGCCATCGCCGATCACTTTCGCCGCGATGTTCGTCCTGAAGCGCTCGCCGATTATCCGAACGTGGATGGCGTGATCGCGTTGACGCATGGACTGGGTTGCGGCATCGATTCTCTCGGCGATGGCATCGCGATCCTTCGTCGCACCCTCGCGGGTTACGCCGTCCATCCCAACTTTCATTCGGTGCTGTTCATCGGCCTGGGCTGCGAGACAAATCAGATTTCCGGCATCCTCGGTTCGGCTGGGCTGAAAGATAACGGCGCGAAACTGCGCAGCTTTACGATCCAGGACAGCGGCGGCACGCGCAAGACGATCGAACGCGGCATCGCGATGGTGAAAGAGCTTCTCGCCGATGCCAACCGCGTCAGCCGCGAACCCGTGCCGGCGTCGCATTTGGTGGTCGGATTGCAATGCGGGGGCTCGGACGGCTATTCGGGGATCTCGGCGAATCCGGCGTTGGGCGCGGCCGTCGATCGCCTGGTTCAGCATGGCGGCACAGCGATTCTCTCCGAGACGCCCGAGGTCTACGGTGCGGAACACTTGCTTACGCGACGCGCGGTGAGCCGGGAAGTCGGTGAAAAACTGCTGACGCGCATCAAGTGGTGGGAGGACTATTGCACACGAAACGGTGCGGCGATGGACAACAATCCATCGGCCGGAAACAAGGTCGGTGGCTTGACGACGATTCTCGAGAAGTCGCTAGGCGCGGTGGCGAAAGGTGGCACGACGAAGCTCGTGGAAGTGTACGAATACGCTCAACCTATCGATGCGAAGGGTTTTGTATTCATGGATTCACCTGGGTACGACCCGGTCTCGGCCACGGGCCAGGTTGCGTCGGGTGCGAATTTGATCTGCTTCACGACCGGGCGCGGCTCGGCTTACGGCTGTGCTCCCTCCCCTTCGCTTAAGCTCGCCACGAATACGGCGCTGTGGGAGCGACAGGAAGAAGACATCGATATCAACTGCGGCGGGGTTGTCGACGGAACGGCATCCATCGATCAGCTTGGAGAAGCCATTTTCCGGATGATGCTGGACTGCGCGTCAGGGGTCGCGTCGAAGAGCGAAGCGCACGGTTACGGGCAAAACGAGTTCGTGCCGTGGCAGGTGGGCGTGATTACTTGAGGGGTTGCTGATTCATACTGGCGGAGCGCACTGATCATTTGTTTCGGTGCTTTCGCTGTATCGATGTCGTTGATTGCGGCTAGGAGAATCGCTCGGGATGCGTACGGGCATCCGTCTTCATGCACAGCGGGAAGTGATGATTGGTGTCGGCGGATCCGTTGCTCCGAGGCCTTCGATAACTCAATGGGAGCGGCCGGTCGAGACCGACTTGGCATCGATTGCGGCGGTCAAATGCAGCATCGTAGCTCTCGTGCGCGGTCACCGATGAGACATCTCCACGGGCATTCACGTGTAGACAGCACCACTTGACACGACAGACAGTCGTCAGTCCATTTCGTCATTCCCGACTTGATAGCTGCCTTTCCGGAGCGAGGAAAAGGTCAAGCCCGAAGCCGCGAAGCGGTGGACCGGACGCGCAGGCTTGAGGTTCGACTCGCCCCGGAGAATCATTACCCTTCGGGAGTAGACGACATCTCAGCTGACATTGTCTGAGCGGTCGAGTACAGGCTAATACAATTCATGCGCGACGGGCGACGGCGATTAGAACCAGTAAACCGGCGGCATCAAGGCTTGAAGCACCTCAAAGGGCCGCTGGCGAAATCGACTGGCCAAGAAAGCGAATCCTCCATTTGTCGAGCCACAGCGTCTCAGCCATGCCCAATCCATAGATCGTAGGCGAAGAAATATGTCTCGGTACTGGCAGCAAACTAACCGCGCACCGATGTGAAACGCCCCCTAACCCGCCATCATCTTCAACGCCAGCGCCTCGGCCACTTCTATCCCGTCGATCGCCGCCGAATAAATGCCCCCGGCATATCCCGCGCCTTCGCCAGCGGGATAAAGCCCATCGACGTTCACACTTTGATAGTCGTCTTTTCGGCGAACCCGTATCGGCGATGATGTACGCGTCTCGACGCCCGTCAGCACCGCGTCGTGCATGGCGAAACCGGGAATCTTCTTGTCGATCTGCGGCAATGCTTCACGAATCGCCTCGACCACATACTCAGGCAAGGCGCTGGTCAGGTCAGTCATCCGCACGCCGGGTTTATACGACGGTTCGACGGATCCAAGCGACGTCGATGGCCGTCTCGCAATAAAATCGCCCACTAACTGAGCAGGCGCGCAGTAATCACCGCCACCGAGTTCGAACGCCCGTTCTTCCCACTGTCTTTGAAACGCGATGCCTGCTAGCGGACCGCCAGGGAAATCGTCTGGCGTGATTCCAACGACAATACCCGCATTCGCATTACGCTCGTTACGCGAATATTGGCTCATCCCATTCGTGACGAGGCGTCCCGGTTCCGATGCTGCCGCTACCACGGTTCCGCCAGGACACATGCAAAAACTATAGACCGCCCGACCATTGCTGCAGTGATGGACAACTTTGTAATCGGCTGCACCCAGCAGTTTATGTCCCGCGAATTTGCCGAACCGGCTGCGATCGATCAGTCCTTGCGGATGTTCGATTCGGAATCCGAGTGAAAACGGTTTTGCTTCCATGTAGACGCCGCGATCATGCAGCATCTCAAACGTGTCTCGCGCGCTATGTCCCACCGACAACACCACGTGATCACAGCGCAGCGTTTCGCCATTGGAAAGCGTGAGACTTCGCACCTTGCCGCCGTCAATCTCAATATCTTCGACACGCGATTCGAAGCGCACTTCGCCGCCGAGTTGATGAATCGTCGCACGCATTTTCTCGACCATCCCGACTAGCCGAAACGTACCGATATGCGGCCGGCTCAGATAGAGAATGTCTTCCGGCGCGCCGGCAAGCACGAACTCTTCGAGCACCTTGCGACCATAGTGCTTGGGGTCCTTGATCTGGCTGTATAGCTTGCCGTCCGAAAACGTCCCGGCGCCGCCTTCGCCAAACTGCACGTTCGACTCGGGATTCAGCACGTTTTTCCGCCACAAGCCCCACGTGTCCTTGGTCCGTTCACGAACAGCCTTGCCCCGTTCCAGGATGATGGGGCGAAAACCCATCTGCGCGAGAATCAACCCAGCGAACAATCCGCACGGGCCCATGCCAATCACAACCGGCCTCGGCGATGTCATCGACACCGGCGCCTTCGCGACAAACTTGTACGCCATGTCCGGCGTCACTGTGCAATGCGGCTGATCGTCCAGATAACGAAGCGCGGAGGCTTCGTCCTTCACTTCCACATCAACGATGTACGTGAGTTTGATGTCGGAGCGCTTGCGCGCATCATGCGCACGGCGAAATACCGTATAGCGGATCAGGCTATCGCTGGGGACATGAATAAGCGCGAGACGTGAGCGAATTGCCGACTCGAGTTCGCTTTCCGAATGCTCAAGCGGCAGCTTGATTTCGCTTAGACGTAGCATGGGGACCTGTTTTGCAAGAGCCGCGAAGACATCCGGCTAAAGCACTATTTTAGCGTGTTGACGAATGCATAAGCCGGTGTGTTGTCGCATGGCTTGCGGAGTATGAGAACGGGGGGCCCGAAACGCAAAAACCCCACCTTTGGGGGGTGGGGTTTCTGCGAGCTGCGGTGTGTTGCAGCGAATGAGGAGCCTGACGATTACCTACTTTCACACGGGTATCCGCACTATCATTGGCGTGGAGTCGTTTCACGGTCCTGTTCGGGATGGGAAGGGGTGGTACCAACTCGCTATGGTCATCAGGCATAAGGGGGTGTTGTGGTGGGGGTTAAGGCCATCACAACCAATCTGGGGAAGAAGTAGTCGAGTGCATGGGGGGTTTTACGCGCCGCACGCCTCGTTATTACTGGTGAAGCTTGGGGTTGTGTTTGTTGGCACAACACTGATCTCAACCTAGGCGTGTACTTAAGACCCTGCGCGTTGCGCAGGATGGGGCATCCATAAGTGCTGAAGCACTAACGGCTGCCGACACACACTGGTTATAGGATCAAGCCTTACGGGCAATTAGTATCAGTTAGCTTAATGCATTACTGCACTTCCACACCTGACCTATCAACGTCCTGGTCTAGAACGACCCTTCAAGGAGCTCGAAGCTCCAGGGATATCTCATCTCAAGGCGAGTTTCCCGCTTAGATGCTTTCAGCGGTTATCTCTTCCGAACATAGCTACCCGGCGATGCCACTGGCGTGACAACCGGTACACCAGAGGTTCGTCCACTCCGGTCCTCTCGTACTAGGAGCAGCCCCCTTCAAATATCCAACGCCCACGGCAGATAGGGACCAAACTGTCTCACGACGTTTTAAACCCAGCTCACGTACCTCTTTAAATGGCGAACAGCCATACCCTTGGGACCGGCTACAGCCCCAGGATGAGATGAGCCGACATCGAGGTGCCAAACACCGCCGTCGATATGAACTCTTGGGCGGTATCAGCCTGTTATCCCCAGAGTACCTTTTATCCGTTGAGCGATGGCCCTTCCATACAGAACCACCGGATCACTATGACCTGCTTTCGCACCTGCTCGACTTGTCGGTCTCGCAGTTAAGCACGCTTATGCCATTGCACTATCAGCACGATTTCCGACCGTACCTAGCGTACCTTCGTACTCCTCCGTTACACTTTGGGAGGAGACCGCCCCAGTCAAACTGCCTACCATGCACTGTCCCCGATCCGGATCACGGACCAAGGTTAGAACCTCAAACAAACCAGGGTGGTATTTCAAGGACGGCTCCACCGAAACTAGCGTTCCGGTTTCATAGCCTCCCACCTATCCTACACAGATCGGTTCAAAGTCCAATGCAAAGCTACAGTAAAGGTTCATGGGGTCTTTCCGTCTAGCCGCGGGGAGATTGCATCATCACAAACACTTCAACTTCGCTGAGTCTCGGGAGGAGACAGTGTGGCCATCGTTACGCCATTCGTGCAGGTCGGAACTTACCCGACAAGGAATTTCGCTACCTTAGGACCGTTATAGTTACGGCCGCCGTTTACCGGGACTTCAATCAAGAGCTTGCACCCCATCATTTAATCTTCCGGCACCGGGCAGGCGTCACACCCTATACGTCCACTTTCGTGTTTGCAGAGTGCTGTGTTTTTATTAAACAGTCGCAGCCACCAGTTTATTGCAACCCCTTCACCCTTTGCGCGCAGGCGCATCAAGCTACAGGGGCGTACCTTATCCCGAAGTTACGGTACCAATTTGCCGAGTTCCTTCTCCCGAGTTCTCTCAAGCGCCTTAGAATACTCATCTCGCCCACCTGTGTCGGTTTGCGGTACGGTCTTGTTAAACTGAAGCTTAGAGGCTTTTCTTGGAACCACTTCCGATTGCTTCTTCGCCTAAGCGAATGGCCTCGTACCCTTGAATTCCGCGCCCGGATTTGCCTAAGCGCCTTCTCCAATACAAGGACCGGGACTTCCAACACCCGGACAACCTTCCGCGATCCGTCCCCCCATCGCATTTAACAATGGTGCAGGAATATTAACCTGCTTCCCATCAGCTACGCATTTCTGCCTCGCCTTAGGGGCCGACTCACCCTACGCCGATGAACGTTGCGTAGGAAACCTTGGGCTTACGGCGAGGGGGCTTTTCACCCCCTTTATCGCTACTCATGTCAGCATTCGCACTTCCGATACCTCCAGCACACTTTTCAATGCACCTTCACAGGCTTACGGAACGCTCTCCTACCATGCGAGATAAATCTCGCATCCGCAGCTTCGGTATATTGCTTAGCCCCGTTACATCTTCCGCGCAGGACGACTCGATCAGTGAGCTATTACGCTTTCTTTAAAGGGTGGCTGCTTCTAAGCCAACCTCCTGACTGTTTTAGCCTTCCCACTTCGTTTCCCACTTAGCAATATTTGGGGACCTTAGCTGGCGGTCTGGGTTGTTTCCCTCTTGACACCGGACGTTAGCACCCGATGTCTGTCTCCCGTGATTGCACTCTTCGGTATTCGGAGTTTGCTATGGCGTAGTAATCCGCAATGGACCCCACAACCATGACAGTGCTCTACCCCCGAAGGTGATACACGAGGCACTACCTAAATAGTTTTCGGAGAGAACCAGCTATTTCCAAGTTTGTTTAGCCTTTCACCCCTATCCACAGCTCATCCCCTAATTTTTCAACATTAGTGGGTTCGGTCCTCCAGTACGTGTTACCGCACCTTCAACCTGGCCATGGATAGATCACTTGGTTTCGGGTCTACGCCCAGCAACTGAACGCCCTATTCGGACTCGCTTTCGCTACGGCTGCCTTAATCAGTTAACCTTGCTACTGAACGTAAGTCGCTGACCCATTATACAAAAGGTACGCCGTCACCCCTTTCAAGGCTCCGACTGTTTGTATGCATGCGGTTTCAGGATCTATTTCACTCCCCTCCCGGGGTTCTTTTCGCCTTTCCCTCACGGTACTGGTTCACTATCGGTCGATCACGAGTATTTAGCCTTGGAGGATGGTCCCCCCATCTTCAGACAGGATTTCACGTGTCCCGCCCTACTTGTCGTACACCTAGTTCCACACATCCGCTTTCGCCTACAGGGCTATCACCTGCTATGGCCACACTTTCCAGAGTGTTCGGCTAACGGTCGTGCTAAAGAGTACAGGCTGATCCCATTTCGCTCGCCACTACTTTGGGAATCTCGGTTGATTTCTTTTCCTGCGGTTACTTAGATGTTTCAGTTCACCGCGTTCGCTTCTCATAGCCTATGGATTCAGCTATGGATACTCCATTCGGAGTGGGTTTCCCCATTCGGACATCGACGGATCAAAGCTCGTTTGCCAGCTCCCCGTCGCTTTTCGCAGGCTACCGCGTCCTTCATCGCCTGTGATCGCCAAGGCATCCACCACATGCACTTGTTCGCTTGACCCTATAACGAGTGTGTCTCCGAGCGTTTTTCTCTACACCGAACCGAAGTTCAATGCGGATGAAACCTCTTTCACCCCGCTATAGGTTGAGTATTCGTGTTGCGCCGTATTCCAAAGCAATCTTTCGATCACCTTTTCATACATTGATACAATCACAACCCTGATTCACCTACTCGCACACCCATCTCTAAGTATGCTTTCGTGAATCTCTTTACTACTTCTTCCAGATTGTTAAAGAACGACAGCATCACCTAAAGCGCTATGCCTTAAATGATTTTACTGACTGGCTCAATCGCCAATGCAAATCACTCTTCATTTAAGAGTGCTTGGCATTGATGATTGGTGGAGGATGACGGGATCGAACCGACGACCCCCTGCTTGCAAAGCAGGTGCTCTCCCAGCTGAGCTAATCCCCCCGTACCTTGATGCTTGAGGGTCCGTAAATTCTATTGAATGTGATTCACTTCTCGTGAGCCACCTTCAAGCGAATCATGGTGGGTCTGGTTGGATTCGAACCAACGACCCCCGCCTTATCAAGACGGTGCTCTAACCAACTGAGCTACAGACCCTTAGCCTGTCTTCTTACAGCCGATAAGCGTGAGCGCTTTAGCACTTCACTTCAAAACGTTTGAGCTCGAGAAAGGAGGTGATCCAGCCGCACCTTCCGATACGGCTACCTTGTTACGACTTCACCCCAGTCATGAATCCTACCGTGGTGACCGTCCTCCTTGCGGTTAGACTAGCCACTTCTGGTAAAACCCACTCCCATGGTGTGACGGGCGGTGTGTACAAGACCCGGGAACGTATTCACCGCGGCATGCTGATCCGCGATTACTAGCGATTCCAGCTTCACGTAGTCGAGTTGCAGACTACGATCCGGACTACGATCGGTTTTCTGGGATTAGCTCCCCCTCACGGGTTGGCAGCCCTCTGTTCCGACCATTGTATGACGTGTGAAGCCCTACCCATAAGGGCCATGAGGACTTGACGTCATCCCCACCTTCCTCCGGTTTGTCACCGGCAGTCTCCTTAGAGTGCTCTTGCGTAGCAACTAAGGACAAGGGTTGCGCTCGTTGCGGGACTTAACCCAACATCTCACGACACGAGCTGACGACAGCCATGCAGCACCTGTGTATCGGTTCTCTTTCGAGCACCCCCACCTTTCAGCAGGGTTCCGACCATGTCAAGGGTAGGTAAGGTTTTTCGCGTTGCATCGAATTAATCCACATCATCCACCGCTTGTGCGGGTCCCCGTCAATTCCTTTGAGTTTTAATCTTGCGACCGTACTCCCCAGGCGGTCAACTTCACGCGTTAGCTACGTTACTAAGTCAATGAAGACCCAACAACTAGTTGACATCGTTTAGGGCGTGGACTACCAGGGTATCTAATCCTGTTTGCTCCCCACGCTTTCGTGCATGAGCGTCAGTATTGGCCCAGGGGGCTGCCTTCGCCATCGGTATTCCTCCACATCTCTACGCATTTCACTGCTACACGTGGAATTCTACCCCCCTCTGCCATACTCTAGCTCGCCAGTCACAAATGCAGTTCCCAGGTTAAGCCCGGGGATTTCACATCTGTCTTAACGAACCGCCTGCGCACGCTTTACGCCCAGTAATTCCGATTAACGCTCGCACCCTACGTATTACCGCGGCTGCTGGCACGTAGTTAGCCGGTGCTTATTCTTCCGGTACCGTCATCCTCCCGCCGTATTAGGGCAGAAGTTTTCTTTCCGGACAAAAGTGCTTTACAACCCGAAGGCCTTCTTCACACACGCGGCATTGCTGGATCAGGGTTTCCCCCATTGTCCAAAATTCCCCACTGCTGCCTCCCGTAGGAGTCTGGGCCGTGTCTCAGTCCCAGTGTGGCTGGTCGTCCTCTCAGACCAGCTACAGATCGTCGCCTTGGTAGGCCTTTACCCCACCAACTAGCTAATCTGCCATCGGCCGCCCCTATAGCGCGAGGTCCCGAAGGATCCCCCGCTTTCTTCCGTAGATCGTATGCGGTATTAATCCGGCTTTCGCCGGGCTATCCCCCACTACAGGACACGTTCCGATGTATTACTCACCCGTTCGCCACTCGCCACCAGGGTTGCCCCCGTGCTGCCGTTCGACTTGCATGTGTAAGGCATGCCGCCAGCGTTCAATCTGAGCCAGGATCAAACTCTTCAGTTCAATGCCTGTTACTGTTTTCTATTCTTGCGAATAGGTCGCTCACTCAACGTACTGACAAGTTCCTCCCATCTTCCAGTTGCCCGAAAGACGCTCAAAACCTACCTTAATACTAGTGTGAGACTTGATACTTTCGCTTCACGGCAGCATCTCCCGAGAAACCCCGGAAAACACCACCACGCTTAAAGCCAAGCACCAAGCGCCCACACTTATCGGCTGTTAGTTTTTAAAGAACATTCGCGCCAACCACAAGATCCCAACCTTCAGAACCCTGCCGCTTTCGCGTTGCTGCATCAGCAGCACAGAAACGAGATTATGTCCTGCGTTTCGCTTTTCGTCAACAGGTTTTTTACCGCTTCGTGACAAACATCATCTCGACCACCTGGACTTTTCAATTTCGTCGAAGTGCCGTCCTGCTTGGCTCTCCGTGTACCGAAATTGATCAGCTAACGCCCTTACTACACTTCCCGCTTCTCTTCGCCTCATACAGAAGCGAAGAGGGCGAATTCTAGTGCTGCCTCAGACCTTGCGCAAGGGGTTTGTGAAAAGATTATTAAAGGCGCGTGAAGAGTCTGCGTCGTCACAGCGAAATGCGGATGAACCAGGCGCACGCGACGGGCTATCAAAGCAGACTTCCTAAAGGACCTAAAGGAACGTCCGGGTCGGATCGGGGGCCACCGCTCGATTATTCACGTTCACGTGCACCGGACCCGCAAGAGCACCAGTGTCCGGAAGAACGCGTGGTTTGCTGGCGCCTCCCGCGACAATCTGTCAAAAATTTGCATCCCGACGCTATCTCGAAACTCGCCGGCTCCTCGGACCAAGTCCTGCTTTGCATTGACCCGCAACGCAAAGGCCCCATCAGGAACAACGCCAATCACGTTATTCAGCGGCGAGCGATTAATGCTCCCCGAAAACGAAAAACCCCGCGAACCGTTGCCGGGCGCGGGGTTGAACAACATCTTGGTGAATCATGAAAAGCTAAACTGGTGCCGGCTGCAGGACTCGAACCCGCCACCTTCTGATTACAAATCAACTGCTCTACCTGATGAGCTAAGCCGGCGAAGTCAGCGATTTTACTTCATTTGACGACTTTGAGGTGGCCTCGACCCGATGATTTGGATCCATCGTCGTCAGGAGGCAACTCATCGTTATCTTGTGCGTCTCGCGCGGACGCTGTCGTCTCACGGTGCTCAATCCGCTCAGACCCACTTTCTTCCGGGCCCAGCTCAGACGAGCGCGGCCCACCGCCCTCGCCCGACACATCCGGCGCCGCACCGATCGCAGCGGGATCGACGGGAAAGGCCATGCCCTGGCCATTCTCTCGTGCGTAGATAGCCAGCACGTTCGTGACCTGCACCTCGATCTTGTGCGACTTGCCGGAAAAGCGCGCGCTGAACTCGATCCACTCGTTACCCATCTGCAACTGGCTCGTAGCCTCGAAGCTGATGTTCAGCACGATCTCGTCATTGCGCACGAACTGGCGCGGCACACGCGTACCGTTGTCGACCCGCACCGCGATATGCGGCGTAAAGCCGTTATCCGTGCACCACTCGTAGAGCGCGCGCAGTAGATAAGGCTTGGTGGATATTTCTTGCATCGACTTGCCCTCGATCGATGGGGAGCGCCGCCGGTCGAGCCGGCGCGCGCCCCGCCATCGAAAATATTAGCGACGCATCACCTTTTCAGAAGGCGTCAGCGCTTCGATGTAGGCCGGACGGCTGAAAATCCGCTCAGCGTACTTCATCAACGGCGCAGCGTTCTTCGACAATTCGATGCCATAGTGATCCAGGCGCCACAGCAAGGGCGCGATGGCGACGTCGAGCATGGAAAACTCTTCGCCGAGCATGTACTTGTTCTTCAGGAAAATGGGGGCGAGTTGCGTCAGGCGATCGCGGATGGCGTTGCGCGCCTTCTCGTGATTCTTTTCCGCTGCCTTGCCCTTTTCGTTTTCCAGCGTGCCAACGTGCACGAACAGCTCTTTCTCGAAGTTCAGCAGGAACAGGCGAGCGCGGGCGCGCTGCACCGGATCGGCGGGCATCAGTTGCGGATGTGGAAAACGCTCGTCGATGTATTCGTTGATGATGTTCGATTCGTACAGGATCAGGTCGCGTTCGACCAAAATGGGAACCTGGCCGTACGGATTCATCACCGCGATGTCTTCCGGCTTGTTGAACAGGTCAACGTCGCGGATTTCGAAGTCCATGCCCTTTTCGAACAACACCAGCCGGCAGCGCTGGGAGAACGGGCAGGTAGTGCCGGAGTACAAAACCATCATGATTAAAAGTCCCTTCAGAAAAACATAAGGGCCAGCGTACGAAAAGCGCCTGCTAGGAGGCGCTTTGACGACGCTGACCCACACCGATCGCGGCGTGTTATTTAATTTGCTTCCAGTATGCCGCGTTGAGGCGCCACGCCAGAAAGCTCAAAACTCCCAAGAACATCAGGACCCAGACACCCAGCTGCTTTCGCTCCTGCTGGGCCGGTTCCGCCATCCACGAAAGGTACGAAACCAGATCGGCCATAGCCGAATCATAATCTACTGGCGACATCGTCCCCGGAGTCACTTGGGTATAACCCGCGAAATGTTTGACCTTTTCACCGGTTTTTTCGTCGACTTCGGTATCGAATTTCGCCGTCCGGACACCCTGCAACTCCCACAGCACATGCGGCATGGCCACGTTTTCATACACGAGATTGTTCCAGCCGGTCGGCCGGGTATCGTCGCGATAAAAACTGCGCAAGTACGTGTAGATCCAATCCTTGCCGCGCGCCCTCGCCTCCACCGACAAATCCGGCGGTGCCGCCCCGAACCACGTTTTTGCATCGTCGGGACGCATGGCGATGGTCATCGTGTTGCCGACCTTGTCGGTCGTGAAAAGCAAATTATCCTGGATTTCCTTCGGATCGATACCGATATCCGTCAGCCGGTTGTAACGCATCAAATTCGCGCTGTGGCAATTCAGGCAATAGTTTACAAACAATTTTGCGCCATGTTGAAGCGAAGCAAAATTTTCGGAGCTATCGGGCGCGGCATCGAGCGGCACTTCCTGTGCGTGCGCCGAAGTCAGGCCGAACGACAGCAGCGCCGCACCAATTATCGCGAGGGTAGAAAACCATTTTTTCATCGTCGTGTCTCCTATGGGGGCGCGGGTCAATGCGGCTTGAACCGTACGCGGTCGGGCGGCTGCTTGAAGCGGCCGCGCGTCGTCCAGAAGGGCATGCCGAGGAAAAACGCGAAATAAATCAACGCACAGATCTGCGCGATCAGCGTGCTGGCCGGCGACGGCGGTTTCGTGCCGAGAAAGCCGAGTACCAGGAACGCGAACACGAAGATGCCATAGAACACCTTATGGAAAAGTGGCCGGTAGCGGATGGATTTGACGGGACTTCGGTCAAGCCATGGCAGGAAGAACAGCGAGACCACAGCCGTACCCATCACAACCACGCCCCAGAATTTCGATTCGGTCAGCGCCATGAACACCACCACCAGCAACGCCAGCACCGGCAAACCTATCCGCCATTTGCCGCGCGCTCGCAGCAACGCCAGCAAGCCCAGCAACGCAACCACGATCATCAGCACAATCTTGAACGGATCGGTGGTGGCGCGGAGCATGGCGTAGAACGCGGTGAAGTACCACACCGGCGCGATCTCGTTCGGTGTTTGAAGCGAGTTCGCGGGCACGAAGTTATTGGCTTCGAGGAAGTAGCCGCCCATCTCCGGCGCGAAGAAAACTATCGCGGCGAAGATGAACAGGAACACGCAGACGCCCATGAAATCGTGGACGGAGTAGTACGGATGGAATGGGATACCGTCGAGCGGAATGCCCTTTTCGTCCTTCTTCGCCTTGATTTCGATGCCGTCCGGGTTATTCGACCCCACTTCATGCAACGCGACCAGATGGGCGACAACCAGACCGATCAGCACGAGCGGAATGGCGACCACATGGAACGCGAAAAAGCGGTTGAGCGTCACGTCCGAGACCACATAATCGCCGCGAATCCAGAGCGACAGATCCGGACCGATGAATGGAATCGCCGAGAACAAATTCACGATCACCTGCGCGCCCCAGAACGACATCTGGCCCCACGGCAGCAGATATCCGAAGAACGCCTCGGCCATCAGGCACAGGAAAATCGCGCAGCCGAAGATCCACACGAGTTCGCGCGGCTTGCGATACGAGCCGTACAACAGCCCGCGGAACATGTGCAGATACACGACGACGAAGAACATCGACGCGCCGGTGGAGTGCATGTAGCGGATCAGCCAGCCCCACGGCACTTCCCGCATGATGTATTCGACCGATGCAAACGCAAGCGTTGCATCGGGCTTGTAGTTCATTGTCAGGAAGATGCCGGTGACGATCTGGTTCACCAGCACGAGCATTGCCAGCGAGCCGAAGAAGTACCAGAAATTGAAATTCTTTGGTGCGTAGTATTCGGAAACGTGCGCCTTCCAAGTCGACGTCAGCGGAAAACGCCGGTCGATCCAGCCCAGAAGTCCTGTTGTTTCTACTTCCTTGTCGGTAGCCGCCATTACGCCTCTCCCTTTTCGTCCTTGCCAATCACGAGTGACGTCGCCGAAGTGAACATATAAGGCGGAATGTCCAGGTTGTCCGGCGCGGGTTTGTTCTTGAACACACGGCCGGCCAGGTCATAGGTCGAGCCGTGGCACGGGCATAAGAAACCGCCGGGCCAGTCGTCAGGGAGATTGGGCTGGGCGCCTTCCTGGAAGCGCGGCGTAGGCGTGCAGCCGAGGTGCGTACACACGGCCACGGCAACAAGCAGGTTCTTGTGATCGGCGCGCGATCGGTATTCGTTATTGCAGTATTCCGGCAGCGGCATGCTGAATACTTTCTTCGACTGCGGATCCGCGAGCTCGGGATCGGCCTTCTTCACGTCGGCGAGCATTTCGTCGGTACGGTTCAGAATCCAGACCGGCTTGCCGCGCCAGGCGACCGTCATCAGGTCACCAGGCTTGAGACCTGATATATCGACTTCGACCGGCGCGCCCGCTGCCTTGGCTTTTTCCGACGGTGCAAACGACCCGACGAACGGGACGCAAGCCGCTACGCCACCGATTCCGCCCATTACGGTCGTCGTGATCAGCCAAGTTCGGCGGCTGCCGTCGACGCGTTGATCTTCGTTGTCTCGCATCACACGCCCCACTTCTGAGTTGGATTTATACCGTCAGTTCGTTCTACCGACGCTAGTGTGCGCGAATGGAGTCGTCATTTACAAGAGTTGAATAGCAAAAAACGCTCGAAGTCCTTCATTCTTAAGGGTTTCCCCGCACTTATCGTGGCTATCGAATGAAGGGGTTATTTAACCCATTCGATTATTTATTGCAGCGCAAGATAATCACACCGGATTATCAATATCGATAAAGACGTGCTCGATATCGAAATGCTCGGCCACATGGGCGCCGAGCGCCTGGACACCGTACCGCTCGGTGGCATGATGCCCCGCCGCAACGTAGGCCACGCCGCTTTCCGCCGCAATGTGCATGGTCTGCTCGGAGACTTCGCCGCTAATGTAGACATCGGCGCCAGCGGCAATGGCCTCGTCGAAGAAACCTTGCGCGCCGCCCGTGCACCACGCCACGCGACGCAGTTCCCAATCCGGATTACCGAACACGAGCGGCTTGCGTCCGACTTCGTTCTCGACCGTCGCGGTGAAGTGCTCAAGCGACAACGGCACCGGCAGCGAGGCGATCCAGCCGAGATCCTGATCGCCGAAACGGTTGTCCGCAATCAATCCAAGGCGCTCGCCGAGCTGGGCGTTGTTGCCGAACTCAGGATGGGAATCGAGCGGCAGGTGGTACGCGAACAGGTTGATGTCATGCTCGAGCAGCGTCTTCAGCCGCCGGTATTTGCGCCCGGTGACCTGCGGCGCTTCGTTCTTCCAGAAGTAGCCGTGATGTACGAGCACCGCGTCTGCGCCCCACTCGATGGCCGCGTCCAGGAACGCCTGCGACGCCGTTACGCCGGTCGCTAGTTTCCCCACGCGACGTGAGCCCTCAACCTGCAGACCATTCGGGCAATAGTCCTTGAAGCGCCCGATTTCAAGCAGATTGTTCAGATACAATTCTAGTTCGATCCGATCCATGAATTCCTCTATTCCATCAAATGCTTAGACGCTTCTGGCTGTTTTTTGCCCAAGCGGTGACCGTGCTTTTGGCGCTGATGTTCATCGTCGCGACCTTGAAACCGCAGTGGCTTCAACGCCAGGGAACGTTCGGCAAGCAACTCTCCGAACCGATCGTCGCGTTGCAGGAAGTTGCGCCGAGCATTGGTTCCCGGCCTGCCCAGTCGTCCTATGCGGATGGCGCGCAGAAAGCGATGCCCGCCGTGGTCAACGTGTTTTCGAGCAAGGACGGCACGTTACCGCCCGATCCGCGCGCGAAAGACCCGCTGTTCCGCTATTTTTTCGGCGACAAGAACAAGCGCAAAGGCGACGAAACGCCGGCGTCGAATCTCGGCTCAGGCGTCATTGTCAGCTCCGAAGGCTACATTCTAACGAACCAACATGTCGTCGATGGGGCTGATCAGATCGAAGTTGCTTTGGCTGACGGACGGACGTCGTCGGCCAAAGTGATCGGCGTGGATCCGGAAACCGATCTCGCCGTGCTGAAAATCAACATGACGAACCTGCCCACCATCACGCTCGGCCGCATGGACCAGACGCGCGTGGGCGACGTGGTGCTGGCGATCGGCAATCCGTTCGGCGTCGGGCAGACGGTGACCATGGGGATTGTCAGCGCGCTCGGGCGCAATCACCTCGGCATCAATACGTTCGAGAATTTTATCCAGACTGACGCGGCCATCAACCCGGGGAACTCGGGCGGTGCGCTGGTGGACGTGAACGGTAATCTGCTCGGCATCAATACCGCAATCTATTCGCGCAGCGGCGGCTCGCTCGGGATCGGTTTTGCGATTCCCGTGTCAACGGCGCGCAGCGTGCTGGAAAGCATCATCACCACGGGCACGGTCACGCGCGGCTGGATTGGCGTGGAACCGCAGGACGTGACGCCGGAGATTGCGGAATCGTTCGGGCTCGAGCAAAAGTCCGGCGCGATCGTGGCGGGCGTATTGCAAGGCGGCCCGGCCGATAAAGCCGGCATTAAGCCCGGCGACATCCTGATCAGCATCAACGACGACACCATCACCGACACCACGCGTCTGCTGAATGTTGTCGCGCAGATCAAGCCGGGGACGTCGGTGAAGGTGCATCTGATGCGCAAGAGTAAGGAGCTGGACTTGAGCGTGGTGATTGGCAAACGGCCGATGCAGCCCAAGCAGCCCCAGCCGCCTGACGATGACAACGGCGGTGGGGATCAAAACGACGAGTGATGTGATCTGCAGCTGCCGTGACGTGTGTAAGCCCAATGCATAAACAAAGGGGCCGTTCCAAACGTGAGTTGGAACGGCCCCTTTGCATTTTTACCCGTCATCCAGAGGGTGTGAAACCCTCAATCCTCTTCCCGCTTCGCGTCCTCCGCGGCTTCCGCTTCCTGCTCCTTGATCTTGTCCTTGCCCACGATCAACCGTGCAGCAATGATGCCGACCTCGTAAAGAATGATCAGCGGTACAGCCAGAATCAATTGCGAGAATACGTCGGGCGGCGTCACCACCGCAGAAATCACGAACGCGCCAACAATTACATACGGCCGGATCTGCCGCAGCTTCTTGATGGTGACGAACCCCATGCGCGCCAGGATCACCACGATGATCGGCACCTCGAAGGTCACGCCGAACGCGAGGAACATGGTGAGGACGAAACTCAGGTAATTATCGATATCCGTCGTCATTTGCGCACCGAGCGGCGCGTTGTAATGCGCCATCACACGGAAAATGGTGGGAAATACGACGAAATACGCGAACGACATGCCGCACAGGAACAGGAAATAGCTGCTCCCCACCAGCGGCACGACCAGCTTTTTCTCGTGCTGATACAACCCCGGCGCGATAAACGCCCAGATCTGATACAGCACAATGGGCAGCGCTATCACCAGCGCGACCATCATGGTCACTTTCATTGGCACGAAAAACGAGCCGGTGACATCGGTGACAATCATCTTGCCGTCCTTCGGCAAGTTCTGCATCAGCGGACGCGCGAGCAGCCGGAAGATATCCGGCGCCCAATAAACCAGCCCGATGAACACGACGATGACTGAAGCGCCTGCGCGGATGATTCGGTCACGCAGTTCGACCAGGTGCGAGATAAACGTCTCTTCGACGGGCTCGTCTTTAATCTGTTGCGGGTCGCTCACGCCGGCCCTCTGCTGGGATTCATCGATGGAAGGGAAGTTGGTGTTCGCGCAATGAAAGCGGCGCAAACATCAGAAAAACCGCGTGGGACGGCGCAGCGTCTCAGGCGTGTGCCGCGCCACTCGCGCCGCGCCTGATTGAACGCGCGTCTTGCGCAACGTGGTGCGCTTGTACCAGTTGGGAATGGCGGACTGCTTGACGCGCCAGTTCTTGCGTTTCGCGGGCGACGCGTTGCTGCTGCTGAACGTGTTGTCCGAGTTCGAACGCCAGGTGTCACCGGAAACGTGAGTCAGATTCGGGTCTCCGCCGCCCGCCACGCTGTCTGACACAGACGTTCCCTGCTTCCAGGCGTCGTTGAGTTCGTTTTCGTGCTGGCGAAGATTGTCGTGAATCTTGTTCTCGACATTCGCTGCCGCCGTTTCGAACTCAGTGCGCATTTTCTTCAACTCGTCGAGTTCCATCTCGCGCGAGACTTCGGCCTTGACGTCGTTGATATACCGCTGCGCACGACCGAACAGCGCGCCCGCCGTTCGTGCCACGCCGGGCAGGCGTTCCGGCCCGAGCACTACCAGCGCGACGACGCCGATCAGCGCCATTTTGGTCAGACCAAGGTCGAGCATGGAATCGAAGATCCTGAGGGTGGCGAGTGGAGGTGGCCGGTGTCGGGCTTACCGTGCTTAATCAACTTGATCAGCTTGATTAGCGGTAGTCGCTCGAACGGGTCTTGTCCTTCGCTTCCACGTCAACCGTACCGTTGCGCGGCAACTCACGCTGCTCGGTCGACGTTGGTGTTTCGCCTTCCTTCATGCCTTCTTTGAAACCCTTTACCGCGCCGCCCAGATCACCGCCGATGTTGCGCAGTTTCTTCGTGCCGAAAACGAGTGCCACGATCAACAGAACGATCAACCAATGCCAAATACTCAACGAACCCATGACTGAAAACTCTCCTTGGCTCCGCCACGCATGTCGCTCGCGGCGAAGAATGTGGACCTCGCGGCCCGAGTCGGAGCATCGAAGCCCCGATGATTAAACCTGTATTTTGCGCGCCCAATATTGCGATGGAAAGACGCTTTCGCTTTCCTTACATTTTGGTCGCGCGATCAAGCGTATCTGTTCAGCAATCCTTCAACCCATCCGGCGCCACGGGCGTTCCCCGGCAAGAATATGGGCGTGAATGTGATACACCTCTTGCCCGCCGCCCGGCCCGGTATTGATGACCGTGCGGAAACCGGTGTCGCCGCCGGTGTACGCCACACCCAGCTCGTCAGCGAGTCGCGCCGTCAGGCTCAGCATTCTACCAAGCAGCGGTGCGTCAGCTTCGGTGCAACTCGACAGCGTCTCAATATGTTTACGCGGGATCACGAGTACATGGACGGGCGCGGCCGGGTTTATATCGTGAAAAGCAACGAATTCATCGTCCTCATGGACTTTCTTGCTTGGAATTTCTCCTGCAGCGATCTTGCAGAAAATGCAGTTCTCTTGGCTCATGGTTGTCGCGGGATATCCCGATATAAATGCGTGTTGAAGATCAGGCGTTCCGTCTCAAACCCAGGCACCCGGTTGCAATGGCTTGTTCTCGTACAAAAATAGCCAGCCCTTTATAACGCGATAAAGCGTCCAGATGCCGACCACGAACAAAATGGGGAACCCGATGAATACCCAGATCAACGCTATGCCGATCACGTGACCAAGCAGCGCGAACCAGAAAGTGCGGATTTGCCATCGGAAATGCGCTTCGTAGGGCGTTCCGGCAACGTCATCGCGCTTCAGGTAATTGATGATGACCGCGATCAGCACGGTCAGTCCGCCGGTTAGCCAGTACGCGGCGTAGAGCGCGTACAGCACGTGGGTCAGCGTGCGCAAGCTGCGCAGGCGTTCGGACTCGGGCGAGTTTTGATAAACAGGCGGCGGATATGGCTCGTAAGACTGATTCATTTCATCCTCCTCGGCGACCGGTCGAGCGAAACCCGACCCTGCAGCTTAGCCACCGTTTTCGTTCTGCTCGCGATCGCGGGATTTGCGTAACGCCTTTTCTTCGATTCCCGACATCCCTTCCCGCCTTTCCAGTTCGGCAATGACCTCTGCCGGACCGAGGTCGAAATGGGACAACATCACGAGACAATGGAACCACAAGTCGGCCACTTCGCCGACAAGCGCCTTTGGTGCACCGCCGTGTCGTGCGTCCTTGGCGGCCAGCACGACTTCAGTGGCTTCCTCGCCGATCTTCTTGAGAACGGCGTCGTCACCTTTATGAAAGAGTCGGGAAACGTAGGATTGTTCCGGGTCCCCGCCCTTGCGGCTATCAATGATCGCCGCGAGGCGCAGCAACGTGTCTTGCGTGGAAAGCATGGCTTGGGTCATTACTTATAAATATGTTCGGGGTCCATCAAGACCGGTTCAACAGCGACCCAGTCGCCCGTTTCCGCCGATCCCTCGAATTTCTGGAAAAAGCACGAATGACGGCCGGTGTGGCACGCAATATCAGACACTTGCTCCACCTTCAGCAACACCACGTCTTCGTCGCAATCGAGCCGGACTTCGTGCACGTGCTGGACGTGTCCCGACTCCTCACCCTTGAACCACAGGCGCTGGCGCGAGCGCGAGTAATACACCGCGCGCTTCAATTCGATAGTTTTCGCCAACGCTTCACGGTTCATCCACGCGAACATCAGCACGTCGCCCGTTGTGGATTCCTGCGCGATCACCGGCACAAGGCCGTTCGCGTCCCACTTGACCTTCTCGATCCATCCCGCTTCTTCAGTTTGTGCAGTCACCGCTTAAATCCTCACCGAGATGCCCTGATCGGCCATGAAGCGTTTTGCCTCGCCGACCGTGTGTTCGCCATAGTGGAAGATGCTGGCGGCAAGCACGGCATCGGCGTGACCTTCGGTGATGCCGTCGGCGAGATGCGCGAGCGAGCCCACGCCGCCGGACGCAATCACCGGAATGGAAATAGCGTCCGATACCGCGCGCGTCAACGCAAGGTCAAAGCCGCTTTTCGTGCCGTCGCGATCCATGCTGGTCAACAAAATTTCTCCGGCGCCGAATTCCGCCATCTTGCGCGCCCACTCGATCACGTCGAGGCCTGTGTTCTTGCGGCCACCGTGCGTGAACACTTCCCAGCGCGGAGTTTCGCCCGCGGCGCTGACACGCTTCGCGTCAATGGCCACCACGATGCACTGTGAGCCATGTTTATCTGACGCATCACGCACGAGTTGCGGATTCGCCACCGCCGATGAATTCATGCTGATCTTGTCGGCGCCCGCGTTCAGCAGCCGGCGCACGTCTTCCACCGCACGCACGCCACCGCCGACGGTCAGCGGGATAAAGACCTGCGACGCCACTTGTTCGATGATCGGCAGGATCAGGTCACGTTGGTCCGACGTGGCGGTGATGTCGAGGAACGTGAGTTCATCGGCGCCCTGGTCGTCGTATCGACGAGCAATTTCGACGGGATCGCCCGCGTCGCGCAATTCGAGGAAATTGACGCCCTTGACCACGCGGCCAGCGGTGACGTCGAGACACGGGATGATGCGTTTAGCGAGAGCCATGTTGTTGCGAATGCCGTTGCGCTGCGAGTGAGTGCTTAGGATAAGCGAGGCGGTTCAATCGAAATTGACCCTCGCGGAGAGAAACGCCGCCCCGCTCGAACGGACTTGCGGCGCGGCCTGGATCAGTTGAGCAGAAAGCCGCCCAGAAGCACATGAGGCGCTTAAATCAGGCGTGCTGAAAAGGCCGTCGCGCGTCAAGGTTATCCACGACTACGCAACGTCCTCGCACCAAACGGCGCCTTAGGCGTCGTCGGCTTCGCGCAGCTTGTCGGCGCGCGCTTGCGCCACGGCGAAATCCAGGTCGCCTGAATAAATCGCACGTCCGCAAATCACGCCCTCAATGCCTTCGTCTTCCACTTCGCAAAGGGAGTCGATGTCGCCCAGGTTCGACAATCCGCCGCTTGCGATCACGGGAATCTTGACGGCTTGCGCGAGGCGCACAGTGGCTTCAATGTTGATGCCCTGCAACATGCCGTCGCGGCCGATATCCGTATAGATGATCGCTTCGCAGCCGTAGTCTTCGAACTTGCGGCCCAGGTCAATGACTTCGTGACCGGTCAGCTTGCTCCAGCCGTCGGTGGCGACTTTGCCGTCCTTCGCATCCAGGCCGACGATGATATGGCCGGCGAACGCAGTACATGCATCTTGCAGGAAGCCCGGGTTTTTCACCGCCGCCGTGCCGATGATCACGTACTCCAGACCGTCGTCGAGATACCGCTCGATGGTGTTCAGGTCGCGAATGCCGCCACCGAGCTGCACCGGGATGTCGTTACCGACCTCCTGGATGATGGCGCGAATAGCCTCTTCGTTTTTCGGCTTGCCGGCAAATGCACCGTTCAGGTCGACGAGATGAAGCCGCCGCGCGCCCCGATCGACCCATAGCCGGGCCATTGCCGCCGGATCTTCGGAAAAAATGGTCGCCTGGTCCATATCGCCTTGTTTGAGGCGTACGCACTGACCGTCTTTTAGATCGATGGCCGGAATGAGCAACATAGAAATAGCGTTATCGGATAAGGGTTAATCGAACGGTTGCAAACTTGGGCACAGCGCCTTTGTTTTGCTTGCCGTCTCGCTAGTGTAGTACAAGTGATGCAAGGCTCGCCGCTGCAAACGGCATAAGCCAAAACGTCAAACCACCGCTAAAACAGCACGAAAACCGCGAACATTACGGTTTCCAGTGTACGAAGTTTCGATACAGCCGCAAGCCCGCGTCCGCACTCTTCTCAGGGTGGAACTGGGTCGCGAACAGATTGTCCCGCGCAATGGCCGAGGTAAACGGTGCGCCGTACAGGGTTTCGCCGGACGTATGCGCCGGATTGTCCGGGACGCCGTAATAACTGTGCACGAAATAGAAAAACGATTCGTCCGGCACGCCGTCCCACAGCGCGTGCCGCTGCGTCTGACGCACGCGGTTCCAGCCCATCTGCGGGACTTTGAAACGCGAGCCGTCGTCCTGCAGCTGGCCTTCCAGATCGAAGCGCACGACCTTGCCGGGTATCAGGCCAAGGCCGTTCGTACCCTTCTCGCCGCCTTCCTCGCTCCAGTCGAACAGCATCTGCTCACCGACACACACGCCCAGCATAGGTTTGTCGCGCGCGGCTTCCATCACGGCTTCCTGCAAGCCCGACGCACCAAGGTGCGCCATGCAGTCGCGCATGGCGCCCTGTCCCGGCAGCACGACGCGCTCGGCTGCGCGGATTGCTTCGGGCTGCTCGACGATCGCCACGTCCGCTTCAGGCGCGGCCTTGCGGAGCGCCTGATACACGGAGCGCAGGTTGCCCATGCCGTAGTCCACGATTGCTATTGAAGTTTTCATCGAAGTATTCAATTCAGCACGTTCCAGAACGCTATTTCAAAGAGGGCAGCAACGCCTTCAATCCATTGACGATAAATTCCACCGCCAGCGCCGACAGCATCAAACCCATCAACCGTGTACCGATGTTAATGCCAGTACGCCCGACCCAGCGCGCGATGGGTTCGGCGAGCATCAACGCGCCGAAACACAGTCCCGCCAGAATCGCGCCGATCACGACCAGCCCAAGGCGTTCATACCAGTGCACCACACTTGCAGAATAGACGATCACCGTACTGATGGAGCCCGGCCCTGTCAGCAGCGGAATAGCGAGCGGCACGACTGCAATGCTGTTTTTCATCTCGGCTTCGTGACGCTCTTCCGGCGTGGAGCGCGTGTTGCCGACCTGCGCGTTCAACATGTTGATCGCCATCAACAACATGATGATGCCGCCGCCCACTTGAAGAGAGCCAACGGAAATTCCGAAGAACGCGATGATCTGCTGCCCGAGCAGCGCCGTCACGGCAATCACGCAGAAGACCGAAATGGACGCGATCCGGATCGTGCCGGCTTTCTCCGAGCTCGACATATCGGTCGTCAGGCTCAGGAAAAACGGGATCGCACCAACCGGATTGATCAGTGCGAGCAACGAAATAAAAGATTTGAGTAAATTCATCGAAGGCCGACATGGCTCGTATCGACGCGGACGGCCCGGACGCGCTTCAAAGCACGTCCTGCTAATGCCAGTTTTTCCGCGTAATTTAGAAGGCGCTTAAAGGCTGCCCTTGGTCGATGGAATCTGCCCTGCCGCGCGCTCGTCCAGCTCAACAGCCATGCGCAACGCGCGGCCGAATGCCTTGAAGACGGTTTCCACCTGATGATGCGCATTGATGCCGCGCAAATTGTCAATGTGCAGCGTCACGCCCGCATGATTCACGAAGCCGCGGAAGAATTCGATGGTGAGATCGACGTCGAACGTACCAATGCGAGCACGCGTGAACGGGACGTGAAACTCCAGTCCCGGACGGCCCGAAAAATCGATCACGACGCGTGACAGCGCTTCGTCGAGCGGCACGTAGGAATGGCCGTAACGGCGAATACCCTTGCGGTCGCCGATCGCCTTTGCCACCGCCTGCCCCAACGTGATACCCGTGTCTTCCACCGTGTGATGGTCATCGATATGAAGGTCGCCATGCGCTTCGACTTCAAGGTCGAAGAGGCCGTGACGCGCGATCTGGTCGAGCATGTGGTCGAGAAACGGCACACCAGTGGCGAGCTTTTGCTTGCCGGTGCCATCCAGGTCGAGCTTCACACGGATCTGCGTTTCGCTGGTGTTGCGAACGACTTCCGCAATGCGCATGGTATTTCCTTTGAGACTTTAAGAGATTTCAGTGCAGCGCGAGTTTCAGAGCGGCGATCATTTGCGCATTCTCTTCTGCCGATCCGACCGTCAAACGGACGCAATTCGCCAATAACGGATGCATTTTACTCACGTTTTTGATCAAAACCCGCGATGTCAGCAGGGTTTCGAAGACGGCAGCGGCATCGGGAACACGAACGAGCAGGAAGTTGCCTGCGCTCGGGAAAACGGTTGCGCCGGGAAGCGCCTTGATCGCGTCTTCCAGACGGGTGCGCTCAGCACGAAGTTCGGCGGCCTGGGCATCGAGCACGTCGAGGTGATCGAGCATGAAATCCGCGGCCGCTTGCGTCAGCACATTGACGTTGTACGGCGGGCGCACTTTATCGAATTCGGTGGTCCATGACGCCTTGCCCGCCAGATAACCCAGGCGGATACCCGCGAGACCGAGCTTCGACATTGTCCGCATCACGACTACGTTGTCGAAATCAGCGGCGCGCGGCAGCCAGCTTTGCTGGGCGAACGGTTGATACGCTTCGTCGATCACCACCAGACTATTCGATGCCGCCGCGATCACGCATTCAATATCGGCGTCGTCGTAAAGCGTGCCGGTCGGATTGTTCGGATACGCGAGATACACCAGCGCCGGGTTGTGCGTTTCGATCGCGGCGATCAGCGCGTCGAGATCAAGCGTGAAATCGTCGTGCAACGGCACGCCGATAAACTCAAGCCCCGCGAATTTCGCCGACATCTCGTACATCACGAAGCCGGGAACCGGCGCAACGACAGCGGCGCCGGGTTTCGCGCATGCCATAGACATCATGCTGATCAGTTCATCCGAACCGTTGCCGAGCAGCACTTCGCATGCAGCAGGCACTTGCATGACGCGCTTGATCTTCTCGAGCAACGCGGTCGGGCGGGGCTCGGGGTATCGGTTCAACGCGACGTCTGCCAGCCGTTCGCCCAATTCAGCAGCCAGCTTCTCCGGCAACCGATACGGATTTTCCATCGCATCGAGCTTTACGAGGCCGGTTGAGTTCGGCACGGGATAACACGTCATTGCAAGGACGTCGGGGCGGAGAATGTCTTGTGGTCGTGTCATGGTATTGCCGGACGCCAAGCGCCGGACGTTGGGCGGATCTAAGGCCGCCTCTATGTTTACTCGGTTTGCGTCGTTGTTCTGCGGGTGCTGACTTACTGCGACGTATTTTTCATCCGATATTCAGCGCTGCGCGCATGCGCCTGCAGGCCTTCGCCATACGCCAGTTCGGCTGCAATCTCGCCGAGCGTCTGTGCGCCTTCCGCGCTGACTTCAATTACGCTCGAGCGCTTAAAGAAGTCGTACACGCCCAGCGGCGATGAAAACCGCGCGGTACGTGATGTCGGCAGCACGTGGTTCGGTCCCGCGCAGTAATCGCCCAGACTTTCGCTCGTGTAGCGGCCAAGGAAGATAGCGCCCGCGTGACGGATCTGCGCCGCCCAGTGATGCGGATCGAGCGCCGAGATTTCGAGGTGTTCCGGCGCGATGTCGTTAGCGATCGCGCAGGCTTCGTTCATATCGGCGACCTTGATCAGCGCGCCGCGGTCTTCGAGCGAACGCTGGATCACATCGCGACGGGGCAACGTGGGCAGCAATTCGTTGATCGCGTCTTCCACGCGCTGGATGAACGCCGCGTCCGGGCACAGCAGGATGGATTGCGCGAGTTCGTCGTGCTCGGCTTGCGAGAACAGGTCCATCGCGACCCAGCGCGGGTCCGTGGTGGCATCGCAGATAATCAGGATTTCCGACGGTCCCGCGATCATGTCGATGCCCACGGTGCCGAACACGCGCCGTTTCGCCGATGCCACGTATGCGTTGCCCGGACCGCAGATTTTATCGACGGCAGGAATGGATTGCGTGCCGTAAGCCAGCGCGCCGATCGCCTGCGCGCCGCCGATGGTGAACACGCGATCCACGCCGCCCAGCAATGCCGCCGCGAGCACCAGCGGATTTTTCACGCCGTCCGGCGTGGGCACGACCATCACGATTTCCTTCACGCCCGCCACGCGCGCGGGAATCGCGTTCATCAGCACGGACGACGGATACGCTGCCTTACCGCCCGGCACGTAGATACCCGCGCGATCCAGCGGAGTGACCTTCTGGCCGAGCACCGTGCCGTCCGCTTCCGTGTACTGCCAGCTATGGCTGCCGCACTCAATCCGCTGTTTCTCGTGATAACCGCGCACGCGCGCCGCGGCCGCTTCCAGCGCGGCGCGGCGTTTCGGCTCAAGCCCTTCAAGCGCCGCTTCCAGTTCGGCCTGCGGTAATTCCAGCGATGCGACGCTTTCGGCCTTCAGCCGGTCGAACTTGTTCGTGTAGTCCAGGACGGCGTCGTCGCCACGCGTTTTGATATCGGCGAGAATTTGCGCGACCGAGCGCTCGATGGCTTCGTCCTCGCTCGCCTCGAACGCGAGCACCGCGTGCAGCGCCGTGTGAAAACCGTTGGCGCTGGAATCGAGTTTGCGAATCTTGATAGACATGCTGGTATCCGTTTGTTTGCCCTGCTCTGCCCTACCTACTTTTACGCGCCCACCGACGCGCGTTCGAACGCATCGAGATACGGCTTCAACGCAGCGCGCTTCAACTTTAGCGCAGCCTGGTTGACGACCAGACGCGACGATATTTCCATGATTTCTTCGACTTCGACCAAATCATTCGCACGCAATGTATTACCTGAGCTGACCAGGTCGACAATGGCGTCGGCCAGACCGACCAGCGGCGCCAGTTCCATCGATCCATACAGCTTGATCAGATCGACGTGAACGCCCTTCGCTGCGAAATGCTCACGTGCCACTTCAACATATTTTGTCGCGACGCGCAGGCGTGCGCCCTGGCGCACGGCGTTTTCGTAATCGAAGCCATTTTTCACCGCCACCGACATCCGGCAGCGCGCAATATTCAGATCGATGGGTTGATACAAACCGCCGCCGCCATGCTCGATCAACACGTCCTTGCCCGCCACGCCGAAGTCGGCTGCGCCGTATTCGACGTAGGTCGGGACATCGGTTGCACGCACGATGATCACGCGCAAATTCGGGTTCGTGGTCGGCAGGATCAGCTTGCGCGACGTTTCGGGATCTTCGGTCACTTCCACCCCGGCTGCGGCGAGCAGCGGCAGGGTTTCGTCGAAGATGCGTCCCTTCGATAACGCCAGCGTCAGCATCGCGCTCGCCGGTACCGAACTCAACGACCTGGAAGTTTGCAGCGAACTCATTGCTCGCCCCCGCTACCCTTGATGCGCCGCACGTTCGCGCCAACCGCCGTGAGCTTGCTTTCCATACGGTCGTAGCCGCGGTCAAGGTGATAGATACGATCGATCAGCGTTTCGCCTTCCGCGCACATGGCCGCGATCACCAGACTCGCCGATGCCCGCAGATCAGTCGCCATCACCTTCGCGCCCGACAGTTTCTGCACGCCGCTCACCAGCGCCGTATTACCGTCGACGGTAATGCTGGCGCCCAGCCGGTTCAGTTCCTGCACATGCATGAAACGGTTTTCGAAGATGGTTTCCACCGCTTGCGACGTGCCGGCCGCGAGCGTGTTGAGCGCCATGAACTGGGCCTGCATGTCGGTGGGGAACGCCGGATATTCCGATGTACGGAAGCTGACTGCAGTCGGACGTTTGTCCATCCGTACGCGAAGCCAGTTCTCGCCTTCTTCAATAGATACACCCGCTTCGTGCAGTTTTTCAATCACTGCTTCGAGCAACGAAGGATTCACGTTGCGCAACGTCACGTCGCCGCCGGTAGCCGCGACCGCGCACAGGAACGTGCCTGCTTCAATCCGATCCGGCACGACCGAATGACGCGCGCCGTGCAACTTGTCGACGCCCTGGATGAGCAGCCGGTCCGACCCGATTCCATCGATCTTCGCGCCCATCGCGACGAGCAGATTCGCGAGATCGCTGACTTCCGGCTCGCGCGCTGCGTTCTCAATGACCGTTTCGCCTTCCGCCAGCACCGCCGCCATCAGCAGGTTTTCCGTGCCGGTGACGGTGATCATGTCGGTGACAATGCGCGCGCCCTTCAGCCGCTTCGCCCGAGCTTCAATGAAGCCATGCTCGATCGTTATCTCGGCGCCCATCGCCTGCAGGCCCTTGATGTGCTGGTCGACAGGACGCGCGCCGATCGCGCAGCCGCCCGGCAACGACACCTTGGCTTCGCCAAAACGCGCGAGCAGCGGTCCGAGCACAAGAATTGACGCGCGCATGGTCTTGACCATTTCATACGGCGCGACGAGGTTGTCAACCTTCGATGCGTTCAGCCAGACCTTTCCGTTCGCGGATTCCGAACGCAGGCCCATCTGGTTGAGCAATTTGAGCATCGTGCGCACGTCTTGCAGGTTGGGCACGTTTTCCAGGTGCACGTCGTCCGCCGTGAGCAGACTGGCGCAAAGAATGGGCAGCGCCGCATTCTTCGCACCCGATACGACGATTTCGCCCGAGAGCTTCGCGCCCCCCACAATCACGAGTTTGTCCATGCTTGGCGTTCCTTCTACGGAGCTTCCTGCTGCGGCGCCGTTATCGGCGTCGCGGTTGTCTTGAGTGAATCGCACTAAATTTTCAGCCAGTCGGTTACGGGTGATGCTTTTGACAATAAATGTGAAGAACGCTCAGACGGGTTTCCACTCGGCCGGGGTCAGCGTTTTCATGCTCAGCGCGTGGATTTCCGCGCGCATGCGGTCGCCGAGCGCCGCGTAGACGAGTTGATGGCGAGCGATGGGCCGCTTGCCTTCGAATGCGTCGCTCACGATGGTCGCGAAGAAATGCTGGCCGTCGCCTTCTACTTCGACATGCTGGCAAGCGAGGCCGCCAGCAATGTATTCCTTCACTTGTTCCGGAGTCGGCAACATGGAAGTCTCCTGAAAATTAAGCGAACTGATTAGTGATGCCAGTTAGTGACGCAGTTTGTAACCACTTGCCAGCAAGCGGATCGCGATCCCCGCCAGCACGATGAAAAACCCGCCGACAATGCCAAGGCTCACGAGCGGATTGATGTCGGACATGCCGAAGAAGCCGTATCGGAAACCGTCGATCATGTAGAAGAACGGATTCAGCCGCGACACTTCGCGCCAGATCGGCGGCAGCGTATGAGTGGAGTAAAACACGCCCGACAGGAAAGTCAGCGGCATGATCAAAAAGTTTTGGAATGCCGCAAGCTGGTCGAATTTATCCGCCCAGACGCCGGCGATCAATCCGAGCGTTCCTAGAATTGCAGAACCGAGGATCGCGAAACCGAGAATGTAGAACGGCGCGGCGAAACTCATGGGAATGAACCACACCGTGACGATAAACACGCCAAAACCGACCGCAATCCCGCGCACGACAGATGCGAGCACATACGCAAAATACATTTCCCAGTGCGACAACGGCGGCAGCAGGACGAACACGAGGTTGCCCGTGATCTTCGACTGGATCAGCGACGACGAACTGTTTGCGAACGCGTTCTGCAACACACTCATCATCACGAGGCCCGGCACGAGAAAGCTGGTGTACGCCACGCCCGGATAAACCTCGACGTGATTCGTGAGCGCGTGGCCAAAGATCATCAGGTACAAAAGCGCCGTGATGACCGGGGCGAGCACCGTTTGAAACGCCACCTTGTAGAAGCGCAGGATTTCTTTGTAGAACAGGGTACGAAAGCCGCTCATGAAAGACCCTCGATCACTTCCGGCTCGTTCATCACCTGCACGAACACGTCCTCCAGATCTGCTTTGCGTACATCGATTTCATCGAACGTGCAGCCCGCCGCGCGGCATTTCGCCAGAATCGGCTCAACTTCGTCGTAGCTTGCCAGCCGCAACAAATGATTGGTTCCGGAAGTTGCACGCGGATCGACTTCCAGCGCGCGCAACTCGGCGGGCAATACACCCTGCGTGAAACGCAACGAAAGCTGCATTCCCGCGAAGCGCTGCAACAGCGTGCTGGTTCGTTCAAGCGCAACGACTTCACCACGACGCAACATGGCGAGCCGGTCGCACAGCGCCTCGGCCTCTTCAAGATAGTGCGTGGTCAGCACGATGGTGTGACCTTCGCGATTCAGCCGGGAGATGAACTTCCAGAGCGTCTGGCGCAATTCGACATCGACGCCCGCGGTCGGCTCGTCGAGCACGATCACCGGCGGCTTGTGGACCAACGCCTGGGCCACCAGCACTCGACGTTTCATGCCGCCTGACAGCGCGCGCGTGTTGACGTCGGCTTTCTCGGTGAGATCGAGATTGGCCATGATTTCGTCGATCCAGTCGTCATTCTTGCGCAGGCCGAAATAGCCCGACTGGATGCGAAGCGACTCGCGGACGGTGAAAAACGGATCGAAAACGAGCTCCTGCGGCACCACGCCCAGCGAGCGGCGCGCCTGGCGGAAGTCGGTGACCACGTCGTGGCCGAGCACGGAGATGGCTCCGCTATCGGCGCGCGCGAGCCCCGCGAGGATGCTGATGAGGGTCGTTTTACCGGCGCCGTTGGGGCCGAGCAGGCCGAAAAACTCGCCTTCTTCGACGACGAGGTTCACGCCTTTGAGCGCTTGCAGCTCTTTGTAGCGCTTCTTGACGTTGCGTATTTCTATGGCTGACATGACAGTGCGCGCGCCGGCGGGGGCTGCGCCTCGATGTGTGCGGATCGGAACCGGAACCAGCCTTTACGAAATGAAAGGCAGATGGCAGGCCGAAAAAACGGTTGATTATAGGCCAAACGCGGCAGGGGTTCGCCGCTAGCAAGTCCGTATCAACCCTGCAAACCCTGCTAGGCGCGTTTGATGGATATCGAAACGCGCCGGTACTTCAGCAGGACAGGATCAATGTCGGAAGGTGAGGAGCGTATCTACGCCATAGGCTTGCGCAAGACTGGCAAGCCCGGAGGGAAGGTTGACGACGGTGAGCGCCGCGCCACGCGCCACTGCCGCGCGTTGCCACGCGAGCAACACGGCGAGCGCCGACGAATCGAACTGCTTGAGCGACGCGCAATCCACTTCGGTTGCGCCGGCGGCGATCCGCGACAAACCCGCGTCGAGCGCGCTTCTTGCGCTCTCGTGCGTGAGCGTCGCGGCGGTTTCGAAGCGACTCACGATGCTTTGCCGCTCGCCAGTTGCTGATTACGCTGCGTGAGGAACTGTACCAGCCCGTCCACGCCGTGTTGCTGGATTTGCTCGTTGAACTGCTGCTGGTAAGCCTGGATCAGCCACGCGCCAAGCACGTTGATGTCATAGACCTTCCAGCCCTGCGGCGTCTTGTACAGACGGTAGTCGAGCTCGATCGGTGAACCGTTGTTCAGCACCACCGAGCGCACCACCACGTCTGTGTCGCTAGGATCTGCGCGGAACGGCTTGTACTGGACCTGTTGATCGCGAACCTGCGCCAGAGCACCCGAATACGTACGGATCAGCAGCATCTTGAATTGCTCGACGATGTCTTTCTGCTGCTGCGGAGTAGCCGTGTTCCAGTTGCGCCCCATGACAAGACGCGTGGTGCGCGTGAAGTCCGTGTACGGCAGGATCTTCTCGTTCACCAGTTGCGTGATGCGCGTGATGTTGCCCGACTGGATCTGCTTGTCAGCCTTGATCTGGTCGAGCACTTGCGACGTGACCGTCTTGACCAGTCCGTCCGGGGTGGACATGTCGTTAGCCTGCGCGAACGCACCGCTACAAAACGCCATCAGGACAGCAAACAGGGGAAGTAGAAATAGTTTTTTCATTACGGACTCTGCAAAAAAAGTGGCTTGAGTTTGAGCGCGGTGTTCACCATGAGTTCATCTTCCACGTTCTATTCAGCCATAGAAATGCTTTCGTTATGTTACCGGGCCGTCAATTTGCACGCTTTAGCGTAGCTTGAACGACGGGAATGACGGGAATGACGGAATCCGCGGGGGCACCATCTGGTCCGGCCGCACCGAAGTCGCGCCGGGCTCGCTTGCGGCGGCCGCGCCGGACGCCGCTGCCGTTGCCGATGCCGCCGCAGGTGACGTCGCCGTGGTTGCTGAAGCAGGCGCCGCGCCTGCTGCCGCGCCGCTGTCTACATCTTCGTACTTTGGCAGGGATGCATTGCTGTCGCTCGCACCGTTGTCGCCGCCAATAAGATACTGACGACGCTGCAAATACGCGTTACGCACGAACGAATACTTGTCGAGCGCAGCACCCGAGAGCACATCGCCAGCTCCCAGCAAGTTGGCCCGCGTGTTGACCAGTTGCACACCGAACAGCGTGGTGCGGAACCACGCCGGATCCACGTAGCTTGTCACGCTGCCAAAATAATCGACAACCGTACCCGCCGTATCACGCACCGTACTGGGTCCCAGCAACGGCAGCACAACGTACGGTCCCGCCGGCACGCCGTAGTGGCCGAGCGTCAAGCCGAAGTCCTGGGTGTGCTTCGGCAGTCCGGCAACACTCGCCACGTCGAACAACCCGGCCACGCCGAAGATCGAGTTCATCACCACGCGCATGATGTCCGACACGCCGTCTGCAATCTTCAACTGCACCAGATTGTTCGCCGCCGTATAAATATCGCCGATATTGCCAAAGAAGTTCGTGACACTGTCGCGCACCGGCTGCGGCGTAACGTACACGTAGCCCTTCGCAATCGGCTTGAGCGCGACCTGGTCGATCTTGTCGTTGATCGTGAACATCGTCCGGTTGTAACTCTCGAACGGATCGCCCTTGGTCGGCGTGGTGACGGTTGCACACCCGGCAAGCACCGCCACCGCGACCATCACGGCCGCGCTATTTACGCGCATTGCCTGCATTTCTTTTTCTCCTTATTGATGCTGACCCGAAGGCAGGCCCGTACCGCGAGATCGGCCAACCTTCGACTACCTGGATTCGCCAGGCTCATTTAGCAGCCGCACTCGCGCCCATCGCGCTCGCGGCGCCCGGGAATGCGGGCGCGGCAGGCGTTGCAGCAGGCGCGGCAGAGCTGGCCGGGCTCTTGGAGGCGCCCGAATCCGCCGCCTTGTTGTACAAGAATTGCCCGATCAGATTCTCAAGAACAACCGCCGATTGCGTCATCGAAATGGTGTCGCCCGCCTTGAGCATCTGGTCGTCGCCGCCCGGCTCCAGGCCGATGTACTGCTCGCCGAGCAAGCCCGACGTCAGGATCTTCGCGGACGAATCCTTCGGAAATTGGTATTGCTTGTCTAGATCGATAGTGACCAACGCCTGGTACGTGTTCTGGTCAAAACCGATGGAATCGACGCGGCCGACCGTCACGCCCGCGCTCTTCACCGGCGCACGCGGCTTCAGGCCACCGATATTGTCGAATTTCAGCTTGACCGCGTAGGTCGGCTGAAACGACAGCGAGCTCATGTTGCCCGCCTTCAACGCAAGGAATAACAGCGCCACGAAGCCCAGCACCACGAAGAGGCCGACCCAAAAGTCGAGAGCAGCAGTCTTTTTCATCGTCTTCCCAAAGAATCTTGTCGCAGTTTTTTGTGTGAGGGACTGTGTCCTTCACAACGTCCACGAACCGGTGAACCGAATCGCGGCGCAAAAGCGTCGCGGTCCCGCCCGGAGTAATCAGTTGAACATCAGCGCGGTCAGCAAGAAGTCCAGCCCGAGCACGGCCAGCGAGCCGTACACCACTGTCTTCGTGGTCGCGCGCGAAACGCCTTCCGGCGTCGGCTGGGCTTCATAACCCTGGAACAACGCAATGAACGTGACGGCAAAGCCAAACACGATGCTCTTGATCACGCCGTTGCCTACGTCGCTCCATACGTCGATACCGCCTTGCATCTGGGACCAGAACGCGCCCGAATCCACGCCGATCATCAGCACGCCGACCACATAACCGCCGAAAATGCCGACCGCGCTGAAGATGGCGGCCAGAATCGGCATGGCGATGATGCCCGCCCAGAATCGCGGCGCTATCACCACCTTGAGCGGATCGACGGCCATCATTTCCATGGCCGTGAGCTGCTCGCCGGCTTTCATCAGGCCGATTTCGGCCGTCAGCGACGTTCCCGCGCGGCCCGCGAACAGCAGCGCGGTGACCACCGGCCCGAGTTCGCGCACCAGCGACAGCGCAACCAGGAGGCCGAGCGCTTGCTCGGAGCCGTATCGATTAAGGGTGAGATAACCCTGCAAACCAAGCACAAAACCCACGAACAAGCCCGAAACCGCGATGATCAGCAGCGAATAGTTACCGACAAACAGGATCTGTTTCGTGACAAGGCGCGGCCGGCGCATCAACGGAAAGAATTCGACGACCAGGCGCAAGAACATGCGCGTCGCGTAACCAATCGTGCCGAAGCTGCCGAGCACCGTACGTCCGATGGCGCTGATCATGCCTTTGCTCCGAGTCCAAAGTCCGCCGCCAGCGGCGTCGTGCTTGGATAGTGAAATTTGAACGGTCCGTCCGGCGCACCGTCGATGAACTGCCGTACCGACGGTTCCTGGGACGCCCGCAATTGCGCCGGCGTGCCTTCGGCCAGAATCCCGCCGTTCGCGATGAAATACACGTAATCGGCAATGGCGAACGATTCCGGCACGTCGTGCGTCACCAGAATGGATGTGGCCCCGAGCGCGCTGTTCAGCGTACGGATCAGGTTCGCCGTAATGCCGAGCGAAATGGGGTCGAGACCGGCGAACGGTTCGTCGTACATCATCAGTTCGGGATCGAGCGCGATGGCGCGGGCAAGCGCCACGCGGCGGGCCATGCCACCCGATATTTCCGAGGGCGCGAGATCGCGCGCGCCGCGCAAACCGACCGCGTTGAGCTTCATCAGCACGAGGTCGCGCAGGAGTTCTTCGGGGAGGTCGGTGTGTTCCCGCAGCGGGAATGCGACGTTATCGAATACGGACTGGTCGGTGAACAGCGCGCCGAACTGGAACAGCATGCCCATTTTGCGGCGAAGCTCGTAAAGGCCTTCGCGAGTCTGGGTGCCGACGTCCTTGCCGCCGAACAACACCTGGCCGCGTTTCGCCTTCACCAACCCGCCGATCAGGCGCAGCACGGTCGTTTTGCCACAGCCGGAACCGCCCATGACAGCCACGACCTGACCGCGCTTGAAGCGCATGTTCAGGTTCGATAATACGAGCCGGTCGCCGTAGCCGAAATCGACGTCGCGAAGCTCTAGCAAGGTCTCGGGAGAAGCTGACACGAAGGCTGACAATCCTTTTACGCAAGAGGCCGAATTATAGGGCCTCTGCATGACAGGTGTCGTGGCGGTCCCTTTCGACTGGTTTAACGGGCTGAACTTTTTTCCGAATCCGGGGCATTATCGCCCGAATTCGTGTTGCAGCGCAGAAATGGCCGCAGCCAGATCCGGTGCCTCTGTCACTGCCCGCACGACTGCTGCGCTTCCGACACCGGTTGAAATAATTTGTCGCAAAACCGAGCCGTTGATTCCGCCAATCGCAACGAGCGGCACGATGCCGTCGAGCAAGCGCACATAACGTGCCAAACGCGACACACCTTGCGGCGCTGTCGGCATGACTTTGGTCGTGGTCGGAAACACCGCGCCGAGCGCGAGGTAGCTCGGTTTGAAATGCAGCGCCTTCAGCATTTCATAGTAGCCATGCGTCGACAGGCCGAGGCGCAAGCCCGCTTCGGCGATGGTGTTCAGGTCAGCAGTCTCCACGTCCTCTTGCCCGAGATGCACGCCGTACGCGCCGGCTTTGATGGCTTCCTGCCAATGATCGTTGATAAAAAGCTGTGTCTGGTGCTTCTTGCCCGCGGCCACCGACCGTTCTATTTCCTGCTTCAAATCGCCGGAATCGGTGGTTTTGCGGCGTAATTGCGCCGTTTGAACGCCTTGGTCAAGCACCCGTTCGACCCAATCTGCGCTTGGCAGGACGGGGTACAAACCCAGCTTGTCCGGGCAAGGGGGGAATGGTTTTGATGGGGCCGCCGGCAAATTGGCGACCTTCGGAAACGTGGAAAAATCGACGGGCCACGCGTCGAGTTCGTCCAGATTGGCCGAACGCCATGCAAGCGCCAGCACGAGCGAATCGTGTGGCTCGAAGCCGCAATCAAGGAACGCGGCCAGCGCGGCCGGCCAATCGTCTGACCATTCTCCCTCCAGCGCGTATTCGACGTTATCCAAATGCAGCGTCGCCCGGCCCGCTTTCAATTCCAGACGCCCAACTCCCTCCGGCAGCGGTTCAACGCCGCCGTCCACGATCAAATCGCCCGCGCGCGGATGATCCGGCTCGCTCAGGCAGATCCGCCATGTCTTCGATGCTGCGGGCCACTCGCCCAGCCGCCGCCGGATTCGCTCGGCGGCTTCCAGCAGTTCATCGGCGGGCGGCCAAAACACTTCCTTATCCTGCGACAACATGCTCATGCAGCACTCCCGTCTTGATGCCAGAACGGCATGCCGACCACCGGCGTGCTCGCTTGTGCGCTATCACGCTCGGCCATTGGCCCGGCGAGATAGGCCATCCGCCCCGCCTCGACGCCCAGCGCAAACGCGCGCGCCATCTGCGGCGGAAACGTCGCCTGTGAGACGGCCGTGTTCAGCAACACGCCGTCGAAACCCCACTCCATCACCTGGCACGCATGCGACGGCACGCCAAGACCGGCATCGACGATAAGCGGCACATCCGGCAGCCGCTCACGCAGCGTGCGCAATCCGTAAGGATTCGTCACACCTTTTCCCGTTCCAATAGGCGCGCCCCATGGCATCAACGCCTCGCAGCCGACATCGAGCAGACGCCGGCCGATCACCAGATCCTCCGTGCAGTACGGCAGCACCTTGAAACCTTCACGGATCAGTATTTCAGCGGCTTCAACGAGGCCGATTGGATCGGGCTGCAGCGTGTAGTCATCGCCGATCAGTTCGAGCTTCAGCCACGGGGTATCGAAGAGTTCGCGGGCCATGCGCGCCGTGGTCAGCACTTCGTCCACGGTCTGGCAGCCGGCCGTATTGGGCAGCAACGCGACACCGTGACGCTTGAGGACATCGAAGAAACCGGCTTCGCCCGTGTTCGACTGCCGCCGCAACGCGACGGTGACCATGCCGGGACGGGCGGCATCGATGGAATCGGACAGCGATTGCAGCGACGGATAGCGCGACGTCCCCAGCAGCACCCGGCTCGGGAACGACGTGCCGTAGAGCGTGAGGGTATCGGCTGTGGTGATGCTGGAAGTCATGGTTCGATTCCTGTAGTGGAGCTCAGCCGCCGGCGACCGGCGAGACGATGTCGAGTTTGTCGCCGGAGGCAAGCGCCTTCGATGCGTGTTCGCCACGCGCGACGAATTGCCCGTTCAGCGCCACGGCGAACGGCGGTTTTGCGCCGAAGGCCGCGAGGGCGTCAGTGACGGTGGCCGCGTCGGGCATGGAGAACGGCTGCTGATTGATATGAATGTTCATGATGAAGGTCAAAGCACGGGCGCCGCGTGTTCGCAGCGGAGCAAGGCGGACCAGCGGGCTTGGCGGCGCCAGTCGTCGAAGGAATCCGGGTCGGAGATCGCGCCGCCCAGCAGCGCTTCGGCGAGCGCGCGGGCGGTGTCGGCGACTTCGGGCGCGATCATGTAACCGTGCCGATACAGCCCGTTCACCCGCAAAGTTCGTCCGCCGTCCCAGACAATCGCCGGACGATGGTCGGGCAAGGTCGGACGGCATTGCGAATTGAGTTCGATAATGCGCGCCTCACCGAAACCCGGATGCACGGCGAACGCCGCGCTCAGGAGTTCGAGCGCCGAGCGCACGGTCATCGGCGACATATCTTCGCCTTCCACTTCGGTTGCCCCGATCACATAAAGATCGTCCTGTTTCGGCGCGATATAAAGCGGATAACGCGGGTGCAGCAAGCGCACCGGCCGCGTCAGGCCGATACCCGGCGCATGCACCCGCGCCACTTCGCCGCGAATGCCTCTTAACGCCGGCCATGCCGGTTTGCCGCCAAGCCCCCGGCAATCGATCACGAAACGCGCGTCCGGCGGGGTATCGGTATCGATCGTCGTATTCCAGTGCAGATCAACGTTACGTTCGGCCAGCCCCGCTGCCAGCGCTGTCAGCACTTGCCGGTTGTCGAGCTGGCCTTCGTTCGGCAGCAGCCAGCCTTGCGGAAAACGCGTGCTCAGCGACGGTTCCGCCGCCGCGACTTGCGCGCCGGCGAGTTTGACGAAGCCATTCCGGAAAAGCTCCGGAGGCGCATTTGCGCGCAAACGGCGCTCGAACAGCGGCGCCTCGGCGCGGTCGCCGGCATGCCAGACGACCAGCGTGCCATTGCGCTGGAAAAACACCGGTTCCGGCATATCGGCGATAAAACCCGGCCAGCGCTCAAGCGACGCCGCCCCAAGTTCGGTGATCAGCAATTCGGCGCTGGCGGCCTCGGCTAGCGGCGCGAGCATTGCCGCCGCGACCCATGCCGCCGATTGCGTGCCGGCGGCGTCGCCGCTGTCGTACAGCGCCACACGGTGCCCCGCCCCCGCCAGCAGCCAGGCGACCAGCCGCCCGCACAAGCCCCCACCCACGACGGCAAAGTCGTCTCGCCCGGACGCACGGGAATGAGAATGCACAACGGTGTTCACGATGACAATGCCTCCTCAGCAGACGCTGCAGAACGCACGGAGCACAGCACGGAAATCGAGATCGGGAGGAATGCCCGTTTCGAACCCTGGTTGCACGCGCGGCGCACAAAACATATTTCAGGGACGAAACCACGGCGAGAAAGCGGCCCGGGAGCGCATTGCCTGCGGCTCCTGTGCCAGCCAATACTGGAAGAAACTGGAAACGCTGCGGTTTCCGGAAACTTCCCTCGCCGGTATTACCCGGATCGGGTGCAAAGGGACTCTCTCAGCCTCGCCGCGCGTTTCTCCGTTCCTTCATGGAGGCAGACGCGTGCCGAAGCACCCCTGTTTCGTCAGCGATCATTAAAACATAAAAGCGAAACGACCCGCAAACCGGGAAAAACCGGGGGCCGGCGCGGACAAAACCGGACCACCTTCCCTTTCGTTCGCGGTGCGCGCACTCTGGCACAATGCCGCGAACGCCGGTTCGTCCTGGTTGGTCTGCAGCACACGCGTACGGCAAAGCATCGGGCTGTTGCATTGCGCTGGTAGCCCAGACGGGCGAGGATTAAGGAAGAATTAAGCCGCGCCCGAAACAATGCTCCGGCGCGCGCCGTCTTTAATGGTCTCTTACGATCATTGAAACGGAGCAGGACCATCCGCATCGATACCGCCAAGTTACAACCTGCCGCCGAGCCGGCACGTCTTCAGGAAGCTCATGACCACCACACCTCCCGGCAACACGGAACAAAACGCCGACAAAGTGTCGGCGTGGAGTCTTATCAAGCCTTATTGGGTATCGGAAGAACGCGGCATTGCATGGCTTTTGCTGATCGCGATCATCGCAATCAACATGGCGGTCGTGTATATCAATGTCCGCCTGAACACCTGGAGCGCGGACTTCTACAACACGCTGCAGGCCAAGCGGGTCGCAGAGTTTCCGCGCTTGCTGCTGATCTTCGCAGGCCTCGCGTTCGCGTACATCCTGCTCGCCGTGTACGGCCGGTACCTGCGCCAGATGCTCGGCTTCCGGTGGCGCCAGTGGCTCACGCACCGATACCTCGAACAATGGCTCGGCGATAAAGCCTTCTATCGTATAGAACGCGATCGCCTCGCCGACAACCCCGACCAGCGGATCAGCGACGACCTGCAGTCTTTTGCCACGACCACGCTGTCGTTGTCGCTGGACTTGTTATCCACGCTCGTCACGCTTGTGACCTTCATCACGATCCTGTGGACGCTGGCAGGCGCGTTGAGCTTCTCGTTGTTCGGCACGCCAATCACCATTCCGGGCTACATGGTCTGGGCCGCCGCGCTGTACGCCGTGCTCGGCTCGCTCTTGATTCAGCGTTTCGGCCATCCGCTGGTATCGATTAATTACCAGGCGCAGAAAGTGGAAGCCAACTTCCGTTTCGGCCTGATCCGCATTCGCGAGAACGCCGAGCAAATCGCGTTCTATGACGGTATCGATACGGAAAACCGCAACGCCCGGGGCATCTTCGAAACGATCCGCCAGAACTACTGGCAGATCATGAAGTACACGAGGCGGATGACCTTCGTGCTGTCCTTCTACGGCCAGATCGCGATTATTTTTCCGATCATGGTCGCGGCTCCCCGCTACTTCGCAGGCGCATTCACGTTCGGCGTGCTGATGCAGATCAGTTCGGCGTTCGGCACGGTCAGCGACTCGTTTTCGTGGTTCATCAACAGTTACTCGACCTTGGTCGAATGGCGCGCTACGGTGAACCGGCTGCGCGAATTCAAGCGTGTGATGCGCTCCACGCACATCAAGGAAGCCATTTCCCCGGCGACGGTCCACGGCGGCATCAACCTGCATTACACGGACACGAAGGCGCTGACCACGACCGGGCTGAAGCTCGCGCTGCCGAACGGCACGCCGCTCGCGACGGTCGCAGATGTGGTGGTGAAGCCCGGTTCGCGCTGGCTGGTGCAAGGTCCGTCCGGATCCGGGAAAAGTACGTTGATGCGCGCGCTGGCCGGCCTGTGGCCGTTCGGTGACGGCACGATCGACGCCCCCGTCGACGCCAAGCTGATGTTCATTCCGCAGCAAAGCTACTTGCCGATCGGCACGTTGAAAGCGGCGTTGAGTTATCCATCGACGGCGGAAGTCTTCTCCGATGAAGCCTGCCGCGAAGCCTTGCGCGCCTGCAACCTGAGCGCGTACGGCACGCGTCTGGAGGAGTCGGGACACTGGGCGAAGATGATGTCGCCGGGTGAGCAGCAGCGGCTGGCGGCTGCCCGCGTGTTGCTGCACAAGCCGGATTTCATGTTCCTCGATGAAGCCACCAGCGCGCTCGACGCCGAGAACGAGATGCTGATCTATACCGCGATCATCGACGCCTTGCCGAACGCCGCGATCGTCAGCGTCGCGCATCGCGAGTCGGTGACCGGCTTCCATGAGAACCGGATCGAGATCGAGCGCGCGGGGGCTGAAAGCCTGCTGGTTTGAGATGGTTTGACATCGAAGCGCTGGTTCGATGCCCGGTGAGCATAAGCTTGAACGTCGTGTGAATTCCCTCAAGCAGGTTCTTTTTTGGCCTGCTTTTCTCGTTTAACGACGCCCCGTAGAATGATCCTGCGCCTGCATGGCAGGCTTTGAACGGGAGACCGGATTGCGAGCGTTCGAGTGGTTCACCGAGTTGACGACGCGCGAGCGCCGCACGCTTTACGCAGGTTTCGGCGGTTACGCCGTCGATGCCTTCGACTTCATGATCTACTCGTTCCTCATTCCCACGCTGATCGCCGCGTGGGGCATGACGAAGAGCGAAGCCGGAATGATCGCGACGAGCTCGCTGATTTCATCGGCTATTGGCGGCTGGCTCGCCGGCATTCTCTCCGACCGATATGGCCGCGTCCGCGTATTGCAGTGGACGATTGGCACGTTCGCGTTCTTCACGTTTCTTTCCGGCTTCACGCATTCGTTCGGACAATTGCTGGCCACGCGCACGCTGCAAGGCGTGGGTTTCGGCGGCGAATGGTCCGTGGTCACCGTCATGATGGCCGAGACCATTCGTTCGCCGCAGCATCGGGCGAAGGCCGTGGGTACGGTGCAAAGCAGCTGGTCATTCGGCTGGGGCGCAGCGGCGATTCTGTACTGGGCTTTCTTCGCGTTGCTGCCTGAAGATACCGCGTGGCGCGCATGCTTCTGGATCGGTATCTTGCCGGCGCTCTGGATCCTCTACATTCGCCGCAATGTGAGCGATCCGGAGATTTATCTGGCCACACGCCGTGCGCGCGATGCCGGCACTGAAACCGCTACGTTCTCCGATATCTTCAAAGGCTCGCACCTCAAGACAACGGTGCTGGGCAGCGCGCTGTGCACCGGCATGCTCGGTGGTTATTACGCCATCACCACGTGGCTGCCGACCTATCTCAAGACCGAGCGCCATTTGTCCGTGTTCAATACGAGCGGTTATCTCGTGGTACTGATCGTCGGCTCATTTTTGGGCTACGTGTTCGGCGCCATTCTCTGCGACAAGATCGGGCGGCGCGCGTCATTCGTTCTGTTTGCTATCGGCTCGTTTCTGCTAGGGATGATCTACACGATGATCCCCATCACCGACCACGCCATGCTGCTGCTCGGCTTTCCGCTCGGCATTGTCGTACAGGGGATTTTTGCGGGCGTGGGCGCGTATTTATCGGAGCTGTATCCGAACGCGATTCGCGGCTCGGGACAGGGATTTTGCTACAACCTCGGGCGCGGACTTGGCTCGTTTTTCCCGATTCTCGTCGGTGTGTTGTCGCAGGGAATGTCGCTGGTTAAAGCGATTGGATTGGTGGCGGGGGCGGGGTATCTGCTGGTGATCGTCGCGGCGTTGCTGCTGCCGGAAACGCGTGGCAAAGCGCTTGGTGCGGTGACAGGTTAACTTTCTTGATGATGAAAACGAGGCCGTTTTAACTTGCGTTAAAACGGCCTGCTTATGGGCCATGCGCCGCCTTTCGGCAGGCGATCTACTGCCGCAGTCAAATCACTCCACTTCCCAAATCTCGCGTCCATTCAACGCTTGCACCGGACGTTGATTGCCGTGATAGAACCGCTGCATGGCATCGAGCTGCTGCTGGGTAATGCTCACTCGTTCCTTGAATTCGATCCATGTCACGCCTTCCGAACAAGGCGGCGTCGTCAGTGAACCGCTGTACGTGTAATAGCTCGTTTGTTTGGGCAGCAGCTCAAACGGGTTGACCATGACCGCGTTGATCTTGAACTCGGCGCCTTGCTCTTTCGGGATACGGTCCAGCATCGCCTGGATGACGGGGTTGGGTTGGTCGCCGATCTGGAATTGAACAGCCAGCACCAGGAGCTTGCCGTCTTCGGAACGGTGCACCAGATGCGCGTCCATCACGCTGTCCTTGCCGGCGAAACGCTCTTCGCCCGGTGAATGGAAGTGGAACTGAACGAGTTGATACGCTTGGTCGCCGAGGGTGATGCTGTCGGTACCGGGCGTCGCGTTGAATTGAATTGCGTGCCCAGTGTTGATGATATCGATGGGAAGGGGCTGGTACTTGACCTTCAGGCGGGGCATATCGGCGGGCGCTTTCTTTGCCTTCTCGATGTCGATCGGTGACTCAGCGCGACCGCTTTCGCAAGTATGAAAATCCTTGCTGATTTCGCCCCAGTGGGCTGGACCGTGTTCGCCTTCGTACGTCCACCCATGACCGGTGGTTTCAGCCGATGCGGACAGTGCAACGAAAGCGGATAACAGGAACGCGCCGCTGGACAATCGTGTGATCTTGTTCATTCCATGCCCCTGAAATTGTGAGGGCATGAGCATGCGCCGATCCGTGCGAGGGGGATATCGGAGAAGTCGTAATAGCGGGGGATAGAAAGGGAAACAGTGGGGGCAGGCAACGGAAACCGGTGTCGGCCGCACATTTGTGCGTTGTGCTCAGCGTTTCAGCTTCGCTTCCGTACCCCTACAGCTAATAAAAAAACCGGGCTCAAACCCCGAGCCCGGTTTTTCACGTACATTCCGCGAGAAAAATCTTATCGCGGCAATTCACTAGACCCCATCAAAAACGCATCGACCGACCGCGCGCACTGCCGTCCCTCGCGAATCGCCCAAACAACCAGCGACTGACCGCGCCGCATATCGCCGGCGGTGAAGACCTTCGGCACCGACGTAAAGTAAGCCTTCTCCCCTTCGGTCGAAGCCTTCACATTCCCCCGCGCGTCTTTATCCACGCCGAACGCCTCGAGCACCGGCGAAGCCGGCTGCGTAAAGCCCATCGCGAGCAGCACCAGATCGGCTTTCATTTCGAACTCCGATCCCGCCACTTCCTGCATCTTCCCGTCCTTCCATTCCACTCGGACCGCGATCAGCTTTTCAACCTTGCCGTTCTTGCCTTCGAAGCGCTTGGTAGCCACCGACCAATCGCGCTCGCAGCCTTCCTCATGCGACGACGACGTACGCAACTTGATCGGCCAATACGGCCAAACCAGCGGCTTGTTCTCCGTCTCGGGCGGCTGCGAAAGCAACTCGAACTGCGTCACGCTTTTCGCACCATGCCGATTCGATGTCCCGACGCAATCCGAACCCGTATCGCCGCCGCCGATCACCACAACATGCTTGCCCTTCGCAATCAACTGATCGACGACCGAGTCACCCGCATTGACCTTGTTCTGCAGCGGCAGGAATTCCATCGCGTAATGGATGCCTTGCATTTCACGTCCAGGCACCGGCAAATCACGCGGCGTTTCCGCCCCGCCTGCAATCACAACAGCGTCAAACTGCTCGCGCAATTCATCGGGCGAAATAGTTTCACGCGAAGAATTCGCGATATGCCCCGGCAACGGATCCTTGCCGATAAACACGTTGGTCCGGAACGCCACGCCTTCGGCTTCCATCTGCCGCATGCGGCGATCGATCAGCCACTTTTCGAGCTTGAAATCGGGGATGCCATAACGCAGCAATCCGCCGATACGATCGTTCTTCTCGAACACCGTCACGTCATGGCCCGCACGCGCGAGTTGCTGCGCAGCGGCCAGTCCGGCAGGACCCGATCCGACCACGGCCACCTTCTTGCCAGTCTTGTGCTTGGACGGCAAGGGTGCGACCCAACCTTCGGCCCAGGCTTTATCGATGATCGCGTGTTCGATCGACTTGATGCCTACCGGATCATCGTTGATACCGAGCGTGCACGCCGTTTCACACGGCGCCGGACAAATGCGCCCGGTGAACTCCGGGAAGTTATTCGTGGAATGCAGCACTTCAATGGCCGTCTTCCAGTTCTGCTGGAACACCAGATCGTTGAAGTCCGGAATGATGTTGTTCACCGGACAGCCATTGTTGCAGAACGGAATGCCGCAATCCATGCAGCGCGCGCCCTGGATCTTCGCGTTCTCGTCCGACAGCGCGTGAACGAATTCCTTGTAATGCTTGACGCGAGCGAGCGGCGCTTCGTACGTCTCATGCTGGCGCTCGAACTCGAGAAAACCGGTTGCCTTGCCCATGTGGTTCTCTTTCTCTGTATTGGGGGTTAATCCACCCTTCGACGCTCAACGCCGAAGGGCCGTACTAAATCAGATCAGCAAACGCTCACGCCGCGATCGCATCCTTCGCTTTCTTCGCGCCCAACTCACCAAGCGCGCGCTTGTACTCGGTCGGGAATACCTTCACGAATTGACGACGCGATGCATCCCAGTTCTCGAGCAACGCTTTCGCACGGGTCGAACCGGTGGACTGGAAGTGCTGCTCGATCAGGTCCTTGAGCAACGCTTCGTCGGTCTTGCCCGTGTGCCACAAAGCCCGATCCACCGTGCGTTCCTGTTCTGCCTGCTGCAAGACAGGATCGAGTGCGACCATCGCCTTGTTGCACTTGCCGCCGAAGGTGCCGTCTGCATCGAAGACAAACGCCACGCCGCCCGACATGCCCGCCGCGAAGTTGCGCCCGGTTTCCCCGAGCACAACCACCGTGCCGCCGGTCATGTATTCGCAACCGTGATCGCCAGTGCCTTCCACGACCGCCGTCGCACCCGAGTTGCGCACGGCGAAACGCTCGCCCGCGACGCCGCGGAAATACGCCTGGCCTTCAATCGCGCCGTACAACACCGTGTTGCCGCAGATGATGTTTTCTTCCGACTTGCCGCGGAAGTCGTTAGTCGGGCGAATGATGATTCGGCCGCCCGAAAGACCCTTGCCGACGTAGTCGTTGCCATCGCCGACGAGATCAAGCGTGATGCCCTTCGCCAGGAACGCCCCGAAGCTCTGCCCCGCCGTTCCCTTCAACTGGATATGGATCGAGTCGTCGGGCAGGCCGTCGTGGCCGTACTTCCGTGCGATCAAGCCAGACAGCATCGCGCCGACCGTGCGGTTCACATTACGCACCGGTTGAATGAACGACACGTGCTCGCCCTTCTCGATAGCCGCCTTCGACTTCTCGATCAGCACATGATCCAGCGCCTTCTCAAGCGCGTGATCCTGCGTCTCAACGTGCTTCGTCGCAATGCTGCCGTCGTTCGGCACTTGATAGAACACCTTCGAGAAGTCCAGACCCTTCGCCTTCCAATGCTCGACCCCCTTCTTCGTATCGAGCAATTCGGCGTGGCCGATCAGATCGTCGAACTTGCGAATGCCCAGTTGCGCCATGATTTCGCGCACTTCTTCTGCGATAAAGAAGAAGAAGTTCACCACGTGTTCCGGCTGTCCCGTGAACTTGGCGCGCAACACCGGATCTTGCGTCGCAACGCCGACCGGGCACGTGTTCAGATGACACTTGCGCATCATGATGCAACCCTGCACGACGAGCGGCGCGGTCGCGAACCCGAATTCATCGGCGCCGAGCAGTGCACCGATAACCACGTCGCGGCCGGTCTTCATCTGGCCGTCGGCCTGCACGCGGATACGGCCGCGCAGTCGGTTGAGCACCAGCGTCTGCTGCGTTTCGGCAAGCCCCAGTTCCCACGGCGTTCCCGCGTGCTTCAACGACGACAACGGCGAAGCGCCCGTGCCGCCATCGTGGCCCGCGATCACGACGTGATCTGCCTTCGCCTTCGCAACGCCAGCGGCAACCGTGCCCACGCCCACTTCCGACACCAGCTTCACCGAGACGCTGGATGACGAGTTCACGTTCTTCAGATCGTGAATAAGCTGCGCCAAATCTTCGATCGAATAAATGTCATGGTGCGGCGGCGGCGAAATCAGGCCCACGCCCGGCACCGAATACCGCAACTTGCCGATGTATTCGCTGACCTTATGACCCGGCAGTTGTCCGCCTTCGCCCGGCTTCGCGCCCTGCGCCATCTTGATCTGGATCTGATCAGCCGACGACAGGTACTCCGCCGTCACGCCGAAGCGTCCGGATGCAACCTGCTTGATCCGCGAGCGCAGCGAATCGCCGTCCTTCAACGGGATATCGGTGACGACTTCGTCGCCGATCACGGACTTCATCGTGTCGCCGTTCTTGATCGGAATGCCGCGCAGTTCGTTGCGATACCGGTTCGCGTCTTCACCACCTTCACCCGTATTCGACTTCCCGCCGATACGGTTCATGGCCACAGCCAGCGTGGCGTGCGCTTCGGTGCTGATCGAACCCAGCGACATGGCGCCGGTCGCAAAACGCTTGACGATTTCCTTCGCGGGTTCCACTTCGTCCAAAGGAATCGCCTTCGCCGGATCGACTTTGAACTCGAACAAACCACGGAACGTCATGTGACGTTTGGTCTGGTCGTTGATCAGGTGCGCGTATTCCTTGTACGTCTGGTACGAGTTGCTGCGCGTGGAATGCTGCAGCTTGGCGATGGCGTCAGGCGTCCACATGTGCTCTTCACCACGCACGCGATACGCGTATTCACCGCCTGCATCGAGCATGGTCGCGAGCACGGGGTTCTCGCCAAACGCCTCACGATGCAGACGAATCGCTTCCTCGGCCACTTCGAAAATGCCGATGCCACCGACCTTCGATGCCGTACCCTTGAAGTACTTCTCCACGAGATCGCTAGCCAGTCCGACCGCTTCGAAAATCTGCGCGCCGGTGTACGACATGTACGTGGAAATGCCCATCTTCGACATGACCTTGTACAAACCCTTGCCCACGGCCTTCGTGTAGTTGTAGATGGCTTTATCGGCGGAAAGATCGCCCTTCAGGCCTTCGGCCATTTGAGCGAGCGTTTCCAGCGCGAGGTACGGATGCACGGCTTCCGCGCCGTACGCTGCAAGCAACGCGAAGTGATGGGTCTCGCGCGCCGAGCCCGTTTCCACGACCAGACCCGTACTCGTGCGCAGACCGTGCTGCACGAGATGCGTGTGGATAGCCGAGGTCGCGAGCAGCGCCGGAATAGCCAGGTTGTCGCGATCCATCTTGCGATCGGAGACGATCAGCATGTTGTAGCCGGACTTCACCGCATCCACGGCTTCCGCGCACAGCGAAGCGAGGCGCGCTTCCACGCCTTCGTTGCCCCAGACCACCGGATAGCAGATGCTCAGTTCATACGAGCTGAACTTGCCGCCGGTGTATTTATCGATGGCGCGAATCTTCGCGATGTCCTTGAAGTCGAGCACGGGCTGCGAGACTTCGAGACGCATCGTCGGGTTGATGTTGGTCGTATCGAGCAAGTTCGGCTTCGGGCCGACGAACGACACCAGCGACATCACCATGTTCTCGCGGATCGGGTCGATCGGCGGGTTCGTGACTTGCGCAAAAAGCTGCTTGAAGTAGTGATACAGCGTCTTGTTCTTGTTCGACATCACCGCGAGGGGCGAGTCATTCCCCATCGAACCAACGGCTTCTTCGCCCAACTGCGCCATAGGCGCCATCAGGAACTTGACGTCTTCCTGCGTATAGCCGAACGCCTGCTGACGATCCAGCAATGCAGCCGCTTCACGGCGCTGCGTGTCGACCTCTTCAGCCTTCGGCTCGATTTCGTCGAGCTTGATGCGCACGGCGTCGATCCAGCTCTTGTACGGCTTGCCGTTCGCGAGGTTGTCCTTGAGTTCCTTGTCGTCAATGATCCGGCCTTGCTCCATGTCGATCAGGAACATCTTGCCCGGCTGCAGACGCCACTTCTTCACGATCTTCGATTCCGGCACCGGCAAGACGCCCGATTCCGATGCGAGGATCACGAGGTCGTCGTCGGTGATGACATAACGCGCCGGACGCAGGCCGTTACGGTCCAGCGTGGCGCCAATCTGGCGGCCGTCCGTGAACGCGATCGCCGCAGGGCCGTCCCACGGTTCCATCATGGCAGCGTGATATTCGTAGAACGCGCGGCGGTTGTCGTCCATCAGCGTGTGCTGTTCCCACGCTTCGGGAATCATCATCATCATTGCGTGGACGAGCGGATAACCCGCCATGACCAGGAGTTCAAGGCAGTTATCGAACGATGCCGTGTCCGACTGGCCCGGATAGATCAGCGGCCAGAGTTTCGGCAGGTCGTCACCCAGCACGTAGCTGGCAATCGCGCCGGTACGCGCGTTCAGCCAGTTGACGTTGCCCTTCACGGTGTTGATTTCACCGTTGTGCGCAATCATGCGGTACGGGTGCGCGAGTTCCCACGCGGGGAACGTGTTCGTGGAGAAGCGCTGGTGCACGAGCGCGAGTGCCGATACCGTACGTTCGTCCTGCAGGTCGCGGTAATACACGCCAACCTGGCCGGCCAGCAGCAGGCCCTTATAGACGACCGTGCGCGCCGACATCGACGGCACAAAGTATTCCTTGCCGTGCTTGAGCTTGAGCGCCTGGATCCGATGGCTGGCGGTCTTGCGGATCACGTACAGCTTCCGCTCGAGCGCGTCCGTCACAACAATGTCTTTGCCCCGGCCAATAAAGATCTGCCGGATCAGCGGCTCGCTGGCCTTCACGGTCGGCGAAATGGGCATGGTGGCGTCGACGGGCACATCGCGCCAGCCGAGCACGACCTGGCCTTCGGCCTTCACCGTGCGTTCCAGTTCCTGCTCGCACGCGAGACGCGACGCGTTTTCCTTCGGCAAGAAGATCATGCCGACGCCGTACTCGCCTTCCGGCGGCAGCGTCACGCCTTGCTTCGCCATTTCCTCACGATAAAACCCGTCGGGGATCTGGATCAGGATGCCTGCGCCGTCGCCCATCAGCTTGTCGGCGCCGACTGCGCCCCGATGGTCGAGGTTTTCGAGGATCTTCAGACCCTGCTGGATGATTTCGTGGCGCTTCTTGCCCTTGATGTGCGCGACGAAGCCGACGCCACAGGAGTCGTGTTCGTTTTCGGGGTCATACATGCCCTGCGCGGCGGGAGCGGAACCGAGAGTCGGCGGCAGTTGGTCGTTCATGGGTCACCGTGTTCTGTGGGGGGCCGCGAGCGGCCGTTGAACATGTTTTGTGTTGCTTGTGTGTTTTGCTCGCGCCACCGGCAGGCCAAGACCCTGAACCTGAACCTGAGCGACAAACGCGAAGCCGGTCGTGCAAACAGACGCGATGCGTCCTGAGCTGCCGGAAAACGAAATATACGCGATGAATCAAAAAGTTGGCAATCAAAACACGTTGATCTGACACCTATTATCGAGTTGGTGCATGTTTGCCCCATTTAATTAGTTCCATATCAAATTCAGCAAAAAATAAACGGCATGCCGATTTTTGTCGTCATGCCGTTCAGTCATTCTTCAGTTCCGGCGCGAAAACACCGTTAACGGGTCTGAGGAGTCTCGCGGACCTTGCGAGGGCGGCCGCGAGGCAACGGTGAGACGCGCCGGTTAGCGGCACGCCCTGCCCACTCCCTGTAGGAGTCGCTGCCGAGCACCCAGCCCTTGAGCGTCGCCTGAAGCAGCCGGTTGGCTTCGCGTTCGTCGAGCGGCTGCTCGCACAGCTCCGTATAGGCGCGCTGTCGTTCGAAGGGCGTATTACCGAGCTTCCAGTACAACGGGTGGTCGGTGATGAGGCTGTCGAGCGTCAAGCCAATGTGATGGCGGTAGCTGGACCATTTGTAGTCTTGCGGGAGGGCCGCGAGGTCGGCATGCACCGGCGCCATCTCGACCACCCGGCTCGCGAGCAGGAAGTAAGTTTCACCTTCGATCACCGTTGCCCGGTAGCGGCCCTCCCACAAGGTGCCGCGGCGGGCATAACGGCGATTGAAATGCGCGACGTAGCGCCGGCCGACCGCCTGCATGGCTTTCGGGAGGCTGGCTTCGTCGCGGGGAGTGACAAGCAGATGCACCGCGCCTGGCATCAGCGCATAAGCGTGGATGGCGAGATGGTGGTCGCGGGAGGCCGTGCGCAGGCATTCGATGAAAAGCTCGTAGTCCGGAGCTTCGACGAAAGCCGGCTGCTGGTCGAGACCGCGCAAGATGACATGCTGCGGCTGTTCGGGAACGTAGAGTCGTGCTAGCCGTGCCATGCTGGATTTTCCGTTGGTCGAGCGTTGGTCGGGTATTCCGGCGGTCCGTCAAAGCCACATTCTGGGCCACCTTGAAATTTTTCGTTCAAGTCGTGCGGGGGATGCATCAACCCACGCATCAACCCATGCGTCAGCCGGGAAAATCAGGAGTCTGGCATCGCGCTAACGCAATTGGAGCCAGCATTCTTCTTAGGGAAAACGCTCTGAGGCGAAGCATGGTTTGTTTCAAATGTTCTGTTCATAATTAGCGTGCTTTTTCGGAGGAGCACTCAATGAAAATAAAACGGGTTGTTACGGGGGTCGCCGCATTTGCGTGCGTGTCTGGCGCAGCACATGCACAGTCGGCGAACACTTTTTACCTCACCACCGGCTGGTTCCACTTTGCACCTATCTCCAGTAGCGGCCCGCTGAAGGAAACGAGCGTAGGCGGATCGCCAGTCGGCATTGAAGTACCTAACACTGGCGCGAGCCTCTCTAGCGCCGACACTGCAGGCTTCACCGCTGGCTACTTTGTCACCGACCATATTGCTGGCGAATTCGTTCTCGGCATTCCGCCCACGTTCAACCTGGAAGGCCAAAAATCCTACTCGCAATATGGCACGCTGGGTTCGGCCAAGCAGTGGAGTCCCACGTTGCTCCTGAAGTACTACTTCATGCAACCGCAGTCGAAGATTCGCCCGTACGTGGGCATTGGCGTAACGCGCGTGTGGTTCACCGACGCAAAGATCACGAATAGCTCCTTCGAAACCAACGTACTGCATGGTCCGACCGACGTATCGACGGATAGTTCGTGGGCGCCCGTGTTTAATGCAGGCCTTACATACGCCTTCAACGACCACTGGTTCGCAGGTTTCTCCATCTCCTTCGTGCCCCTCCACGCCACGGCAAAGTTGACGACGCAGGCGCAGACGCCAGTTGGCCAGCTCACCGTCAACACCGAAGCAAAATTGAAGCTGAATCCGATCGTGACGTACCTGAACGTCGGGTATCGGTTTTAAAAGCGGTTCTAAATGCGGCTCTAAAAGGCTGCACCCAACCTGTTTTTCACGCTGTTCCGTCAAAGCAAGCCAAGAACAACGCCATTGCGAGGAATTCTCGCGATGGCGTTTGTCTTTCAGCGCTTGTAAATATGACTTGCATCGAGCACTTTTCCGGGCCAATCCGGGCAGTTTCTACTTTTTCTGATTTTCTGCTTTTCGCTGGAAGCCTTGCGTGACATAGCGCGAGCGTGCAATGTTGAACGCCGCCGCTTAATCGGCATCCAAATTGCTCACCTTGTGTTTTTCCGCAACTTTGCGGCCCATTCACGATTCATCCATCCTTGGAGCGATCCTATGAACGCATTCCCCAATACGCGAGATGCCATCGGAGATTCATGGAACTCCACCAGCCGCCGCGCACGCCGTATTTCGCGTCACAGCCGCGACGCGGCGCAGGACATTGGCGGCGAGTTGCGCACGCTGATTTCGGAGATTGAAGAAACGTTGTCGGAAGGGACGTCAGCGGACGTCGCCGCGCTGCGGTCGCAGTTGAGCAAGAGCGTGGATTCAGCACGCGCGCGTTTGAATAATACGCACGACGCGGTACGCGCTCGCGCGAATTCGGCCTTGGCCGATGCGGACACCTATATTCACGATAAACCGTGGCAAACCATTGCCCTGGTGGGCGGTCTGGCGTTGGTCGCAGGCGTGTTGCTGGCCCGCGCGCGATAAGCCTTTTGCTTGGGTTTTGCTGGTATCGATGAGAAAAACGCGCGCGGGAATCACTTCCGGCGCGCGTTTTTTACATGCTCGCTCGTTTCAGCTCAGTCCAGAAAATTCGCGCCGATCATGTCGATACGGTCCGTGCAGATCGCGTCCACGCCCCATTTCGCGAGCTCGCGCGCTCGCTCTGGGTCGTTCACGGTGTAGGCCAGGATCCGCAAGCCGGAATCCTTTATCTGCGCGACCAGACGCTCGTCCAGCGTCTTGTGGTCCGCATGCAGCGATACACACGCCAACGCGGCAGTTTGGGCGCGCCAGTCGCTGGGTATGGCTTCGTAGAGCATGCCGCGCGGCAAATCAGGCGCAGCGCCGGCGGCGGCTTCAAGCGCAGCGTAGGAAAACGACGACAACAGCGGCACCGGTTCTGCGCCCGTCCACAGCCGCGCAGCTTCTTGCGCCACCAGAACGCCCGTTTCGACATCGCGCCCTTCGCACGGCTTGATTTCGATATTCGCCGCCAATCCGTGCGCAAAACACCGTTCCGCCACTTGAGCGAGCGTCGGCATGCGCGCACCCGCGAAACTCGGATCGAACCAGCTTCCGGCATCGAGTTGCTCAAGCTCTTCGTAGCGAAGGTCTTTCGCCGGGCCACGCCCGTTCGACGTGCGGTCGACCAGATCGTCATGTAGCAAAAACACAACGTTGTCCGCCGATAACTTCGCATCGAACTCGATCATTTTCAGACCGAGCCGCGCGCCGGTATCAATGCCGTCGAGCGTGTTTTCCGGCGCGACTTTCCCGCCGCCACGATGCGCCACGATGCGCGGATAAGGCCAGTTCTTCATTTCTTTTATCCCTTAATTGACGCGCAAACCGGTCGCCGGATCGAAGATGTGAAGACGGTGAGCCGGCAGCGCCACTTCCAGCGCCTCGCCGCGCGCCGGACGATGTTCGTGCGGCAAACGCACCGCGACGTCGTGTTTGCCCCAACGGCCGTGTGCCAGATTATCGGCGCCGAGTAGTTCACAGGAATCGACCGTCAACGTGACATGCGCGCTCTGCTGCTCCGGCAGCATGTGTTCCGGCCGAATGCCCAGCACCCACTCGCGGCCCTTCAGATCCTGCTGCAGCGACTGCATGCCCACGAGCGGCAGGCGCGGCCCGTTACCCGCGACATCGAAGCTCAAACCGTCGTCCGAGACACGGCCTTCCAGCAGATTCATCGCTGGTGAGCCGATAAAACTCGCGACGAACACCGTCGCCGGACGTTCGTAGACTTCGGTCGGCGGCCCGATCTGCTCGGCACGGCCGCGATTCATCACGATCACGCGCTGCGCGAGCGTCATCGCCTCAATCTGGTCATGCGTGACGTACAGGCTCGTGGTCGCGAGACGCGCGTGCAGCCGCTGGATTTCCAGGCGCATTTGCACGCGCAACTTGGCGTCGAGGTTGGACAGCGGTTCGTCGAACAGAAACACGGCCGGTTCGCGCACGATCGCGCGTCCCATTGCCACGCGTTGCCGCTGGCCGCCGGACAACTCGCGCGGCTTGCGGGCGAGCAACGGTTCGAGTTCCAGGATCTTCGCGGCATTCTGCACGCGCCGGTCGATTTCCGATTTGCTGACGCCACCGATCTTCAGCGCGTACGCCATGTTCTGCGCGACGCTCATGTGCGGATACAGCGCGTAGTTTTGGAACACCATCGCGATGTCCCGGTCCTTCGGCTCCAGCGTGTTCACCACTTTCTCGCCGATGGAAATCGTCCCTTCGGACACGCTTTCCAGCCCCGCGACCATCCGCAGCAGAGTCGATTTCCCGCAGCCGGACGGCCCGACCATCACGACGAATTCTCCGTCCGTTACTTCCACGTCGATGCCGTGCAGAACGAACTGCTTGCTGTCGTAGGTTTTCTTGACGCCTTGAAGGCTCAGTGCAGCCATCGACCCGCCTTCATTTAAGGGCGCCCGCGACCGTCGCAAAATGCGCGACCGCGACACCCGGTTCATAGAATTTATGCAGCAACTCGCGCCACGTTTGATAGCCGGCGGAATTGCGGAAACCTTCCTGATGCGCCGCGACCGTTTCCCAACGCACGAGCAGCACGTACTGCGAACCGTTGTCCGCGTCAGCGCCACGTACCAGTTCGTGCGAGAGAAAACCCGGTTGCGTCGAGATGATCTTTTCGGCTTCAGCGAACGCCGCTTCGAACGCGGCCTCTTCGCCCGCCTTCACCGGCAATTGAGCAACTTCAAGGATCATTGAATGAGCCTCCGTTATTTTTCGGAATCGACGAGACCACGCACGAACCAGCGCTGCATCGTCAGTACCACCGCGAGCGGCGGCAACATTGCCAGCAGCGTCGCGGTCATGACGAGATGCCATTCGGTGGCGGTGTCGCCGGAAGCGATCATGCTCTTGATGCCAACCACCGCGGTTTGCAGAGACTGGTCGCTGGTGATCAGGATCGGCCACAAATACTGGTTCCAGCCGTAGATGAACGTGATCACGAACAGCGCCGCAATGTTCGTCTTCGACAGTGGCAGCACGACGTCCCACAAGAACCGCAATGCCCCGGCGCCGTCGATGCGCGCCGCCTCCATCAGTTCATCGGGCAGCGTCATGAAGAACTGGCGGAACAGGAACGTCGCCGTCGCCGATGCAATCAGCGGCAGCGTCAGCCCGGCGTACGTGTTGCTGAGATGCATCGATGAAACGACCTGGACCGTCGGGAAAATACGCACTTCCACCGGCAGCATCAGCGTGATGAAGATTAGCCAGAAGGCCAGGTTTTTAAACGGGAAGCGGAAGAACACAATGGCGTAGGCCGACAACATGGAGATAGTGATCTTGCCGATCGAAATCACGAGCGCCATGACCAGGCTGTTCAGCAACATGTGGCCGAACGGCGCCGCCGCGTTGCCGCTGCCGTGCGTCCAGATGTTCGCTATGTTCTCGAACAAGTGCGTGCTCGGAATCAGTGAAAGCGGCACGCTGAATACTTGCGCCTCGTTCATGGTGGCGGCGCAGAAAGCGATATACACAGGGAACACGACCAGCACCACGCCCACGATCAGCACCGCGTGGCAAAACAGGTCGAAACCGCGACGGTTCTCGATCATGAGTACTGCACCCGACGTTCAATAAAGCGGAACTGCACAACGGTCAGCGCCACCACGATCACCATCAGCACAACCGACTGCGCGCCGGAACTGCCGATATCGAGGCCTTGGAAACCCTCGGCGAAAATCTTGTAGATGAGCGTTTTTGTGGACTGCGCAGGACCGCCGCCGGTGGCTGCATCGATGACCGGGAAGGTATCGAAGAAGGCGTAGACCACGTTCACGGTCAGCAGGAAAAAACTGGTCGGCGAGAGCAACGGCAGCGCGATTCCGAAGAACCTCCGCACGGGTCCGGCGCCGTCAATGGCCGCCGCCTCGATCAGCGAACGCGGGATGGCCTGCAGGCCGGCGTAGAAAAACAGGAAGTTATAACTGACCTGCTTCCACACCGAGGCCAGCACGACCAAAAACATGGCTTGGGAGCCATTCAGCGCGTGGTTCCAGACAATGCCGTATTTCGCGAGCGCATAAGTCACCAAACCAATGCTCGGATTAAACAGGAACGACCAAAGCACAGCGGCAATAGCCGGCGCAACCGCGTACGGCCAGATCAAAAGTGTCTGATAAAGCTTCCTGCCTCTTGTCACCCGATCGGCGCACGCGGCCAGCAGCAGCGAGATCACCAGGCCCGACACAGTGACGAGCGTGCAGAAGATGATGGTCGTGTTGAACGACGCGAGGTAAAGCGGATCGGTAAAGATCTGCTTGAAATTCGCCAGTCCGACAAACTCGCTCGATGTGCCGAACGCGTCCTGGGTCTGCGTGGCCTGCCACAGCGCCTCGCCGGCCGGCCACAGAAAAAAGAGCGCGGTGATGGCGAGTTGCGGCGCGACCAGCAAATAAGGCAGCAGGCTCGTATTGAACCGCGATCGTTTTTCCATGGCGAGTTTAGCTTCCGGCCTTTTCGAAGCGGCGCAGCAGGTCATCGCCGCGCGACACCGCCGAATCAAGTGCGTCCTTCGGCGTTTTCTTCTGCGCCCAGACCTGCTCGAGTTCTTCGTCGATGATCGTACGGATCTGCGGCATGTTGCCCAGACGCAAGCCCTTGGTGAACGGCAGAGGCGGCTTGTTCAGCATCTGTTTGATGCCGGTGTCGGCGCCGGGATTCTTTTCATAGAAGCCCTGCTTTTGCGTCAGCTCGTACGCGGCTTTCGTGACCGGCAGATAACCCGTGTCCTGATGCCATTTAGCTGCAACAGCCGGCGAGCTCAGGTAAGCCAGGAACTTGGCGACACCCTTGTACGTTGCCGGATCTTTCCCGGACAGAACCCAAAGACTCGCGCCGCCAATGATCGCGTTTTGCGGTGCGCCCTTTACGCTCGCGTCGTACGGCATCATGCCCGTGCCGAAGTTGAACTTCGCATACTTCTTGATGTTGGCAAGCGAGCCCGACGAGTTGGTCAGGATGCCGCAATCGCCGCTATAGAACTTCGATACCGCCTCGTCCTTGCGGCCGACGTACGTGAACGTGCCTTCCTTCGCCATGTTCTGCAGGAACTGGATGTGCGCGATCTGCAGCGGCTTGTTGAATTCGAGCACAGCGTTGGTGCCATCGAAGCCATTATTCTCCGATGCAAACGGCAAGCCGTGCCACGCACTGTAGTTCTCCAACTGAATCCAGCTCTGCCAGCCCGACGAATAACCGCACATGCCGATCGCCTTCAGCTTCTTCGCATCGGCTTCGAGTTCGCTCCAGGTTTTCGGCGGCTGGGTCGGATCGATGCCGGCTTTCTTGAACGCGTCCTTGTTGTAATAGAGGACAGGTGTCGAGCTGTTGAATGGCATCGAAATCAGGTGACCGGTTTTCGAGTCGCTGTAGTAACTGGCAATGGTCGGTACGAATGCCTTTTCGTCGAGCGGGACGCCGGCTTGCTTGAAGACGTCGGAGACCGGAATGACGGCCTTCTTGGCCTGGATCATCGTGGCCGTGCCCACTTCGTACACCTGCAGGATCGCCGGCGCGTTGCCGCTGCGATACGCGGCAATGCCCGCAGCCATCGTCTGGTCGTAGCTGCCCTTGAAGACCGGCACGATCTTGTAATCGCTTTGCGACGCGTTGAAGTCGTTTGCGATGTCGTTCACGCGCTCGCCGAGCGCGGATTCCATCGCATGCCAGAACTGGATTTCGGTGGCGGCCTGCGCCTGACTGGCGCCAAACGCGAATACGGCGGCAATGGAAACGGCGCCGGCCAGCAGCTTGCGACTACTCATGAGTAACCTCTCCTTGAACCCCGGTGGAGTTTTTTTTGGTGGGACAAACGCGGAACGCGCCTGGAAACGCGGGATTCTAATTGTCGTCTATGACGAATAGACGTCCGTATTCTTTTAATGCGTATCGATCCGTCATGCCCGCGATGTAATGCGCGATCAGGCGCGCTTGCGTGCTGCCCGAAGCAGTCTCGCTACCGCGGGGGTCGTTGGCCGACTCCTCCGCGATCGGTCCGCGCGCCTGGTAAGCCGGCGGCAGCAGACGCGGGTCGTCGTTGAACGCCTTGAACAGCCCGCTCACCACGAGGCCCGCTTTGTTAGCCATCCGCATGACCTGGTAGTGGCGATACAGGTTCTTGTAAAGGAAGCGCTTGAGTTCAGTCGCCTGGGCGGCAACTGTCTCACTGTGCGTGACCAGCGCCGGAGCGTCGCGCACGTCATCGACGGACTGCGGATTGAGCCGCGCCAGGTTCTCGCTCGTCGACTCGATCAGATCCACGATCAACGTATTGATGATCCGGCGGATGGTCTCGTGAATCAGTCTTCGCCCTTCAATATTCGGATACTCGCCGCGCGCTGCTTCGTAGTGCGTTTGCCATAACGCGACGTCTGCGAGTTGGTCGAGGGTGATAAGGCCGGAGCGCAGGCCGTCGTCGACATCATGATTGTTGTACGCGATTTCGTCGGCTACGTTCGCGATCTGGGCTTCTATCGACGGTTGCTTGCGATTCAGAAAGCGCTCGCCCAACGCCCCGAGCTGCAGCGCGTTTTCACGCGAGCAGTGTTTGAGAATGCCTTCGCGGGTTTCAAAGCAAAGATTCAGGCCGTCGAACGCGCCGTAGTGTTCTTCGAGTTCATCGACGACCACAAGGCTTTGCAGGTTGTGCTCGAAACCGCCGTGATCGCGCATGCATTCATTCAGTGCATCCTGTCCGGCATGACCAAACGGCGTATGACCAAGATCGTGCGCCAGCGAAATTGCTTCGACCAGGTCCTCGTTCACGCGCAGGTTACGCGCCACGGAACGGGCAATCTGCGCAACTTCCAGGCTGTGCGTCAGGCGCGTGCGAAACAGGTCGCCCTCGTGATTCACGAAAACCTGCGTCTTGTATTCGAGACGGCGGAACGCCGTGGAGTGAACAATGCGATCACGGTCGCGCTGGAACTCGGTGCGCGCAACGGGTGGTTTTTCTTCGAAGCGACGGCCACGCGACTCGGCCGAATGCGCGGCATACGGCGCAAGATGCGCCTCAAGCGCAAAGGACGTCGGCGTGATGCTGGAAAACTGGAATGTCTTGTCGCTCACCGGCTGCTCCGAATCGTCGTTGCGTGGTTGTTTCGTTGTTTCTGCTTGGGTATTGGCCTGGTCTGGCTTGGTCGTATTTTTCGCGGCAACGGCTTTGCCTCGACGTAGCGCCAGCTTGAGCCAGCGCGACGCCAAATTCTTTCTGGCTCTCGCTGCTTGGCGCTTGCTCGGAATCACGGTTGCCTTTTTCATGGCGACGGCCCGCGCCTCAAAACAGCGTCGACGAAGCCGGCGCGAGTAGCTTCAACATCTGGAATGTCTTGCGGCTCACCTGTTGCCGTGAGCGACGGTGTTCTTCGCCGCCGTGGCTACGGACGACATGCAGCGCATTGGTGAACGCGGACGTCTCGCGACTGACCTTCGTCGCAACAACTACTGCGGAACGCAGCCGCTCAGACGCTGGCCGCGAGCGTTGCGCGCACTGCCTCGTCTGGTGCACCCGTGATTTTTGTACTACCGAAACGCTCGAGCAGGATGAATTTGATCTCACCTGCTTCAGCTTTCTTGTCGACCTTCATCAAGTCGATATACCGATCCGCGCCGAGCGCCGGCGCCTTGACCGGCAGCTTCGCCGCGGCAATCAACCGCGTGAGGCGCTCACGTGAGGTTTCATCGAGCTGGCCGAGGCGCACCGACAGATCCGCTGCCATCACCATGCCGCAACCGACTGCCTCGCCATGCAGCCATTCACCGTAGCCAAGGCCAGCCTCAATTGCGTGACCGAATGTGTGGCCGAAATTGAGAATGGCGCGCAAGCCGCCTTCGCGTTCGTCGGCCGCGACTACCGACGCTTTCACTTCGCACGAGCTCTTCACCGCATGCGCGAGCGCGTTTGGATCACACGCGTTCAAAGCCGCGATGTTCGCCTCGATCCACTCGAAGAACTCGCTATCCGCAATGGCGCCCGTCTTGATCACTTCCGCGATACCCGCGGCAAGTTCGCGCGGCGGCAGCGTCTGCAACGCCCCAATATCAGCGATGACCGCTTGCGGCTGATAAAACGCGCCGATCATATTCTTGCCGAGCGGATGATTGATGCCAGTCTTTCCGCCCACCGACGAATCGACCTGCGCGAGCAGCGTGGTCGGCACTTGGATAAAGGGCACGCCGCGCATGTAGCTGGCGGCGGCAAAACCCGTCATGTCGCCGATCACCCCGCCGCCCAGCGCAATCAGCGTGGTCTTGCGGTCGGCGCGCTCGGTCAGCAGCGCGCTGAAAATCTGGTTGAGCGTCTCAAGATTCTTGTGCGCCTCGCCGTCGGGCAAAACGATGGTCGTGACTTTCTTGCCGAGCGGCGCGAGGGCAGCGCGAAGCGCATCGCCGTAGAGCGGATCGACCGTTGTGTTGGTGACAATGGCGACCGACGAGCCCGCAATATGCGGCGCGTACAGCTCGGCCCGGCCAATCAGCCCGGCGCCAATATGGATGGGATAGGCGCGATCGCCCAGTTCGACGTTGACGGTAATCATGGCGGACATTATGACGTAGCCGGCTTGGCGATGCCGGCCATCTCCAGTTGCATCAACACCATGTTGACGAGGTTATTCACGGTCGGTCGGCCGGTTTCCACGATGAAATGCGCGCACTCCTGATAAAGAGGATCACGCGCCTTGTAGAGCGCCTCCAGCTTGCCGCGCGGGTCGTCGGTCTGCAGCAGCGGCCGGTTCTTATCGCGCCGCGTGCGCTGCCACAATTCGTGCGGCGTGGCGCGAAGGTAGATCACCAGCCCGCGACTCTTCAGATGTTCCCGGTTCTCGGCCCGCAGAATCGCGCCGCCACCGGTTGCCAGCACAATATTTTCGCGCCGCGACAACTCGTCGATCACATCCGCTTCGCGCTGCCGGAAGCCTTCCTCGCCTTCGACCTCCCAGATTACCGGGATGCGGGCACCCGTACGCGCCTCGATTTCGTGGTCGGAATCGATGAAAGAACGCTGTAACCGGCGCGCGACCGCCCGCCCCACGGTGGTCTTTCCAGCCCCCATGAGTCCGACAAAAAATACGTTCGCGTTCGCTTGCCCGGCTTCCAACTCGCTTCCTTGTGCATTGATTCCGGTCCCGATTCTGGTCCCGTTCGTGCGGGAGCTTAAGGGCAAAAGGGCCGCTTTGTCGAGTCGGAAAGGCTTGCCGACGGCCCTCACAGACGCGCCGGAACGATATGTGGGGTAATGAAAATGACCAGTTCGCTGCGTGAATTGCGGCGCGCGGTATGACGAAAAAGCCAGCCTAATACCGGGATTTTACCGAGCAGCGGGACCCTCGTGACATCTTCGCGCTCGTCGGCGGAATATATCCCGCCAATTGCCACCGTGCCGCCGTCCTCCACCTCCACGCGCGTCTGAACGTGCTTGGTGTTGATCGCCGGGCCGGCTGCCGTCTGCTCGCCGACGCTGTCCTTCGATACATCGAGATCAAGGATCACGTGGCCATGCGGCGTAATTTGGGGTTCGACCTCCAGTTTCAGCGCGGCCCGGCGAAACTGCACGCCCGATACGCCATTGCCCACTTTCGCCTGATATGGCAATTCCGTGCCCTGCTCGACCACCGCCTTCACGCGATCCGCCGTGATCACGCGGGGACTCGACACAATCTCGCCGCGGCCTTCGTTTTCGAGCGCGCTCAACTCGACGTTCAGCAGGCGCGTAGCCTGCGCGGCGAATAGCGTCAGGCCGGCGGTCGCGGCGTCGAACCCGCCAATCGGCCGCGCCGATAAATCGAACACAGCTCCGTCCGCGCCCGCTACAAGACCCCGCGCGGTGGAGTCGCCGGTGGGCGTCATCGACAGTTTCACGCCGAGATTGCGCGAGAAACCCGTGTCGCCCTCCACAATGCGCGCCTCGATCATCACTTGCGGCGTGGGCTGGTCGATCCGAGCGATCAGCTCGGCTATCTGCGTGACGCGGGCGTCCAGGTCGGTGACGAACAGCAGGTTGGTGCGGGCATCCGCCATGACAGAACCGCGCTTCGACAACACCCGCTGGCTGCCCGAACCCGTCAGGAGCTTGCGAACGTCATCGGCGCGCGGATAGCGCAGAACAAACGTGCGGCTGGCGAGCGGCTCGAGATCGGCTGCACGGGCGTGCGCTTCATAGCGAAGGCGCTCTCGCGCCGCCAGTTCACTAAGCGGGGCAACCCAGATGACTTCGCCGTGGCGCTCCATTGCCAGGCCGTGCACGTCTAGCAGCGTGTCGAACGCGCGCCGCCACGGCACGTCGACGAGATTCAGCGAGACCAGCCCGCGGATCTTGTCACTCGCGACAATGTTGACGCCTGAGAACTTCGCGAAGGTTTGCAGCACGGCGCTCAAGTCGGCATTTTTCAGGTTCAGCGAGATCGGCTTGCCGTCATCGAGCGACGTGGCTGCAGAGTCTGCCGGACCACGGCTCATACGCTCGACAGGCGGCAACGGGGTCGGCGGCCCTTCTAGCGCAGGCGTGGCATCAAGTGTGTCCACTGGAGCGGGGGTGGCGGACGTTGTGGTTGGCGTCAGCCACGCTGCGTCCTCATCGGACCCTTTCGCAATAACGGCAGCAGGAACTTCAACCGCGAACTGGTCCGTTGGCAGCGTCTCGGGAAACGGTTCGGGCAGGGGTGGCAAAGGGGGAATTGCGGCGTGCGCGTTGACAGTCCCCAGTAGCAACGCGGTCGCGATGCCACACGCGCAAATTCGCCGCGGCGACGAGAACAGGCCGACGACCGCCGCCCCACGAACAACCGGAAGCACCACGCTCACCGAACGGCTTAACGACCGCAAAAACCGCAGCGTCTTCATGGCCGATCATCCGCGAAACCGATCGTCCGCGCGCCTCCGCCCGGGCGACTGAGCTCGATCGAACGCGAACGCACATTGCCAAGCCGTTCGTCGCCAATCATCTGGCCCGGCAGAAATCCATCGACTCCCGCGGCCGTTTCTACCAATGCCATCGCACGACGCCGCGCACGCAAAGTGCCGACAAGAAGCATCGCGCCTCCATCACCCACGCCCGCGCCGTTCTTCACACCAAATGGATCGATAGCAAACGCGTCCCGGCGCGACGGCTCCGGCCGCGCGATCGCCGGCAGGTCCTCGAATACTCTGAGCGTAGCTTCCAGGGAAAGCGCATTCGCCACTCGTTTCATTTGCACGTCTGCCGGAACGACGAGTCTAGGCAGCCCTTCCAGCGCGTCGAGAAACCGCCGGATCTCACCGAACGAACCTTCGGCGCGAAATTTCAGCGGCCGCTCGATCTCGAGCCCGTTACCTTTTTGCGCCGCCGGTTCAATCATGCCAATCCGCAAGCCGCTCTGAGCGGCGAGCGCAGTCAGCTCGTGAAGTGCGTCGGCGACGGTCCAACGGGCGAGCGGTGGACCATCGCCTGAACGCGCGCGCATGCCGGGCAGCTGCGCAGTCATTGCTCGTGCGCGGTCGAGGCGCTGCTGCGCGTCGTGCGACGCCAAACGGCTCGCTTCCGCGCCGCTGAGATCGGAGGACCGCCACAAGGACACGCCGCCGGCAAATACCAGCACGGCAATCACGACGCCACTGAGCGCGATCCGGTAACCGCTCCAGGCATCCAGAGGCTGTAGCAATTGAAATCCGTGGGAAGATTTAGCGAGGCGGTTCATTGCACGCTCCGGCCGGCGGCTTTCGGCTTCGACGACGCTTCTCGCTTAGCGGCCTTTAGCAGCTTGGGCGCTGCGTCCCCGCCGATGCTCTGCGTCCAACGCACGACCGCGATGAAATCGTAAGGGCTCGTCTTGTCCGGCGCATTCACCGCGCCGGGTCGCACGACAGCGACTGCCGTGGGCCTTACAGCAGCCACCCGTTGGCGCATTTCCACGATCTCCACGGCCCGTACGCCCGTCACTTTTTCAAGCGCTTTCAGCCACGCGGCAGCCGTGTGTGAATCTGGCGCACTGGCGGCAAGCTCCACTTCGCTCACGCGCTGCGTCACCCGCTGCAAACCGATATTCCCTTGCGGTGTCCCGCGTGCGAGCGCGTCGAGCAGGCCGAGAAACCGGGCGCGCGGCTCCGCTAGTGGTGCGGCGACGCTCTGTGCCCTCTGCTCCAGCGCTCGCCGCTCGACCAGACGGGCATGCTCTGCGACCGGCGCACTTAATTGCCGCAGCGCCACGTCGAGCGAGTCTCGTTTCTCTTCTATACGCACCCGCTCCAACGCATCCCAGCCCGCCACTGCGCCGACCGCAGCACATCCGGCCAGACCGGCGCCCGCGAGCAGCGCGAGCGCACGGTTGCGGGCTCGACGCCGCGCCCCCGACCGGTACGGCAGCAGATTGAAGGCATGCAAACTGATCGCGCTCATGGCGTCACCTCACGCAGCGCAAGTCCCATTGCCACTGCAAACAGCGGCGAATGCGCGAGACGTTCGTCCACTCGCTGTGCGCCGTTGCAAAACGGTGCGCATTCAAACGGCATGACCGGGCAGCCGAACAACGCGGCCAGCATTGACGTAGAAACGCCTGCGCGATCGAGAAGATCGATATCCCCGCCGATATAAATCCAGTGCACACGCGGATCGTCGCCGAGCAGATCCGTTAGAGCTTCAGCCGCGCTTGAGTACTCCGGCGACGGGTAACGGACCTCGTTCTCCACGCCATCCGCACCGACAAGCCACGCGTGCAGTCCCGCGCTTTCCACCCAGCACGCGATGAACCGTTCCAGCGGATCAATCTCCATAGCTGCCGAATAACGCAAGGCGCGCAGCGCCGCGCCCGGTTCACCATCGATCGCACTCAACACAATGTTCGCGGCCGCCGCCGTTTCCATGCGCGACTCCACGTATTGCCGCCCGGTGGCTGCAATCCATACTTCAGCGCCGCCGTTCTCGAGCGCCTGGATAGACCAGTCGACCGCCAGCGCGCCGCGCTCGATCCCCGCCACGCGTTCGGCTTCTGCCAGCACGGCCGGCTCGAGCAAACCGCGCGGATCACGCCCCGCCGTTGCCGAAATAGACACTTGGCTCGTCTGTGTAAGCCGCGAGAGCGGCACTCGCGTGGTCAGCGTAGCCGACGCCGGCAACGCCATTGCACACCGCAGCGAGCGCAATGCGCCTCGCGCCGGCAGCCGTGAAAACGCTTCGCACAACGCGGCCGAGATAGCCGCCCGGTCGATGAAATCTCCGCCTATTACTACGCCCGGCTCAAGCAGAACCTCCTCTAGCCGCTCAACACAAACCGGCCGGTTCGCCTGCAACCGCTTGCTGACAACAGCGAGCCTCACGGCTCCCTCGGTAATGTCGATACCGGCTGCAAACCGGCGCGTAACGGTCAAGACCGATCCGCGCAATAGTGTTTCCGTACCCATGCTCACCCTCTCGTTCCAGGCCGCGCACCGAACCGTTCGAGCGCTGGCAATGAAACGATTGTGGGCAGCTGCGGTGGTTGCCACCACTCGTCCAAGTGGCTAACGTAAAGGGGAGATGGGCTTAAAAGGCTCTGATGCCGACGGGCACGAAACAAGCATGGACAACGCTTAAAAGAAGCGATGCAAACGTTAGCCGTCTCAGTCCGTCAACGCTTATCGTGATGAAAAAGGTGCCGCCGCACCCTGCGCGCAACACCCCAAGTAAGCCAGACGAAAGCCGCAAAGTTGGGCAGCTATAATCGCGGAACCGTTTTTTGGTGGTGCCATGCAATCTCAGTCTCCGTCGTCCCCTCCGTCCCGTCATCCCGACTCCCCGAAGCGTGTTCGCCCGCTCTGGATCAGGCTTCTGCTCGGATTGTTAATTTGTATTGTCGGGATGATTGTCAGCGCGGGGCTCGTGCTGGGTTATGCGTTGGTGGTGGCCCAGCCCAATCTGCCGTCCCTTGAGGCGCTCACCGACTACCGCCCGAAAGTGCCCCTTCGGATCTACACGGCGGATCACGTGCTGATTGGCGAATTCGGTGAAGAACGGCGTAGCGTGGTGCGTATCCAGGACGTGCCGGATTACCTCAAGAAGGCAGTGCTCGCCATTGAAGACGCGCGTTTCTACGACCACGGCGGCGTTGACCTGACCGGCATCCTGCGCGCTGGCGCGGTGGCGCTGACAAACGGCCATGCGTCCCAGGGCGCAAGTACGATCACCATGCAGGTCGCGCGAAATTTCTTCTTGTCGAGCGAAAAAACTTACACCCGCAAGATCTACGAGATGCTGCTCGCTTACAAGATCGAGCGCGCGTTGACGAAAGACCAGATTCTCGAGGTCTACATGAACCAGATTTATCTGGGACAGCGCGCTTATGGCTTCGCGAGTGCCGCGCGGGTCTATTTCGGCAAGGACCTGAAGGACATCACGCTCGCCGAAGCAGCCATGCTTGCGGGCTTGCCGAAAGCGCCGTCAGCTTACAACCCGGTCGTCAATCCGAAACGCGCGAAAGTGCGCCAGCAATACATCCTGGAACGGATGCTCGAACTGCATTACATCACGCAGCAACAATATGAAGACGCCGCGAAACAACCGCTTGTGGTGAAGGGCGCCGGACGCGAGTTCAGTGTGCACGCCGAGTACGTGGCGGAAATGGTGCGCCAGATGATGTACACGCAATATCGCGAGGAGGCTTATACGCTGGGCCTGAACGTGGTGACGACCATCGATTCCGCCGATCAGGACGCGGCGTATCGCGCCGTGCGCAAAGGACTGATGGATTATGAACACCGGCATGGGTATCGCGGGCCGGAAGCGTACATTGATCTGCCTACGGACCCCGACGATCGCGAGCAGGCTATAGACGACGCCCTCGTCGACCATCCCGACAACGGCGAGATCGTGGCGGCGGTCGTCACCGAGGCTGGTCCCAAGCAAGTGAAGGCGAGTTTCATCGATGGCAACACCGCGGTCGTTCAAGGCAACGATCTGCGTTTTGTCGCGAGCGCGCTCAGCACGCGGGCGCAGCCGAACCAGCGCATCCGGCCGGGCGCGATCGTGCGTCTGATGAAAAACGACGACGACAACTGGGTCATCACGCAACTGCCGCAAGTGGAAGGCGCGTTCATTTCCATCGTGCCGCAGGACGGCGCGATCCGCGCGCTGGTGGGCGGCTTCGACTTCAACAAGAACAAGTTCAATCACGTCACGCAGGCGTGGCGTCAGCCGGGTTCGAGCTTCAAACCGTTTATCTATTCGGCGTCGCTGGAAAAGGGCTTATCGCCTGCGACCATCATCAACGACGCCCCGCTGTACTTCAGCGCCGCTGAAACGGGCGGCCAGGCGTGGGAGCCGAAGAACTACGGCGGCGGTTTCGACGGCCCCATGCCCATGCGCACGGCGTTGATGAAATCGAAAAACCTGGTCTCCATCCGCATCCTGAACAACATCGGCGCGAAATATGCGCAAGGCTACGTGACGAAGTTCGGTTTCGATGCCTCGCGTCAACCCGCGTATCTGCCTATGGCGCTCGGTGCAGGCCAGGTCACGCCGCTGCAAATGGCGACGGGCTATTCGGTGTTCGCGAATGGTGGATATCGCGTGAATCCCTATCTGATAGCGGATATCACCGATCCGCGCGGCGCCGTGGTCTCGCATCCGCAGCCGCTGGTCGCAGGCGACACCGCGCCGCTCGCCATTACGCCGCGCAATGCTTATGTGATGAACAGCCTGCTTCAAAGCGTGGCGCAACGCGGTACGGGCGCGAGAACGAACCAGCTGAAGCGGACCGATCTTGCGGGCAAGACCGGCACGACGAACGATTCCCACGACGCGTGGTTCGCCGGTTACCAGCATTCGCTGGTGGCCATCGCCTGGATTGGGTACGACACGCCGCGCAGTCTCGGCGACAAGGAAACGGGCGGCGGACTCGCACTGCCGGTGTGGATGGACTACATGAGCCGGGCGTTGCGCGGGGTGCCGGAATACAAGTCGACCATGCCGCCCGATGTGGTCTCGCTAGGCGGTGAACTCTATTTCGACGACATGACACCGGGCCATGGTTTCGTCGCAACTATCGGCGTGAGTCAGGCCGTGCCGGAAGATGTCAGCGGCACAGCGACTGTGCCCGCGCCACAGGTCGGCGAGCAGGAAAAGCAGGACATCATGAATCTGTTCAAAGGACAGTAAGTCCTGAATTCAAGCTCCGGCCAGTCCGGGGCTTGAGCGCCAAATCAAACGGCAGATATCAAGCTGAGAATCGGATCGGCTCGCCGGCCTGTTCGCTGGCGTACTGGCTGAGCGCTTCAAAAAACTCGCTGCCATCACGCGTGTTGCGCCATGCGCCGTCCACATAGCGGTAGTGAAAGCCGCCCGCTTTTGCCGCAAGCCAGAGCTCGTGCATCGGTGGCTGCAAGTTCACGATCAGCTTCGTACGATTCTCGAATTCGAGCGTTAAAACATTACCGCTGCGCTCGAATTCGACATCGGCTTCGAGGCCGTCCACGTCCCGCTCGATGGCCGCCAGCGCAGCCTCGGCGAGGGTCAGGTATTCGTTGTCGGTCATGCTAAACTCCATCGATTAATTAGTCAGGGACAGCAATGCAAGTCGTCTTTCGGATGAGCGCGATTGTAGCGGCTTTGGCCATTTCCGCCGGCACGCTGCTCGCCGCCTGTGGTCAGCGTGGACCGCTCTACTTGCCCACCACTCCGCCGATCCCGGCGCGTCCCGCCAGCATGCAGCCGTTGCCGGCGAGCAATGCGGAAAGCGCGAGCGCGCCGGCGAGCAATGCGGAAAGCGCGAGCGCGCCGGCGGCAGCATCCTCGGCCTCGGCTGTGGAGAGTACCGGCGACGTTCCCGACACATCCGGCACGGCACTGTCACTCTCCCCTGACGACAACATGAAGTCACCCGAGTCGGCATCGGCACCCAAAGCCGCTTCCTCCGGCGAATAATCGCTGCCGCACCGCGCTTGAGCCGAATCCGGCCAAGCGCGCCAGCAAAACCAGAAAACTCATGACTCAATCCGTATTCTCGCGCTCCGAAGGCGTGCTGCAGGTCGAAGGCGTCTCGGCCGCGTCGCTGGCCGAGCAGTTCGGCACACCGCTCTATGTATATTCGCGCAGCGCGTTGACTGACGCATATAAAGCTTATGCCGATGCCTGCAACGGCCGCCGCGCCACTATCCACGTAGCTGTGAAAGCCAACAGCAACCTCGCGGTGCTGAACGTATTCGCGCGACTTGGCGCGGGCTTCGACATCGTCTCGTCGGGTGAACTGGCGCGCGTGCTGGCTGCGGGCGGCAAGGCCGAAAACACCGTGTTTTCCGGCGTCGGCAAGACGACGGCAGAAATGCGCGAAGCACTCGATGCCGGCGTGAAGTGCTTCAACGTCGAGTCCATTCCCGAACTGCACGCGCTGAACGAAGTGGCCAAAGCCGCGGGCAAACAAGCGCCGGTATCGCTGCGCGTGAATCCTGACGTCGACGCCAAAACGCATCCGTATATTTCCACGGGCCTGAAGTCGAACAAGTTCGGCGTGGCATTCGCCGATGCTCGCGCGACCTACGAGCAAGCGGCGGCTATGTCGAACCTCGACGTGATCGGGATCGACTGCCATATCGGTTCGCAGATCACCGAAGTGAGCCCGTATCTCGACGCCGTCGACAAATTGCTGGACCTCGTTGAGCAGATCGAAGCGGACGGCACGAACATTCATCACGTCGATGTCGGCGGTGGACTCGGCATCACGTACGACGATGAAACGCCGCCTGCTATCGGGGAATTCGTGCGCGCGGTGCTCGCGCATATCGATGAACGCGGGCACGGTCATCGCGAAGTATATTTCGAGCCGGGCCGCTCGCTGGTCGGCAACGCGGGCGTGTTGCTTACGCGCGTGGAATACCTGAAACCGGGTGAAGAGAAAAATTTCGCCATCGTCGACGCCGGCATGAACGACCTCGCGCGTCCAGCGATGTATCAGGCATTTCACCGCATGGAAGCGGTGGAAAAGCGTGCGACGAAAGCGCAGCTCTACGACGTGGTCGGTCCTGTTTGCGAAAGCGGTGACTGGCTCGGCAAAGATCGGGAACTTGCCATCGAACAAGGCGATCTGATCGCGATTTTCTCAGCGGGCGCCTACGGTTTCGTGATGAGCTCGAACTACAACACGCGCCCGCGCGCCGCTGAAGTCATGGTCGATCGTGAACGTGCCCGGCGAGTGCGTGAACGAGAAGAAGTGACTCAGTTGTTCGCGGGCGAATCGATTTTCCCGGACTGACTTCAGTTGGTCCGATCAGCATGAAAAAGGGCGACGCCATTCAAGCGTCGTCCTTTTTCATGCATGTCTCGATCATTCGGCCAGAGCTACACCGCGCGTACCCGAGTAATTCGCGAGCGCAGCCAGACAATCACCCGCCACGCCAGCAAGATCACCACGATCGAACCATAGATCTTCGGCAAGATGAGATCGTGCTTGCCCGCTTTCATCCACCAGAAGTGCAGGATCGCGAGCACGGCGATCGGATAGATCAGCCTATGCAGCGTTTGCCAGCGGCGACCGAGCTTCCTGACCATCGCTTTCGGCGACGTCACGGCGAGCGGGATCAGCAGCACGAACGCCGAGAAACCCACCAGGATGAACGGCCGCTTGACGATGTCCTTGAGGATGGCGAAGACATCGAACCATTTGTCGAACCAGACGTATGTGGTGAAGTGCAGCACGACATAGAAGAACGCAAATAGCCCGAGCATCCGTCGAAAACGCAGCAGCGAGTTCAGGCCGGTCAGTCGGCGAACCGGCGTAACAGCAAGCGTGATGCACAGGAAAACGAGCGTCCACAGGCCGGTCGAGCGGGTAATGAATTCGATCGGATTAGCGCCCAAACCGCCTGTGAAACCGAGCAGAACGATACGCGCGAGCGGATACAACCCGCCAAGAAATACAGCCACTTTCGCCGGCACGATCCAGTTCGCGCTACCTACCGCAACACGCGCTACCGGCTTTGTTTTGACATCGGAAGCCACTGCCATTCTTATCCCCTAAACCTTAAAAATTGGCCTTGAGATCCATGCCGCGATACAACGACGCAACCTGATCGCCGTATCCGTTGAACATCAGCGTCTTGCGCTTTGGCGTGAAAAAACCGTCCTCGCCAATGCGCCGTTCCGTTGCCTGGCTCCAGCGCGGATGATCGACGTTCGGGTTCACGTTCGAGTAAAAGCCATACTCTTTCGGCGCATATTCACTCCAGCTCGTTTTCGGCTGTTGCTCGACAAAACGAATCTTCACCAACGATTTCGCGCTCTTGAAGCCGTATTTCCATGGCACCACTACACGCACTGGCGCGCCGTTCTGATTCGGCAGCACTTCACCGTACAAACCGACGGTCAGCAGCGCCAGCGGATTCATCGCCTCGTCCATGCGCAAACCTTCGGAATACGGCCAGTCGAGAATCGGGTCAGACAGCCCGGGCATTTGCGAGGGATCGGCGAGCGTGATGAATTGAACGTACTTCGCATTGCCCGTTGGCTGCGCCCGCTTGATGATTTCGGACAGCGGAATACCGATCCACGGGATCACCATTGACCACCCTTCCACGCACCGCAGCCTATACACGCGCTCCTCGAGCGGCGCGAGTTTCACGATTTCATCGATGTCATACACCTTCGCGTTCTTGATCTCACCTTCCACCGATATCTTCCACGGCCGCGGCCGAAGCGTGTGCGCGTTTTGCGCGGGATCGGCCTTGTCCGTGCCGAACTCGTAGAAGTTGTTGTAGCTCGTGATGTCCTTGAACGGCGTCACCTTGTCCAGCGCGACGAACTTCGTGTTCGTGGTCGCGGCAAGCTTCTGGCCCTTTGCATCGGGCGATGTCATCGTGGCGAGCGCTTCGCCGTTCACGCCAACGAGTCCCGTCGCGGCCAGCGCACCCGCGGCGCGCAACACGCGCCGGCGGTTCTCGAAGAACGCGCGCGGCGTGATCTCGCTTCGGGCGATGTCGTCCCCGAAAAGCTGACGTGTATGTTTCATAACCATTTCGATACCCCTGACATTCGTGTTGCGGCCCGCGTCCACGTCGCCGCTGCTATAGCTATATTCGTGGCAAACACCGAATCGGTTTCAGCTATTCCGCTCAGGCAATAAAAAAACCGCCAGCAAATCTTGCGTGGCGGTTTTTTGTCGGCGTTTAGCGGCAGATATTACAGCTTGCCGTAACTATGCAGGCCGGAGAGGAACATATTGACGCCCAGGAACGCGAACGTGGTGACCAGCAAACCGGTCAATGCCCACCATGCGGCCACCGAGCCACGCAGACCCTTCATCAGGCGCATATGCAGCCAGGCGGCGTAATTCAGCCACACAATCAGCGCCCACGTTTCCTTCGGGTCCCAGCTCCAGTAACCGCCCCACGCTTCAGCAGCCCACAACGCACCAAGAATAGTCGCGATGGTGAAGAACGCGAAACCGACCGCGATTGACTTGTACATCACGTCGTCGAGCACTTCGAGCGATGGCAGGCGATCCGCCAGGATGCCGCGTTCCTTGACGAGATAAGCGACGCCAACCATGGCCGCCAGCGCAAAACTGCCATAACCGATGAAATTCGCCGGCACGTGGATTTTCATCCACCAGCTTTGCAGCGCGGGCACGAGCGGCTGGATCTGCTGGGCATCGCGGGCGATCGAATACCACATCAGGAAGCCGACCGCCGCGCTGATCACCAGCAGCACGAACGCGCCCATTGCGCGCGTGCTGTAGTGCTGCTCGTAGTACAAATAAAACAGCGACGTAATCAGGCAGAACAGCACGAAAACTTCATACAAGTTCGAAATAGGGATGTGACCGACGTCCGAACCGATCAGGTAAGACTCGTACCAACGCACCATCAGACCGGTGAAGCCCATCAACACTGCTGCCCAGGTCATCTTCGAACCAATCGCGCCGCCAGTAGGCGAACGCGAAAGCAAGCCGATCCAGTAGAACACGGTGGCCAGCACAAGCAGCGCGCTCATCCACAAGATGGCCGACTGACTCGACAAGAAGTATTTGAGGAAGAAGTTGGTGTCGGCGCGGGCGAGGTCCCCGTGATAAAGCTGCAACGACAACAACGACATCACCGCGATGCACGCAATCAGCAGCCGCACCGGCTTCCAGCGCCATCCGAGCACCACGAACACCGGCACGGCGCAGCACAGCACCAGCTTGTCGTAATAGTTCATGAACGGGTAATACCGGAACAGCGCGAAACCCGCGCCGGCAACCATCGCTAGCGCGAACAGCCAGTCGGTCGCGCCGAGACGCTTGAGAAACGGACGTTCGTCGAAGAGGTCCGGATCGACGGGCACTTTGCCCGCGCGCTGTTGCGCAAGAGTCGAATGCGAGGAGGCTTGTGTGAGGTCCATGTTCTTACCGAGTTGAATCCTGCGAGCCGGTGGACTTGGTGTCCGCGGGCGTTTGCGGTGATGAGGACACCGGCTGTGACTTGACGCCCAGCATGGCGCCGATCGCGTCGCGCGTTCGCGCGAACTCCTTCTCGTAATCGATCGTACGCCGTGCAGTGGACATTGCCATCAACACGCTCGTGTCGCCCGTTGCCGTGTCTTTGAGCCAGAACCAGAGACGACGTTCACGCACGTAAAACATCGAGAAAATGCCGAATACGAGCAGAAGGCTGCCAAGATACACCACTTTTTTGCCCGGTGCGCGCGTCAACTGGAACACGGAAGCCTGGATCTGCTTAAACGAATCGAGTTGCAGAAAAACCGGCGATCCGTACAGAAAGCTGTCCGAAAGTGCATTGATCGACGATTGCACGAATTGCGTGTTTTTCGCGTCCGGCGGCGCTTCCGGCAGGCCGTTCTGAGCCCGCGAAATCTGCCAAAGATCCCAAGTCGCGCCTTCCAGCATGCGCAGCAACAAACCTGCCGCCTTTTCCTGCTCGCCCTTGGGCACGGATTTATCGATAAAACCCGCTATTGCCTGGAAACCGCCCAACGTGGCGCCCGGCTGCCCTGGGACCGCCGCCACGCCGGTTTCGTCCGCGCCCGCGAACAGGTTCAGCACCCGCGACGCGCTTTCTTCCAGATGTTTCTGCAAGTCCGCGTTCGCTTCCGGCACCGAGCGCTTCGCGAAACGACGCGCCGCTTCATCGCGCATGGCGGGCGTTTCCAGAGCGGCGCGCAGGTTCATCCACTGCTTGATCGAGCTTTGGTCGTCGGCGGGAATGCGCAAATAGCGGAACGGATCGTTCGGGCTGAGACGCATGCCGGCGAGGAACATCGGCTGGCCTTGTACGTCGACCGGCAGCATGTAGTTGTTGAACTCGCGCGCCTGACCATCCGTGCCCCGTACCTTGTATTGCACCGATGGCCCGACGTTACGTAGATCCGTCGGCTTCGACGTCTTCGCGCCAGAACCCAGCCGTTCGTCAAAGGCCTGCTTCAGCGTCTGCGTCTGGGCGACACCACGGGTATCGATCGAACCGTTGCCGTCGGTGACGTTTTCGACGTTGATCGCGCGGAAATCGGTGAACTCCACGGTTTCGCCCTGACCGCCAATGATCTGCGGGTTCATTGGCGCCGTCCCACCAATGGCGCCATCGAACGGCGTGGTTTTCGCGCTGCCGCCGGTCATGGGCCACGCGGTCATGGCGAGTTTCGAGCCGCCGTCCTGGAAGCTCGATTGATAGATCGAAATACCGTCGTACGTGAACGGTTCATTCACCTCCACACGTGCCGGGATGCGCTTGCCGGTCGCATGATCGATCACGACGATATCGCTCGCAAACAGCTTCGGCATGCCCGTCGAGTAATAGTCGACGATGAATTTATTAAGCTGGATGGAGAACGGCAGATCCTGGATCAGCGAGCCGTCCTGCTGATTCAGGATGGCCGTTGCGACATGCTGCCCTTCCGGCACCCAGGCGTAACCGCGGAACGTGGGATTCGACGTCGGCAGCCGGTGATTCGGCGCGATGTCGTTGATGACTTCGTTCGATGCGATCGGTGTCTTGTTGAATAGCAGCATCTGCAGCTTGATCGGCAAATTGCTGTCCAGCAAGCCGCCAATGCAGATGATCACGAACGCCAGATGCGCGGAGATATAACCGAGCTTCGTCAGCGCGCCACGCTTGGCCGCGATCAGCGTCGCCCCGCTATCCGTCTCGCGCGTGACGAGCTTGTAGCCCATCTTGCCCACGAGGCGCTGCAACTTGGCGGCGGTCTCAGCACGCGACCCTGCCACCTGCGGGAATTCGCCCTTGTGATGAAACGCCCGCAGACTGCCTTCGTGCACCCGATCCTTCCAGCTCTTCATGTCCGCGATCATCTTCGGACCATTGCGGATCACGCACAATGACACTGAGATCACCAGGAACATCAGGATCAGCAAGAACCACCACGCGCTATATACGTTGTAGAGGCTCAGGCCGCGGAAAATATCGGCCCAGAACGGACCGAACTGATTGACGTAGTTCGGGTACGGATCTTCCTGCGTAAGTACCGTACCAATAATGCTTGCTATCGCGAGAATCACGAGCAGAGCGATGGCGAAGCGCATCGAACTGATTGTTTCGATAGCGTGGCGTACGCTGCTACGGTTCGACTTCGACTGCAATCCCGACGTGGTGACGCTCATTCAAACTCCGGCTGAACAGCAAAAAAGGGTGGAGACGCGAGCGGTCTTTGACCGGCATCCCACCCTTTTTCTTATTTTGCGCGCCGGCCTCGTCGGGCCGGCTTCGTACGTCGTTCGGCTATGACTTTAAGCCATGACTTCTGGACTATGACTCGCACATGTGACGTCCGGGCGACGCTGCGCGCATCTTAATGCAGACCCGCACTTGATGCAGGCGGGTCGTACGGACGATTACAGACCGTCAGCAAAGCTTATTGACCGTCAATGAAGGCCCGCAATGTAGTCTGCAACCGCCTTCACTTCCGCCTCATTCAAGCGCAGTGCGATGGTGTGCATTGGCTCACTGTTGTTGCGCGTGCCCTGTGCAAACGCAGTGAGTTGCGCGGCCGTGTAGTCGGACCATTGGCCCGACAACCGCGGATACTGCACCGGTACGCCCATGCCCGTTGCCCCATGACACGCGGCACACGCCGGGACACCCCTGTCGGCAACGCCGCCGCGGTAAATCTTCTGCCCGACCGGCACGGTGTTCTTGTCACGCGCGTAGCCCGGCTTAGCCTTCTGTGTCTCAAAATACGCAGCCACGTTGACCATGTCCTGATCGTTCAACGCACCCGCAATGCCGGCCATGATCGGGTTCTTGCGCGCCGGCTCTTTCGCGCCCGGCTGCGTCTTGTAATCCTTCAACTGCTTGACGATGTACTCGGCATGCTGGCCTGCGAGCTTCGGAAACGCGCCGCCGGCGCTGTTGCCGTCTGCTCCGTGACATGCTGCGCAAACCTGGGTGGCAATTGCCTGGCCCCTCGTCACGTCAGGCTTGGCGGGGACTCCGGGCGTACCCGATGCACCTGCGTCTGCCGCTTGCGCTGTGACTGTCCAGCCTACCAACCCCGCTCCTAATGCTGCTGCTAATTCCAGGACCATCAGAGTCTTGTACAGTCGGTTCATTCGCGTACCCTGTTTTTCGTCTTGTGAGAATGTGAGGTTCTGCAAAAAACGACGGTTACCGATGCACTGCAAGACACCCGACAGAGGACTCGATACGGGATAAAAAGTCACCCGGCGCGCGCCCTGAAATCTGTCTTCTAACCTGTCTCACTCCTTATCCCGCTTGGGTCTTGCGTGCCCTGGCTGGTCTTCGTACAACCGTCGTATTGTACAATAACTCGCTAAACGCAAAGACGCCAGTCGGGGCAAGCCCAGTATTCAGTGGCTCCTTACAGCTCGAGTTTCCACAGAATTTCACTTTCGGTCTTCCCATGTCGTCATTTCTGCTCCATCAAGCCCGTTTCTTTACAACGGTCAATCACCTGAAGGACCTGCCGCCGACGGCCCAGCCGGAGATCGCTTTCGCGGGCCGCTCGAATGCCGGCAAGTCGACGGCTATCAACCTGCTGTGCAACCAGAAGCGGCTGGCGTTCGCCAGTAAGACGCCCGGGCGCACGCAGCACATCAACTACTTCGCCATAGGCCCGGCGGACCAGCCCAGGGCGCATGTGGTCGACTTGCCGGGGTATGGGTACGCGGAAGTCTCGGGCAATGCCAAGCTACACTGGCAACAGCTACTGTCCACGTATTTGCAAAGCCGCGCGCAGTTGGTCGGCATGATCCTGATGATGGATTCACGCCGTCCGCTGACCGAACTCGACAAGATCATGCTCGAGTGGTTTGCGCCCACCGGAAAGCCGATTCACGCTTTATTGACCAAATGCGACAAATTGACGCGACAGGAAAGCATCAATACGTTGCGCGCAACCAAGAAAGCGTTCGAGGAGTACACGGCGGCCGGATATCGCGGCGAATTGACGCTGCAGCTCTTCTCCGCGCTAAAGCGCGTCGGGCTGGATGAAGCCCACGAGAAAATCGAAAGCTGGCTGATTCCGAAGGCAACCGAGGAAATCGCTCCAGAAGACGAAGCGCAGTGAGATAGATCAGGTGCCGTCTAGGGACAGGCTTTGCGGGCAAATGTTGGGATGATTCGTGCAGCTGGCATAAAAAAACCCGCCGCATGACGGCGGGTCAAACAGCCTGATCGAATCCTTCGATCATCACAGGCACCCGCTCAGGGAGGAGAAGCGGGGAGCTCGGCGCCAAGCGCCTACCTCGATCGGTATGATATACCATTGTCTCGAAAAGGTTCTGGAGGCGGTCGTGCCGCATGTCTGCAGCGGTCGCGACAGTTGAGCCAGCAGCCGTTCCCCCGAATCGCGTTATCCATCATCCCCCAAACAAAGTCATGAGCTTCTATCCGCATCATCGTCCGCGCCGCATGCGCCGTGACGACTTTTCGCGCCGCCTGATGCGCGAAAATCTGCTGACTACAAACGATCTGATCTATCCCGTTTTCATTGTCGAAGGATCGAATGTGCGTCAAGCCGTTCCGTCCATGCCGGGCGTGGAGCGTACATCCGTCGATTTGCTGATGAAGGTGGCCGAGCAGTGCGTCGAACTCGGCGTTCCGGTCATCTCGCTGTTCCCCGCTATTGAACCCTCGCTGAAAACGCCTGATGGCCGCGAAGCGACGAACCCTGAAGGCCTGATTCCGCGTGCCGTTCGAGAGTTGAAGAAGCACTTTCCCGAACTGGGTGTGCTTACCGATGTCGCGCTCGACCCTTACACGAGCCACGGACAGGACGGTGTCCTCGACGAACATGGCTACGTCATCAACGACGAAACCAGCGAAATTCTCGTTGAACAGGCGCGTGCACAGGCCGAAGCGGGCGTGGATATTGTTGCGCCGTCGGACATGATGGACGGTCGGATCGGCGCAATTCGCGAGATGCTCGAGAGCGACGGACACATTCACACGCGGATCATGGCGTACGCCGCGAAGTACGCGTCGGCGTTCTACGGCCCGTTCCGCGATGCCGTCGGCTCCGCTGCGAATCTCGGCAAGAGCAACAAGATGACGTACCAGATGGACCCGTCGAATTCCGATGAAGCCTTGCGCGAAGTGCGGATGGATATCGAGGAAGGCGCGGACATGGTGATGGTCAAGCCGGGCATGCCGTATCTGGACATTGTGTATCGCGTGAAGGAGGAGTTTCGCTTTCCGACTTACGTGTACCAGGTCAGCGGTGAGTACGCGATGATCAAGGCCGCCACGCAAAACGGCTGGCTCGATCACGACAAGGCGGTGATGGAGTCGCTGCTGGCATTCAAGCGCGCAGGCGCGGATGGCGTGCTCACGTACTTTGCGCTTGATGCTGCTCGGCTTTTGCGGGCGTCTTCGAAGTAACAGGATCGGCAGGTTGTGGGGTTTGAGGCGGCGGCGGTTGCTTGATGCTTGATGGCCTTGCCGCCTGATTGCATCGAGTGGTTAGGGCTCTGTCTGCCCGGCAGGGTCCCCCTCCAAGTACCCTGTGACGGATGACAATGCGGGCTCATCGACGCAGCAGTATCCGACTCGCGCGGCCGCAAGTCCGGCCAACCTTGAGGCGGCGACTCGCGAGCCAAGCTGCCGCGTCGACTCGTTGTCAAGTCGAGCGGCCATCGCCGTGAACGCTTACACCAGCGGCAGACAGATCTCCGTCAGCAAGTCGGCAGGCGCTGTTTCCTTGGGATTGTTCAGATATTCCTCGAATACCGGCGCATCGGCGGCTTCGCGGCCCGACTGCACGAGCCACGTTCCATATAACCACTCATAAGCCGCGTGCATATCGCTATAGGGTCCTTTATGGCGGAGCACCGCATACTGACCACCGCGCAACGGCGTCACGCTGACCGGCGCGGCAACGCTGACATGCCCCGGCAACACGACCCCTGCCTTCGATCGCAACTCAGCTTCAGCCACAACGCCCGGATCGTCATAGTAGATGCCGATCGTCCGGAACTCGGCCGACAACAGATTCCGGCTCGCCAGCCAACCGAACAGCGAATCGAACGCCTTGCCGATCTGCATATAAGACCCGACGTGGTCGACAGACACAACATTCATCGCCGGTACCTCACGAATCACCACTTCACGCATCACCACTTGATCGTCTCCTGATAGCGCCGGCCGAAACCGGCTGTGAGTGCCTTGCTTGCGGTACTGCGCTGGCGGCATGCCGAACGCCGCCCTGAACGTGCGCGAAAACGACTGCAAGCTGCTATACCCTGAACGCTCGGCAATCTCCGCGATCGGCATCGACCCGTTAGCCAGATAGCCGCCCGCGCGATGCAGCCGCAACCTGCGGACGGTCGTGGCGATTGTTTCGCCATACATCGCCTGATAGATCCGATGCCAGTGATACGGCGACAAACACGCAATTCCAGCCAACTTGTCGATATCCAGAGGCTCATCGAGGTGATCGTAGATATGGTCGAGCACGCGGCTCAGGCGCGCTTCGTAACGGGCTTGATAGGTCAGATCGTTCATGAGCGTCTCGATGAGAGCGAGCGTTGAGTACAGACAAAGTATCACGACGCCATTTACCAAATCCTGCGGACTTGGTCGCGGGGCAATTGACGTTTAAGTGAAGGTTGGCGATGAAGTCAGACCGAAAGGCCGCTCGGATGGTGGCGCTCAGTTTAAACGGCGCCGGTTTGAGGGCGACCTGCCCTTACACCAGCGATCCGAGAGAGAAAACGCCCATCCGTATAGCCTGGTGCTACTGGTTTGCCGTCCGGCGTACCAACCTCGAATCGCTGATATAGGAGAACGCGACGCACGTCTGGGTTCCGAACGCACGTCAAGTTACTTACGTCGAAATCACGTCGTAGGCGCGGAGAGTTTGTCCAGGCTCTTCAAGAATGTATCCGCCGACTCGTACCCGACGACCCGTACTACTTCGTTGCCTTGCGCGTCGAAGAAGATGATGCCCGGTGGCCCGAACAGCTTGAACCGCTTGAGCAACGCCTGATCGTCGGGGTTATTCGCTGTGACGTCAGCGCGCAGCAGGTTAAGTTGCGCCAGGCGGGCACGTACCCGCGGATCGCTGAACGTGAGATGTTCCATCTCCTTGCACGACACACACCAATCAGCGTAGAAATCGAGCATGGCCGGACGGCCGGCGGCCTTGAGCGCCAGATCCAGTTCCGCCGACGATTTCACCGGCGCGAAGGTTTCCCCCGATGCGGACTGCTGCGGCGCACTGGCCTCCGTTCCGGAACCCATTCGCGCAGCAAATACAGCGAGTGGTCGGAGCGGATCGGTGGAACCCGCGGCGAGTCCAACGAGCAACGCAGCGCCCCAGATAGCGAGCGCGGCGCCGAATCCCCGACCCAGCTTGCGCCATATCGACACCGCCGCAGCACCCGATGTAAAAAGCCCCAGCGCCGCAGCCGCTATAAGCAGCCACAACGCCGTCAAGGCCATCTGCGCGACCGCACTCAGCACCGGCCACACAATCCACAATGCCGCCGCCAGCAACACGACGCCAAAGAAGACCTTCACGCCGTCCATCCAGTTCCCTGCGCGCGGCAGCAGCGTGCCTGCGCCAAGCCCAATGATCAGCAGCGGCACACCAAGCCCGACGCCCATGGAAAACAATGCAGCACCGCCGAGCAGCGCATTGCCCGTGTGTGCGATGAATGCGAGCACAGCGAAGAGCGGCGCGGTCATGCACGCACCGACCACGAGCGCCGACAACGCGCCCATTACGACAACAGCTACGGCCTTCCCGCCCGATCGTTTCTGCGACGCTTGGTTGACGCTGTTTTGCCAGCGAGCGGGCAAGGCGATATCGACACCAGCAATCAGCGTGAGCGCGAACACCGCCAGCAGCACGCCGAACGTGCCGAGCACCCAGGGGTTCTGGAGCCACGCGCCAAGACTCTGCCCGATCATCGCTGCGAGCACGCCTAGCGCCGTGTAGACGAGCGCCATGCCAAGCACATACGCCGCCGATAACCCGAACCCTCGTGACCGCGTCACGCGTGCGCCTTCACCAATGATGATCGCCGAAAGAATAGGAATCATCGGGTAAGAGCAAGGCAGCAAGCTCAGCACGACGCCCGCCACGAAGTACAAGCCGACGATCGCGAAAAAGCCGCCGCTTTCGAGCAAGGATTGCGCGTAATCGGCGTTGGTCGCCCGTTCGTACCAGGGCACGTCACTAGTGCTGTTGGCCAATGGAGTTTGACCATTGGCACTGGCGGCTTGCAGCGCTGCGCCGCTTACGCGGTAAACGCGCTCCATGGGTGGATAACAGATGCCCTGATCTGCACAACCCTGCGACGTGACGGCGATATCAAACGGACCGGATGCCTGTTTCACCGGAATCCGGATCACGAGTTCGCCGCGATACGTTTCCACGTCCTTGTTAAACGTCTGATCGAAGTGAACCTTGCCTGCGGGCAATTGCGGTTCACCCAGCGTCGCGGTGCCGCTCTTCACAGCAAATGCAAAACGCTCGCGGTACATGTAGTAGCCGTCTGCGACCTTATATCGCACGTCGATCTCGCCGGGTTTTTCCGAGGCGCTGAATTTGAACGCGACCGCAGGGTCGAGAAAGTCGTCGGCGGCGTGGCTCGGCGAGATCGAGCAGAGCAGCAGTACGAAGCACGACACCAGCATGAGAACGGCGTCGAGCGGCCGGCGCGCGGAGAAGGCAAAGGGCTTAAACATTAAGAGGACGTTGAGTTTCCGCGGTAATCCATTGCCCATAAGCAGCCGATGCATCAGCCTGCCACGAGACAATTTCAGGTGTTTCATAAGGATGATTCGCTTCGATAAAGCGCGCCAGTTCATCGCCGCGTGCGAGGCTCGTCTTGAACAGGAGCTGAAGCTCCTCGGCAGCCTCTACCTTACCTTTCCACCGATACCGGGACTTGACCGTACCCAGCTCCGTCACACAAGCGGCGAGCCGTGCGTCTATGGCTTGCTGCGCGAGTGCTGAAGCTGCCTCGCTGTCGGGCAAGGTTGTAAGAAAGAGGACAACGGGCGTGTACACGGAAAGCTCCGATGCGGTGGGTATGCATGCAATCCTAGCACTGGACGTCGACAACCCGTATTCAGCCAATCGGCCTATGACCCGGGACCCAAGCCGTGTCTACCAGCATCGCAAACCCGACGCGCAATAGAAAAAGGCCAAGCAGAGCTTGGCCTTTTTTTGATCAACAGCGTGCTAGCTTATTCAGCTTCTTGAACATCGTCGCCTTCAGCGAGTTCCGGACGATCCATCAGCATGACCAGTGCCATCGGCGCATTGTCGCCTTGGCGGAAGCCGAACTTCAGGATGCTCAGATACCCACCCGGACGCTTTTCATAGCGCGGGCCGAGCACTTCAAACAGCTTCGCGACGGAGTCACGATCGCGCAGGCGGTTGAACGCCAGACGACGATTTGCCAGCGACGGCTTCTTGCCGAGCGTGATCAGCGGCTCAACGACTTTACGGAGTTCTTTAGCTTTCGGCAGCGTCGTCTTGATGACTTCGTGCTCGATCAGCGAGTTCGACATATTACGGAGCATAGCCAGACGGTGGCTGCTCGTGCGGTTCAGTTTCCGCAAACCATGTTTATGGCGCATTTTGAATTTCCTAATTTAACCAAGTTTAGATCCAGCTCTTCTATTGCGTCTCTTTTGAGCGCACGGGCCGGTCGTAGAAAAAGCAAGATGCGGATTCTAAAGGAAAATCCGCACCTTTGCCAGTCAAGCGTACTGCTTGAAACTTACTTGTCGAGACCAGCCGGCGGCCAGTTTTCGAGCTTCATACCCAACGTCAGACCACGCGAAGCCAGGACTTCCTTGATCTCGTTCAGCGACTTGCGACCGAGATTAGGCGTCTTGAGCAATTCGTTTTCCGTGCGCTGAATCAAATCACCGATGTAATAGATGTTCTCGGCCTTCAGGCAGTTCGCGGAACGAACCGTCAGTTCGAGATCGTCCACCGGACGCAACAGGATCGGATCGATCTGCGGTGCGCGCGACGGTGCTTCTGCCGCTGCTTCCGTGCCTTCCAGTGCGGCAAATACCGACAACTGGTCGACCAGGATACGAGCCGATTGACGAATTGCTTCCTCGGGCGAAATCACGCCGTTGGTTTCAATGTTCATCACAAGCTTGTCGAGATCGGTACGCTGCTCGACGCGAGCGCTTTCAACGGCGTAGCTCACGCGGAGAACCGGCGAGAACGACGCGTCCAGCACGATACGGCCAATGATCTTCGCCGAATCTTCGCCATAACGGCGCACGTTGCCCGGTACATAACCGCGGCCCTTTTCGATCTTGATCTGAACGTCGAGCTTGCCGCCCTTCGACAGATGCGCAATCACGTGATCCGGATTGATGACTTCGCAATCGTGAGCGAGTTCGATATCGCCGGCCGTGACAACGCCTTCGCCTTCCTTGCGCAGCGTGACCGTGACTTCGTCGCGGTTATGCAGCTTGAAAACGACGCCCTTCAAATTCAACAGCAGGTTGACCACATCTTCTTGCACGCCGTCGAGCGTAGAATATTCATGCACGACGCCAGCAATCGTCACTTCGGTCGGTGCATAACCAATCATCGACGACAACAGCACACGCCGAAGCGCATTACCCAAGGTGTGACCATAACCGCGTTCAAACGGCTCCATGACCACCTTCGCGTGACTGTCGCCAAGCGATTCAACTGCAATAATCTTGGGCTTCAACAAACTGGTTTGCATAGGTTTTCCTTTTCAATACCCTCGGCTCGTTACGCCGATAAGGCTGACCGGTGACAACCCGAAAATAGACAGCCGAGGTAGCCCCTTGCCTTCGGCAATCAGGGCACCCCGGCCGTTAATCCGATTTACCGCGAATACAATTCGACGATCAGGCTTTCGTTGATGTCGCCAGCGATATCGCTGCGTTCCGGCATCGACTTGAACGTGCCTTCGAACTTCTTGGCATCGACCGCAACCCAGCTCGGCATTCCGCCTTGCTCAGCCAGATTCAGCGCTTCCAGAATCCGCACTTGCTTCTTCGACTGTTCGCGAACAGCAACCACATCACCTGCCTTAACTTGCATCGACGGGATGTTGTTCACAACGCCGTTCACCGTGATCGACTTGTGGCCGACGAGCTGACGTGCTTCAGCGCGCGTCGAGCCGAAGCCCATGCGATACACGACGTTGTCGAGACGCGACTCAAGCAATTGCAGCAGGTTTTCGCCCGTCGGGCCCTTGCGGCGATCGGCTTCAGCGAAGTAACGGCGGAACTGACGTTCGAGCACGCCGTAAATACGCTTCACTTTTTGCTTTTCACGCAATTGCGTGCCGTAGTCCGACGTACGAGCGCCAGACGTGCGGCCATGCTGACCCGGCTTGCTATCGAGCTTGCACTTGTCGGCGAGTGAGCGACGTGCGCTCTTCAGGAAAAGATCAGTGCCTTCACGGCGGGACAGCTTTGCTTTAGGACCGGTATAACGTGCCACTTTGCATCCTTAATAATTGATCACGCGAAGCTTGTTCGCGCTAGTTCGAACTCGGTGGATCGAACGGTGGGCTTAGTCAGTATTCTTAACGCTGATTCCATAACGCAAGCAACCTGTCGACGCGCGAGCGTCAACAGGTCAAGGCGCTACGCGACGTCTTAGATACGACGACGCTTCGGCGGACGGCAACCGTTGTGCGGAACCGGTGTCACGTCGGAGATTGCGGTGATCTTGATGCCAAGACCATGCAGCGCACGCACCGCCGATTCACGGCCAGGACCGGGGCCCTTGATCCGCACTTCGAGGTTCTTCACGCCGTATTCCATCGCCACGCGACCAGCCGATTCAGCTGCAACCTGAGCAGCAAAGGGAGTCGATTTACGCGAACCCTTGAAGCCTTGGCCACCCGACGTTGCCCAGGCAAGTGCATTGCCTTGACGATCGGTGATCGTGATGATGGTGTTGTTGAACGACGCGTGAACGTGAACTACGCCCTCGGCGACGTTCTTCTTTACCTTCTTGCGAACGCGTTGCGCCGCGGAGTTGTTCGAAGCCTTAGCCATTACGTTTTCCTGTAACTATCAATTCCGCTTACTTCTTCAGCGATTGCGCTGCACGACGCGGACCCTTACGGGTACGGGCATTCGTACGTGTGCGCTGACCACGCATGGGCAAGCCCTTGCGATGGCGCACGCCACGGTAGCAGCCCAAATCCATCAGGCGCTTGATGTTCATCGTCACTTCACGACGCAGGTCGCCTTCGACGATGAACTTACCCACTTCTTCTCGCAGCTTTTCGAGGTCTGCGTCAGTGAGGTCTTTGACCTTCTTCGAAAACTCCACACCAGACGAGACGCAAATGTTGCGTGCGCGCGTGCGGCCTACACCGAAAATAGCCGTGAGGCCGATTTCAGTATGCTGGTGATTCGGGATGTTAACCCCTGCGATACGAGCCATTGTTTTTCCTCAAACAAAAAGCGCAAGCAAAAAGCGCGGCGTTCAGCCTTGACGCTGTTTGTGGCGCGGATCAGAGCTGCAAATCACGCGCACAACGCCCTTGCGCTTGATGATCTTGCAATTGCGGCAAATGCGCTTAACCGATGCCATCACTTTCATGATATTACCCTTTTTTCAAATCACTTCGCCCGGAACACGATCCGTGCACGAGACAGATCGTAAGGCGTCAATTCAACCGTTACCTTGTCGCCTGGAAGAATGCGGATGTAATGCATCCGCATCTTCCCGGATATGTGCCCAAGAACCACATGGCCATTTTCCAACCTAACCCGGAAAGTAGCATTGGGAAGGTTTTCTACCACCTCACCCTGCATCTGGATTACATCGTCTTTGGCCATAGTCCTTATTAGCGCATAGGGACGTTGCTGCCTTTGAAGTTGGCCTTCTTGAGCAGCGATTCATACTGTTGCGACATAACGTAGGACTGCACCTGCGCCATGAAATCCATCGTGACCACGACAATGATCAGCAGCGACGTTCCACCAAAATAAAACGGTACGTTCCAACGCAGCACCAGAAATTCCGGAAGCAAACAAACGAACACGATGTAGATCGCACCGGCCAGCGTCAAACGCGTAAGGATCCGATCAATATACCGAGCCGTCTGATCACCAGGACGAATCCCGGGAACGAAGGCACCGCTTTTCTTCAGGTTGTCGGCCGTCTCTCTGCTGTTGAACACCAACGCGGTGTAGAAGAAACAGAAGAAAACGATCGCCATTGCGTACAGCAACACATACACCGGTTGGCCAGGCTTCAGAGCCTCAGCAACGCTGTGTAGCGTGTTCGCAAACCAGCCGGTCCGCGTACCCGAACTAAACCAGTTCAGGATAGTTGCCGGGAACAGGATGATCGACGACGCAAAGATCGGCGGAATCACACCCGACATATTCAACTTCAGCGGCAAATGCGAAGACTGACCGCCATAAATCTTGTTTCCGACCTGACGCTTGGCGTAATTCACGAGGATCTTGCGCTGACCGCGTTCGATGAACACCACCACGAACGTGACCGCCGCAATCAGCAGGACGACAATAATCGCCGAGATGATGCTCATGGAGCCGGTGCGAACCAGTTCGAAGAGCCCACCGATCGCGTTCGGGAAACCCGCCGCGATACCGCCGAAAATGATGATCGAGATACCGTTACCCAGTCCGCGCTCCGTGATCTGCTCACCTAGCCACATCAGGAACATCGTGCCGGTCACCAGCGTCACGACTGTCGTCAGCCGGAAGACCATGCCAGGATCAATAACGAGCCCTGCCTGATTTTCCAACGCCACCGCAATACCGAATGCTTGGAACGTAGCCAGAACAACGGTGAAGTAACGCGTGTACTGCGTAATCTTCCGCTGCCCCGCCTGCCCTTCTTTCTTCAGCGCTTCCATTTGCGGCGAAACGATCGACAGCAGCTGCATGATGATCGACGCCGAGATGTACGGCATGATCCCAAGCGCGAAGATCGTGAACCTGGACAGCGCACCACCCGAGAACATGTTAAACATGCCAAGAATGCCGCCTGACTGGCTCTGGAAAAGCTTCGCCAGCTGATCCGGGTCGATACCCGGCACCGGAATATGCGCACCGATACGGTAGACAATCAGCGCCAGCAGCAAGAACATTGCACGCCGACGCAGATCGCCGAACTTCGCAGCGCTTCGACCGGATTTTGCGAGACTCGGGCTATTAGCCAAGAACCTTCTCCGATGCTTTCGCTAACAACGACAACACGCGTTCGTTACTCAGAGACCGAGCCGCCAGCGGCTTCGATCGCAGCACGAGCACCCTTCGTAGCGACGAGGCCCTTAACCGTGATCTTGCGCGTCAGTTCGCCCGTCTTGATGATCCGTGCGCTCGTAAAGAGCACGCCGAGCAGTCCGGCTTGCTTCAGAGCCAGCAAATCGACTTCGTCGACCGGCAGCTTCTCGAGATCCGACAAACGCACTTCGCCCACGAATTCGTGCGTCAGCGAGCTGAAACCACGCTTCGGCAGACGACGTTGTAAAGGCATCTGGCCGCCTTCGAAGCCGACTTTATGAAAGCCGCCCGAACGCGATTTCTGACCCTTGTGACCACGACCCGCAGTCTTGCCCAGGCCGGAACCAATACCGCGGCCAACGCGACGCTTTGCATGCTTCGCGCCTTCTGCCGGCTTAAGGTTATTCAAATCCATATTCAACTCCTTGATCCTTGGTCAGCCGCTTAGCTGAGGACTTTGACAAGGTACGAGACCTTGTTGATCATCCCGCGCACTGCCGGCGTGTCCTGCAGTTCGCTAACCGAGTTGAGTCGGCGCAGGCCCAGACCACGCACCGTTGCACGATGCGTTTCACGGGTCCCAATCAGGCTCTTCACGAGCTGAACCTTGACAGTTTTATCAGACATGGTGACCACCTGGCTTAGCCCAAAATATCTTCGACGGACTTGCCGCGCTTCGCCGCGATGTCACCCGGCGTGGACTGCTTGCGCAGACCGTCGAGCGTTGCACGAACGAGGTTGTACGGATTCGTCGAACCGTGGCTCTTCGCCACAACGTTTTGAACGCCCATCACGTCGAACACTGCGCGCATCGGGCCGCCGGCGATCACACCCGTACCGTCCTTGGCCGGAGCCAGGAGGACTGCGGATGCGCCATGCTTACCATGCACTTCGTGTTGCAGCGTACCGTTCTTCAACGGTACCTTGAACATGTTGCGGCGTGCTTGTTCCATTGCCTTTTGAACAGCAACTGGAACTTCCTTCGCTTTGCCCTTGCCCATGCCGATGCGGCCGTCGCCATCGCCAACCACGGTCAGTGCGGCAAAACCGAGAATCCGGCCGCCCTTCACAACCTTGGTCACGCGATTGACTGCGATCATCTTTTCACGGAGGCCGTCGTCGCGTTCTTCAGCCTTCACATTCGCTTGCATCTTTGCCATGACGAATTCTTCCCTTAGAACTTGAGTCCGGCTTCGCGTGCCGCATCAGCCAGCGCTTTCACGCGGCCGTGGTAACGGAAACCTGAACGGTCGAAGGCGACGGATTCGACGCCGGCTGCCTTGGCTTTTTCAGCAATACGCTTACCGACAGCGATCGCAGCGTTGACGTTGCCGCCCTTACCGGTCTTGTCGGCCAGTTCGGCACGCACTTCAGCTTCGAGCGTCGACGCGCTTGCCAGCACCTTGGTGCCGCACGGCGAGAACACTTGCGCATAGATATGCGTGTTCGTGCGATGCACAGCCAGACGTGCGACCTGCAGCTCAGCGATCTTGACGCGCGTCTGTTTAGCGCGGCGCAGGCGAGATTGAGTCTTATCCATGATTGCGCACCCTTACTTCTTCTTCGTTTCTTTGAGGATGACGACTTCGCCGAAGTAGCGCACGCCCTTGCCCTTGTAGGGCTCCGGCGGACGGTAACCGCGAACTTCCGCAGCGACCTGGCCAACTTTCTGCTTATCGATCCCCTTGATCACGATTTCGGTTTGCGTCGGGGTTTCAACTTTGACGCCTTCCGGCATCGCGTGCACCACGGGGTGCGAGAAACCCAGCGACAGATTCAGCTTGTCGCCCTGCGCCTGCGCGCGATAACCAACGCCAACCAGCGTCAGCTTGCGCTCGAAACCCTTCGTAACGCCATTCACCATGTTCGCCACGAGGGCGCGCATCGTGCCCGACATCGCATTCGCTTCACGGCTTTCATCAGCCGGGGCGAAGTTGAGCGTGCCGTTGTCGTTTGCTACCGTAACAAGCGGATTTGCCGCTTGCGTAATCGTACCCAGCGGGCCCTTGACGGTGATTACTTCGCCGCTAAAGGCCACTTCCGCGCCTTGCGGCAGCGTAATCGGGCTTTTACCTACTCGAGACATGTTTCTTCTCCTTTTCGGCTTAAGCGACGTAGCAGAGGACTTCGCCGCCGACGCCGGTCTGGCGCGCCTTGCGGTCGGTCATCACACCCTGGGGCGTCGACACGATTGCAACGCCAAGACCGTTCATCACAACCGGAATGTCGTTACGACCGCGATACACACGCAGACCAGGCTTCGAGACGCGTTCAATGCGCTCGATAACCGGACGGCCAGCGTAGTACTTCAACGCGATATTCAATTCCGACTTCGCACCTTCAGACTTCACTGCGAAATCGTCGATATAACCTTCGTCCTTCAAAACCTGCGCAATCGCAACCTTGACTTTCGACGAGGGCATTGTCACCGATACTTTCTCAACCATCTGCGCATTGCGGATGCGAGTCAGCATATCGGCGATAGGATCACTCATACTCATTTAGATATCTCCTATTACCAGCTCGCCTTGGTCAGGCCAGGGATTTCGCCGCGGAAAGCGATTTCGCGAATCTTGCTGCGTGCCAATCCGAATTTGCGGAACGTGCCACGCGGACGACCCGTGATCGCGCAGCGATTACGCTTGCGAGTGGGGTTCGAGTTGCGGGGCAGTTGTTGCAGTTCGAGACGAGCGGCATAACGCTCTTCGTCCGACTTGCTCGCGTCATCAATGACCGCCTTCAGCGCCGTACGCTTGGGAGCGTACTTTGCAGCCAGGCGAGCACGCTTCTTTTCACGTTCGATCAGTGCCAGTTTAGCCACGGTAACCTCAGTTTCTGAACGGGAACTTGAAGCTGGCGAGCAGTGCCTTTGCTTCATCGTCAGTCTTCGCGGTCGTCGTGATGCTGATGTTCAGCCCACGAAGTGCGTCGATCTTGTCGTAATCGATCTCGGGGAAAATGATCTGCTCTTTCACACCGATGTTGTAGTTGCCGCGACCGTCGAACGCACGACCCGATACACCGCGGAAGTCACGAACCCGGGGGAGCGCAACTGTCACGAAACGATCGAGAAATTCGTACATGGCTTGGCCGCGCAGCGTAACCATCGCGCCGATCGGGTAGCCCTGACGAATCTTGAAGCCAGCGATAGCCTTGCGTGCCTTTGTGATAACCGGCTTTTGGCCAGCAATCTTCGTCAGGTCGCCAACGGCGTTTTCGATGATCTTCTTGTCGGCGACGGCTTCACCAAGACCCATATTCAGGGTGATTTTGGTGATGCGCGGCACTTCCATTACGGACTTGTAGCCGAACTTCTCAACGAGGCCGGGTACAACTTTTTCTTTATAAAACTCATGCAGACGTGCCATTTATTACTCCGCGTCAGACGCTAAGCGTGGCACCGGTCGACTTCAAGAAGCGTACCTTCTTGTCGTTCTCGACCTTGATGCCCACACGCGACGCCTTGCCATTCGCGTCGACCAATGCGACGTTCGAAATATGCAAGGGCATCGTCTTGGCTTCTACGCCGCCCGTCGTACCCTTCATCGGGTTAGGCTTCACATGTTTCTTGACGAGATTGATACCCTCGACCGTCACACGATCTTCCCCAACGAGCAGCACGATACCGCGCTTGCCTTTGTCTTTGCCAGTGATGACGAGAACCTCGTCACCTTTGCGAATCTTGTTCATCGCGACTCCTTACAGCACTTCCGGCGCGAGCGAAACGATCTTCATAAATCGTTCACTACGCAATTCACGCGTAACCGGTCCGAAAATACGCGTACCGATAGGCTCGAGCTTGGCATTCAAAAGTACGGCGGCATTACCGTCGAACTTGATCAGCGAGCCGTCCTGGCGGCGCACGCCCTTGGCCGTACGAACGACCACAGCGTTGTAGATTTCGCCCTTCTTCACGCGTCCGCGCGGCGTTGCTTCCTTGACGGTCACCTTGATGATGTCGCCAATGCTAGCGTAACGACGCTTCGAGCCGCCGAGCACCTTGATGCACATCACTTCACGTGCACCTGTGTTGTCGGCAACTTCAAGCCGAGTTTCGGTCTGAATCATGGTTTATCTTTCCCAACTTAATCCAGTTACGCCACCATGGCTTAACCGGTCAGTCTTGGTCCCGTCAGCCTGGTGGCTGCTTGGGTTAGAACAGGCAGCGAGGGCAGACGAAACCCGCCATCGCAATCCGGTGAATCTGTCAGCACAAGCTTGGCGCCTGCGCTGGCTTCCCCCACCAACTTCGCCCGCGATGGGGCTCCCACAAAGAGGGAAGACCGAAATTATAACGCATAATTTCGGTCTGGCAAGCGAAAGTTACTGCGATACTTCTTTTACCGCTTTTTGCTACTTAGATGACGCGCGCCGACTCAAGCAACTTCGACACAACCCAGGCTTTCGTCTTAGAAATCGGACGGGTTTCCTGGATCTCGACGAGATCGCCTTCGTTGTACGTGTTCGCGTCGTCGTGAGCGTGGTACTTCTTCGACCGTACGACGTACTTGCCGTAGATCGGATGCTTTACGCGATGCTCGACCAGCACGGTGACCGTCTTTTCCATCTTGTTGCTGACGACCTTGCCGACCAGCGTCCGCTTGAGCGAGGTTTTTACGCTATCGTTCATTTCTGGTTCGCCTTCTCAGTCAGGACGGTCCGCACACGAGCGATGTCGCGACGAACCTTCTTCAATTGACTGTTGTTGGTCAATTGCTGGGTCGCGAGTTGCATGCGCAGGCCGAATTGCGCCTTCAGCAGGTCCGTCAGCTCTTGATTGAGAGCGGCCTGGTCTTTCTGGTGAAGTTCGGAAGCCTTCATCATTGCTCCTTAGGCGCCGAGCTGGCGTGAAACGAAGTACGTCTTCAGCGGCAGCTTAGCTGCAGCCAGACGGAACGCTTCACGTGCCAACTCTTCAGTAACACCGTCCATTTCATACAACATCTTGCCCGGTTGAATCTCTGCGACGTAGTACTCAGGGTTACCTTTACCGTTACCCATCCGTACTTCAGCCGGCTTTTGCGAGATCGGCTTGTCCGGGAAAATGCGGATCCAGATACGGCCGCCACGTTTAATGTGACGCGTCATTGCACGACGCGCCGCTTCGATTTGGCGCGCGGTCAAACGGCCGCGACCGATAGCCTTCAGACCATATTCACCGAACGACACTGCGTTGCCGCGCGTCGCCTTGCCGGTGTTACGACCCTTCTGCTCTTTGCGATACTTTCTGCGTTTCGGTTGCAGCATCGTTATTCTCCAGTCTTCCCGTCGCCGCCGGCACCGCCAGCACGACGGGGAGCGCCTGCGCCACGGCGCGCGCCTGCGTTTGCCGGACCACCACCCTCACCATCACGACGCGGACGGCGATCGCCACCCGGACGTGCGTTGCGGCGCGGACGCTTGTCTTCGGCTACTTCTTCGACCACCGGTGCATCGTTGCGGCCCAGCGTGTCGCCCTTGTAGACCCACACTTTGACGCCGATGATGCCGTAGGTCGTCTTCGCTTCCGAAGTTGCGTAGTCAATATCGGCACGCAACGTGTGAAGCGGAACGCGACCTTCGCGATACCACTCCGTACGAGCGATTTCGATACCGTTCAACCGGCCGGCGCTCATGATCTTGATGCCTTGGGCACCCAGACGCATGGCGTTTTGCATCGCACGCTTCATCGCGCGGCGGAACATGATCCGACGCTCGAGCTGTTGCGTGATCGAGTCGGCGATCAGTTGCGCGTCGGTTTCCGGCTTGCGGATTTCTTCGATGTTGACGTGAACCGGAACGCCCATGCGGCGTTGCAGTTCTGCCTTCAACAGTTCGATATCCTCACCCTTCTTGCCGATCACTACACCCGGACGCGAGCTGTAAATCGTGATACGTGCATTCTTCGCCGGACGCTCGATGACAACCCGACCCACCGAAGCGTTTTTCAGCTTCTTCTTCAGGTATTCACGAACGCCGATGTCTTCCTGCAGCATCGATGCGAAATTGGTGTTGTTCGCGTACCAACGCGACGCCCAATTTCGGCTGACAGCCAGACGGAAGCCTGTCGGATGAATTTTTTGTCCCATCGTATGGCTCCTTAATTCCCGACTGTCACAGTGATGTGACAGGATTGCTTCTCGATGCGGTTACCACGGCCTTTTGCGCGCGCGGTGAATCGCTTCAGGGAAGCGGCCTTGTCGACCATGATGCTCGTTACTTTGAGCTCGTCGATGTCGGCGCCTTCGTTGTGTTCCGCATTCGCGATCGCAGACAACACGACCTTCTTGACAATACCCGCCGCCTTCTTCGGCGAGAACGTAAGAACGTTCAACGCCTTGTCGACCGGCAAACCACGGATCTGGTCAGCCACAAGGCGCGTTTTCTGCGCCGAGATGCGGGCACCGCGATGAATAGCTTTTACTTCCATCTTGATAGCCCCTTATTTCTTGGCCTTCTTGTCGGCTGCATGACCCTTGAACGTACGGGTCAATGCGAACTCGCCAAGTTTGTGGCCGACCATGTTTTCCGAAACATAAACCGGGACGTGTTGACGGCCGTTATGTACGGCGATCGTCAGACCGATGAAGTCCGGGAGGATCGTCGAACGACGCGACCAGGTCTTGATCGGCTTCTTGTCACGCGCAGCTGCGGCAGCCTCAACCTTCTTCAGCAAATGAGCGTCGCAGAACGGACCTTTTTTAACAGAACGTGCCATTGCTTACTCCTTAGCGCTTGTGACGGCGCTGAACGATCATCGTCGTTGTGCGCTTGTTGCTGCGGGTGCGATAACCCTTGGCCGGGGTTCCCCACGGGCTGACTGGATCGCGACCTGCTGCCGTCTTACCTTCACCACCACCGTGCGGGTGATCGACCGGGTTCATTGCAACGCCACGCACCGTCGGGCGGATACCGCGCCAGCGGTTAGCACCAGCCTTACCGATTTGACGGAGGCTATGCTCTTCGTTGCCAACTTCACCAATCGTCGCGCGGCACTCAACGTGCACACGGCGAATTTCACCCGAACGCAGGCGAACCTGAGCGTACGTGCCTTCGCGAGCCAACAGCATCGCGGATGTACCAGCCGAACGCGCCATTTGCGCGCCCTTGCCCGGCAGCATCTCGACGCAGTGAATCGTCGTACCGACCGGAATGTTGCGGATCGGCAAGGTGTTACCCGAGCGGATCGGCGCTTCCGAACCCGACATCAACGACTGACCCACCGTCGCACCCTTCGGAGCGATGATGTACTTGCGCTCGCCGTCTGCGTACAGAACCAGCGCGATGTTCGCGCTACGGTTCGGATCGTACTCAAGACGTTCGATCTTTGCCGGAATGCCGTCCTTGTTGCGACGGAAATCGACCATACGGTAGTGTTGCTTGTGACCGCCACCTTTGTGACGCGTCGTGATGCGACCGGAGTTATTCCGGCCGGCGGTCACGGACTGTGCGTCGAGCAGCGCTGCGTGCGGCTTGCCCTTGTACAGATCCTTGTTGACCACCTTGACCATCGCGCGGCGACCCGGCGAAGTCGGCTTAACTTTTACGATTGCCATGATTACTTGGCCTCCGCTTCAAAGTTGATTTCCTGGCCGGGCTTCAGGCAGACATACGCCTTCTTCACGTCTTTGCGCTTGCCCATGAAGCGGCCAAAGCGCTTGGCTTTACCCTTCGTGACCAGCACGTTGACGGAATTGACTTCTACCTTGAACAGCAGCTCGACAGCAGCCTTCACTTCCTGCTTCGTGGCATCGGGCGCGACTTCGAACACAACTTGCTCGTTCTTGTCGGCCACCAGCGTCGCCTTTTCGGAGATCACCGGCGCGAGCAGGACCTGCATCAAACGATGATCGTTCTTGCGAATCTCGCTCATGACAGCAACTCCTCGATCTGGGCGACCGCAGCCTTCGTAATCAGGATCTTCTTGAAGTAGATCAACGAGAGCGGGTCGGCGTAACGCGGCTCGACAACGGCCACGTGGGCCAGATTGCGCGACGCGAGGTACAGGTTTTCGTCGACCGTGTCAGTGATGACCAGGACAGACTCCAGACCCATTGCCTTGAATTTTTCGGCCAACAGCTTGGTCTTCGGCGCTTCGAGCGTGAGCTCGTCAACTACCGAGATACGGCCTTCACGTGCCAACTGCGAGAAGATCGAGCAGAGACCTGCGCGATGCATCTTCTTGTTGACCTTGTGCGAAAAGTTTTCTTCCGGCGAATTCGGGAAGATACGGCCACCGCCGCGCCACAACGGGCTCGACGACATACCGGCACGAGCGCGGCCCGTACCCTTTTGACGCCACGGCTTCTTGGTCGTGTGCTTGACTTGCTCACGATCCTTCTGCGCGCGATTACCGCTACGTGCGTTGGCTTGATAGGCCGTGACGACCTGATGGATCAGGGCTTCGTTGTAATCGCGACCGAACACGACGTCCGATGCGTTCACACCCGTGCCTTCCTGACCATTGGCGCTCAGGAGCTTAAGTTCCATTATTTCGCTCCTTTCACAGCGCGAGCCTTAACAGCCGGCGTCACGAAGACCTTGCCGCCCTTAGCACCAGGAACAGCGCCACGAACCAGCAACAGATGACGGTCGGTGTCGATACGAGCGATCACGAGGTTTTGCACCGTAACCGTTTCGTCGCCCATGTGACCCGTCATGCGCTTACCCGGGAAAACACGACCCGGATCCTGCGCCATACCGATCGAACCAGGGACGTTGTGCGAACGCGAGTTACCGTGCGACGCGCGACCCGAAGCGAAATTGTGACGCTTGATGGTACCGGCGTAGCCCTTACCGATCGACACGCCTTGCACGTCGACTTTCTGGCCTACTTCGAAGATGTCCGTACCGATCACGGTACCGTTCGACAACTCGGCAGCCTTAGCGGAATCGATCTGGAATTCTTTGAGAACTTCACCAGCTTGTACGCCGGCTTTGGCAAGGTGACCTGCCAGCGGCTTCGTCACGCGCGATGCGCGGCGAGTGCCGAATGCAACTTGAACGGCGATGTAACCATCCGTTTCTACAGACTTGATCTGCGTCACTCGGTTGTCCGACACGTCCAATACGGTGACGGGAATCGAATCCCCTTCAGGCGTAAAGATACGGGTCATGCCAACCTTGCGACCTACGAGTCCAAGGCTCATCGTTTTCTCCATTCCCAACTGCGATTGGTCGGGGCTGATTTACAAAATGCCGGTTGCTCGAATGAGAAGCTCATAAGAATCAACCGACTTTTTTGCGCAAATGCGCGAAAAGCCTTGGAGTATAACAAGGCTTTTCGTTTTTCGCAAGCAATCAAAGACTTAGCGCCACTCCTCGCGAGAGCGGCGCCGGGTGAAACTTATTGCAACTTGATTTCCACATCGACACCAGCCGGCAAGTCGAGCTTCATCAACGCGTCGACGGTCTTGTCCGTCGGATCGACGATGTCCATCAGGCGTTGGTGGGTGCGGATTTCGAGCTGATCGCGCGACGTCTTGTTGACGTGCGGCGAACGCAGAATGTCAAAACGTTGAATACGCGTCGGCAGCGGCACCGGGCCCCGTACAATTGCGCCAGTCCGCTTAGCCGTATCGACGATTTCAGCTGCCGATTGATCGATCAGACGATAGTCGAAAGCCTTCAGGCGAATGCGGATTTTCTGGTTTGCCATGACAATTCCTTGAAAGAGCGAGGCGGTGTTGCACCGCCGATTTGGTAAAAGAGCATGGAGCCAGGCACGCGTAAGGTACGTGCGCCCAGCTCCGGGCACGACTACGAATTACAGCTTTTTTGAAGCAAGCTCAAGATTTTACTCGAGAACCTTGGCAACGACACCGGCGCCGACGGTACGACCGCCTTCACGGATAGCGAAGCGCAGACCTTCTTCCATCGCGATCGGAGCGATCAGCTTCACCGTGATCGACACGTTGTCGCCCGGCATGACCATTTCCTTGTCCTTCGGCAACTCGATCGAACCCGTTACGTCCGTGGTACGGAAGTAGAACTGCGGGCGATAGTTGTTGAAGAACGGCGTGTGACGGCCGCCTTCGTCCTTGCTCAACACATACACTTCAGCCGTGAAGTGCGTGTGCGGCGTGATCGAACCCGGCTTGGCCAGCACTTGGCCACGCTCTACGTCTTCACGCTTCGTGCCGCGCAGCAAAATACCCACGTTGTCGCCCGCTTGACCTTGGTCCAGCAGCTTGCGGAACATTTCCACGCCCGTGCACGTCGTCTTCACCGTCGGCTTGATGCCGATGATTTCGATTTCTTCGCCAACCTTCACCACACCGCGCTCGATACGACCCGTCACCACCGTGCCGCGACCCGAGATCGAGAACACGTCTTCCACCGGCATCAGGAACGAACCGTCGATGGCGCGCTCCGGCGTCGGAATGTACGTGTCCAGTGCGTCGGCCAGGTTCATGATCGCCACTTCGCCCAGCTCGCCCGTGTCGCCTTCCAGCGCCAGTTTGGCCGAGCCCTTGATGATCGGCGTGTCGTCGCCCGGGAAATCGTACTTCGACAGAAGCTCACGCACTTCCATTTCAACCAGTTCCAGCAACTCAGCGTCGTCCACCATGTCGCACTTGTTCAGGAACACGATGATGTACGGCACGCCAACCTGACGAGCCAACAGGATGTGCTCACGCGTTTGCGGCATCGGGCCGTCTGCAGCCGAACACACCAGGATCGCGCCGTCCATCTGCGCTGCACCCGTAATCATGTTCTTCACATAGTCGGCGTGACCCGGGCAGTCAACGTGCGCGTAGTGACGCGCCGCCGTTTCGTACTCGACGTGCGCCGTGTTGATCGTAATGCCACGTGCCTTTTCTTCCGGCGCTGCATCGATCTGGTCATACGCCTTCGCTTCGCCACCAAACTTCTTCGACAACACCGTCGCGATCGCTGCCGTCAGCGTGGTCTTGCCATGGTCGACGTGACCAATCGTGCCTACGTTGACGTGCGGCTTGGTCCGTTCGAATTTACCTTTTGCCATGATTGCCTTCTTTCAAATATGTTGATCGGTTAAAGACTTTCGCTTGCCGAATTACTTGGATTTCGCGTTGATGATCGCTTCTGCCACGTTTCGCGGAGCTTCTGCATAGTGCTTGAACTCCATCGTGTACGTAGCGCGACCTTGTGTCGCCGAACGCAGCGACGTCGAGTAGCCGAACATTTCCGACAGCGGAACTTCAGCGCGCACAATCTTGCCGCCGCCAATCATGTCTTCCATGCCCTGGACAATACCGCGACGGCTCGACAAGTCGCCCATCACGTTGCCCATGTAGTCTTCCGGCGTTTCGACTTCCACAGCCATCATCGGTTCGAGGATGACCGGGCTTGCCTTGCGCATTGCATCCTTGAACGCCATAGAACCGGCCATCCGGAATGCATTTTCGTTCGAGTCGACGTCGTGGTACGAACCGAACGTCAGGTGAACCTTGACGTCCACCACCGGGAAGCCTGCCAGCACGCCAGCCTTCAGCGTTTCAATAATGCCCTTGTCCACAGCCGGGATGTACTCGCGCGGAATCACGCCGCCCTTGATCTCGTCCAGGAACTCGTAGCCCTTGCCCTGCTCATTCGGCTCAAGCGTAATGACAACGTGGCCATACTGACCGCGTCCGCCCGACTGCTTGACGAACTTGCCGTCAACGTCTTCAGCCTTGCCGCGAATCGTTTCGCGATACGCAACTTGCGGCTTGCCAACGGTTGCTTCAACGCCGAATTCACGACGCATGCGGTCAACCAAAATTTCCAGATGCAGCTCGCCCATACCCGAAATGATGGTCTGGCCCGACTCTTCGTCGGTCTGAACGCGGAACGATGGATCTTCCTGAGCCAGACGATTGAGGGCGAGGCCCATCTTTTCCTGGTCAGGCTTGGTCTTCGGCTCTACCGCTTGCGAAATCACCGGTTCCGGGAAAATCATGCGTTCCAGAACGATCGGATGCGCCGGATCACACAGCGTGTCGCCGGTGGTCACGTCTTTCAAACCAACCGCGGCAGCGATGTCGCCTGCGTGCACTTCCTTGATTTCTTCGCGCTGGTTTGCGTGCATGAGCAGAATACGGCCGAGACGTTCCTTCTTGTCCTTGGTCGCGTTCAGCAGCGTGTCGCCCGACTTGGTCGTACCCGAATACACGCGGAAGAAGATCAGCTGGCCGACAAACGGGTCGGTCATGATCTTGAACGCGAGTGCCGAGAACTTTTCGTCGTCAGCAGCACGACGCTCTTCGCGAGCGCCATCTTCCAGTTCGCCCAGAACCGGCGGAATGTCGATAGGCGAAGGCAAGAAGTCGAGCACGGCGTCCAGCATCCGTTGCACGCCCTTGTTCTTGAACGCGGTGCCGCACAACATTGGCTGGATTTCACAAGCGATCGTGCGGTCGCGAAGACCCTTCACGATTTCCTCTTCGGACAGTTCGCCCGTTTCGAGGTACTTGTTCATCATGTCCTCGTCGGCTTCGGCAGCAGCTTCGACCATCTTTTCACGCCATTCATTGCACGTATCCAACAATGCGGCCGGGATTTCTTGGTACTCGAACTTGATGCCCTGGGACGCTTCATCCCAAATGATCGCCTTCATCTTGATCAGGTCGACCACGCCCGTGAACGTGTCTTCTGCGCCGATTGGCACCACGACCGGAACCGGGTTCGCCTTCAGACGCAGCTTGAGCTGGTCATAGACCTTGAAGAAGTTCGCGCCGGTACGGTCCATCTTGTTGATGAACGCGAGACGGGGAACCTTGTACTTGTTGGCCTGGCGCCATACGGTTTCCGACTGGGGCTGAACACCGCCCACAGCGCAGTAAACCATGCACGCACCGTCGAGAACACGCATGGAACGCTCAACTTCAATGGTGAAGTCCACGTGTCCCGGGGTGTCGATGATGTTGATGCGGTGCTCGGGGCGGTCGCCAGCCATGCCTTTCCAGAAGGCCGTCGTTGCTGCCGACGTGATGGTGATGCCGCGCTCCTGCTCCTGCTCCATCCAGTCCATCGTTGCTGCGCCGTCGTGAACTTCACCGATTTTGTGGTTCACGCCCGTGTAAAACAGGATGCGCTCGGTCGTCGTCGTTTTGCCGGCGTCGATGTGAGCGCTAATACCGATATTGCGGTAGCGCTCAATAGGTGTCTTACGAGCCACTTTGAATCCTTATTTGGGTCGACGCGACCGACACATGCCAGTCGCGCCCTAACACAAACGGGCGAGGCGCTTTGTAAGCGCACCCGCCCGGAGGTTTTTCCGTTCGTCCCAGGTCGGGAGGCCTAAAAACAGCCTTAGAAACGGAAGTGCGAGAACGCCTTATTGGCTTCTGCCATCCGGTGAACTTCGTCGCGCTTCTTCATCGCGCCGCCACGGCCTTCCGCGGCTTCCGAAAGCTCACCTGCGAGACGCAGGGCCATCGACTTCTCGCTGCGCTTCTTCGCAGCTTCGCGCAACCAACGCATCGCCAATGCCATACGACGCGACGGACGCACTTCCACTGGAACTTGATAGTTCGCACCACCAACGCGACGGCTCTTCACTTCCACCACCGGCTTCACGTTGTTGAGCGCACCCGTGAACACTTCCAGCGGGTCCTTGCCACCCTTGGTCTGGATCTGTTCAAAAGCACCATAAACGATACGCTCGGCAACCGACTTCTTGCCCGACAGCATGATCACGTTCATGAACTTGGCTACATCTACGTTGCCGAATTTCGGATCCGGCAAAATGTCCCGTTTGGGGACTTCGCGACGACGCGGCATGTTTCTTCCTTTGATTTTTCAGTTGGAGCTATTTCAGCCCCGCGGTCACCAACAAACCCGATCTATCTAACGACTAACCAGCTTGGCCGGGTGACCACTTACTCGACAGCACCGGCATTTCCGGTACCACCGCTTGAACGCCCTTGACGGGCAACCTGTACAACCTGATCGGCAAAAGCTTACTTGCCAGCCTTAGCGCGCTTCGCACCGTACTTCGAGCGAGCTTGCTTACGATCCTTGACGCCCTGGGTATCCAGCGAGCCGCGAACCATGTGGTAACGCACACCCGGCAAGTCTTTCACACGTCCGCCGCGGATCAACACGACCGAGTGTTCCTGCAGGTTGTGGCCTTCACCACCGATGTACGAAATAACTTCGAAACCGTTCGTCAGACGAACTTTTGCAACTTTACGAAGTGCCGAGTTCGGCTTCTTCGGCGTCGTTGTGTACACGCGAGTGCACACTCCACGACGCTGGGGGCAGTCCTGCAAAGCCGGCGACTTGCTCTTCACTACTTCTGAAGCGCGGCCTTTGCGAACCAATTGATTGATGGTTGGCATTGTCTATTCCTAAATTGATCAAAATCGACGCTCCCGTTTCGGGCAAAGCAAAACGGGCTGCGCGCCGAGCACTCCCGCTCTTGTTGGCGCATGCGAGGAGAATCCTCTTAGCAGATCCAAGAACGAGAACCTAGCATCATAATCTGAAATTCCCAATGCGGTCAACAGCTTGAGTGTCGTTCGGCGTGATCGGGCCGTTAAAAGTTAGTTCGCACCCACCACTTCGAGCAACTCATCGCCGAAACGCTCGAGTTTGCGAGCGCCGATCCCCGGAATCTGGCTGAGATCCTCAATGGAATCCGGCTCATTGCGCGCGATCTCTGCGAGCGTTGCATCGTGGAAAATAACGTACGCTGGCACGCCATCGCTTTTCGCCATGCTGGCACGCCACGCGCGCAGCCTTTCCCAACGTGCCTTGATGCGCGGCGACATTCCAGCCGTCGGATCCGCGCGTTCGCCTGTTCGGCTGGATGACTGGCGAGTCCGCGTTGGCTTGACGTACTTTCGAAGCGTCACGTTCTGCTCGCCCTTAAGCACGGCCTTGCTTGCCTCGGTGAGGATCAGTGCGCCGAACCCGTCGTGGTCGACAGCGAGATAACCAAACGCGACCAACTGGCGAAACACAGCGCGCCACTCCTGCTCAGACAGCGAGGCGCCAAGTCCGAACGTAGAAAGTTTTTCGTGACCCCGCTGGAGTAATTTCTCGGAACGGCTACCGCGCAGGATATCGATTAGATGACCCGCGCCGAAATGATACCCACTGGCTTTATGCGCCCGGTACACGCAAGAGAGTGCCATCTGAGCTTCGCGGGTGGCATCCCATGATTCCGGCGGCTCGAGGCACGTATCGCAATTACCACATGGCTCGCTCGCCTCACCGAAGTAGCCGAGCAAACGCACGCGCCGGCACGACGCCGCCTCGCACAACCCAAGCAGCGCGTCGAGCTTGCCACCCTGCACGCGTTTGTGGGTATCGTCCGCGTCCGATTCGTCGATCATCTTGCGCTGCTGCACCACGTCGCCGAGACCGTACGCCATCCATGCGTTCGCTGGCATGCCGTCACGGCCCGCGCGCCCGGTTTCCTGGTAATAGCCTTCCACGCTCTTCGGCAAATCCAGATGCGCCACGAATCGCACGTCCGGTTTGTCGATACCCATGCCGAAAGCGATCGTCGCGCACATCACGATGCCCTCTTCGCGTTTGAACATCTCCTGATGCCGCTGACGGATTTCGTACTCCATCCCCGCGTGATACGGCAAAGCGCGAACCCCTTGGCTCTTGAGCCAGTCAGCGGTTTCTTCCACCTTGCGTCGCGACAGGCAATAGATGACGCCAGCGTCGGTGGTTTTGTCCGGGTTCGTGTGCTCAGCGCGAATGAAATCGAGCAACTGCGCACGCGCATTGTCCTTTTCCACGATCCGATACCGGATGTTCGGCCGGTCAAAGCTGGAGACGAAAATACGCGCATCCTCCAAAGCCAGGCGATGCACGATTTCATCGCGTGTAATGGCGTCGGCGGTTGCCGTCAACGCAATCCGCGGTACCGATGGAAACCGCTCATGCAGCACCGACAACTGGATATATTCCGGCCGGAAATCGTGCCCCCATTGCGACACGCAATGCGCTTCGTCGATCGCAAACAAACCGATGCGCACGCTCTCGATCAACTCAAGAAAACGGGGCGTCATCAGGCGTTCTGGGGCGACATATAGCAGGTCGATTTCCCCGTTGCGCAACGCGCGCTCGGTTGCAGCGGCTTCGGCGCCCGTGAGTGTCGAATTCAGGCACGCAGCACGCACGCCGACTTCGCTTAACGCTGCCACCTGATCCTGCATCAACGCAATCAACGGCGACACGACGATTCCGGCGCCGAAACCGGCTTCACGCCTCAACAAGGCAGGAATCTGATAACACAGCGACTTCCCGCCGCCGGTCGGCATCAGCACAAGCGAGTCTCCGCCGGCAGCCACATGATCGACGATATCGCCCTGCTGGCCCCGGAAAACGGGGTAGCCAAATACTTCCTTGAGAATTTCGAGCGAACGGGACATGGGAAAGACGGAGTGCGCCAGAGCGTGAGTGCTCCGATTTTACCAACGACCGGGCCATCAGACCGTCACGTGACTCAACGTTAGCCAATCGATAGAGCAAAAAAAAGCCGCCCGATACAACCCGGGCGGCTTCTTGTACTAGCAGATCAGTTTCTAAAGCCCGAACCTGTAAAAAGGCCCGAACTCCAGGACTTACTCCGCCGGATGTTGCTGTTCTGCAGGTGCAACAGGTGCGGCTTCGGGCGTGCCGAAATCGAACGATTCTTCCGCTGCAATCTGGTCGAAGCGTTGACGATCCGACAACTCGCGGCTCTTGCGTGCCTTGTGAAACGCGAGACCTGTACCAGCCGGAATCAACCGGCCGACGATCACGTTTTCCTTCAGACCGCGCAAATCGTCGCGCTTGCCCATGATGGCCGCTTCGGTCAACACGCGCGTCGTTTCCTGGAACGAAGCTGCCGAGATGAACGAATCGGTCGAGAGCGATGCCTTCGTAATACCCAGCAGCACGTTCTCGTAGGTCGCGGGGATCTTGTCTTCCGCGGCCATCCGGTCGTTCTCGTCCAGCATGTCCGAACGCTCAACCTGTTCGCCCATGATGAAACGCGTATCGCCGTTGTCGACGATCTGCACGCGACGCAACATCTGACGCACGATCACTTCAATGTGCTTGTCGTTGATCTTCACGCCTTGCAGACGGTACACGTCCTGCACTTCGTCCACGATGTAGCGAGCCAGCGCTTCGATACCCTGCAAACGCAGAATGTCGTGCGGGTCAGCCGGGCCATCGACAATCATTTCGCCCTTGTTGACGACCTGACCATCGTGCACCAGCACCTGCTTTTCCTTCGTGATCAGGAACTCATGCTGTTCCCCTTCCACGTCGGTAATAACGAGACGCTGCTTGCCCTTCGTGTCCTTACCAAACGACGTCGTACCCGTGACTTCCGCCAAAATACCGGCGTCCTTCGGCGAGCGCGCTTCGAACAGTTCGGCCACACGCGGCAGACCACCGGTAATGTCACGCGTTTTCTGCGCTTCAACCGGGATACGTGCCAGCACTTCACCGACCTGCACTTGCTGACCGTCCTTCACGGTGATCAGTGCGCCGACCTGGAAGCCGATCTGCACCGAATGCTCGGTGTTCGGGATCTTGACTTCTTCGCCCTGCGCATCGAGCAGCTTCACTTGCGGACGAACGCTCTTCGCCGCTTGCGAACCGCGACGCTTCACGTCGATCACGACGAGCGTTGAAAGCCCCGTCACATCGTCGATCTGCTTCGCAACCGTCACGCCTTCTTCGACGTTTTCGAACTTCACCGTACCGCCCCACTCGGTGATGATCGGACGCGTCAACGGATCCCATTGCGCCAGTTGTGCACCGGCCTTGATCTGCGCGCCGTCCAGTTGCAGCAACGTTGCGCCGTACGGGATTTTGTGACGTTCGCGCTCACGACCGAGGTCGTCGGCAATGATCGCCTCGCCCGAACGCGAGATGACGATCTGCTCGCCCTTCGCATTCGTGACGTAACGCATCGTTGCCGTGAAACGCACCGTGCCGTTCGACTTCGCTTCAACCGACGAAGCGATAGCCGCACGCGACGCCGCGCCACCGATGTGGAACGTACGCATGGTCAGCTGCGTACCCGGTTCGCCGATCGACTGAGCCGCGATAACACCAACCGCTTCGCCGACGTTCACGCGCGAGCCACGACCCAGGTCGCGGCCGTAGCACGAAGCGCACAGGCCGTAACGCGTTTCGCAGGTCAACGGCGTGCGCACGCGCACTTCGTCAATACCCAGGCGTTCGATTTCATCGACCATGTCTTCGTCGAGCAACGTGCCCGATTCGTACAGTGTTTCCTGCGATTCCGGATTGACGACATCAGCCACCGTCACGCGGCCGAGAATCCGGTCACGCAAGGCTTCGACAACTTCACCGCCTTCAACCAACGCCTTCATTGCAACGCCGTTCGTCGTGCCGCAATCGTCTTCGACCACGACCAAGTCCTGCGTCACGTCAACAAGACGACGCGTCAGGTAACCCGAGTTCGCCGTCTTCAACGCCGTATCGGCCAGGCCTTTACGTGCACCGTGCGTCGAGATGAAGTACTGCAACACGTTCAAGCCTTCACGGAAGTTCGCCGTGATAGGCGTCTCGATAATCGAGCCATCCGGCTTCGCCATCAGGCCACGCATACCGGCCAGCTGACGAATCTGAACAGCGGATCCACGAGCGCCCGAGTCGGCCATCATGTAGATCGAGTTGAACGATTCCTGCTTCGTCTGATTACCGTCGCGGTCGACCACGGGTTCCGTAGCCAACTGCTCCATCATCGCCTTGCCGACCGCTTCCGACGTTGCCGACCAGATGTCGACCACGTTGTTGTAGCGCTCTTGCGAGGTGACGAGACCCGACATGTACTGACGGTCGTATTCCTTCACCTTCTTGGCAGCGTCGCCGACGATCTGTTCTTTTTGCGGCGGCACGAGCATGTCGTCGACGCAAATCGAAATACCAGCGCGCGTAGCCAGACGGAAACCCATCTGCATCAGCTGGTCGGCGAAGATCACCGTTTCGCGCAGACCGCACTTGCGGAATGCCGTGTTGATCAGGCGCGAAATTTCCTTCTTCTTCAGCGGACGGTTCAGCACCGAGAACGGCAGTCCTGGCGGCAGAATTTCCGAAAGAATAGAACGGCCAATGGTCGTTGCGTACAGCGTGATCTTCGGCACGAACTTCGGTGCGCCTTCGCTTTGATCCGGGTTGTGAATGTTTTCCGTAATCCGGACATTCACCCGCGACGCCAGCTCGACTTCCTTGTTTTCGTACGCGCGAATCGCTTCCGACACGCCCGTGAACGTCATGCCTTCGCCCTTGCCATTCACCGCTTCACGCGATGCGTAGTAGAGACCCAGCACAATATCCTGCGACGGCACGATCGACGGATCGCCGTTGGCCGGGAACAGGACGTTGTTCGACGCCAGCATCAGCGTGCGCGCTTCCATCTGCGCTTCCAGCGACAGCGGCACGTGAACGGCCATCTGGTCACCGTCGAAGTCGGCGTTGAACGCCGCGCAAACGAGCGGATGCAGCTGAATAGCCTTACCTTCGATCAGCACCGGCTCGAAAGCCTGAATGCCAAGACGGTGAAGCGTAGGGGCGCGGTTCAGCATCACCGGATGTTCGCGGATCACTTCTTCCAAAATGTCCCACACCACGGCTGTCTGGTTCTCGACTTCCTTCTTCGCGGCCTTGATGGTGGTAGCAACACCCATCACTTCCAGCTTGTTGAAGATGAAAGGCTTGAACAGTTCGAGCGCCATCAGCTTCGGCAGACCGCACTGATGCAGCTTGAGCGTCGGACCCACCACGATCACCGAACGACCCGAATAGTCAACGCGCTTACCGAGCAAGTTCTGACGGAAACGACCGCCCTTACCCTTGATCATGTCAGCGAGCGACTTCAGCGGACGCTTGTTCGCGCCGGTCATTGCCTTACCGCGACGACCGTTATCGAGCAGCGAATCGACGGCTTCCTGCAGCATCCGCTTTTCGTTACGGACGATGATTTCAGGCGCCTTCAACTCGAGCAGACGCTTCAACCGGTTGTTACGGTTGATCACGCGGCGATACAAGTCGTTCAGGTCCGACGTCGCGAAACGGCCGCCGTCGAGCGGCACGAGCGGACGCAGTTCCGGCGGCAGCACCGGCAGCACTTCCAGCACCATCCAGTCCGGCTTGATGCCCGAACGCTGGAATGCCTCGAGCACTTTCAGGCGCTTCGCGTACTTCTTGATCTTCGCTTCCGAACCCGTGTTCTTGAGTTCGGTACGCAGCACTTCGACCTGTTCGTCGATGTTGATTGCGCGCAGCAGTTCACGCACGCCTTCCGCGCCCATCTCGGCACGGAATTCGTCGCCGTATTCTTCGACCTTATTGTAGTAATCCTCTTCCGTCATGATCTGCCGCGCTTTCAGCGGCGTCATGCCCGGTTCGATCACTACATATGCTTCGAAATACAGCACGCGTTCGATGTCGCGCAGCGTCATGTCGAGCACCATGCCCAGACGCGACGGCAGCGACTTCAAAAACCAGATGTGCGCAACCGGCGAGGCCAGTTCAATGTGGCCCATCCGTTCGCGACGCACCTTGGCGAGCGTCACTTCGACGCCGCACTTTTCGCAGATCACGCCGCGGTGCTTCAGGCGCTTGTACTTACCGCACAGGCACTCGTAGTCCTTGATCGGGCCAAAAATCTTGGCGCAGAACAGGCCATCGCGTTCCGGCTTGAACGTCCGGTAGTTGATGGTTTCAGGCTTCTTCACTTCGCCGAAGGACCACGAACGGATCTTGTCCGGCGAGGCCAGACCGATCTTGATCGCGTCAAAAACTTCAGGTTGTTGGACTTGCTTGAATAGATCGAGCAGAGCTTTCATTGCGTCTCTCCAGTAGTCCGATTAGTTCCGGTCCAGGTCGATGTCGATACCGAGCGACCGGATTTCCTTCACCAACACATTGAACGACTCAGGCATGCCGGCGTCGATCACGTGGTCACCCTTGACCAGGTTTTCATACACCTTGGTACGACCCGCCACGTCATCCGACTTAACAGTCAGCATTTCTTGCAGCACGTACGAAGCGCCATATGCTTCGAGCGCCCACACTTCCATCTCACCGAAACGCTGGCCACCGAACTGCGCCTTACCACCCAGCGGCTGCTGCGTGACAAGCGAGTACGGTCCGGTCGAACGGGCGTGCATCTTGTCGTCGACCAAGTGATGCAGTTTCAGGTAATGCATGTAGCCCACCGTGACCGTCCGTTCGAACGGTTCACCCGTGCGGCCGTCGCTCAACTGCACCTGGTTCTTCGACTTCGTCATGCCCAACTGCTTCGCGATGTCGTCAGGGAACGCCAGATCCAGCGCACGTTCCATTTCGCCTTCCGTTGCACCGTCGAACACCGGCGTTGCAAAAGGAACACCTTCGCGCAGGTTCTTCGCCAGTTCGACGATCTCGTCGTCGGTGAAGTTTTCCAGCTCTTCCTTACGGCCCGACTCGTTGTAGATCTTGGTCAGGAAAGCACGCAACTCTTCAATCTTGGTCTGACGCTGCAGCATTTCGCCGATACGCCATCCCAGACCCTTCGCGGCCCAGCCCAGATGCACTTCGAGAATCTGACCCACGTTCATCCGTGACGGCACGCCGAGCGGATTCAGCACGACGTCAGCCGGACGGCCATCGGCCATGTACGGCATGTCTTCGATCGGCACGATCTTCGACACAACACCCTTGTTACCGTGACGGCCGGCCATCTTGTCGCCCGGTTGCAGACGACGCTTCACAGCCAGGTACACCTTGACCATCTTCAGCACGCCCGGCGGCAGTTCGTCGCCTTGCGTCAGCTTCTTGCGCTTTTCTTCGAACGCCAGATCGAACTGGTGACGCTTTTGTTCGATGGAATCCTTGATAGCTTCGAGCTGAGCCGCTGCTTCTTCGTCCGCGAGGCGGATGTCGAACCAGTGGTAGTGATCCAGATCTTCCAGGTACGGCAGGTCGATCTTCGTGCCCTTCGCCAGCTTCTTCGGACCGCCGTTCGCGACCTTGCCATTGAGCATACGGGCGAGACGCGAGAATGCGTCGCCTTCCACAATGCGCAACTGGTCGTTCAAGTCCAGGCGATAACGCTTCAGTTCGTCATCAATAATCTGCTGTGCACGCTTGTCACGCGTAATGCCTTCGCGCGTGAACACTTGCACGTCGATCACCGTTCCGCTCATGCCCGACGGCACGCGCAGCGACGTATCCTTCACGTCCGACGCCTTCTCACCGAAGATCGCGCGCAGCAGCTTCTCTTCCGGCGTCAGTTGGGTTTCGCCCTTCGGCGTGACCTTACCGACCAGCACATCGCCCGCTTCCACTTCCGCGCCGATATACACAATGCCCGACTCATCGAGACGGCCGAGTTGCACTTCAGCCAGGTTCGAGATGTCGCGCGTGATTTCTTCCGGTCCGAGCTTCGTATCGCGCGCGACCACATTCAGTTCTTCGATGTGGATCGACGTGTAACGATCTTCAGCAACCACCTTCTCCGAGATCAGGATCGAATCTTCGAAGTTGTAGCCGTTCCATGGCATGAACGCGACCAGCATGTTCTGGCCGAGCGCGAGCTCGCCCAGATCGGTCGATGCGCCGTCGGCCACTACGTCGCCACGGCCAACCTTGTCGCCGACCTTCACGATCGGACGCTGGTTGATGTTCGTGTTCTGGTTCGAACGCGTGTACTTGATCAGGTTGTAGATGTCGACACCGACTTCGCCGGCAACCGCTTCGTCGTCGTTCACGCGAATCACGATACGGCCAGCATCGACGTAATCGACGATACCGCCGCGTTCCGCCTGAACCGTCGTACCCGAGTCGACTGCCACCGTGCGTTCAATACCCGTACCGACCACAGCCTTTTCAGGACGCAGGCAAGGAACTGCCTGACGCTGCATGTTCGAGCCCATCAATGCGCGGTTCGCGTCATCGTGTTCAAGGAACGGAATCAGCGAAGCAGCCACGGAGACGATCTGCGACGGCGCCACGTCCATGTACTGGATGCGATCCGGCGTGACCATCAGCGTTTCGCCCGCTTCACGCGACGAAACCAGCTCGTCGGTCAGCGTGCCGCCTTCGCCCAGCGACGCGTTCGCCTGAGCGATCACGTAGCGGCCTTCCTCAATCGCCGACAGATAGTCGATCTGATCCGTCACCTTGCTGTCGACCACTTTCCGATACGGCGTCTCGAGGAAACCGTATTCGTTCAAGTGTGCGTAGAGCGCCAGCGAGTTGATCAGCCCGATGTTCGGACCTTCCGGCGTTTCAATCGGGCACACACGGCCGTAGTGGGTCGGGTGCACGTCGCGGACTTCAAAGCCTGCGCGTTCACGCGTCAAACCGCCCGGTCCAAGAGCCGAAACACGGCGCTTGTGGGTGATTTCCGACAACGGGTTCGTTTGGTCCATAAACTGCGACAACTGCGACGAACCAAAGAACTCACGAATAGCTGACGAAATCGGCTTCGAGTTGATCAGGTCGTGCGGCATCAGGTTTTCGCTTTCAGCCTGACCCAGACGCTCCTTCACAGCCCGTTCCACGCGTACAAGGCCTGCGCGGAACTGATTCTCAGCCAACTCACCCACGCAACGCACACGGCGATTGCCCAAGTGATCGATGTCATCGACTTCGCCCTTGCCGTTACGCAGCTCGACCAAAATCTTGATGGTCGCGAGAATGTCGTCGTCTTCCAGCGTCATCTTGCCGACGATCTCGTCGCGGCCCACACGGCGGTTGAACTTCATACGACCTACCTTCGACAGGTCGTATGCGTCTTCGCTGTAGAACAGGCGGTTGAACAGCGCTTCAACAGCTTCTTCCGTCGGCGGTTCGCCCGGACGCATCATGCGATAGATCGCGATACGTGCGGCCATGCGGTCAGCGGTTTCATCGATACGCAGCGTCGACGAAATGTACGGACCTTGATCCAGATCGTTCGTGTAAAGCGTCTGAATGTCCTTGACCTTCGACTCGCGCAGCTTCTCGAGCACCATTTCGGTGATCTCGTCGTTGGCGTTCGCGATCACTTCGCCCGTTTCGCCGTCGACCACATTCTTTGCCAGCACGCGGCCGAGCAAGTAGTCTTCCGGTACCGAAATGAACTTCGTCTTTGCAGCTTCGAGGTCGCGAATGTGCTTCGCGTTGATCCGCTTGTCCTTCTGGACGATGACCGCGCCTTCGCGATCCTGGATGTCGAAGCGCGCGACTTCACCGCGCAGACGCTCCGGCACGAATTCCATTTGCGCGCCTTCGCCCATCAACGCGAAGTTATCGAATACGAAGAAGTTCGCGAGTATCTGTTCCGGCGTCAGGCCAATGGCCTTCAGCAAGATAGTCACAGGCATTTTCCGGCGACGGTCGACGCGGAAATACAGCACGTCCTTCGGATCGAATTCGAAGTCGAGCCACGAACCACGGTAAGGAATGATACGAGCCGAGAACAGCAGCTTGCCCGAGCTGTGCGTCTTGCCCTTGTCGTGTTCGAAAAACACGCCAGGCGAACGGTGCAGCTGGGACACGATCACGCGTTCCGTACCGTTGATAACGAACGAACCTGTTGGCGTCATGAGCGGCATTTCGCCCATGTAGACTTCCTGTTCCTTCACTTCCTTGACGACTGGCTTGCTCGGCGATTCTTTGTCGAGCAGCACCAGGCGCACCTTGGCGCGCAAGGCGGAACAGTACGTCAGGCCACGCTGCTGGCATTCCTTGATGTTGAACGCCGGCGGCGAGAGCATGTAGCTCACGAATTCGAGACGCGCAAAGCCATTGTGCGAAACGATCGGGAAAACCGATGAAAAAGCTGCTTGCAGTCCTTCTGCCTTGCGCTGAGTCCCGATGGTCTCGGCTTGCAGAAATGTGCTGAATGATTCAAGCTGGGTTGCCAGCAAGAAGGGAACCTGGTGAACGATGGGGCGTTTCGCGAAACTCTTGCGAATACGCTTCTTCTCGGTGAAGGAATATTGCATACGATCTCCGAATCACGGCGGGCGTTGCCGAGGCGGGATACCTCGATGACACGACCCGGTGTTCACCGACTGAGACTCGCCATACGCCCGGGGAGGACGAACGAGCCTAGAAGCTTGGTGGTTGGCCGCTACCAACCGCTGGCTGACGGCAGCGGATGCCTATGTTTCCCGCTACCCGACCAAACTTGCCTTCTGCAGTCGCTTCAGAAGACAAAGAGAAGAATCGGTAAAATTACCTGACCGATGTTTTTCTTTGGCTTCTGTGAGGTTTTTGTTGCCGTTATCGGCGACTCAAAACATTGTCCCCACAAAGCAGAAAAAGGCCGGCGGTCATAGACCGCCAGCCTTAGCAGAGCGCCGCGAAACTTACTTGATTTCAGCCTTCGCGCCTGCTTCTTCCAGCTTCTTCTTCGCTTCTTCAGCAGCAGCCTTCGGTACCGATTCCTTAACAGGCTTCGGTGCACCGTCAACCAGGTCCTTCGCTTCCTTCAGGCCGAGGCCCGTCAGTTCGCGAACAGCCTTAATCACCGACACCTTGTTTGCGCCGATTTCGACCAAGTTCACCGTGAACTCGGTCTGCTCTTCAACAACAGCAGCAGCGCCAGCAGGGCCAGCGACAGCGACAGCTGCAGCCGACACGCCAAACTTCTCTTCGAACGCCTTGACCAGCTCGTTCAATTCCAGAACCGACATCGAGCTTACTGCTTCGAGGATGTCATCTTTTGCGATTGCCATTTGAAATACTCCTAAATTGAATTCGGATACAGCCAGCGATCTTGTAAGCCTAACCAGGCAACCAAGCGCAGTACGTTAAGCAGCAACTTCCGGCTCAGCTTCAGCCGGAGCTTCAGCGCCGCCACCCTTTTGCGCAGCGAGCGCGGCCAAGGCGCGCGCGAAGCCGGCAACAGGAGCTTGCATGACGTACAACAACTTGGAGAGCAGTTCTTCGCGGCTCGGGATGTTAGCGAGTGCTTGCACAGCCGCCTTGTCCATCACGTTGCCTTCGTAGGAACCGGCCTTGATGATCAACTTGTCATTGGTTTTGCCGAAGTCGTTAACAACCTTGGCAGCAGCAATTGCATCTTCAGAGATGCCGTAGATCAGAGGACCAGTCATCTGCTCGGCCAGCGCAGCGAACGGCGTACCTTCCACGGCGCGACGCGCCAACGTGTTTTTCAACACGCGGAGATACACTTGTTGCTCGCGAGCCCTTGCGCGCAGCTTGGTCAGATCGCCAACCGCAATTCCACGATACTCAGCGAGCACCATCGTCTGAGCCTTCGCGACTTGCGCGGCGACTTCAGCGACAACTGCCTGCTTGTCTTCTTTGTTCAGTGGCACGGTTAAACCTCCAGATTCGATGCGCCAACTTAGCGCACCGCGTTCAACAACGGCGTCCGACCTGTCAGGAGTATTTCGACCGGCTGGTGCGCGCCTCACGGCACGTGACAACCGACTTCAACCACACCAAAACTGTTCCGGGTTCGCCATCTGCGTTGGCTTACATTAAGGTCACGCCCAGCTGCTGCGCTTCCGCCAACGGTCTTTGACAACCGGTTGCTCGCCAAACTGCAGCTTGCAACCGCCCAAAGCCCTTAACGTAGATTCACGCGAGATCGCGTGAATCTACGCATGATTCTTTACTGCGAGAGCGTGGAGTGATCTACGCGCACGCCAACACCCATGGTGCTCGACAATGCGATCTTGCGCAGATACACGCCCTTGCTGGTCGCCGGCTTAGCCTTTTGAAGGGCTTCCACCAGTGCCGACAGATTCTTGCGCAACGACGCCGGCTCAAACGAAGCACGACCGATGGTTGCGTGGATGATCCCGCCCTTGTCGACGCGGAACTGCACCTGACCGGCCTTTGCGTTGCGAACAGCTTGAGCAACGTCAGCCGTAACGGTACCGACCTTCGGGTTCGGCATCAGGCCGCGCGGGCCGAGAATCTGACCGAGCGTACCGACAACGCGCATTGTGTCCGGCGAAGCGATCACAACGTCGAAGTTCAGGTTACCGGCCTTGACTTGTTCAGCCAGGTCTTCCATACCGACGATTTCTGCGCCGGCTGCACGAGCCTGCTCAGCCTTTTCGCCTTGCGCAAACACAGCAACGCGAACCGACTTGCCGGTACCTGCGGGCAACACGACCGAACCACGAACCACTTGGTCCGACTTCTTCGCGTCGATGCCGAGCTGCACAGCGACGTCGATGGATTCGTCGAACTTCGCGCTTGCGCATTCCTTGACCAGCGAAAGAGCGTCGTCGACGGGATACAGCTTCATACGGTCGACCTTGGAGGCGAACGCTTGAAGACGCTTAGAAAGCTTAGCCATTTACACGCCCTCCACGGTGATGCCCATCGAACGGGCGCTGCCCGCGATCGTACGAACCGCTGCGTCCAGATTCGCTGCCGTCAGGTCAGGCATCTTGGTCTTTGCGATTTCTTCAGCCTGGGCGCGCGTGATGTTGCCGACCTTGTCAGCATTCGGCTTCGGCGAACCCTTCGCAATACCTGCTGCCTTCTTGATCAGAACGGTAGCCGGCGGCGTCTTCATGATGAACGTGAAGCTCTTGTCCGCGAATGCCGTAATAACCACCGGCACCGGCAGACCCGGCTCCATCGCTTGAGTCTGGGCGTTAAACGCCTTGCAGAACTCCATGATGTTCAGGCCGCGCTGGCCCAGTGCCGGACCAACCGGCGGTGACGGATTGGCTTTACCTGCAGGAATCTGCAGTTTGATAAAGCCGATGATTTTCTTTGCCATGTTGAAAACCTCTGCAGAACGCGTTAGCGTTCGGTGAGTGATAACGCGCGCTCGCCAAAAACGGCTACTGGCGCTCCTCAACAGTCATAACGCGGACTGTAAGCGCGAACCGCGCTACGAAGTTGACACTTCGAGCGCGGCGAAAAAACGGATGCTTTTAAACCTTCTCGACCTGGCCAAATTCCAATTCAACCGGAGTCGAGCGTCCAAAAATGGTGACCGATACACGAACGCGCGATTTCTCGTAGTTCACTTCTTCAACGTTGCCGTTGAAGTCCGTGAACGGACCGTCCTTGACGCGAACCATTTCGCCCACTTCGAAGAGCGTTTTCGGACGCGGTTTCTCCACGCCCTCTTGCATCTGCGACATGATCTTCTCCACTTCACGCGGAGAGATCGGGCTAGGACGATTACGCGCCCCGCCAACGAAACCGGTCACCTTGGCGGTATTTTTTACCAAGTGCCACGTTTCGTCCGTCATTTCCATTTCGACGAGCACATAGCCCGGAAAGAAGCGACGCTCTGTTACAGACTTGTGGCCACCCTTCACTTCCACGACTTCTTCGGTCGGGACGAGGATTTGACCAAACTGATCCTGCATGCCAGCACGGTCAATGCGCTCCTGAAGCGCACGTTGCACGCTCTTCTCCATGCCGGAGTAGGCGTGCACGACGTACCAACGTTTTCCGCTCGGTGATGCCGGTGCTTCACTCATATCATCTCCAACCCAGAATTACCGAGAATATCACCCACTCAATCGACTTATCGCTAAGCCATAAGAAGATTGCCATGATCAGCACAAATGCGAAGACCACCAGCGTGGTTTGCGTGGCTTCCTTACGCGTCGGCCACACCACCTTGCGGACTTCTTTGTACGAATCTTTGGCAAAGGCGATAAAACCCTTTCCCGGTGCGGAGAGAAGACCGACCGCAACACCCGCGATCAAGCCGACAGCCAGCGCGGCGCCGCGAACGTACCACTCCTGGCCACTTAGCCAGAAGAAACCTACGAACCCGGCCAAGACCAACAATACGCCCGCGGTCAACATCAACTTGTCGCCGGAAGTATTTACAGTTTCGACGGAAGGATTCGCCATAACACCTTAAGCAGCGCCCGGAGACGCAAGATTGTGGCAGGGGCAGAGGGAATCGAACCCCCAACCTTCGGTTTTGGAGACCGACGCTCTGCCAGTTGAGCTATACCCCTAAACCATTTGGGGTCAGCAATTTCGCTAACCCCGAAAACTACAGACTATCGAGCAATTTCTGGCTTTGCTCGATTTACTCGAGAACCTTGGCAACGACACCGGCGCCGACGGTACGACCGCCTTCACGGATAGCGAAGCGCAGACCTTCTTCCATCGCGATCGGAGCGATCAGCTTCACCGTGATCGACACGTTGTCGCCCGGCATGACCATTTCCTTGTCCTTCGGCAACTCGATCGAACCCGTTACGTCCGTGGTACGGAAGTAGAACTGCGGGCGATAGTTGTTGAAGAACGGCGTGTGACGGCCGCCTTCGTCCTTGCTCAACACATACACTTCAGCCGTGAAGTGCGTGTGCGGCGTGATCGAACCCGGCTTGGCCAGCACTTGGCCACGCTCTACGTCTTCACGCTTCGTGCCGCGCAGCAAAATACCCACGTTGTCGCCCGCTTGACCTTGGTCCAGCAGCTTGCGGAACATTTCCACGCCCGTGCACGTCGTCTTCACCGTCGGCTTGATGCCGATGATTTCGATTTCTTCGCCAACCTTCACCACACCGCGCTCGATACGACCCGTCACCACCGTGCCGCGACCCGAGATCGAGAACACGTCTTCCACCGGCATCAGGAACGAACCGTCGATGGCGCGCTCCGGCGTCGGAATGTACGTGTCCAGTGCGTCGGCCAGGTTCATGATCGCCACTTCGCCCAGCTCGCCCGTGTCGCCTTCCAGCGCCAGTTTGGCCGAGCCCTTGATGATCGGCGTGTCGTCGCCCGGGAAATCGTACTTCGACAGAAGCTCACGCACTTCCATTTCAACCAGTTCCAGCAACTCAGCGTCGTCCACCATGTCGCACTTGTTCAGGAACACGATGATGTACGGCACGCCAACCTGACGAGCCAACAGGATGTGCTCACGCGTTTGCGGCATCGGGCCGTCTGCAGCCGAACACACCAGGATCGCGCCGTCCATCTGCGCTGCACCCGTAATCATGTTCTTCACATAGTCGGCGTGACCCGGGCAGTCAACGTGCGCGTAGTGACGCGCCGCCGTTTCGTACTCGACGTGCGCCGTGTTGATCGTAATGCCACGTGCCTTTTCTTCCGGCGCTGCATCGATCTGGTCATACGCCTTCGCTTCGCCACCAAACTTCTTCGACAACACCGTCGCGATCGCTGCCGTCAGCGTGGTCTTGCCATGGTCGACGTGACCAATCGTGCCTACGTTGACGTGCGGCTTGGTCCGTTCGAATTTACCTTTTGCCATTTTCGACTCCTAACAGGAATTTTTCCGTACCTTGCGCCGCGCGCAAACAGTGTGGACTAGTGTTTCTGGTGCCCATGAGCAGGATCGAACTGCTGACCTCTCCCTTACCAAGGGAGTGCTCTACCACTGAGCCACATGGGCGGACCTTGATGCTGGAGCGGGTGAAGGGAATCGAACCCTCGTCATAAGCTTGGAAGGCTTCTGCTCTACCATTGAGCTACACCCGCTTGGGTCTAACGATTCCCGACGCTTGCTACATGTTCTGGTGGAGGAGGTTGGATTCGAACCAACGTAGGCGTAAGCCAACAGATTTACAGTCTGCCCCCTTTAGCCACTCGGGCACCCCTCCGCAGAGAACTGACGATTATGGGGGAACATCGCTGTTGTGTCAAGCTTTCAGCGCGTCCAGCATAATCGATGCCTCTCACTTATAGGCGTTCTGAAACGCAAAAACCCCACCTTTGGGGGGTGGGGTTTCTGCGAGCTGCGGTGTGTTGCAGCGAATGAGGAGCCTGACGATTACCTACTTTCACACGGGTATCCGCACTATCATTGGCGTGGAGTCGTTTCACGGTCCTGTTCGGGATGGGAAGGGGTGGTACCAACTCGCTATGGTCATCAGGCATAAGGGGGTGTTGTGGTGGGGGTTAAGGCCATCACAACCAATCTGGGGAAGAAGTAGTCGAGTGCATGGGGGGTTTTACGCGCCGCACGCCTCGTTATTACTGGTGAAGCTTGGGGTTGTGTTTGTTGGCACAACACTGATCTCAACCTAGGCGTGTACTTAAGACCCTGCGCGTTGCGCAGGATGGGGCATCCATAAGTGCTGAAGCACTAACGGCTGCCGACACACACTGGTTATAGGATCAAGCCTTACGGGCAATTAGTATCAGTTAGCTTAATGCATTACTGCACTTCCACACCTGACCTATCAACGTCCTGGTCTAGAACGACCCTTCAAGGAGCTCGAAGCTCCAGGGATATCTCATCTCAAGGCGAGTTTCCCGCTTAGATGCTTTCAGCGGTTATCTCTTCCGAACATAGCTACCCGGCGATGCCACTGGCGTGACAACCGGTACACCAGAGGTTCGTCCACTCCGGTCCTCTCGTACTAGGAGCAGCCCCCTTCAAATATCCAACGCCCACGGCAGATAGGGACCAAACTGTCTCACGACGTTTTAAACCCAGCTCACGTACCTCTTTAAATGGCGAACAGCCATACCCTTGGGACCGGCTACAGCCCCAGGATGAGATGAGCCGACATCGAGGTGCCAAACACCGCCGTCGATATGAACTCTTGGGCGGTATCAGCCTGTTATCCCCAGAGTACCTTTTATCCGTTGAGCGATGGCCCTTCCATACAGAACCACCGGATCACTATGACCTGCTTTCGCACCTGCTCGACTTGTCGGTCTCGCAGTTAAGCACGCTTATGCCATTGCACTATCAGCACGATTTCCGACCGTACCTAGCGTACCTTCGTACTCCTCCGTTACACTTTGGGAGGAGACCGCCCCAGTCAAACTGCCTACCATGCACTGTCCCCGATCCGGATCACGGACCAAGGTTAGAACCTCAAACAAACCAGGGTGGTATTTCAAGGACGGCTCCACCGAAACTAGCGTTCCGGTTTCATAGCCTCCCACCTATCCTACACAGATCGGTTCAAAGTCCAATGCAAAGCTACAGTAAAGGTTCATGGGGTCTTTCCGTCTAGCCGCGGGGAGATTGCATCATCACAAACACTTCAACTTCGCTGAGTCTCGGGAGGAGACAGTGTGGCCATCGTTACGCCATTCGTGCAGGTCGGAACTTACCCGACAAGGAATTTCGCTACCTTAGGACCGTTATAGTTACGGCCGCCGTTTACCGGGACTTCAATCAAGAGCTTGCACCCCATCATTTAATCTTCCGGCACCGGGCAGGCGTCACACCCTATACGTCCACTTTCGTGTTTGCAGAGTGCTGTGTTTTTATTAAACAGTCGCAGCCACCAGTTTATTGCAACCCCTTCACCCTTTGCGCGCAGGCGCATCAAGCTACAGGGGCGTACCTTATCCCGAAGTTACGGTACCAATTTGCCGAGTTCCTTCTCCCGAGTTCTCTCAAGCGCCTTAGAATACTCATCTCGCCCACCTGTGTCGGTTTGCGGTACGGTCTTGTTAAACTGAAGCTTAGAGGCTTTTCTTGGAACCACTTCCGATTGCTTCTTCGCCTAAGCGAATGGCCTCGTACCCTTGAATTCCGCGCCCGGATTTGCCTAAGCGCCTTCTCCAATACAAGGACCGGGACTTCCAACACCCGGACAACCTTCCGCGATCCGTCCCCCCATCGCATTTAACAATGGTGCAGGAATATTAACCTGCTTCCCATCAGCTACGCATTTCTGCCTCGCCTTAGGGGCCGACTCACCCTACGCCGATGAACGTTGCGTAGGAAACCTTGGGCTTACGGCGAGGGGGCTTTTCACCCCCTTTATCGCTACTCATGTCAGCATTCGCACTTCCGATACCTCCAGCACACTTTTCAATGCACCTTCACAGGCTTACGGAACGCTCTCCTACCATGCGAGATAAATCTCGCATCCGCAGCTTCGGTATATTGCTTAGCCCCGTTACATCTTCCGCGCAGGACGACTCGATCAGTGAGCTATTACGCTTTCTTTAAAGGGTGGCTGCTTCTAAGCCAACCTCCTGACTGTTTTAGCCTTCCCACTTCGTTTCCCACTTAGCAATATTTGGGGACCTTAGCTGGCGGTCTGGGTTGTTTCCCTCTTGACACCGGACGTTAGCACCCGATGTCTGTCTCCCGTGATTGCACTCTTCGGTATTCGGAGTTTGCTATGGCGTAGTAATCCGCAATGGACCCCACAACCATGACAGTGCTCTACCCCCGAAGGTGATACACGAGGCACTACCTAAATAGTTTTCGGAGAGAACCAGCTATTTCCAAGTTTGTTTAGCCTTTCACCCCTATCCACAGCTCATCCCCTAATTTTTCAACATTAGTGGGTTCGGTCCTCCAGTACGTGTTACCGCACCTTCAACCTGGCCATGGATAGATCACTTGGTTTCGGGTCTACGCCCAGCAACTGAACGCCCTATTCGGACTCGCTTTCGCTACGGCTGCCTTAATCAGTTAACCTTGCTACTGAACGTAAGTCGCTGACCCATTATACAAAAGGTACGCCGTCACCCCTTTCAAGGCTCCGACTGTTTGTATGCATGCGGTTTCAGGATCTATTTCACTCCCCTCCCGGGGTTCTTTTCGCCTTTCCCTCACGGTACTGGTTCACTATCGGTCGATCACGAGTATTTAGCCTTGGAGGATGGTCCCCCCATCTTCAGACAGGATTTCACGTGTCCCGCCCTACTTGTCGTACACCTAGTTCCACACATCCGCTTTCGCCTACAGGGCTATCACCTGCTATGGCCACACTTTCCAGAGTGTTCGGCTAACGGTCGTGCTAAAGAGTACAGGCTGATCCCATTTCGCTCGCCACTACTTTGGGAATCTCGGTTGATTTCTTTTCCTGCGGTTACTTAGATGTTTCAGTTCACCGCGTTCGCTTCTCATAGCCTATGGATTCAGCTATGGATACTCCATTCGGAGTGGGTTTCCCCATTCGGACATCGACGGATCAAAGCTCGTTTGCCAGCTCCCCGTCGCTTTTCGCAGGCTACCGCGTCCTTCATCGCCTGTGATCGCCAAGGCATCCACCACATGCACTTGTTCGCTTGACCCTATAACGAGTGTGTCTCCGAGCGTTTTTCTCTACACCGAACCGAAGTTCAATGCGGATGAAACCTCTTTCACCCCGCTATAGGTTGAGTATTCGTGTTGCGCCGTATTCCAAAGCAATCTTTCGATCACCTTTTCATACATTGATACAATCACAACCCTGATTCACCTACTCGCACACCCATCTCTAAGTATGCTTTCGTGAATCTCTTTACTACTTCTTCCAGATTGTTAAAGAACGACAGCATCACCTAAAGCGCTATGCCTTAAATGATTTTACTGACTGGCTCAATCGCCAATGCAAATCACTCTTCATTTAAGAGTGCTTGGCATTGATGATTGGTGGAGGATGACGGGATCGAACCGACGACCCCCTGCTTGCAAAGCAGGTGCTCTCCCAGCTGAGCTAATCCCCCCGTACCTTGATGCTTGAGGGTCCGTAAATTCTATTGAATGTGATTCACTTCTCGTGAGCCACCTTCAAGCGAATCATGGTGGGTCTGGTTGGATTCGAACCAACGACCCCCGCCTTATCAAGACGGTGCTCTAACCAACTGAGCTACAGACCCTTAGCCTGTCTTCTTACAGCCGATAAGCGTGAGCGCTTTAGCACTTCACTTCAAAACGTTTGAGCTCGAGAAAGGAGGTGATCCAGCCGCACCTTCCGATACGGCTACCTTGTTACGACTTCACCCCAGTCATGAATCCTACCGTGGTGACCGTCCTCCTTGCGGTTAGACTAGCCACTTCTGGTAAAACCCACTCCCATGGTGTGACGGGCGGTGTGTACAAGACCCGGGAACGTATTCACCGCGGCATGCTGATCCGCGATTACTAGCGATTCCAGCTTCACGTAGTCGAGTTGCAGACTACGATCCGGACTACGATCGGTTTTCTGGGATTAGCTCCCCCTCACGGGTTGGCAGCCCTCTGTTCCGACCATTGTATGACGTGTGAAGCCCTACCCATAAGGGCCATGAGGACTTGACGTCATCCCCACCTTCCTCCGGTTTGTCACCGGCAGTCTCCTTAGAGTGCTCTTGCGTAGCAACTAAGGACAAGGGTTGCGCTCGTTGCGGGACTTAACCCAACATCTCACGACACGAGCTGACGACAGCCATGCAGCACCTGTGTATCGGTTCTCTTTCGAGCACCCCCACCTTTCAGCAGGGTTCCGACCATGTCAAGGGTAGGTAAGGTTTTTCGCGTTGCATCGAATTAATCCACATCATCCACCGCTTGTGCGGGTCCCCGTCAATTCCTTTGAGTTTTAATCTTGCGACCGTACTCCCCAGGCGGTCAACTTCACGCGTTAGCTACGTTACTAAGTCAATGAAGACCCAACAACTAGTTGACATCGTTTAGGGCGTGGACTACCAGGGTATCTAATCCTGTTTGCTCCCCACGCTTTCGTGCATGAGCGTCAGTATTGGCCCAGGGGGCTGCCTTCGCCATCGGTATTCCTCCACATCTCTACGCATTTCACTGCTACACGTGGAATTCTACCCCCCTCTGCCATACTCTAGCTCGCCAGTCACAAATGCAGTTCCCAGGTTAAGCCCGGGGATTTCACATCTGTCTTAACGAACCGCCTGCGCACGCTTTACGCCCAGTAATTCCGATTAACGCTCGCACCCTACGTATTACCGCGGCTGCTGGCACGTAGTTAGCCGGTGCTTATTCTTCCGGTACCGTCATCCTCCCGCCGTATTAGGGCAGAAGTTTTCTTTCCGGACAAAAGTGCTTTACAACCCGAAGGCCTTCTTCACACACGCGGCATTGCTGGATCAGGGTTTCCCCCATTGTCCAAAATTCCCCACTGCTGCCTCCCGTAGGAGTCTGGGCCGTGTCTCAGTCCCAGTGTGGCTGGTCGTCCTCTCAGACCAGCTACAGATCGTCGCCTTGGTAGGCCTTTACCCCACCAACTAGCTAATCTGCCATCGGCCGCCCCTATAGCGCGAGGTCCCGAAGGATCCCCCGCTTTCTTCCGTAGATCGTATGCGGTATTAATCCGGCTTTCGCCGGGCTATCCCCCACTACAGGACACGTTCCGATGTATTACTCACCCGTTCGCCACTCGCCACCAGGGTTGCCCCCGTGCTGCCGTTCGACTTGCATGTGTAAGGCATGCCGCCAGCGTTCAATCTGAGCCAGGATCAAACTCTTCAGTTCAATGCCTGTTACTGTTTTCTATTCTTGCGAATAGGTCGCTCACTCAACGTACTGACAAGTTCCTCCCATCTTCCAGTTGCCCGAAAGACGCTCAAAACCTACCTTAATACTAGTGTGAGACTTGATACTTTCGCTTCACGGCAGCATCTCCCGAGAAACCCCAGAAAACACCACCACGCTTAAAGCCAAGCACCAAGCGCCCACACTTATCGGCTGTTAGTTTTTAAAGAACATTCGCGCCAACCACAAGATCCCAACCTTCAGAACCCTGCCGCTTTCGCGTTGCTGCATCAGCAGCACAGAAACGAGATTATGAAGAATCTTTTTCTCCTTGTCAACAAGTTTGTGAGCGTTTGCTTTCAAACTTACCGACTTTGGAGGCCGCCTGTTTCTTTAGCGGTCCTCGTCGCGAAACGAGGAGACGAATAGTAGGCGATGGCGCCCACTAAGGCAAGGAGATCTTCAAATTATTTTCGGGGAAACCTCTAGTGGCCCTTCGCGGGTCCCATTTCGTCGATGGGAACGGCTTCCGACATGGCCGCATAACCCGCGTCGCTAGGATGGATATGGTCGCCGCTGTCGTAACGTCGCTGGAGACGGTCCGGATGAGCCGGATCCCGGAGCGCCCGATCGAAGTCGATCACGCCGTCGAATGCATGACTCGAGCGAATCGAGTCATTCACCGCGGTCCTGATCGCCTCGCGCTCCGGCGGCAACGAAGCCGGCGTCAAGGTTGCACCGTAGATCCGGACACCGCGCTGGTGCGCCTGCGCAATCAGACGTTGATACCCGCGCAACAGCGCATCGGCAGTGACAGGCGTATGGGGATCGTCGCAATCCAGGCCGGCGCGCGGGGGCATCGCGGGGAAGTTGATGTCGTTGATGCCGATCAGCAGAATCACCGTCCGCACCCCGGGCTGGCGCAATGCGTCGCGGTCGAACCGGTTCAGCAGCGCATCGCCGTAACACGGCGACCCGCTCAGCAAGCGATTGCCGCTGATTCCCGCATTCACGACCGCGGTGCCATCGATGCCTTTTTGTGTCAGCCGGCGCGCCAATGCGTCGGGCCAGCGACGGTTTGCGTTTGGCGTGGAGCGCATGCCGTCGGTGATCGAATCTCCAATCGTCACGATCGCGCGGGCCGGCGCGGTGTCGACGGAAACGCTCGTCAGCCAAACGAACTGCGTAAAGCGGGTGCGAAACGCGGCGGCGTCGGTATCGGAGGAATGATTGCCTGGCGTCGATACGTAGTTCGTCTGGTTCGCCACCCTGTGCCACCCGGCCATTTTTTGCCCCGCTCCCATATAGGTACTGACGGCGAGCGGCTGGTGGGCGGCGACGTCGAAGGCGATTGGGTCGCTGTCCATCTGGCCACCCGGCGCAATGGTCACGCCCTGCTTGCCGCCGAATGTCACGGCACGGCTCGTCCCTGCACGGATCGCCGCGGCATTGCCGGATACCGCGCGCGCCACCTGCATGCCCTCGATCACCAGCGGCGCAGTGCCATACACATTGCTCATGCGCAGCCGGACGTGCCGGCCGTCGATGGTGGGATACACAATCTGCCGGACCGTCCGGCCACCAATCTCAGGCGCGCGATACAACGCCGGCAAATCCGCCCGTTGCGGAATTGCCTGTAACGCCGCGCCCCAGGCGCTGACCCAGTGTTCGGCCGGCGCGTCGTCGGCGAGAGCGCTGGTGGATGGCAGCAGGGAAGCAAACAGCGTCGCGGCGGCAACGGCGGAAAGGACGCGGAGGTTCATCGGGGGACGGGTGTTTTTTAGGAAAAAACGATTGTGCCTGAATAGGCAAACCAGCCGCTTACAGTTCGGCAGATGATTCGCGACGACGTATCTGCGGCTTGGCCCGCGCTTGTGGCGGGGCTTGTGAGCCCGGTAAGGGACGTTGTTCGGAGACCGGCGACGTAGAACTCACCGCGACGCAATCGAATTAGTGCCTGCATCCACCGATAGCAAACACGCAAACGGACCTGCTTTCGCGGCGGTCGAAATCCCCTGGTCCGATTCCCAAGCAGAGGCACCGAACGTCTTTTGTCGTCGAAAATCGGACCATTTTGTGAAAAGCCCTCAGAATGTCGGCATTCCGCCTCGCGGTTCTCACTTTGTCCGGTACTTATTCAGCATGCATTCCAAAACTTCTCCCAGCACCAGCGCCGCACCCTCCCAAATCGAATGGGAGGAAAAAGGCGAGAACCGTTCGGCGCTCTGGCACTCGGAAAGCGGAATTGCGCCGCCCAAACGCGTGGTGATCGGCGATGACCAGATGACCGCCGACTCCGCCTATCGGCTCGCTTGCGAAGGCACGGCAATTCTCTGGCGCGGCGACTTCCAAAACGCTCGCCAGTTGCTGCAAGCGGTGGCACGACGCATCGAAACGCGGCCAAAAAAATCCGCCAAAGCGAAAGCGAAGGAACGCAGCGCCGCCCCCGATGCACCGCCGGCCGTGCCGCCCGCCCCTGCGGAGGCGTTCAATTTGCATCGGCTCGCCCAGTCGCAGCGGGCGCGCACGCTCGGCATGCTGCTGTTGCCGCTGGACGCTGAATACGCCATTCCGCTGCGCCGCGCGCCGGTTGTGAAAGAAGCGTGTGAAGAGGCGTATGGTGCGGCAACGGGTGAATCGGTTGTGTCGCTGCGGGAGGTGCTTGGGCTGGTCGGCGCGCACGAGTGGCGCAAAAAGGGCGTGGACGTCGAGGCGCTTGGGGCGCGAATTCATCCTTACTATGGCGTGTTTTCGCCCGTGCGCGGTGAGTACATCAAGCTGGTGGCGGATCAGCCGTTGCCATCGAAGGAACTGGCTTTCGATATTGGCACCGGGACGGGCGTGCTTGCTGCCTTGCTGGCTCAGCGCGGCGTGAAGCGTGTGATCGCGACCGAAATTGATGCCCGGGCGCTGGCCTGCGCGCGCGAAAACATCGAATTATTGGGGTATGAGCAACAAGTGAAGGTGCTCGAAGCCGATCTGTTTCCCGAAGGCCGCGCGCCGCTGATTGTCTGCAATCCGCCGTGGCTGCCGGCCCGGCCGAGTTCGGCTATTGAACACGCGATCTACGATCCGGAAAGCCGCATGCTGCGCGGATTTCTCGACGGCCTCGCCGCGCATCTGACTCCGGGCGGCGAAGGCTGGCTGATTCTGTCCGATATGGCGGAACATCTTGGCTTGCGAACGCGTGCGGAATTCCAGGAGTGGGTCGACCGCGCCGGTCTGAAGACAGACGGCCGCATGGATATTCGTCCGCATCACCCCCGCGCCGCCGATAAAACCGACCCGCTCTATCACGCGCGTTCGGCTGAGATCACGTCGTTGTGGCGTCTTGTGCCGGCTTGAGTTTGTTCTTAGGCGCTAGCGTCCGCTGCGGGCTTTACGCCCGCTTCACTTCAAATAAGCCAGCGCCGCTTCGCCCGCGACCAAACCGCTCGCGAAACACGCCGTGAGCAGATAGCCGCCAGTCGGCGCTTCCCAATCCAACATCTCTCCTGCGCAGAAAACGCCGGGAAGCGCGTTGAGCATCAGGCGTGAATCGAGCGACTCGAACCTCACGCCGCCCGCACTGCTGATCGCTTCCGCAATCGGCCTCGGACGCGTCACGGTCAAGGGCAACGCCTTGATACGCTGAGCGAGGCGCGTGGTATTAGCGAAATCTTCTCGGCTCAGCACTTCTCGCAGCAAACCCGCCTTCGCGCCCGTCAGGTTCAGGCGACTCTGCAAATGGCTCGACATCGACCGAGCGCCGCGTGGATGCGTCACTTCATCGTGGACACGCTGCGGCGTCAATGCCGGCAAGAGATCAAGGAAAAACGTGCCATCGCCGGCAGCTAGACGATCGCGGATGCGTGCGGACATCGCGTAGATCAGGCTGCCTTCAATACCTGTCGATGTCAGCAAACACTCGCCCGTGCGCCAGTCGATACCCCCCAAACCAATCGCCACAGCTTTCAGCGGCTCGCCGGCAAAACGGCTGCTGAAGTGCTCGCTCCAGTCGATATCGAAACCACAATTCGACGGCTTGAACGGCGACACACCCACGTTCTGCACTTCCAGATGTGGAATCCACGCAGCGTCCGAGCCGAGTCGCGGCCAGCTCGCGCCACCCAGCGCGAGGACAACGGCATCGGCTTCGACCGGGCGCTCGCCGTCTGGCGTGGCGAAACGTAAAACCCGCTGAGCATCGTGGCCCCAGCCAATCCACTTATGCCGCATATGGAAGCGTACGCCCGACCCGCGTAGCCGATGCAACCAGGCGCGCAGCATTGGCGCGGCTTTCATGTCGGTGGGAAACACGCGGCCAGAGCTGCCAACGAAGGTTTCCACGCCCAATCCGTGAACCCATGCGCGTAACGCGGTGGCATCGAAACGGCTCAGCAACGGCTCAATCTGCGCCCGGCGCTCGGCATAACGCGCGAGGAACGGTTCGGCGGCCTCGGAATGCGTGAGGTTCATGCCGCCCTTGCCGGCCATCAGGAACTTGCGGCCCACCGACGGCATGGCGTCATACAAATCCACTTCGACGCCGCCCGCCGCCAGCGCTTCCGCAGCCATCAAGCCAGCAGGGCCGCCGCCGATAACGGCAACACGCGCGCAACGAGTTTCGGGGGAGGACGTTAACGATGACGGCATGCGGGAACACGGTTGGAAGCGAAGCAGTATTGTCGCATTCGGCGTCGGGGAACCGCGAACGGGCCATAGCTCGCGCCGGATCGAACTGAGTGCGCCCTGTCGCGCGCTGCATAATCCGACGAGGACGGCAAAAAAGGAGATGTCGATGCAAATCGATTGGTCGAGCATCCATTCCGGTCAGGCCGATGCGCTGCACGACGTAGTAGTCGAATTGTCCGGCTGGATGATTCCGCTCGAAATGGAACCTTGCGTCGATTACTTTCTGCTCGCAGAAGACGCTCCGTGTTGTCCGGGCTGCGCACCTGCCGATCCACGTTCGAGTATTGAGGTTATTGGCGCTTCGTTGATTCAGATCCAGTACGGGCCGGTGACAATTCGCGGACGGCTGCGCCGCTTGATCGACGATCCAACTGGCTGGCGTTATCAACTGATCGATGCGTGCGTGACCAGCCAGAGCAGGCCATTCAGCCGGCGTGCGTTCCTGGCATCGACCGCCGCGTTGGGTTTGGTGGCGTGCGCTCGTGGCCGTTTCGCCGGATATACGGACAATCCGGACGCGCCAGCCACCGCTCAAAGCTGGCGCTCGACCGGCACGCTGACGATGGACATGCACAGCCACGCCGGACGGGTGACCATCTCCCGCGATCCGGCGATTGGCGCGAGCCGCCCTTTCGCCCCGCTTGCCGCGCCCATGCGCAGCGGCGGCATGAACGTGGTCACGCTGGCGATCGTCACCGACACCGTGGTCACGCGGGTATCGGCGGACCGCAAACGCTTTGAGGCGTACCGGCCGCCCGCGCCCGGCGAACTGTATGCGCTCGGGCAAACCGAGTTCGCGCGGGTTCACGCATTGATCGAGCGCGAACAATTGAATGTGATTACCAGCAGCGCGTCGCTGAAAGCGAACGCGAACGCGGGGCCGAGCGCGATCATCGCGTCAGAAGGGGGTGATTTTCTCGAGGGCCAACTGGATCGTGTGGATGATGCGTACACGCAGCACCGGTTGCGCCACTTGCAACTGGTGCACTACCGCGTCAACGAACTCGGCGATATCCAGACAGAACCACCCCAACATGGAGGTTTGACGGATTTCGGCGCGCAAGTGGTCCGGCGATGCAACGACCTTGGGATCGTTGTCGATGTCGCACACGGGACCTTCGATCTCGTTAAACGGGCGGCGTCGGTGTCGTCGAAACCACTGGTTTTGTCTCACACGGCGCTGTCCGCGCATCCTGGTAGCCGGAGTCGCTTGATTAGCCCCGACCACGCCCGTGCCGTCGCCGATACAGGCGGTGTGATTGGCGTCTGGCCAAGTTCGGGGACATTTCGGGATCTGCAGGGGATGGCCGAAGGCGTCAAGCGAATGGCCGATCTGGTCGGCGTTGACCATGTCGGGATGGGCACGGACATGCTCGGCTTCATTTCTCCGCCAGTTTTCACCCACTACGGCCAACTGCCTGACTTTGCAAACCTGCTGCTCGCTGCGGGATTCTCGAACGAAGAGACGGCGAAGATTCTTGGGGAGAACTACAGGCGGGTCTTTGAAGTGAGCGTTGGATAGACGGTCGAGGGATGGACGGAGTGGAACGGGCATTCACTCCGGCAGTCTCGCTTTGACTTCACCGCTCGTATTCCGGGCAAGAAACACCTCACGTCCCCACCTCGGCACGCTCATCTCAAAAAATAACTATTAACCGACCGGACGGTCGGCTTATAATTGCGCCACAGTGACTTCCTAGAGCGAGCGATCGTCATGTACACGCAATCCCTCGATATCCCCGGCAACGTGCAGTCCGTCGATCCGGCGTCCACATCGCCGGAACTCAGCCGTTTTGACGCCGTGATGGCCGCCGACGGCAAGATCGAACCGCAGGACTGGATGCCGGAGGCATACCGCAAGACGCTGGTCCGCCAGATCTCGCAGCACGCGCATTCGGAAATCGTCGGCATGTTGCCCGAAGGCAACTGGATTTCGCGCGCTCCGAGCCTGAAGCGCAAGGCGATCCTGCTCGCAAAGGTGCAGGACGAAGGCGGTCACGGTCTCTATCTATATAGCGCGGCGGAAACCATGGGCGTGTCGCGAGACCAACTCGTCGATGCCCTGCATGCCGGAAAAGCCAAGTACTCAAGCATCTTCAATTACCCAACGCCCACCTGGGCGGACGTTGGCGTGATCGGCTGGCTGGTGGACGGCGCGGCGATCATGAACCAGATTCCGCTCTGCCGCTGCACGTACGGCCCGTATGCGCGCGCCATGATCCGTATCTGTAAGGAAGAGTCGTTCCATCAACGGCAAGGTTTCGACGCGCTGCTTTCCATGATGAAAGGGACGGATGCTCAGAAGGAAATGGTGCAGCAAGCGGTGGATCGCTGGTGGTGGCCCGTGCTGATGATGTTCGGCCCGAGCGACAAGGATTCTATTCACAGCGGGCAGTCGTTCAAATGGGGCATCAAGCGGATATCGAATGATGATTTGCGCCAGAAATTCGTCGATGCCACCGTCGAGCAAGCCAAGATCCTCGGCGTCACGCTGCCCGATCCCGATCTGAAATGGAACGAAGAACGCCAGGCGCACGACTACGGCGAGATCGACTGGGAAGAATTCTGGCGCGTCGTGAACGGCGACGGCCCCTGCAACAAAGAACGCCTCGCCACGCGAGTCAAGGCACACGACGACGGCCTCTGGGTTCGCGAAGCCGCCCTCGCCTACGCCGCCAAGCAAGCCGCGCGTGCGCAAAAGCAAGCTGCATAAAGGAAGGAGCGAAAAATGAATAGTGAATGGCCGATCTGGGAAGTGTTCGTACGCAGCAAGCAGGGCCTTGACCACAAGCATTGCGGCAGCCTGCACGCGCCGGATGCACCCGCAGCGCTACGCATGGCACGCGATGTCTACACGCGGCGTCAGGAAGGCGTGAGCATTTGGGTAGTGCCATCGGCGGCAATCACGGCTTCCGATCCCGCCGATAAAGCCGAGTTCTTCGACCCGGCCGGCGACAAGATCTACCGTCACCCCACGTTCTTCGTTCTGCCCGACGAAATCAACCACATGTGAGCGAAGGGTCAAGCCCATGACGACGCCCCAACATCTGTCCTACGTATTGCGTCTCGCCGATAACGCCCTGATCCTCGGCCAGCGTAACGGCGAATGGTGCGGACACGGCCCGGTGCTCGAGGAAGATATCGCGCTGGCGAATATCAGCCTCGACCTGATCGGCCAGGCGAGATTGCTGTACTCGCACGCGGCCACGCTCGACGCCGAGCTCTACGGCACGAAGAAAACCGAAGACGACTACGCGTATTTCCGCAACGAACGCGATTTCCGCAACTACACGCTGACCGAGTTGCCGCACGCAGGTCCGTTATCGGGCACGGCGCGTTCGGATCGCGACTACGCGGTGACGGTCGTGCGCAACTTCCTGTATTCGACGCTGATGGCGCATTTGTGGACGGCGCTCACGCAATCGACGGACGCGCAACTCGCGGCCATCGCGTCGAAGTCGATCAAGGAAACGCGTTATCACCTGAATCACGCGAGCGACTGGCTGCTGCGTTTCGGCGATGGCACTGACGAATCGCATCGTCGGGCTCAGGCCGCAGTGGATTACCTGATGCCGTACACGCGCGAGTTTTTCAGCACGGATGACGTGGAAACGAGTATTGCCGATGCGGGTATCGGTCCGCTCACGGCGGATCTGGAAACCGCGTGGCGTGAAGACGTGGACGCCACGCTCGCTCAAGCCACGCTGCAAAAGCCCGCTGACGCGAAACACGTGACCACGGGCAAGCTCGGCGAACATTCCGAGCACATGGGTTTCCTGCTCGCGGAGTTGCAAAGCATCGCGCGGCAGCATCCCGGCGCGACGTGGTGAACGCGACAATGACAACCGCCGAAGCGACGCTCGAGCGCGTCTGGGAAGTGCTGGACGCGGTGCCGGACCCGGAAATTCCAGTGGTATCCATACGCGAGCTGGGCATTCTCCGCGACGTCCGCCGTGCCGCCGACGACACGCTCGAAATTGTCATCACGCCCACGTATTCCGGATGCCCGGCGATGTACCAGATTGCCGAAGACATTGGCGCGGCATTGAACGAAGCGGGCTTTGCGAACCATCGCATCGAAACAGTTCTGGCGCCGGCGTGGACCACCGACTGGATGACCGACGCAGCCCGCGACAAGCTCCGCCAATACGGCATCGCCCCGCCCATGGGCAATTGCGGTTCAAACGAACACGTACCGCAAGAACGGCCGATCCGCTTCGTGCCGCGCGTCGTCGACAAACCCGCGTGCCCGCGCTGCGGATCATCGAACACCCAGCGCCTCGCCCAATTCGGCTCGACCGCGTGCAAGGCGCTGTATCGCTGCATGGATTGCCGCGAGCCGTTCGACTACTTCAAACCGTACTGAAAACGACCATGGCGACTCCGCAATTCCACTCGCTGCGCATCCGCGACGTCCGTCCCGAAACCGCCGACGCCGTCACGGTTTCCTTCGATGTCCCCGAAACCCTGCGCGACGCATTCCGCTTCACGCAGGGCCAGTTCGTCACGTTGAAAACGCATATTGACGGTGAGGAAACGCGACGCTCATATTCCATTTGCGTCGGCGTGACCGATTACGACCGCGACGGCGAATTGCGGATTGGCATCAAGCGTGTGCGCGGTGGCCGCTTCTCGAATTTCGCCTTCGATACGCTGAAGCCCGGCCACGAAATTGAAGTCATGACGCCCGATGGCCGCTTTTTCACGCACCTGAACGCAGACCACGTGAAGCATTACGTGGCGTTCTCGGGCGGCTCGGGCATCACGCCGGTGCTCGCGATCATCAAGACGACGCTGGAAACCGAGCCGACCAGCCGTTTCACGCTGATCTACGGCAATCGCAGCGTTGACGCGATCATGTTTGCCGAAGAACTCGAAGATTTGAAGAACCGCTTCATGAGCCGGTTCTCGCTGTACCACGTGTTATCGGACGATTTGCAGGATGTCGAGTTGTTCAACGGCGTGCTGAATCAGGAGAAGTGCGCGGCTTTCCTGGAGGCGCTTGTTCCCGCTAATGAAATCGATGAAGCCTTCATTTGCGGTCCCGGCCCGATGATGGACGCCGCCGAAGCCGCGCTGAAAAGCGCGGGCGTACCGCCGCAACAGGTTCACGTCGAACGGTTCGGCACGCCGTTGCCGCAAGCAGGCGTGCCGCCCATTGAAATCACCGACGACACGCCCACGGCGGATCTGGAACTCATCATCGATGGAAAAAAGCGCAAGCTGCGCCTGCCGTATCAGGGCGTGAGCGTGCTCGACGTCGGGTTGAAAGCCGGGCTTGCGCTGCCCTATGCCTGCAAGGGAGGCGTGTGCTGCACGTGCCGCGCGAAGGTGCTGGAAGGTGAAGTGCGCATGGAGAAGAACTACACGCTGGAGCAGCACGAGATTGACGCGGGTTTCGTGCTGACCTGCCAATGCCACCCGATTTCGGACCGCGTGGTTGTGAGCTATGACGAACGTTGAACGCCGGGTTGGCGGATCGCGCTGATTCGATTCGCTTACACTAGGGGTCGCCCGTTCCGAATGCGGCGTGCCGCGCCTCGTCGCCGCACTCGCCGCGCGCCGGGCGGCCTACTTACGTTTGCGGTCACCGCTACTGATGAGCACCATCCACGTTACCAACGGCGACCACGCCGCCGAGATTCTGCGCGAAGCCTTGCAAACAGCGGCCCGCGACGAACGCGTCATCCCACTGAAGGACGACCTTGCGGTTGGCCAGTTGAGAGGGATTGACGACAACCCGGAAACCCGGGCGCTGTTCTGGCAGCAGGTGCTGAACGAACAGAAGTTCGACTTCATATCGAAGCTCCGGGAACAGGACGCCCTCCTGCGCGAACTCGCGCAAGACAGCGGACAGGTCGTGATCTGGCACGGCCAGAGCGCCAGCGACCAGCTAACGCTGCGACGAGTGGCCTACACGTTGCGCAACACGCCGCAACGCTTGAACGAAGCCAAGCTCAGTCATGAAGACCTGCCCTTCGTTACCAACGGCGAAGGCGAAGGCACGCAACAGCGCCGTGGCCGTGAAGACGGTGCGACAGCGGTCGGCATGTTCACGGCGGCCGAACTGGGCGCCAAGTTGCCAACGGCCGCGCCCATTTCGGTGTTGCGCATCAGCCGTCTTGCACTGGAATGGCAGGAAGTGAAGCAGATCAATAGCGAGACCCGCCGCTGGCGTGACAACACGTTCATTTCCGGCACCTATTCCGATATCGATGAAACCATCCTCCAGATAGCCAGCGACGGCTGGCAGGAAGCGCGCAGGCTCGCGGGCCAGGTGATGGGCTCAAGCTTCGGTTTTCTGGTCAGCGATGCCATTGCGTTCTGGCGCTGCCGCGAACTCGTCGCGGCGGGGAAACTGGAGATTCGCGGTGATCTCGCCAAGGTAGCCGACTCCCAGTTGCGCCGCGCCGCGCGGTAGTCACCCGTTCGTCACAGATTAGAATGCCCGTTCGACCCAGCAATTCTCCGAGACTCAATGGCCCGTACAAGAGCGCCTGACCACGACACACAACGCGAGCAGATTCTCGAACTCGCCGCCGCCAAATTTGCGCAGACCAGCTACCCGAGCACGTCGATGGCCGATCTCGCCGCAGCCAGCGGCACCTCCAAAGCGCGGCTTTACCACTACTACGCGAGCAAGGAAGCCATCCTTTTCGACCTGCTCGACCGCTACACGAAGCGGTTGATGCTGATCATCGCGGAAGTGGAGGGAGCAAGCCAACGGCGCGGATTGACGGAGCGCGAGGCATTCGCCGAGCTGATTCGCGCGTTCCTCGCCGAGTACGAAACGTCGCACAGCCGGCATGTGGCGCTGCTTAACGACGTGAAATACCTCGAAGACACGCAGCGTGAAATCGTGCTCGAACGCCAGCGCGGCATTGTCGCGGCGTTCGCCCGGCAACTTGCGCGCGCTTACCCAAAGCGGGCCACTAAAGAGAACCAGACCGCGCTCACCATGATGGTGTTCGGCATGATCAACTGGACATTTACGTGGCTGAAGCCGGACGGGAAGATGGGGTATCGCGAGTTTGCGGAGCAGGTCGTAGGCGTGATCGAGCACGGGATGAACGGCGACAACTGAGTGAAATGGTGCGACGCGTCATTTCACTATCGCACGATTGTACGATTCACGCAACACGGCATAAGCTATTGTTTAATATGCACTTTTATTCATATTACTTGAGAGTTAGACGGGATCCTCCATAGTGAATTACGGGTTTTCCCTAGTACTCCCACCGTGGTTCGGCTAAAATTCGTTTTGCGACGCACCATGTCGCATGACGAATCAAGGAGCCACCATCGTGAACATGCCTTTCAACCGCCACACCGCATCGATCTTCGCAGCAGCGGATCGTTCGCAAACGGCTGCCGGTCGTTCGCCCGTTCTCGTCCGTGAATTGTCCTCGACCGATCGCGAACGCTTGCTCACCCATTTCCTCGCTCTCGACGAAGACGACCGTCTCCTGCGCTTCGGCCAGATCGTGCCGGATCGTGTAATCGAGAACTACGTCGCGAATATCGATTTTTCGCGCGATACGGTCTTCGGTGTTTTCGACGAACAGTTGAACCTCGTGGGCGTCGGTCATCTGGCTTATCTGCCCGCTGAAAACGACAAGCGCACGGCAGAGTTCGGTGTGTCAGTGCTGGAGAGCGCGCGTGGCCGTGGAGTCGGCACCCGCTTGTTCGAGCGTGCCGCCATCCGCAGCCGCAACACGCATGTTTCAATGCTCTACATGCATTGTTTATCACGAAACTCGACCATGATGCATATCGCGAAGAAGTCGGGAATGAAGATCGAATATGCGTATGGCGAAGCCGACGCTTATTTGTCGCTCACGCCCGCCGACCAGGGCAGCATCCTGACGGAGCTGTTGCAGGAGCAGGCAGCGGTCTTCGACTACGCGGTGAAGCGCCAAGCGCGCCGGGCATCGCAAATGTTTCAGGCGTTCATGCCTACTGCCGACGCGGCCTGAATTTCGGGCACACATCAGCAAGCATGCGCAAAAGCACGAAAGGCGGCGAAAGCCGCCTTTTTTGCGTCTGGAGGTTTTGGATGGGGTGTTGGAGCGAGCGCGAACTTAACGAATCGGCAGTGCCGTCGTTTCCTTGAAGCGCTCCAGCGAGAAGCTGCTTTTCACATCGATCACCGAAGGATGGTGTAGTAACTGGTCCTGCATGAAGCGCGAAAAGTGCTCCATGTCTTCAACCTGAACGCGCAGCAGATAGTCCATATCGCCGGTCATTGCGTCGCACGCCACCACCTCCGGCCAGGCGCGCACGGCTTCGCGAAAGCGGTCCGCATGCGTTGGCGGATTTTTCATTCCCGCCGATACAGACGTCCCGCCGCGTTTTTCCAGCCGCACATTGACGTACGCGAGCAGCCCGAGTCCGAGCAGGCGCGGCTCCAGCAGCGCGACATAACCGCGGATCACGCCCTCCTCCTCCAGCCGCCGAATTCGCCGCAAGCATGGACTTGGCGAGAGATTCACCTGATCGGCGATGTCCTGGTTGGACAGTCGCCCGTTCACCTGAAGAATCGCGAGAATTTTTCGATCGATCGCGTCGAGTTCGATTTGAGCCATTTTCTGTCTCCTACTGGCATTTTTCAGCCACTAACTTGCGTCATCGTAGACATGCACGATTTACTTCGCAAGTATCTGCCTCGCTTCCGTAGCTAAACTTTGTCCCAATAACCATCGACTAATCATCGAATCATCCTCACGGTTCAGGAGACAAAGCATGCAGGCAACCACTTGGGACAATCCCGTTGGAACGGATGGTTTTGAATTCATCGAATACACGGCGCCCGATCCGATCGCGCTCGGACAGTTGTTCGAGCAGATGGGGTTCACCGCGATTGCGCGTCATCGTCACAAGAAGGTGACGCTGTACAGGCAGGGTGGGATCAACTTTCTGGTGAACGCCGAGCCCGATTCCTTCGCGCAGCGGTTCGCGCGATTGCATGGTCCGTCAATTTGCGCGATCGCGTTTCGGGTCGCCGATGCGGGCAAGGCCTACAAGCGCGCCCTTGACCTTGGCGCGTGGGGTTTCGACAATAAAACCGGCCCAATGGAACTGAACATTCCCGCGATCAAGGGCATTGGCGATTCGCTGATTTACTTCGTTGACCGGTGGCGCGGCAAGAACGGCGCGGAGCCGGGCAGCATTGGCGACATCAGCATCTACGACGTCGATTTCGAACCCATTCCCGGCGCCGAGCAAAACCCGGTCGGCCACGGACTGACTTACATTGACCATTTGACCCACAACGTTCATCGCGGCCGAATGATCGAATGGGCCGAGTTCTACGAGCGGTTTTTCAATTTCCGCGAGGCGCGTTACTTCGATATTGAAGGCAAAGTGACAGCGGTCAAATCGAAGGCAATGAGCTCACCGTGCGGAAAGATCCGCATTCCGATCAACGAGGAAGGCTCGGATACGTCGGGGCAAATCCAGGAATATCTCGACAGCTATCACGGCGAAGGCATCCAGCACATTGCGCTGGGCAGCGACGATATCTACAGCGCCGTCGACAACCTGCGTGGCGCGAAAATCGCGCTGCTGGACACTATCGACACGTATTACGAGCTCGTCGACCGGCGAGTGCCGAATCATGGCGAATCGGTGGCGGAACTGCGCAAACGCAAGATCCTGATCGACGGCGTGCGCGACGAAATCCTGCTGCAGATCTTCACGGAAAACCAGATCGGCCCGATCTTCTTCGAGATCATTCAACGCAAGGGCAATCAGGGGTTTGGCGAAGGCAACTTCAAGGCGCTGTTCGAATCGATTGAACTCGACCAGATACGGCGCGGCGTGGTGAAGGACACGAGCGGCAGCTAAAACCTGCGGCGCAAAAGTGCAAATAAAAATGCCGAGGATTTAAAGATCCTCGGCATTTTTTGTTCATTTGCGTTTCGGAAGATCGCGGGTGACTGCATCTGCCCGCATTTACGGCACTTACGATAAGCGCAGGAGTCACGAACCAAGCTGATCAGAGTTCAACGAGCGTTCAGCAACTTCTCGTGCGTCCAAACTCTCAAGCGTCAGCGTCGTCCTTATTTTCTGCCGTCTGCTTGCTTGAAACCTGTTCGACCCGAACCTGGGAAATTCGCGGTACACCGGAGATTGTTGCCTCCGATCCAGCCAGTCCGCCCACGCGAACCGGCGCATTCATCGCAAAAAATGCTGCGGAAACCATCAAAAAGCTTTGGATGTATCGTTGTTTCACTACTTCCTCCTTCACTGCGTGCATCGGTGTGTCCAGCAATCGTGCTCTTCCTGCCAGCAAAGCCAACGCGAATGTGCATCGATCGCGGGTTTGAATGCGCTCGGCCTGAGCGGTTCCCCAGTGACATCGAAATCCGGCCGTTTTTACACGTCGTAACACCTGTGCAATGTTGAAATTACTTTTCAGCGGGTTTTTACCAGTGCTGTAAAAAAGTCAAAACGGGCACACTCAGAATCCCGGCCGATGCGTCCATAAGACGCGGACGCCCTTAAATTGCTTTGGCGATCCCAAACGTTGGCGGAGAGACCCCACAATGAATGCCCCCCTTGACGCGGAACAAAAAGCTTCCCTAGAAGCCGCGCTGAATTCCGTCACTCTCGACGACAAATACACCCTGGAACGCGGTCGCGCGTACATGAGCGGCATACAGGCGCTGGTTCGGCTGCCGATGCTGCAACAACAACGCGATCATGCTGCCGGACTGAACACCGCCGGTTTTATTTCCGGCTATCGCGGCTCCCCGCTCGGCGCACTCGACCAACATCTGTGGAAAGCGAAGAAACATCTCGCCTCGCATCAGGTCGTGTTCCAGCCCGGTGTGAACGAAGACCTCGCGGCCACGGCGGTCTGGGGTTCGCAGCAGGTCAATCTATATCCCAGCGCCAAATACGACGGCGTGTTCTCGATGTGGTACGGCAAAGGGCCGGGCGTCGACAGAACCGGTGATGTCTTCAAGCACGGAAATTCAGCGGGTTCATCGCCGCATGGCGGTGTGCTCGTGCTCGCCGGCGACGATCACGCCGCTAAATCCTCGACGCTCGCGCATCAGTCGGAACACATTTTCAAGGCGTGCGGGCTGCCGGTTCTGTTTCCATCGAATGTGCAGGAGTATCTGGATTTCGGCCTGCACGGCTGGGCCATGAGCCGATATTCCGGCCTCTGGGTCGCGATGAAATGCGTGACGGACGTGGTGGAGTCATCGGCTTCTGTCGATATCGATCCGCATCGCACGAAAATTATTCTGCCGACTGATTTCGCAATGCCCGATGGCGGCCTCAACATCCGCTGGCCTGATCCGCCGCTGGTTCAGGAAGCGCGGCTGCTCGACTACAAGTGGTACGCGGCGCTCGCCTATGTACGCGCGAACAAGTTGGACAGGATCGAGATTGAATCACCGAACGCGCGCTTCGGGATCATGACGGCGGGTAAGGCTTATCTCGACGTTCGCCAGGCTTTATCAGACCTCGGTCTCGACGATGAAACCTGCTCGCGCATCGGCATACGCTTGTACAAGGTCGGTTGCGTGTGGCCGCTCGAAGCTCAAGGTGCGCATGCATTTGCACATGGGCTGCAGGAGATTCTGGTCGTTGAAGAAAAACGCCAGATCCTGGAATACGCGATCAAGGAAGAGCTCTATAACTGGCCCGATGCGCAACGGCCGCGCGTGTTCGGCAAGTTCGACGAGAAGGATGGCGCAGGCGGCGAATGGTCCGTACCGATGGGCAACTGGCTGCTACCGGCACACTACGAGCTATCGCCGGCGATCATCGCAAAGGCGATTGCCACGCGCCTCGACAAGTTCGATCTCCCCGCCGATGTCCGCGCGCGCATCGCGACGCGTATTGCCGTGATCGAAGCGAAGGAAAGAGCGCTGGCGCGGCCGCGCGTGGAAGCAGAGCGCAAGCCGTGGTTCTGCTCGGGCTGTCCGCACAATACATCGACTAACGTGCCTGAAGGATCGCGCGCGCTGGCAGGTATCGGTTGCCATTACATGACCGTGTGGATGGACCGGAGCACGAGCACGTTCAGCCAGATGGGCGGCGAAGGCGTCGCGTGGATCGGCCAGGCGCCGTTCACGAACGACAAGCACGTGTTCGCCAATCTGGGCGATGGCACGTACTTCCACTCCGGCCTGCTCGCGATCCGCGCAGCGATCGCGTCGAAGAACAACATCACTTACAAGATCCTCTACAACGACGCCGTCGCGATGACCGGCGGGCAGCCTGTAGACGGCGTGCTCACCGTACCGCAGATCACGCATCAACTGGCGGCCGAAGGCGCGACGAAGATCGTAATTGTCACCGATGAACCCGAGAAATATCACGCGAACGTTGGATTGGCGCCGGGTATTGATGTGTTTCATCGCGACAAGCTCGATGAAGTTCAGCGCCAGCTGAGGGAAATTGCCGGCACCACGATCCTGATCTACGACCAAACGTGCGCGACGGAAAAACGCCGGCGCAGGAAACGCGGCACGTATCCCGATCCGGCGAAGCGCGTGGTCATCAACGAAGCCGTGTGCGAAGGCTGCGGCGATTGCTCGGTGAAATCGAATTGCCTGTCGGTCGAACCGCTCGATACCGAATACGGCACGAAACGCCAGATCAACCAATCGACCTGCAACAAGGACTACTCGTGCGTGAACGGCTTCTGCCCGAGCTTCGTCACGGTTGAAGGCGGGCAGTTGAAGAAACCGAAGGTATCGAGTATTTCCGGCGATGCCATGCCTCCCGTCCCCATGCCGGAGCTGCCGCTGATCGACCGGCCGTATGGCGTGTTGGTCACGGGCGTAGGCGGAACGGGCGTTGTGACGATTGGCGCGCTGCTCGGCATGGCGTCGCATCTCGAGCAAAAAGGCGTGACCGTGCTCGATGTCACCGGCCTCGCGCAAAAGGGCGGCGCAGTGATGAGTCACGTGCAAATCGCCACGCATCCCGGCGATATCCACGCCACACGCATCGCGATGGGCGAAGCGGATTTGGTGATCGGCTGCGATCCTATCGTGACAGCCAGCGACGAATGCGGTTCGCGCATGCAACCCGGCCATACGCGCGTGGTGGTGAACAGCGCCGAAACGCCAACTGCCGAGTTCATCAAGAATCCGAACTGGCGCTTCCCCGGCGCGAGCGCAGAAGCCGATATTCGCGCGGCCGCGGGCGAGCACGTTGCGCTAGTCGATGCGAATCGCTTCGCCGTTGCTTTACTCGGCGATGCCATTTACACCAATCCGTTCGTGCTGGGTTTTGCATGGCAACGCGGCTGGGTGCCGTTGCGGCATGAATCGTTGGTTCGCGCTATCGAATTGAATGCAGTGCAGGTCGAAAAGAACCTCGCGGCGTTCGAATGGGGACGTCACGCAGCGCACGATCTTGAGGGCGTCACGCGGTTTGTCAAGGCGCAAGGTCGCGGCGCGATTTCGACAGCCTCGGATAGTGGCAGCAAGATCATCGCGCTGCACACACCAAAGGCGCTGGATGCGCTGATTGAAAAGCGCATCGCTTATCTTGTCGATTACCAGAACGAAGCGTATGCGACGCGTTATGGCCGGCTTGTGGCGCAAGTGCGTTCGGCGGAAGCTTTGATCGGTTTCGGCGATGGCCAGTACGCGTTGACCGAAGCTGTCGCTAAAAATCTGCACAAGCTGATGGCGTACAAGGACGAGTATGAAGTCGCGCGCCTTTATGCCGATCCGGCGTTCGTGGAACGGTTGAAAGGCAGTTTCGAAGGTGACTGGAAAGTGAAATTCCACCTCGCGCCGCCCATGCTCTCAAAGAAGGACGCGCACGGTCATCTGATCAAGAAGCAGTATGGCCCGTGGGTTTTATCCGCTATGAAGGTTTTGGCGAAGATGAAGTTCCTGCGCGGTACATCGTTCGATATCTTCGGCAAAACTGAAGAACGGAAGATGGAACGGACGCTGATTACGGATTACGAGGCGCTGGTGAAAGAGTTGATCGGTGGATTGACAGCGGAGAAGTTGCCGCTGGCGATAGAACTGGCAAGCCTGCCTGATTCGATGCGCGGTTACGGTCACGTGAAGGACAACAACGTGAACGCAGCGCGTATCAAATGGAATGCGTTGCTGACGAAGTGGCGTACGCCCGCAGGCGGCGAGACCCGGCAAGTAGCCTGAGTTTTTAGCGCAACGCACGACAAAACGCCCGATGATTCATCGGGCGTTTTTTTGTTGAAGGTCAACAGTTTCAGCCATTACGCGACTCGGCGCGCACCGTAGTATCGCGATGTCCAATAAGCACTTCTCATCGATTCAACACGAATAAACGCGCCTGTCCTCGGTGCATGAATAAACTGATGCTCGCCGACATAAATGCCAACGTGAGTCGCCGCACCGCGAGGCGTATTGAAAAATACGAGATCGCCGGGATGCAAGTCCGTCTGCGCAACCGGCTTGCCTTTCCTGCTGATTTGCGCCGATAGCCGAGGCAATAATATGCCTGCCGCCCTCTCGTAGACGTAGCGCACGAAGCCACTGCAATCAAGCCCTTCCTCGGGCGTATTGCCACCCCACAAGTAACGGATGCCGATCATAGTCTCCGCTTCTTCCAGAACGCCTGAAACCCTGTCAGCGGCCCCATTCGTGGCGAGTTCCGGACTTTGCCAGGTGGCATCCGGAGTCGAAACAGGATGGTAATTCAACGCATCGCCATCGAGTGAAACGGGCTCGCCGACTTCAATGGAGCCAGTCACTATATGTTTGCTGGCGGCCATGTCGAACGTCTCTGCATGCGCCGACGTTGACGCGGTCGCTAATACCAATGTGCTGAACACCGTTGCCAGCAGATTATTCAGCCGACCTTTGAACGACACAGTTCTGGTGCTTTCCCTCGTACAATAGCGCTGGGAATCGAGAGCGATATCGCGATTAAGTTCATCCCACATCATCGTAGCGCCCACATTCTTAAATCCGTCGGGCCAGTCGTCTTTGAAGGCCCCGCCAATGGAATAGCCTGATTTCGCTCAAACAATCTGTAACCGCCGACTTCCTTTTGGCCAACGGCGTCACGCTTTACTGCGACCTCGTTCAGTATTGGTTTATATCGCCTTTTCATAATTGATACGCATTCCTAATATACATCTCGATTTTTTAAACTGCGGCGGATTCAACATATTTCTGAAACCGCATCGTGTAGCAACGTCTGAAGGTGGGAGCCGTAAGCAGGATCGACGATACAAACTCGTCACGCCTTCTCAAGCTGCTTCAAAGCATATTTTATTAGGAACTTATAAGAATTCTCATAGGCGAACTCCCAAAGAGTCCATTGGACTGGTCCACGTTCGTCGCGCAGCGTTCGTTGGCAGCAGATCCGGCCGACACCGCATTCGCTTTATCGGCGATGGAATAAAATGCCTTGCAGGCGCATTGGCGCGCGCCGGCGTGCAGTGAGCCGCGGCAAGTGGCTTAGGTCTTTGGCGCAACGCATGACAAAACGCCCAATATTGTCATCGGGCGTTTCGCTGTTGAAGGTCAACAGGTTCAGCCATTACGCGACTCGGCGCGCACCGTAGTATCGTGATGTCCAATAAGCGCTATTCATTGATTCAATGCGAATAAATGCGCCTGTTCGCGGTGCGTGAATGAACTGTTGTCCGCCCACGTAGATGCCGACGTGCGTAGCTGCTCCCCGAGGCGTATTAAAGAAAACAAGGTCGCCCGGATGCAGGTCGGGTTGCGCAATCGCGCTGCCCTTCCTGCTAATTTGTGCCGATAACCTCGGCAATAGCATTCCCGTCACCTTCTGATAAACATAGCGCACGAAGCCGCTGCAATCGAGACCTTCCTCTGGCGTATTGCCGCCCCACAAGTAAGGTACCCCGATCATTGTTTCGGCCTTCTTCACCACGCCGGCGAGTTTCGCATTCGATGCCACGGGCGAATTCGCTGAGTTCGCCGCAACCGGCTCGTCGTCCGGGAAAATCCTTGCGGCAATAGCCTCGCTGTCGAGTGAATTGAGATCGCCAACCTCTATAGCGTCAACCGTAACGCTTTTTGTGCTGGTGTCTGTAGGCGAAGCATTGGCCGCTGCGGTCGAGAAGATGACGCTGCTGCATGCAATCGCGGCAAGACGCGCGAAATAGCGTTGCAGTGAACGAGCTAAACCGTCCGTTTGCCTTTTGCGGCAATCGATAATTTCAGAGTTGCTGCGTTCCATCTCAACCTGCCGTCGCGTGGGCACGCATTGTCGTGAAAGCATCGCGCGAACCGTCGAATGCGACAGCGCCATCGGTAAGAACAATCACACGATTGACGAGCGAAAGCAGATTGCCCCGATCCGTCAGCAACACGACCGTTGTTGCCGTCGTCATCTTGTTCTTTGCGAGTTCAATGAACGCTCGTTCAGTCGGGCCATCGAGATTAGCCGTCGGCTCGTCCAGCAGCCATATGGGCCGCTGGGTCAATGAGAGTCGCGCCATTGCGAGCATTTGGCGCTGCGCCGAAGTGAGCCTTGCCGGCATCTTGTCGAAGCGCGTGTGCAGGCCGTTCGGAAGCATGGGCGGCAGCCATTGCAGCGGAACGCTACTCAATGCGGCCACGCATGCTTCATCGGTTTCCGGTGTTTCCGCCGATAGATATTCGCCAAGCGTATCGCCAAGCAGCATGCCGTCCTGGCCCATGTAGTGCGTCTGATAACTCAGCGCTTCAACGCGACGGCCGGTCAGCCGCTGACCGTTGTAGCGTACCTGGCCTTGTTCCGGCGGCATGAGTCCCAGCAAAATATGCGCAAGCGTACTCTTGCCGGATGCGGGTGCGCCAATGATGGCGACCTTCTCACCAGGCAATATCTGTAGATTGATGCCGCTCAGCAATGGCTGGTCAGGCAAATAGGCGAACTGGAGATCGACGGCGCGCCAACCCTGTTCATTGGGGACGGCGCGGGCCACGTCCGCCTCAACAACCGCGGTTGACTCGTTAGTGCGATTGATGCCGTCGAACACGGCGCGCAACTGGCGCAGCACGGGAAGCACGCTGACCAGTGCGAACACCGGCTGTCCAAGCCTCCCGGCGAGAATCACGGTAGCGAACAGAGCGCCCGCAGCCAGATGACCACCCTGCAGCAGATAAAACGCCGCGACAACCGTAGTCACGGTCTGCACCGACGACAACGCCATCAACACCGCATAACACCGCGCCTGCAGCACGTGCCGGCGTTCCTCGACGGACGTATTTCTTTCGACGTTGCTCAGGAACATGCTTCTCAACAGGTCGAATGCACCACCGGCAGAATAAGCTGACGGTTTCGCGAGCGGCGCGAACGGCGTAGACGGAGTTTCGAGACCACTTTTCTGCAGATATTTGTCGAAGCGCCATACGACTGAGCACTCTACGATCCAGATTGCGAGCGGCACGAACACCAGCCAACCAGCAACAATGGCGATCACGGCGAAAAACAACACGCAGAACAGCAAGTCGAGTACCGAGCTTGCCGCGAGGCTCCAGAACAGCGACCGTGCCTTGGCCCATCCGGTCAGTCCGTTGAGCGTTGCCATGCCCCAGTCAGTGGTGCGCGATAGCGGCGCACGCACGAGTTGATCGACGACTTGAGGTTCAATATGGCTACGGATCGAGCGTGACAGTCCGACCATGACTTTGGCGCGCTCCATGCGAAACAAGTACTCCAGCCCGAACGCGAGCAACGCGCCAAACGAGAGAACCCACAGCGACGCGTCCGCTTGTGCAGGAATCACGCGGCTATAGATGGCATTCATGTACAGCGGGATGACGAGCGCGAACAGATTGAGCGCGAACGTGCCCCACAGCAGTTGCGCCAGAAGCCGGCCTTCTTTACGCCAATGATTGATGAAGGTGTGAAATGACAATGCGCCGAGACGCTGAACCTTCACCACGCGATAAAGAGGCTTCACGCTCCCTGAAAGCGCGGCATTGACCTGACTTGCGCTGAGACACCATCCGTCAGCACACCATTTCGCACGCTGACGCATTGCCACAGGTGGTTGTCGTCGCGTGCCAGATATACATCGCCGTCGAGCCGCTGCATGCTCGCTCGCACCGGCAAAAAATCAAGCCCGTATTCGCGGCCAATCTGATCAAGCAATGCATTTTCACTGCTCGTGCCCGCTAGCGCGGCACAAGTGCGACGCCACCGCTCCTGGGCCAGCTCGCCGTGGATTCCAGTAATGGCAATGCCCGCAGCTTGAAGAAGTGCCGCTGCGGGATACTCCGTTTGGATATTCATTATTTTTGTCCTTTCTTTGCCTGCGGGAGCGCAATGTAAGGCGCCAGCGTGCAGAGGGATAAGCACGCGGCAGGTCCTTCAGCCGCGTGCACGTTTAAGAGATTAGCTATCCGAATTGAAACGCCTGATTTAATAGACTAGTTTCAAATATAAAAACGAACATCAGAATCAGTGATTCCAGATCAATTGATGGCCTCCGAGCGCATAAGTGTCGGTCGTATGTCCGTCAGTCACCGACGTAGTATGCGTCCATCCGTCCAGCGCTGTGTTGTGCGTCATGGTTATAGTATCTTTCGATCCGGTATTTAACGTCAGCGTTTCATTTCCGCGGCTGAGCAGGCTCGTAAAGTCGATCGTTATCTTATCCGCCGCTGTGCTGGCCGAGAAATCAATCTTTTTGATATTCGACACTCTGGCGAGCATTACCGGAAGATCGTAGGTCCCCGCAGTCGTCCCTGCTTTCTGTAGTACGTCTTGGCCGCCGCCGCCATTGAGATAGGATTTAGTTACGTCCGCCTGCGTAGCGAACGTGAACGTGTCATCACCGGTCGTACCGACAATCTCGAACACGTTTTTGAATGAATCGGTCCCATTGCCGCCGCTTTTAACAACCTGACCAGCTGCCAAGTCCACGGCAATCGGTGCTTGCAGTTGCGTGTAATAGAGATGCGAGTTGCCGCTGCCACCGTCAATTGTGTTGTTCGCGTTGCTCGTATAGAACCTGTTATCACCACCGGTGCCTAAGTTAAAGGTCATGTCCAAACCGTTCTTCGCGTACACCGTATCCGTTTGATTGCCGCCGTAGTACTGCTGAAAATTTGTGACAGTGTCCGTACCGACCAGCTTGTTATTCACGTCATATTTCGAGATAACTCCGGCATTGAAGTCCGCGGTAACGTGGTACGTATTGTTGTCGATCGCATACACGTTCGCGGTTCCACCACGTGCGTCAATAGAGTCATTACCCGCGGATGCAATGATCCAGTCATTCTGATTGGCGTGTCCCTTGATGACGTCGTCGCTACCCGTACCGCGGAACCGGCTGAAGTTCGTAAGCATATCGCTATCCCGGCCATCAGCAAAAGATACAGTTCCTGCATCAAAGTCCGCATTCAAGCCGGTCGAGGTTTGGTTATATGAAATAACCGCCCGGGAAGCGCTCTGCGTCAAAATGCTTTCGCCGCCGTCGTGATAATTGCCGTCAATTTTATTGCCACCGCCATTCACGAAATAATAGTCCTGCTGGTTCGCGGCACCGTTGATTGTGACGTGCCTGGCGGCCCCCCAATTGACGAGATTGCTCATCAAATTTGATGTTGTGATTACATCAATATTCTTGAATGTCGCATATCCCGTCGCGCCCGATGCCACCGAGCCAATTGTCCAATCAGCCGTATTGTCGCCCTGCACGGTTCCACTGCGGCCGTCCGCATTGAGTACGAATGCGGTGAACTTGCCACCGTTCACATTTGTTGCATCTAGTTCATTGTGCCCGCCGCCGCCGTCAATAAGCGATGCAAACGGATTGCCTTTCATTACTACCTTGTCATCGCCTGCGCCACCGCTAATGTTGACAAGATTACTGACCACGAAGGTATCGCCGTGGTCGGTACCCACCACGGTACCGAACGCATTAACTAACGTGTCCTGGCCGTTCGAGCCTTTCTGCACAATGCCAGCGCCGGAATCAAACTGAATCGCCGTGCTGAGTTGTGAGTAATCCAGCTTGCTGGTTGCATCATGGCTGACGTAGGTGTCGTTACCTTTCGACGCAATGACGGTGTCATTCGCACCTGTACCCAGATCAATCCAGTTGTCTACACCATTCTTCCCTTGATAGACATTCCCCGATGCGCCATTACCCACAACCCTGTCGACGTTGGTGATCTGGTCCGTGAAGCCGTAACCATTTTTCGAAACTACGCCAGCCTCCAGGTTGATATTCAATGCACCGGTCGAGTTGCTGTAATCGACGGTGTTGTTCTTGCCCGATCCACCGTCAAATACATTGATGCCGTTACCGCCCAACATCAGGTTGTTGTCGCCGGAAACATGAATTTCAATGCCGTGATTGCCGCCCCGGATCGTGCTGTTTCCGCCCTTGTTCCCAATAATCACGTCGATGTCGAACAGTCGATCGACGAAGTCGTTCCCCACCAGAGCCAGATTGCGGTCTAGCGAGATTTCCAGGTGTCCATCGCCTTGATAGGCCGTGTAATCGACGGTGACTCTTCCGCCCAACCCGCCCGTGACCGTATTGTTGGCGCCACCGCTAAAGACATGCATGGCTCCAGTGCCTGCGGTGATCGTGTTCGAGCCGCCACCCGTTGCATGAAATTCGCTGGTGCCGCTGCCGCCGATCATTGTGTTGGTTCCGGCGTTCGTGCTCGTGAACGTGTCGGTGCCAGCGCCGCCCTTATACAGCGTGTTGCCGCCATTCGCGGTGAAAACGTTGACGCCATCCCCGGCATAAAACGTGTTCGCGCCGCCCACGGAATGCGCTGTATTGGACGTGGCTCCGCCCACAATCGTATTGGTGCCCTGCATGAGATCGAACGTGTTGTTGCCCGCGCCACCATAGAGCCGGTTCACACCCGCGTTCGTCACGAAGTGCGTGTCGCCGTCGGTGCCAATCAACAGATTGTCGCTGCCGGTCAATCCGGTCAGCGTACCGCCGCCCGCTGAGCCGATGACGGACTGGATATGCGCGAGCGTATCCACGCCCCCGTCGCGCTTGACAGCTTTGCCCCCGTTCAGATCGACGTCGACCGCGCCGGTCATCTCGGCATAACTGATCGTGTTGAAACCCGTGCCACCATCGATAGTGTCGTTCCCCGCGCTGCCAATGATCAGGTCGTCACCGCCGCCGCCAAAGATGACGTCGTCGCCGTCGCTTCCCTTGATGCGGTCGTTATGCGCTGAACCGGTGATCTGGTTCACGCCGCTGAAATGGTCGACTCCCGACTTGCCATTCGCGTCAGTCCAGCCGTTGTTCGACGTCACGCCTTTCGACATGTCGATGTCGACCCCGTCCAGTACGAGCGTGCGTCCGCTGGCGCCGAGGGTAACGGTATCGAAGGCCGATGTCCCTGCGCGCGAATAGTCGAGCACATTCTTACCGCCACCGCCGGTGTACACGTTGTTGCCGCCATTCGCAATAAACGTGTTGTCGCCAGCACCGCCTATGAACTGATGGTCGAATGCGTTGCCAATGAACGTGTTGGCGCCTGAGCCGCCCTTGATGATCTGAATATTTTCGATGCTGTTCGTGGTGTCGCCAGACTTGACGCGGCCCATGTCGACCGTAATGTCGCCGGTCGGAGCAATGCCCAATTCGCTGCGTACATCGGCGGAAAGGTCCACTGAGAGCGCAGTTGTAAATTTCGAATAGTCCAGCGTGTTCACGCCTCCGCCGCCGTCGTACACACCGTTCGCCGTGCCCGCAATGATGGTGTCATCGCCCGAACCGGCGTGGATTGAAACGTCGTTGTCGTGACGGCTCAACTGGTAGACATCGTTCTCGTTGCGCAAGGCAGTAGGGGAATCGATGACCTGGAACTTGAGATCCGACGAGCCGGACTGTCCCGTCTCTGCGTCCACGAAGTCGATATGGATGGTGAACACGCCGTCGAGCACTTGCTTCGAGATCGGGTAACGCAGCGCAAATTCGTTGCTCTTAAGGCCTAGTGCAATGCCTTCGTCAGAATTCCACAAAATGATGCTCACGCCCTTGGCCGCGAGATCGGCGCTCACCGATACATCACTCAGTTCGCTTGCCGTCCCGGCGTTCACAATACGCACCATGCTGCCCGGTTCCGTCGCGCCTGCACTGCTATCGGCGTGAATGGTCCAGTTAGCCGTCTCCTGGCTCAGGTCGACATTGCGAGCGCCGTATTGCGTGGAAATCCGTCCGTCGGTACGCGCTGCGTCCGCGCCGCCACCCAAAAGGTAATCGTGCGCGGTTTGATCGACCACGGCTTGCGTTTCCAGCAACACCACGTCCTTCAGGGTCGGAGGAACCGGCGGCGTCGGGTCTACTGGCGTCGGGTCTACTGGCGTCGGGTCTGCTGGCGTCGGGTCTGCTGGTGTCGGGTCGGCTGGTGTCGGGTCTGCTGGCGTCGGGTCTGCTGGCGTCGGTTCCACTGGCGTCGGTTCCACTGGCGTCGGTTGCACCGGTGTCGGTTCTGCTGGCGTCGGTTCCACTGGCGTCGGTTCCACTGGCGTCGGTTCCACTGGCGTCGGATCTACCGGAACGTTATGCGGCGTCTCATCCACAGGCGCAGGATCGCTTTTAGCGGGAGGATTCTCCGGCTTGGGCGGCATGCCGGAAATGTGATCGACGCGCGGCAGCTCCTCTGAATCGAAGCGATGCTTGCTCAAGTCTCCCGGATGCACCACCGGCGGCTGCTTATGCGCCGCATCGGCATGTTCAGCGCCAGCGGTTTCCTGCGGCGGCGTTTCTACAACAACGACCTCCTCTTTGGTGACCACTTTGGGCTCTTCCTTGCTGACCTCTTTCGAACTTTCCTTCTCGGCGGTGCCCTTGCCCTCGTCGTGATGCGCGACAGGCGCAGCTACGTTTGGCGCAACCGTGACCGTCGTTACATAGGCAAGTAACTGATCCGACGGAATCTCTTTTCCATCGGCGAACACCAGCGTAAAGACCTGCTTACCCATGGTCGCAAATTGCGCCGCGAACGGGAAAGTCATGGTGTGTCCATCAGCGGTCTTGACGACAATGTCAGGACCGTTGATCGAAATCTGCACTTCTGAAAATTTGAACGGCAACTCGTTTTTTGAGTAAGTTTCGAGAATGACCGTTGTGTCTAGCTGCTTAGGGACTGGCAATTTCATGTTAAGGCTCCATTAGGACGGCTCATCAACATGAACCGTTCAACAATATGACTACAAGGTGACCGAGTCTGGGAACTCGTCAGGACTCGGACAGGGCCGTCGATGCGCCCGTCATCAAGGGTTTCAAAAGATATTGGGCAAGGGAACGATGTCCAGCGAGCAAATAGCTTTCTACGGCCATGCCTGGATAAATCGGCTTCTTCAAATTTGACTTGGGGACTTCCACGGTGACATCGTAAAAACGTCCCGTTCTGTCGTCGCCCAGCGCGTCGGCGCTGACCACCTCGACGCGTCCATTGCACTCTGCACCTGATTCTTGCGTCGGCCAAAATCGAACACGGTGTATTGCAGCGTGGCGCTCGCCTGCGCCGCCTGGTCATAGCTGCGGCCATAACCTTGAGCCGCGCCAACAACCTTGTCCGCCGTCTTCGCAATCACGCTCACCTTCGGATAGTAGGCAGAGCGTGCGCCCATCACACGGGCCTGCGCTTGATCTGCCTGACCCCTGGCGATCTTCGTGGTCAACGCGTTGTCGGTGGCGGCATCGAGCGAGCGGGCCAGGTCCATCGTGTTTCCGGCTAACTCATTTGCCGGAGCCACATTCGCTGCGCGGTCTGTTGCCGGCGAGCTCTGGGTGTTACCGGCCGCCGTTTGCGCCGGCTGAGCATCTGCTTTGTCAGCAGCCGGCGACGCTAGCAACTGACCGTCAAGCGCACCGCTCACGTCGACCTTCTTCGGCCTGCGGGGCGGCTCGATGTACTGTTGCGCAAGCTGAAGCGGATTTGCCGTCGGTGTCACAATCGACCGGTTGTTGATCATGCGGTCAACCATGCGCGCCAGGTTCTCATTCTCGGCAGCCGATGCGCTGGCGCAAATTCCGCTGAACATGAGGGCCGCAATCAGCTTTCTGGGTGCAAAGGATGTGTGTGTCATGACGCGCCCCTTAAGCTGCTTCTGCCATGACGACCGCCGAACCTGGCGCACGGACGCGCCCTGATTCAATCGCCACCCGAGCACGCGAAATCTGCTCGACACAATCCATCACGGCGTTACGTTGCATTTGCACCGACACGGTCATCTTTTCCAGCGCTGCATGCTTGGTTGCCAGACTGCTTTGGAATGCTTCGAGACCCGCAACCGTGTGTTCCGTGTTCGTCTTGATATCGACCAGTACGTCCGTTACGCTGTCTACCGCCGCCGTTACCTGAACACGGTTGGTTTCCACGCTGGCGGCCATGGTGATGACCGCTTGTTTTGCCGATTCCATCGCAACCGTATTGGCTTGCAAGCTGTGCTGGATTCCACCAAGCAAGACCTCCTGGCGTTCCGCCAGATTGGCCATGCGATTCAGAGCATCGAAGCTCGCAGCGGCGAGGCGGTCTTGCTCTTTACGGCCGGCGCTGGTTACATCGACGAGTTGGGCAATGCGCGTTTCAATGGCGCTCGCAACCTGTTCAATGCGAACCATTGCCGCGTTGTTGTTACCGCTCGTTGCCGGTGCGGCATCAGCCGTTGATTCGTCGCCACCCACTACCGTGGCCCATTCGCGAATCGATTCAATCCAGTTGCTCGACGAACGGCTAATGAACTGAGCCAGCGCGCCCACTGCAAGCGAACCGATCAAACCGAGAAGCGAAGCAGAGAATGCAGTCGACATCCCGGCAAGCGGAGCGGTAAGACCACCAATCAACGCGCTTGCCGATGCCTTCCCGCCAGCGCCCGATACCAGCGCCATGGCGTCCTTGATGCCAGCCATGGTGTGCATGAGGCCGACGAACGTGCCAAGCAATCCCAGACCGATCAGTACGCCCGAAGCGTAGTCAAGCATCCGGCCGCGCCATTCAAGCGCTTCATTGAGCGCTTCGATTGCCGAATGGCGGTGCGCCGCTTCTGCGTGAGCCACGTCAGGAAAATGCTTTGCAACGGCCTTCAGCGCATTCGGCGAAGCGGGATTAACCGCAACACGCGTCCACGTGGATTCGCCGCGAAATACGATTACCGCAGCAAATATGGAATAAACAATTGACGATATTAAAACAGCGAGAATCAGTGAATTAACAACGGGATTATGGGAAATAACTTCCTTCAGCGTTTCGTAGAACACGCCGAGGCCACAGATCATGATAATCTGAATTACGAAAACAATTAATGTAGAACGCCGAGTCTTGGTCATTTCAGTTTAAATTCCAATGAAAGTTGATTACTGACTCGACCAGCCATGCATGAGCATTGGCTCCGCCGCGCTTGAAGAAGCGTCGTGACGCGAATCAGGGTTTGATTTTTAAGTTTGTGGAAGCAGGCCTTTTGAGTAAGGCACTGCAACCGTTGCAAGGCTTTTGTGCCTCGCATGACTATTAATATAGGCTTCGAGCGGACTTTCTAATTTAAGACAAGTCTTGAATTAACTGTAAATGCATTGATTCAATAATCAGAAAACTGATGAAAGTAATTCTCACCCTTTTACTTTTCAAAAAATCTCTGGAAATGATGCTGCGCGCCAAAAAACACCCGGCAGAAATTCGCCGGGTGTTGGCAGACGGATATCTTTCACCCAAATAGCCGAGTTGAAAGCGTCATCGGCTAACGATCCAGTCGAGTCAATTCATTAATTAGAACTCGTAGCCGACCTGCGCGCGGACCCCGGCGTCGCCATTGCCCGTTAGCGAGACTGCGCCGTTCATCAGCCATTTGCCGTCGTCCGAACGGTATGTCGCGCCCGCACCAAACGCCCCGTAGCCCTTGAAGTTCCCAACGCCCGCCGCCATGACCACCTTGCCCGGTGCGCTCGGCATCAAGTTAGGCATTGCCATTGCAGCGGCTACGCCACTGTAGGCCGACCGTTGCAAGGACCGCATGTCCGCGCCAACGTCCTCGCGCAACTTGTTCAGCTGGTTCACGTTGGCGGCATCGGTGCCTTTAGTGCCCGCAGCCACAGCCGCGGCGGTTACGCCGGCGCCGATTGCCGTCGCGCCGTCAGCTATGCTTTTCGCTGCATCGCCAATAGCGATTGCGTCCTTGGTTTTACTTTGTGCCGTTGCGCCCGGACCCACCGCGATGTCTGTTGTATGAAGGGCGACCGCATTCGGTCCTGCTGTCACGCCGTTGCTCTGAGCAAATGCCCCACCCGCCACACTAAGCCCAATAACCAACGCCACCGCCCGCGCCGTCTTCCCGCCGCCCTTTTCACGTCCACGGCACAATTCCGATGCAGCCACCCAAGCACCGAGTGCCTCGCTCCAAACCGATTTAAAGACCTTGTTCATGCTGAATACCTGCAAAGAGTTGTGCGAAATGTGTCTGGCGCGAAACAAATATTCGAAACGACTTGTCTAGACGCTCAGGAAAATGAAACGATCCGCGACTCTACTCAGCACAACTTGGCATTCGAATCAGATTTGTCCGAATAAGAAAGGCGTCGTTGTATGCGCCACACCCTTCTCTATCTCTTTAAAAATTCATTGAGCGTCGTTAGCGTATTTGCGCTACATGTGGAGGTGACATGCACCAAAAAAAAGCGGTGACCCAAACCCTGGGGCACCGCTTCATCTATGTCTCAGCCATCCGTCATCCAATAGTAAGGATGACGGATAAACTCACCGGCTTACGCCTCGTTGCTGACCACCTTTCCAACCCGCGCGTTCGCCGACGCCACCGCCGTCATATTGATGATCCGACGCACGGTCGCGGCCGGCGTGAGAATGTGCACCGGTTTATCCGCGCCAAGCAAGAACGGCCCAACCGTCACGCCTTCGCCACTCACCATCTTGAGCAGGTTGTACGTGATGTTCGCCGCTTCCACGTTCGGCATGATCAGCAGATTCGCCTCGCCCGTCAGCTTGGATCCCGGGAACGCAGCCTTGCGCACAACTTCCGACAACGCCGCATCGCCATGCATCTCACCATCCACTTCCAGCTCCGGCGCACGCTCGGCGATCAGCTTGCGAGCCTCGGCCATGCGCTTCGATGAAGCCGTCGGCACGCTGCCGAAGTTCGAGTTCGACAGCAACGCCACCTTCGGCGCAATCCCGAACTTCTCGATTTCGCGTGCCGCCAGAATGGTCATGTCGGCGAGTTGCGTGGGCGTTGGGATCTCGTTAACGTACGTATCGCTGATGAAGAGGTTGCGCCCCTGCAGCATCAGCAAGTTCATCGCAGCGAAGTTTTCCACGCCCTCCGCCTTGCCCAACACTTGCTCGATGAATTTGAGATGGTCGTGATACGTGTCGATCATGCCGCAGATCATGCCGTCGGCATCGCCGAGACGAACCAGCAGCGCGCCAATCAACGTGTTGAACTTGCGCAGCGCGGCCTTTGCGTTGTCCGGCGTCACCCCCTCGCGTGCGGCGATGTTGTGATATTCCTGCCAGCACTTCTGGTAACGCGGATCGTCTTCCGGATTCACTATCTCGAAATCAGTACCGGGCTTGAGCTTCGAGCCCATCTTCTGCAGACGCATTTCCACCACCGCCGGCCGCCCGATAATGATCGGCTTCGCGATCTTCTCCAGCAGCACGAATTGCGCGGCGCGCAGCACGCGCTCGTCTTCGCCCTCGGCAAACACAATGCGCGCCGGCGCCGATTTCGCCGCCGCGAACACCGGTCGCATCACCATGCCCGTGCGATAAACCGTCGTAGCCAATTCCTCGCGATACGCGTCCATGTCGTGGATCGGCCGTGTCGCGACGCCCGAATCCATGGCGGCTTGAGCAACAGCCGGCGCGATCTTGATGATCAGCCGTGGATCAAACGGCTTCGGAATCAGGTAATCCGGGCCGAATTCGAGCGAATGGCCTTCGTAGGCTTTCGCGACTTCATCGCCTTGATCAGTCTCTTCGGCCAGTTCCGCGATCGCGCGCACGCACGCGAGTTTCATCTCTTCAGTGATCGTGGTCGCGCCCACATCCAGCGCACCGCGGAAGATGAACGGGAAACACAGCACGTTGTTGACCTGGTTCGGATAGTCCGAACGGCCAGTGGCAATAATCGCGTCCGGGCGCACCTTCTTCGCTTCTTCCGGGCGGATTTCCGGCTCGGGATTAGCCAGCGCGAGGATCAGCGGCTGCGTGCCCATGACCTTGACCATTTCCGGCTTGAGCACGCCAGCGCTCGAACAGCCGAGAAACACGTCGGCTTTATCAATAGCATCGGCGAGCGTGCGGTCGCTTGTATTGGCCGCGTACCGTTCCTTCGATGGATCCAGGTTGCCGCGTCCTTCGTAGATCACGCCTTTGGAATCGCAAACCAGAATGTTGGCTTTGTTCAAGCCCAGGTGGACGAGCAAATCGAGGCACGCAATCGCCGCTGCGCCCGCACCCGAACACACGAGCTTCACTTCGTCCAGCTTCTTGCCGACCACTTTCAAGCCGTTGAGAATCGCCGCCGATGCAATGATTGCCGTGCCGTGCTGGTCATCGTGGAAGACCGGAATCTTCATGCGCTCGCGCAGCTTCTTCTCAATGTAGAAGCACTCCGGCGCCTTGATGTCTTCAAGGTTGATGCCGCCCAGCGTGGGTTCGAGCATCGCGATGGCATCGACCAGTTTGTCGGGATCGGTTTCAGCGAGTTCGATATCGAACACGTCAATGCCCGCAAACTTCTTGAAAAGGCAGCCTTTACCTTCCATCACAGGCTTGGCGGCGAGCGGTCCGATGTTGCCGAGACCCAGCACCGCCGTGCCGTTGGTCACCACGCCGACGAGATTGCCGCGTGAGGTGTATTTCTGCGCGTCGAGCGGTTCGTCGAAGATCGCCATGCAGGCGGCCGCGACGCCCGGCGAATAAGCCAACGACAAATCCAGTTGGTTCGACAAGGGCTTGGTCGGCGTGACCGAGATCTTGCCGGGCTTCGGAAACTGGTGATATGCGAGGGCGCTGAGCTTCAGTTGTTCGTCCATGATTGACCTGAGACGTTTAGGAAAAGAGTTGGAAAATGGGCGAAATGAAGGGCTAGGACACTGCGCTCGGGACGGCCAAATCTCGTTACGGATCAAATCGATTCTGGCCGCTCGGCTGGTCTAGATGATGCTGCGCGATGGCGAGGCTCATCGGAGACAAGCGCATGTGCGCCAACAGTGAAACACTTGGCCATAGCATTTTTCGTGGATAAATAGTGTACACCGCGCGTTAAAATTGACGCACAGCACCATTTTCGACAGAAAGAGCGCGTTAATATGCCAAAGCGCTTGCACTGATTGCTCCGCAAGTCTTGGATTACGTAGACAATTTCACTGCGGCTTGCCGTTTCGTCCGTGTCATGTCCGTCGACTAAAATTCCACCTACACGCGCATTGAACTCCGTCTACATTTGCTCGACCGGACGTTACCGCTGCGCCTGGCCCCACTAGCCGCCGCCGCTTGATCGCCGATCAATACGGGCCTCAGGCGCCAACCCAAAGATCCAAGGATTCGCCCATGACAGGCTTCGACCGCCAGACGATCTCCGACACCACCGCCAAGATGCTGCTCGAGGTCCAGGCCGTGCATTTCAGCGCGGACAAACCGTACATTTTCACGTCGGGATGGGCGAGTCCGGTGTATATCGACTGCCGCAAGCTGATCTCGTATCCGCGCGTACGCCGCGCCCTGATGGAGATGGCTGAGACCACGATCCTGCGTGACGTTGGCTATGAGCAAATTGACTCGGTCGCAGGCGGCGAGACAGCGGGCATTCCATTTGCCGCGTGGCTATCCGACCGGCTGATGGTGCCCATGCAATATGTGCGCAAGAAGCCGAAGGGTTTCGGCCGGAACGCGCAAATTGAAGGGTTGCTGACCGAAGGCCAGCGCGTGCTGCTAGTGGAAGACCTGACCACCGACAGCCGCAGCAAGATCAACTTCATCAACGCACTGCGCACAGCCGGCGCAAGGGTGAATCATTGCTTCGTGCTGTTTCACTACAGCATTTTCAAGGAAAGTGTGTCGGTACTGAAAGATATCGACGTGGAATTGCATGCGCTCGCCACGTGGTGGGACGTGCTGCGCGTCGCGAAGGAAGCGGGCTATTTCGACGCCAACACGCTGGATGAAGTCGAGAAATTCCTGCACGCACCGGCGCAATGGTCGGCCGCGCACGGCGGCGTAACGGGATCACCGCAATAAGCGCCCGATAGTGAAGATAGTGAATTTTTGTGTAATTAAAAAAGCCGCTCGTTTCTGCAAACGAGCGGCTTTTTTATGCAACGACACTAAAGATTATTACGTATTAACAGGAATAGCGTCATCAAGATTTCCATCGCCCACATAAGCCGATAGATTCAATAATCCATTACTTTGGGCGTATTGAAATAATTCAGAATCCCGTTCAATTCCCAACTTGCGCATAGCCGTATTCTTTTGCGTACTGATTGTTTTAATACTGCGCTTTAATTGCGCAGCAATTTCAGTAATCGTCATGCCGGAGACGAATAAACGCACCACTTCCAGTTCCCGTTTCGACAACACCACGTCGCGCTGTTGACCACTCGCCGACAAGCCCATGCTGTCGAGCGCGAGACGCACCGACGGCCCGATGTATTCCTGCCCTCGCATCACATGAACGATGGCCAGTCCGATGTGGCTCAGATCGTCGGATTTGTTGATCACGGCCGTCACACCCACCTCACGCAAGCGTTTCAGGAGCGCGGGGTTTTCCAGCATGGTCAGCACGACAATGCGCACCGTTGGAAACTGACGCCCGATATAACCCAGCAATGGCATGCCGTCGCCATATTGGCCACCCGGCATGGCAAGGTCCGACACGACCACGTCGCAGGGCGATTTTTGCAAAAGCTGAATCAATTCCGTCGATTGACGCGCTTGGCCAATCACTTCAATCTCGGGAAACTTCAATAGCGCCTGGGCGGCGCCAAACAGAATGACAGGATGGTCATCGGCGATAATGACTTTTATCCGTTGACCCATTATTTACCCCTCGCTCGTAAATGGACTAATCCCTCAAGCATTATAGGCAATGTGCTCTTATTCATTACATTGACCCTTCAGCCGGGAGAGCGAAACTGCGGCTAAACCCGAAGTCACGGTGTTGACCCTTACGGAGCCTTGTTTTGAACATTTGAAAAATTTTGTCCTTTCCCGCAATGTTAAACTTGAATCCAGCTCTAAGCCAATTTCTGAGACAAAATACATCGTTACAGTGGGTGAAACGCCGGATTTGGCCTCGCCCGTGACAGGAGAACTCGCACCATGCGCTTGGGGATCGGGCTTGTGGTTTGTGCTGTGTACCGCGCTATTGAACGGCGTGTCGTCAGGTTCCGAATTTCTCACCGCGCGGTGCTGCTGCCTGTTTTCTGCGCCGCGATGGTATCAAATGCGCCGCGTGCGGTCGCAGAAGTTATCGCGACAGTCCCTTTCACGTTGACAAGTACGGACCTTCGCCCGAACCAGCCAGTGCCGCTTGCGCTCGTGTTCGACCAGAATGACTGCAAAGGCGGCAACCGTTCGCCACATCTGTCATGGCACGGCGCGCCGGCAGCCACGCAAAGTTTCGCGGTCACCATCTTCGACCCCGACGCACCCGGCCACGGCTGGTGGCACTGGGCCGTCGCGGGAATTCCCGCGAGCGTTTCGCAGTTGCCGTCGAACGCAAGCGCCTCGGGCGCATTGCGCAAAATGGGTGCAGTGGAAGCGCGCAATGACTTCGATATTGATGGTTACGGGGGGCCTTGTCCGCCGCCGGGCAAACCGCACCGCTACGTGATCACGGTCTACGCGCTCAACAGCAGCGACTTGCGTCTGCGCCAGAGCAGCCCGGCGCTCATGTTCGAGCACGAAATCCGAACTACAACCATCGCTAGCGCGCAACTCGTCGTTACCTACGGGCGCTGACCGGTCTTTATCGTGCGTCGGCAGGTCGAATTTGGCTTTGCTAGACTCGCCAGTGAACCATCACCGGCGTTGTTTTTTTGCAGCCGGCCAAATTATCGTGAAGACGCGTGGTTCGGGTTGTTCTTGCGCAACGCGCGGCTTTGTGTCGCAAACGGGGAATGAAATGCCGAAAATCGTCATCGTTTATCACAGCGGCTACGGACATACGAAAAAAGTCGCGGAAGCCGTGCTCACCGGCACGATCGACGCTGGCGCGGACGCGAAACTGCTTGCCGTCGCCGACCTGGACGACGCCGGCTGGGCCGAGCTCGACGCCGCGGACGCCATCATCTTCGGCGCGCCCACGTACATGGGCGGTCCGTCAGCCGACTTCAAGAAATTTGCCGATGCCAGCTCCAAGCCGTGGCTCGCGCAATCGTGGAAGGACAAGGTCGCGGCCGGGTTCACCAACTCGGCGACCATGAACGGGGATAAGCATTCAACCATTGCCTACTTCGTCACACTCGCAATGCAGCACGGCATGATCTGGGCCGGCACGGGCATGATGCCGTCGAATACAAAGGCGGCCACGCGCAATGACCTCAACTTCGTCGGCGGCTTTACGGGCTTGCTGGCTCAATCGCCGGCGGATGCGTCGCCTGACGAAGCCCCGCCGCCCGGCGATCTGGAGACGGCCAAAGCGTTCGGAGCAAGGGTCGCGGCCGTGGCGGCGCGCTGGAACGCAAAGTAGATTTTTTAGCGGCGTTGCAACATTTTTAAGGCCGATTGGCCGATGTGCCCGGCAATGCCATCGCGTTGTCGCGGAAGCGCATTAAAATGGCGTTTTGACCGCGCTCGGGCACCATGACCTCCCGGCGCGACCGACCCAGCGAGATCGAGATGACCACGAAAGTATTTGTCGACGGACAGGAAGGCACCACCGGCCTGAAGATTTTCGAATATCTGTCCGAGCGGCGTGACGTCGAGGTATTGCGTATCGAGGAAACGCGGCGCAAAGACGTGGAGGAGCGCCGGCGGCTGATCAATGCGTCGGACGTTACGTTCCTGTGCCTGCCGGACGTCGCTTCGCGCGAATCGGTTTCGCTGGTGAATGCGGACAATCACCGCACGGTGGTGATTGACGCCAGCACGGCATTCCGCACGCACGACGACTGGGCATACGGCCTTCCCGAACTCATGCCGGCGCAGCGCGAGCGTTTGCGCACTGCGAAGCGCATCGCGGTGCCGGGCTGCCACGCGTCGGCGTTCCTGCTGGCAATGAAGCCGTTGGTGGCAGGCGGTCTTGTTTCCGCCGATTTCGCTGCACACGCGTATTCCATCACCGGCTACAGCGGTGGCGGCAAGAAGATGATCGCGGACTATGAAGCGGGCGGCAATCCGAAGCTGGACAGCCCGCGGCCTTACGCGCTGGGTCTTGGCCACAAGCATCTGCCGGAAATGGCGGTGCGTTCGGGACTGAAGCACGCGCCGGTGTTCACGCCTATTGTCGGCAATTTCCTGAAGGGTCTCGCCGTCACCACGTACTTCTCGCCGGATCAACTATCGCGCGCCGCCAAGCCGCAAGACGTGCAGGCGTTGTTTGCCGAGTACTACGCGAACGAACCGTTCGTGCGTGTATTGCCGTTCAATGCGGACGGCAATCTCGACGACGGTTTCTTCGACGTCCAGGCTTGCAACGACACCAACCGGGTCGAGCTGTTCGTCTTCGGCAACGAAGAGCGGTTCGTCACCGTTGCCCGCTTGGATAACCTGGGCAAGGGCGCATCGGGCGCGGCGATCCAGTGCATGAACCTCGCAATCGGCGCCGACGAGGAATCCGGGCTCACGCGTTAAGTTGACTATCGACTCCAGCAAAAGCTGAGCGCGCCAAGCGCTCTACTCAGCCAAAAGCCGGTTTCCGCCATTGTGCGAAACCGGCTTTTTCACGCCTGCGTTTTACTCCCTCCACCAGCGCCTCGGCCCCGTCTTCGAATCTCCGTCTCGCAAATTTCCCGCTGGTCAAACAGAACTTACGCCGCGTTTCATAGGGATTCTCCTAATTTATTTACGAACGTTCGTTCGTCGATGATTACGCGCTTTCGCACTAAAACCTTCTTCGTTTTGCATCGCTTTGAAACAGATTTTCTCTAATCAACCTTACGGAAAAACTTTTGTTTCAATGCACCGTCCGCGCCTTATCAGTCAAGGCACCGCCGGAACACTGCTGTTTGAATCGACTATTTAGACGTTTCAGTCGGTTGACATACGAAAAGGTGACCGCGAAATTACACGCGCAAAACTAGATAAGGGAGACAGCGGTATGCCGTATGCCATTTCGAAAGGACTCGCGCTCGCACTTGCGAGCGCGCCGTTGTTTGTTGCGTGCGGCGGCAACGCCGACACACCGGGTCCGATCAACACGCCGCAATGTTCCGGCGCGAGTTGTGGCACGCAAGGCGCGCCAGCTGTGGGTGCGGGTGCCGCGCCGTTATGTCCGGCCAACGCGGACATTGTCTCGAGCACGTATCTGGGTGGCGCGGGCAGCGGCGAGATCGTGAGCCTGAACATTGACGCCGTGAACATGAAATACTCGCTGAAGTGGCTCGAATCGCCCATTCCGCTTGTCACTGGCACTGTCAACCCGACCCGCAAGGGCACGACGATTGTTGGCGCCGTGGTGCACCCGCCAGCGGGCACGCTGCCCACGGCGGAGCAAACGCGTTGCGCGTTCGTGCTGACGCCGGGCGGTGGCCAGGCATCGGATGGCTCGATTTACACCACTGCCGCCGCGTTCAACCAGGCGAATCCGCCGACCATCTTTATCGGCCAGGGCGTGGCCGGCGGTGGCATTCCAGGTGCGACCGCGCAATACAACGGCGCGACGCTGACCGCTGACGGTATCAACCCCATTCCCGGTTTCCCGCCGCTGTTCCCGGTGCCGAACCGCCACTTCGACTTCTATCCGTTCATCGGTTTCTCGACGGTGAGCACGAACGTCGCGGATCTCAAGGGCACGTATAACGCGCTGCTGTACCACCTGGTTCCATCGAACAATTACTCGACTACAACCACGCAGGCGCAGGAATCCTTCGATGCCGCCGGCAACTGCACCGTGCCCGTGCCGGCATCGAATACGTCTTGCCAGACGACCGGCGGCGCATGGACGGCGAACGCCAGCGGCGCGTACTTCACCAGCGCTGACGCCCCGCAAGTGCAGGGCAAACGCTCCTCGCCAGCGTTGACGGGTCTCGGCTTCCCTGCGTTCCCGGCTGTCGCTAACGCGAACATGGTGATCGGCAAGATCAACGGCGCGATCGTGCCCATTGTCGTGCGCACGGGTCAGGTCTTCGTGCCATCGCCGCTCACGCCGCTGAACGCGAGCGCATCGCAAGTCGATGACGAATCCGGCATCGCCATGCTCGCTCCGAACACGGCGCTGACGTCGGGCGCGTTCGATGGCGGGTATGTCGGCGCGGATTCGAACTTCAAGTACACGGCGACGTTGCTGCAAGGTCCAGTCGGCTCGTTCATCAATCCATCGACGCAGGCTTCCGAGACCGGTTTCGGCATGAGCTACGCGCAGCAGTTGCCCGGCTTGATCGGCGTGCAGGACCAGAACGGCGGCCAGGGTGCGCTGATCTCGGCGGGTGGCTTGTACGGCATTTTCATTGCCGGCAGCACGGTGAACGGCGGGCTGACCTCCACGTCCGCTAACGCCGACACGCCGGCGAGTCCGTACTTCGGCATCGGTGCGCTGCTCAGTAAATAAGCACTGCCGAGCGCACAAAACACGCACAAGCAAACAAGACCAGGGTAGCCGGCACGCGCCGGCTACCGACGAATGACGAACGAACAAATGTGGATGGAGACAGCAGTATGAAATGGAGAACTTTTGCGTTGGGTGCGATGGGTGCGGCCGTCGCCAGCGTCACGCCGCTCCTTGGCGGCTGCGGCGGCGGCAGCGATGCGCCTCAGGCGCCGGTCGTCCGGCTGTGCCCGGCGTCGCTCGACTACACGACCACGTTCACCGGTGGCGCCGGCAGCGGCGAACTGGTCCAGCTGCAACTCGACACAACGAAACTCACGTGGCAAGTGACCTACGTGGAATCTCCGATTCCTGCCGTCACCGGCACGGTCTCCCCGACCCGCGCCGGCACGTCGCAGAACGGCACGCTGACCATGGAAACCGGCCTGCCCACGCAAAAGCTCAATCAGTGCGCGTACCAGTTGAACGGTGCGACGCTCGACCCAACGCGACCCGCGCGCATCTTCGTAGGCGAAGGGGTGGCGGGCGGCACGATTCCGGGCAAGGAACTGCAGTTCGGCGGGATTCTTGGCCAGGGTGTGGTACCTGACCGGATCTTCCCGTACTACCCGTTCATCGGCTTCTCGACGCTTGAGACCAATCTCGCCAATGTCGCGGGAACGTATAGCCAACTGGGCTATCACGAGATTCCATCGCAGAACTATGCGCGTATTTCCGTCGATTCGAAGATCACCATCAATGCCGACGGCACCTGGCAAGAGTGCGACAACACGGGTGTGAACGCCGGCAAATGCAGCCAAGCGGGATCGAACTTCGCGCAATCGCCCGATGGCAGCGGCGCGTTCGTCACCAGCAACTTCCTTGGGCAAGGCAACCCGACACTCGCAGCCGGTCCGCTGGGCAAGGGCTACATGATCGTGGGTAAGCTGCGTAGCCAGAACGTGCCAATCCTGGTGCGTACCGGCACCGCGAACGCCACGATCACCACGGGCATTCCGCCGTTCGCCGATGACGAATCCGGCATTTCGATGATGTCGCCGCAAATCAACGTGGCGTCGGGATCGGTGAATGGCGAATACGTCGGCGTGGATAACGCCTTCGATTACCGCACGACCGCGCTCAGCGGCACGCAGGCGACCTTGATCGATCCGTTCCAGCCGTCGCAGGTTGCGTTGTCGCGTGCGTTGAATCTGGACTACACGGAAACCGTTCCGGGTCTGGTGACATCGACGGTCGTGGGCGCGTCGACCGGCACTACGCCGACCGGCAAGTTCATCTTCTCCGGCGGTGTGTTCGGCTACCTCGACCAGAGCGACCCGACGACACCGTATTACACCATCGGCTCATTCGTGCAGTAACCGTCCAGCAGCCCATCAAGAACGGCTGCATGCGAACAAAACGTGGTTTTCCACGAAGACGCGCTGCGTTCGCATGACGGCCTGTAACCGAAGAGAGACGAAATGAAAAAGCTTTTGGCTGCGGGAAAACCGTTGGCGGTAGCGGTAGCTGCATGTGCGTCGATGTCGGCGCATGCGCAAAGTGCCGGCGATAACGTCGTTGGACTCGGCTGGTTCCACGTCATGCCGCAGGATTCGAGCGATGCGCTGACCACGTATGTGGCGCCCACGCCGATCAATACGCCGCTGCGGTTGCCGTCGCAATTCACGTCGGCGGGGACGAGTTTGTCGACAAAGAGCGCCGATACCCTCGGCCTCGTCTTCACGCACTTTTTCACCGATCACATTGCGACCACGTTCGTGGGCGGTGTGCCGCCCGCGTTCGAACTCGATGGTCACGGCACGATCCAGCCGCCTGGGCCGGCGGGCGCGCTTGGCAACCAGAATCTCGATCAGACGAACCCGATCGTGAAAAGCGTGCGGCAGTGGAGCCCAGCGCTGATTTTCCAGTACTACTTCAATGCGCCGACTGCTGCGTTCCGGCCGTTTGCGGGCCTTGGCGTTTCGTATAACTTCTTTACGAACATTGAGCTCACCAACGGTTTCGTGACATCGACGCAGAATAATCTTGGCGCCGTGCTGGCTGCGGGCGCGGGCAAACCGGGACCAACGTCAGTGGAGGCGAAGGCTTCGTCCTCATGGCAACCGGTGTTCAACCTTGGTGCGACTTATAACTTCGACAAGCACTGGGGTTTGATTGCGTCGCTAACCTACATTCCGCTGAAGACGACATCGTCGTTGATTATCAAGGCGGCTGACGGGACCGAACTGGCTACGACGAAGACGCGGCTGAAGGCCGATCCGCTGATTACGTTTTTGGCGGTTTCGTACCGGTTCTGAGGGGGCGCGGATCTAAGCGCGGACAAAAAAAAGCCCGCCTAAGATGGGCGGGCTGAATCCATATCAGTAGAGACATGGAGGAGACAACCCCACTTTACCAAAACCATTGGTGCAGCGCAACATCATCGTGTTGATCCACGTCAATTTGTTGCGAACGTACAACATCAAGGCTGGGTCATCGACAGAATGAAGCCCAACTGATCGATAGAAACCGGTTTTACCAGATGGATATCGAAACCCGCTTCCTGCGTCATCGCGTGATGCTGCGGCTGTCCCCAGCCAGTCAGCGCAACCAGCAACATAGCCGGCCCCTCAGGCAAGGCACGCAAAGCACGCGCGGCGGAAAGACCGTCCATTGGCGACATGCCCAGATCCAGAATTACCACTTCCGGTGCGAATTGCCGCGCTACGTCGAGCGCCTGAACGCCGCTCGACGCTTGCGCCACCTGATGCCCCAGCCCCGTCAACAGATTGGCCAGACAGCTCAACGCATCGTCGTCATCGTCGGCTATGAGAACACGTTTGGTCACGACTGCCCCCTCATTTGCCCGACACCGCGAGCGTCAACTTTCCAGCACCAGCAGTCGTTGCAGTGATCTGCGTGCGCTGCCCCCGCGCCCCAATATAGAAATGCTGCCGACCCGGCGAGTTTTGATCGTGTGTAGCGTCCGGCAAGCACGCGGCAATGTCCGCCGCCACGCCCTGCAAAGCGTCAGCCGCCGAGCCCGCGTTCGCACCCTTCGTCCATGTGCAGCTATAAGTGCCGGCTTTCGCCACGCACTGCGCGTCGCGGCCATAAGGCTGCGCGACGGCTTTGCCATCGTCGGGTCGCAAGGAGGTGAAACCATCAGGTGCGGCCGCCACGATGCGCTTGAGTGCATCGCAGGGATTGGGGGTGTCGTCGGCGAGAGCGATCCCCGGCGTACTCAGGCAAGCCCATGCAAGGCCCGCCGATGCCGCCACGAACATGAGACCCCGAAGAGTGCTTTTCATAGTGGGCGCTGTCCTGTCTCCGCTTCATCTTTTTATAAGCCGGCCCCGAAACCGCCCCGGAAGCCAGCTTCCAAGTCACTTCAGAACCCGCTTCCAAGCCGGTTTCGTCGCCGACGAGACCTTTTGAAAAGCCTGCACCGGCGGCCTGTGTCCGTATGTGCGCCACCGAATGCTGCCCGGAATGCTGTCAAATTCGAAACAATCCCGAATTTGAGGCACGCGGCGCGACAAGTATAGGGAACGTCCCTATCTATTGCCTCTATTTATTGTCGATACAACGCCGTCGCACTCGGGCTTTACTTTTATGGCCGAGCAAGAATCAAACCGAATCAGTCACACCTTCTTCCCTGCGCGCCGTGCCGCGACCTTTCCCAGCACGGCAAGGTCCTTGTCGCCGTCGCCTTGGGCGAGTACATCGATCAGGTTGTCGCGCACCAGGCTTGCCACGGGCAGCGCCACGTTCACGGCGTCGCCGGCAGCGAGCGCAAGCCGCACGTCCTTCAGACCGAGCCGCGCCTTGAACAACGCCGGCTCATAGCGGTTGTCGGCGATCATCCGGCCATAACCCTGATACACCGGCCCCGGAAACAGCGTGTTCGTGATCACGTCGAGGAATGCGTGTGGATCGATGCTATGCCCCGTCATCAGCGACGCGGCCTCAGCAGTTGTTTCGATTGCCGATGCCAGCATGAAGTTCGCCGCCAGCTTGAACACATTTGCGTGTTGCGGTGCAGTACCGACGCGCCATGTTTTCTGGCCGATGACATCGAAGACAGGTTGCACGCGGGCGATGGCGTCATCCGCGCCCGCCGCCACTATATTCAGCTTGCCCGCCGCCGCCACGTCCGGGCGCCCGAGCACGGGCGCCGCGACGTACGCTACGCCGTGCTGCTCGTGCAGGTCCACCAGTTCTCCGCAGAACGCCACCGAAATCGTGGCCATGTTCACGTGTACCAAGCCCTTCGGTGCGCGCTCTAGCAAGCCGCTATCTAGCAGGACGGCGCGCAACGCGGAGTCATCCGCGAGCATGGAGAACACGGCGTCGCCCGCGAACGCTTCATCCGCCGATGCGACCACGCGCGCGCCTTGTTCGGCGAGCGCTTTCGCGGCGTCGGGCGAACGGTTCCAGACGCGCACTGTGTGGCCTGCCTTCAATGCATTCAGCGCCATCGCGCCGCCCATGTTGCCGAGTCCAATGAATCCAATGTCCATCTCACGCTCCTTGTCGACCAGAGTTCCCGCTTTAGCGGGTTACTCTGGTCCCATGCAACTTTACGTTGCCCATGCAACTTTACGTTGCGGTCGACCAGAGTTCCCGCTTCAGCGGGTTACTCTGGTCCCATGCAACTTTACGTTGCGGTTGACGAATCCGATGACCTCTCACCAAGCCCCGCTGCGACCCGTCTCAAAGCAGGCGTGTCGAACCGATGCGATACTCGAATCCATGACGACTGCCACGTTCCGTTTTCATCGGGAGTTGAATGAGTTCCTGGCGCGGCCGCAGCGCGAACAGGCGTTTGCGTGCGTGTGTCCGGTGGCGTCGACGACCAAGCATATGATCGAAGCACTCGGCGTGCCGCACACGGAGGTGGCGCTGATTCTACGCAACGGCCTGCCCACCGGCTTCGATACCCTCATGGAAGACGCCGATTTTATCGATGTCTATCCGCCCGGCGTGATGCCTCGTGCGCTTGAAATCGTGCATCCGTTGCGCGCTCCATTGCGGCTGGAGACGCTGCGTTTTATCGCCGATGCCCATCTTGGTGGCCTGGCTCAATTGCTTCGATTAGCCGGTTTCGATACCTACTACGACAACCATTTCCCCGACGATGAAATCGAGCAACTTGCGCTCGCAGAACATCGCGTGGTGCTCACGCGCGATCGCGAATTACTGAAGCGCCGCTCGCTGGTCCACGGCTGCTACGTGCGCACGCTGCAACCCGATGCGCAATGGCGCGAAGTCGCTACGCGGCTTGGGCTTGCGCAGCATGTCCGCCCGTTCCGGCTGTGTCTGATGTGCAACGCGCCGCTGCGTCGCGCAAGCGCGGACGAGGTGAGCGATCGCGTGCCGGAAGGTGTGCTTGAGCGGCACGCGCGATTTGTGACGTGCGATGTCTGCAGGCGGGTCTTTTGGGAAGGGTCGCACTGGAAGCGGATGCGGGCGCGGATCGAAGAATTGATGGACGCCGCACCCGGTAATCCGCCTGTTCCGGCGTCCGGCTGATGGCTCAGTAATAGCTCACAGTAATGGCTCAGGCCCGGAGGTGCGTACAATACGCGCCTCGGCCCTGTGCCTCTATAGCTTTTGGAGCTTCGCGTGAAAAAATTCGATCTGGAAAAAAACAAGGCGCTCAAGCTCGCCAACGGCCTGAAGCAAAACAGCGCGTCGAGTTTCGGCCCGCATACTGGGCAGCCGAAGCTGGACAAGCGCGAACAGCGCCGGCTGGATCAGGAAAAGGGACTCGTCCCGTTCGCCTGCAAACTGGATAGCGATCTCGTCAGGCAATTGCAGGAACATGCGGCAAAGCATGAAGGTGGAATGTCGGAAGCGCTGGCGGACTTGCTGGTCAAGGCTGGACTGGAACGCAAGGCTACGGTTTAAGCTCGCGCGTTAAGTCGACAAGTCTGCTCGAATGAACGCGACTGACTCAATGCGGCGCTTTAACCGCGCATGGTCGTCGAGCTAAAGCGCAGCGCGGGTATATCGTCTGCTGAATTAAAAAGCCGTTCCGGCGTGTCGCGGAACGGCTTTTTAACGCGCCCGTTCAGTTCAGTCCAAGCCGCACTCGCCGGACTGAAACCGGCGCCAGTCCTGGATGTGTGCACGCCAAGCGCGCGCTAGCAGGAAACACCCGGTAGTCCCACGCGAACTTATTTCAAACGCTGCCTTCTTTCTCGATCACCAGAATTCGCGCGATACCCACCGGCTCGGCAACATGTTCGTCGCCGGGTTGGGCGTGAAAGATATCGCCAGCGTCCAGCAGTACTTCTTCCTCTACGCCCTCCCGCCGCACGCGCATTCGCACTTGGCCTTGCATGACAGCGAAGACTTCCTCACCGTCGTTCACGTGCCATTTATACGGCGCATCGGTCCAGTGCAGGCGGCATGAGACGCCGTTCATCGTGGTGATATCCAGCGCGCCCCACGCGCGCTCGGCAGTAAATTCGCGGCTTTTAATAACTTTCATTGGTCATCCGGCAAGACATCGAAGCATCGGGACATTGGGACAAAGCCCGCGTTTTGTCGATACCGGCGTGTCGACGCATTGGGTCAGGGGCCTTGGCGAGTGTAAAGAGCGCTGAGATCGTTTTCAAGCGGCGACGAAAAACGCGCCCGGCCTGTGTGGCGGGGCGCGTTTCGATAATCACCAGCTACATTGGGGATATGTTCTGGACCGGTCAGGCTTTCTTGTTGTACGCGTTGCACCAACCCTTCGACGCAACCTGCTTGCCCGCGAACATCGGGCAGGCTGCAAAAGCGTCGGTGGCTTTGCCTTGATAGAACGAACAATTGCCGCAATCCTGACCGGCGGCGTAGCGCGGGAATTTGGCTTTATCGACGGTTGTGGCGTCGAGCTTGTAGCCGAGGCTTTGCGCCATCGGATCTGATTCGGCCAGTTTGACGGGGTCGGCGAATGCGGTGCGCGATACCGCCAGTGCCGATGCCACGCCAATGCTCGAAATCAGGAACGTGCGTCGTGAGGACTTCATGAGAATGTGCTCCGTTGTATTGGGGGTGTGCGCCGTTCTTATCGACGACGATCTCCAAAGCATATCAACGCGGAGCACGACAAACTAAGCCAAATCTTATAGATAACCGATGGCGAAAGGTCGCAGCGGGTTTGCCCTCATGTCGATTCTCTTATCTCGCATCGATCAGCTCATTTCACGTCATCCCACACGTCAGCCGAGCATTTTCGCGACCTTCTCCGCAATCGCCAGCGACGCCGTCAACCCAGGCGATTCAATCCCAAACAAGTTCACCAACCCGGCCATGCCGTGCGCCGCCCGGCCCTGAATCAGGAAGTCGGCCGCCGGCTGCCCGGGCCCGGAAAGTTTCGGACGAATCCCTGCGTAAGCGGGCTGTAGTGCGTCGTCGGGAAGATTCGGCCAATACGCACGAATGGCGGCGTAAAAGCTGGCCGCGCGCTGCGGATCGACGGAGTAATCGATCTTCTGGATCCATTCCACGTCTGGACCGAACTTGGCCTGCCCGCCCATATCGAGGGTGAGATGCACACCGAGTCCGGCTTCATTTGGCATCGGGTAAATCAGGCGGTCAAATGGTGTCCGGCCGCTCACGGTGAAATAATTGCCCTTCGCGAAATACAGCGGCGGCACATGACGCGCGTCAAGCCCGCGGATAGCGCGTGCGATCTGGTTCGCCGATAGCCCCGCGCTGTTGATCACGCAGCCGGCCTGAAAGCGCATGGGCGCCTCGCCTCCGGTTTCCACAATGAACGCACCGTCACAAGCGTCGATGTCCGTTACCGGCGTATGAAACGCCACAGTCGCGCCGTCGCGTTCCGCATCGCCTTGCAAGGCGAGCATGAACTGATGACTATCGATAATGCCGGTCTGCGGCGAGAACACCGCCTCCACGCACTGAAGCTGCGGCTCCATCTCGATGGCTTCGGCGCCGCTTACGCGCACCAGGTCTGTGACGCCGTTTTCGACGGCTTTGTGCTGGATTGCCGCGAGTTGCGGCAATTGATTACGCGCCGTGGCAACGAGTAATTTGCCGCAGCGGTTATACGGAACGCCGTGGGCATCGCAATACTCGTAAAGCATCGCCCGGCCGCGCACGCACAAGGCGGCCTTCAGCGAGCCGCGCGGGTAATACAGCCCCGCGTGGATCACCTCGCTATTGCGTGAACTCGTGCCCGTGCCGACCGCTTCGCCCGCCTCGAGCACGATCACCTCGCGGCCACGCGCGGCCATCGCCCGCGCGACGGCGAGTCCGACCACGCCGGCGCCAATCACCACACATTCGATTCTGTCCATCTCACTATTCTAGGCCAGCCAGCACGACCGTTCCGCGCGCTTTATTGCGCTTTTTGTGCAATTGGCAATACTGATTTCGCCAGGACACCATTTTCCGAAATAATCCGGGCCAAATCCAGAAATATGGCCTTTTTGCCCGGGAAAAGTCAGTTTCAGGCCATATTTCGAGGGGTTTTTGCAGATTTCGCCAAAATGCCTCCGTCAGAACCCGATCGATTTCTTTCGGCCACCATTGCCCAATTCGATATCTCGAGCCTGCACTTCATGCCGGTTATCGATGCGCGCGTTGCCAAAAGCGTTCAGCATTGCACGCCGCATGGCTCGCGGAGAAGCCTGGGTCAACGCGTCGAGCGGCGCGTCGCCGAGTGTTTCCGGAAAGCGTGCGCCCCAAGCGTGGGCGCTGCGGATCTCGTCATAAATCGACTGCGCGATGCGGCGCGCGCCATCGCGGTCCGGCGGCGCGATTTCGTACACGTTCATCCGGTTCAGCAACGGCTCGGGAATCGTGTTTGCCTGATTCGCCGTCGCAACCCAGACCACGTTGCCGGCGTTGATCGGTATTTCGGCGAATTCATCGATAAAACTCTGCGCCGTATCGTGTTCCAGCAACGCATAAAGTGCGCCGAGCGGGTCGTATTGCGCGTCGCCTGTCGCTTTGTCGATTTCATCGACCGTCATCACCGGATTGGCGTAACTGCCGTTCACGAGCGCATCGAACACCTTGCCCGGCTTCGCGTTGCGCCATTGCGACGACGCGCCCGACAAGATCCAGCCCGCCGTCAGCGAACTCATGGCGAGGTAGTGGCACGACGTGCCGAGCAAACGCGCAAGCTGTTTCGCGAAATGCGTCTTACCAATACCCGGATCGCCGAGCAGCAGCATGGGCATCAATTCGAGCCGGTCCTCGGTTTCGAGGCACAGTGCGATCTGCTTGCGAATGTCGTTGAGCGGCTCGTGGAAATTGGGCAAATCCGCCACCAGATCGTCTATGGAAGGCATCCGGTTTGGCTTGACGCAAAAGCGCAGATTGCCCGCTTTGAGCATCTTTTCGTACGTTGCGCGCAGCGCCTCGCTGCCCCCTTCGCTCAGGTCGTTCAACGCGGTTTCGACCTCGTCCAGGTCGTAGACCTTGCTGAACGACGCCACGGCGAGTTCCTGTTTAATGACGGCGGTGCTCATCGCTTTCCCCGGTTTTGTTGATCGATAAATTCAGTTTATCGGCCACAAAAATGCGCGCAAGCGAGCAGTCCCGGGCGTCTGCTGCTAATCGCCTAAAAATGCGATAGCTTCGGCAGGCGGCCCGAAGCGCTTGTATGATCGATGAGTTGCGCTGCGGAAAAAGCGGGGAGCGAGCGGGTGCGAAAAGTGCGCTGCCTGTGCATGACCGGCTAGGCGCAACACGAAAGATTGCTGCAGTTTTTGCGTTCGCGCAGGTAGCTTTTGGAAACACTTGGCGCTGAACGCACGCACCAGATCAGTGTCAGAAATAACCTACCCGGATCGACCGGGCCATGGCCCAGACGCAATAAGGGATCAGGAGAAAAGCACACATGTTGAAACACCACACGGCAGCGCTGCTGTTCTGCGCCGCAATCACCGCGCCTTTCAGCGCTTTTGCGCAAGGCACGCAGCCGCAGCCGGTCAAATGGGAGCTGCAGGTTTTACAGGATGGTCAGCAGATCGACAGCTTCACTGGCACGACCAGCGTCGGCCAGGCCCGCACCGATACCCATCATCACGTGGTAAAAAACAACGTAGGTTGCGCGGACAAACCCGCCGGCGATATTGACCTGCAGCGGACCCTCACCATTTCCCCCATCCACGCCAACAGCGACGACATCACGTTGCAGATCGACGCGCAGGAAACCTTACAAAGCAACACCGCGCCGTCGACCGCGGAGGGTTGCAAGCTGCCGCCCCAACCGCGTCAGGTCAGCGCCACGCATCCCGGGCTGGTTCTCAAGCCGGGCGAATGGTCGACGTGGCAGATCGTCGATAAAAATCCGTCGCTCACCTACAAGGTTCGTGCGACGCTGGCAACGGCTGCGCAGTAGCGCGCCGCGCGTCGAGACATTCGACGCCACCGCGTCCCACACCGCGCCGTTCAACTCCGCGGTCAATACATTCATCGAATGCGAAATCCAGAACATTTCAACTCCGGCATTCCCTCCGCTCACGAGATCCCCGACTTCGTGGCCGTGAGCTGGAACCTGCACAAGGGCCGCTCGCCGCTTGGCCTCCAGGCGTGGAGCGCGATGCAGCGCTGGGTCCAGTCGACTAAAGCCGATGCCTATTTCCTGCAGGAAGCCATGGCTCGACGGATGCCGCAGCCTGTGTTGGCAGCGAGCTTCGGCAATCCACTCGATGCCCCGGTCGATGACATCTGGCACTGCCAGGCAACAGAAATAGCAACGTCGCTCGATTTGCAGATCGCGCTCGGGCAGAACGTGTTCAAACCATCGTGGCGACATGGCAATGCGATTCTTTCGCCGCATCCGCTGGATCTGGGTGGACGGTGGGACATCTCGGCGCACAGGTTTGAGCGGCGCGGCTTGCTGGTCGCGCGCGCCACGTTTGCCGGGCGCTCGGTCACGCTGCTGTGCGCGCATCTCGCATTGACGCGGGCGGCACGGCTGCGGCAGATGAACTGGATCGCGTTGTGGATTTCAAAGGAAGCGCCTGTTGGGCCGCTCGTTTTGGCGGGCGACTTCAACGACTGGCGTAACGATTCGGTAGGGGTCTTCGGCGAACTCGGGATGAGCGAAGTGGCGACCATGCTCGGCGAATCCGGGCGGACCTATCCCGCGTTTTCACCCGCGCTCGCGCTCGACAAGATGTTCGTACGCGGAATGAAACCAGTTGAATGGATTACGCCGACGCAGGACACCGCATGGTTGTCCGATCATCTGCCGTATATGGCGAAGCTGCGGGTGGAGTAACTCGTCTTTTTAGTGACGGCCTGCAAATGACGCGGCAATCACGGCTTCTATCGCGGTGAAGGACACGGGTTTGACCAGGTGATGGTCGAAGCCGGCGTCGTGGGCTGCCTTCTTGTCACTGTCCGCGCCATATCCCGTCAGCGCGATCAGCAATGCGGATTTAGTCACCGAGCGCGTGCGCATCTCCCGCGCAACATCGAAGCCGTCCATGCCCGGCAAGCCGATATCCAGGATCACGACATCGGGCGCGAAGTCATCAACCATGGCAAGCGCGCTCGGGCCGTCATGCATCACGCGAACTTCGTGGCCGAGCGTTTCGAGCAACATCGACATGGCTTCGGCTGCATCGACGCTGTCATCGACGAGCAATACCCGGCGCGGTTGTGTGGATTCGCCTGGCGCGCTGTCGGTCATCATCATGGTGGTACTTTCCTGGATTTTTGAGAATGCTGAAGGTGCTCGCGCGCTGAGCGAATCAGGCGCGCGGACAATTTCAGGATGATACCGGGAAAGTGGATTCACTCCGTCTGGCGGTAGATTCGGCAGACTCGTGCGGCATCCAGCCGAAGCGCGCTTGCATCATTTCACCCGGCATCAACACCCCGCCGCCTACGTCTTCTCGCGGCGCGTCGAGGTTCAAGAAATCCACCGTGTTCGTGACAGGTTCCACGCACAACAGGTTCGGATGCGCCGACGGCGCGTACAGGACCATGTGATTGAACGGCTCATCGGCGTGAAGCGTCACGCTGCGGCGCTCATCCGGCCAGTCGATGGTCGCCGACCTCGACCAGCCCGCAAAGTTGTTGTCCAGATCGTAAGCATCGGCGGATAAGCCTTCCGGCGACGCCAACGCATCGACGCACGGATGCGCGCCAAGCTTTGTCGGCAGGAGATCCTGTGTGGCGTGCCACATTGCGCGGGCGTTGGTGTGGATACGTGTGGCCGGCGTCCGAGGGTAATAAGGATGATGACCCATGCCGAACGGCATAGGCTGATCGGCGAGATTGCGTATCCGCATGGTGACGAACAAGCCTGAATCATCGAGTTCGAAACGCTGCGTGGCTTCGTATCGATACGGCCAGTGATGCGCCGGTTCGCTGCCGGGCTCGTGGTTCAGATGCAATTCCACCATGGTCGATGAGACCAAACCCACGCGCCACGGCCGCCGCCACGCGTGTCCATGCAGCGCGTGATCGAATGCGTTGCCATCGGCGGATAGATCGACCTCACGGCCATCGAAAGCAAAACGCGCATCGCGCAGCCGGTTGCAGTACGGCAGCAACGGAAAGCTCGCCATGCCGAGCGGGTTGCACGCAGCGAGCGCGTCGGCCGAAGCGGGGCGCAGCCAATGCAACTCGGTGCGACCATTGGCATTGGCATTGGCATTGGCATTGGCGTTGGCGTTGCCGCCATCCCGCAGATCGTAGAACGCCGCGATCGCGCCGCCGACGTGCGGCGCCAGCAACACTCGCCGATCCTCAAAGCGTAGTTCGATCAGCGCAGCGTCATTCAACGCCAGGCGAAACGCGTCGTCAGCGATCGGCGCGCGCTGAATGGACTGGGCGGCGGCGCTTTCACCCGCGCCTTCGTGGCGATCGGCGTTCAATATGCGAACCGCTGATAACTTTCGTCGAAGGTCCGCGGCGTCTTGTCGACTTGCGGGCTATAACGCAGCAGCCGTTTCGCGCGGGCGGGCAGCGCGGCGAACACATCGCGCGGCACTTGCACCTGCACTTCCGGCCTGAAATACCACGAACGGCTATAACCAATCACGACCATCGGACGCGGGGTATCGGTGAAATTCGGTGTGCCGCGATGCAAACCGCGCACGTCGCGGATCATCACGTCGCCGAGTTGCATCGGGACGCGTTCTGCTGGAAAACGGCCATCCGCCAAACCAGCGAGCGCTTCCTCACGCGATAACCGATGCGTCCCACGCGTGGTTTCCAGCGACCCGTTCTCCCCATTCACATCGATAAGCGGAAAATTCACCGCCAACTGAAACGATGGCGTTTCCGGCAGGCCATCGAACAAAGGCGGCGTGTCGCGATGCCAGTCCTGAAAGTCGGAGCCGCGCACGGGTGTATCGGTGGCGAGCTGGCACATCACGGGATCGGGACCGGCAATTCGCTCGACGATCCCCAGCACGTCGTCATCGCAGAAGATGGCAGGATCGGCGAACTCGCCTTCAAACGGCAACGTGACGTAATAGCGCCCGGGTCCTCGATTACCGCTGTCGCCCTGCTCGCGCGCCGCCGCTTCGTGCGGCTCGAAAAGGGGTGCGAAAGCCGCACGCCACGCTTCGAGCGTCGCACGCGGGAAATGGCTGTGCAGCAGCACAAAGCCGTCACGTTCGAAGTCCTCCGCAAACGCATCGCGAGCGCGCTCGTCGTAGCGGGCCATTGTTGTCTCCTTGTGTTGCGCCGCGTGAACCGGGCGCGGTCGGCACGCGAGGCTTTCATTGATCCGATAGCCCGCGCGCGCCCCGAGAATCGCACGATCGCCGCGAATTAGTCAATATTATTAGTAATAACACTTAGACCAGCCGGATCACCGATAAGAGCAATACAGGCAATGGTTTATGAGCGTTGTCGGTAGAAAATATTAGTGGTACCGTCGGCGGCATCCGCAGAACGTTTCAGCGCCACGCAACGACAACGCCGCCGCTTTTTCGCGGCCACAGACAATGAAAAAATCCACGCAACGCCGTCCGACGATGACCGACATCGCGAAGCTGACCGGCGTCTCGCAATCGACCGTTTCGCTCGTGCTGAACAACGCGACCAGCGCGAAATTCTCCGATGCTACGCGCAACAAGGTACTGAAGGCGGCACAGGATCTCGGCTACCGGATGACGGCCCGCGAACCGCTGGACGCGGCGATTGGGGCGAACGAGAAGAACTTGATCGTATATCTCGCCGATGAGATTTCCACGAGCCCGCATCCGGTGGTGAACATCGACGGCGCACGCGATACAGCGTTCGCAAACGGCCGGATGCTTGCTGTTTACTCGACCCACGGCAACGCAGAGATCGAGCAGCAAGTACTCGACGCCACGCTGACGAATCCCAACGTGCTCGGCGTGATTTACGCAACGGTTTATACCCGCAAGGTGATCTTGCCGGCTGCGCTTTCAAAGGTCCCGACGGTCCTGCTGAACTGCTACACAAGCGATTCCGAGCTTTCGTCGGTGGTGCCGGCGGAAGTCACGGGCGGCCATACCGCGACGGAATACCTGCTGAACGCGGGGCATCGAAGAATTGGGTATGTGAATGGCGAGCCCTGGCAGGACGCGGCGCGCGACCGCCTGAAAGGCTATCGGATGGCGCTCTCGACTGCGGACCTTCCGTTCGCCGCTGAACTGGTGCGCGAAGGCGACTGGAGCTCGGGTTCGGGCTTCGAGCAAACGCTCTCTCTCATGCGCCAATCCAATCCGCCGACAGCCATTTTCTGCGCGAACGATTTGATGGCGCTGGGCGCAATTGAGGCGCTGAAACAGCTTGGATTGCGCGTGCCGGAAGACGTGTCCGTACTCGGCTACGACGATCAGGAAATCGCCCGGCATACCCATCCACCGCTCTCCACGGTCGTCCTGCCCAACTATGAACTGGGCCGATGGGCCGTCGAAACACTGCTGCAAGAGGAGCACAACCGCGCCGCCGGTGCACCGGTACGCCGGCGCACGGTGAAGCTCGACGGACCGCTGGTGGAACGCGCATCGGTAAGGGTAATTACCGTGGCAAAACAGCCCGCAATTAATAATATTAGCGATTGACCAATAATAAAATACGGTGGAATAATCATCGCACCCCGACTTATTGAGATGAAGCGGCGAGGACGGAAAACACCGTAGGACCAACCACTTAAAAAAGCAGGACCATCCATACCGGAGGAAGACATGCTGTCGCTTGAAAACTTCAACAAACGCAAATTCCCGTTGCGCGTGCTGGCCACGTCGGCGCTCGCGCTGTCGATGGTGGCGGGCGTAAGCATCGCCCACGCCGACGACTCTCCCCTGCCGAAACTCGCGAACAAGAAACCCTTGCGCGTCGGCTTCGCTCAGACGGAAAGCAACAACCCGTGGCGTCTCGCCGAAACCAAGAGCTTCAAGGACATCGCGGCGAAGTGCGGCTGGCAGATGGTGATGACCGACGCGAACAGCTCGGCATCGAAACAGGTCGCCGACATCCAGAGCATGATCGCGCAGCACGTCGATTTGATCGTGTTCCCGCCGCGCGAAGAAAAGCCGCTCGCGCCAATCGTGCTGCAGGCAAAGAAGGCGGGGATTCCGGTGATCCTGGTGGACCGTAACGTGGATCAATCGGTGGCGAAAGCGGGCCAGGACTACATCACGTTCATCGGCTCTGACTTTATCAACCAGGGACAGCGCGCGGCCGACTGGCTGGTCAAGTCGACCGGCGGCAAGGCCAAGATCATCGAGCTGGAAGGATCGACGGGCGCGTCCGCGGCGAACGATCGCAAGAAAGGGTTTGACGACGTGATCGCGAAGAATCCGGGCATGCAGATCATCGCGTCGCAAAGCGGCGACTTTGCCCGCGACAAGGGCCGTCAGGTCATGGAAACGCTGCTTCAGGCGCATCCCGATGTCACCGCCGTCTACGCGCACAACGACGAAATGGCGCTCGGCGCGATTGCCGCAATCAAGGCGGCCGGCAAGCAGCCGGGCAAGGACATCACCATTGTGACGATCGACGGGACGAAGGGCGGCATGGACGCCATCGCGGCCGGCGAACTCGGTGCCAGCGTGCAGTCGAGCCCGTTCTTCGGCCCGCTCGCGTGCGACGTGGCGCAGAAATTCGCGAAGGGCGAAACGGTCCCGCCGTGGGTGAAAGTCTCCGACCGCTTCTACGATAAAAGCAACGTGCAGCAGAGCATGCAGTACGGTTATTGAGCGGACACGTTCAGTGAACGTGTAACGCTTGGTCGACAGAGCAACGAAGGTGTTCGAAGCGGCGCGCCCCGTCTTTCGCGGGCCGTCGCTTCTTTTGTATCCGGCGCGCGCAAACGCATTCAGCATTCATTGCGTGAAACCAACCGCCAGGGAGACGCACTAGATGAACACGCCGAATTCTGGATCCCCCCTGCTCGAAATGCAGGACATCGACATCAGCTTTGGTGGCGTGGCCGCGTTGCGGCACGCGCGGCTTTCTGTGTCGGCGGGAGAGGTGCATGCGCTGATCGGGCAGAACGGCGCGGGTAAATCGACGCTGATCAAGATCCTCACGGGTGCATACCGGCGCTCGGCGGGCACGATTCGTTTCGATGGCCGCGAAGCCGATTTCCGCAGCCCGAAAGAAGCGCGCGAAGCCGGTATCAGCACGATCTATCAGGAGATCAATCTTGTCCCGTTCCGCTCGATTGCCGAGAACATCTTTCTCGGGCGCGAGCCGCGCCGGTTTGGGTTGATCGACTGGAAGACGATTCATCGTCGTGCGCAGGAATTGCTCGACTCGTTTGGCTTGCAGATCGATGTAAGCAAACCCGTGCGTGAGTTTTCGACGGCTATCCAGCAGATGGTGGCGTTGGCGCGGGCGGTATCGTCGGAAGCGAAGATGGTCATCATGGACGAATCCACGTCCTCGCTCGATGAACGCGAAGTCGAATTGCTGTTCACCGTGGTGCGGCGCTTAAGGGACGACGGCCGCGCGGTGATTTTTGTGTCGCATCGGCTGGATGAGTTGTATGCGCTGTGCGATCGCGTCACGGTCATGCGCGACGGGCAAACCGTCGCGGAAAGCCCGATGGCCGCGCTCGACAAGTTGCAACTCGTCACCACCATGCTTGGCCGCACGCTTGCGGCCGTGGTGCACGAGGACAGCGCGGTCAAGGAAGCCAACCTCGCCAAACGCGGTTCGACGGCGATCAGCGCAACGAACCTCGGCGCGGGCGCGAAGGTGACGGACGTATCGCTTGATGTCCACGCGGGCGAGGCCGTAGGTCTGGCCGGTCTGCTTGGCTCGGGCCGCACGGAAACCATGCGGTTGATGTTCGGCGCGGATTCGACCGAACGCGGGTCGCTTTTCATCGATGGCAAGCCGGTCACGCTCAAGTCGCCGCAAGACGCCATTGCGCGCGGGATTGCGTATCTCACCGAGGATCGCAAGGGCGAAGGCATCGTGCCCGAGCTGTCCGTGCGCGACAACCTCACGCTCGTGTGCCTGCGCACGCTGACTAGACGCGGCGTAGTCGATGTCGCAAAGCAGCGCGAGATAGTGGATCGGTTTATCGAATCGCTGGGGATCAAACTGCGGTCGCCCGATCAGCCGATACGCGAACTCTCGGGCGGCAATCAGCAGAAGGTTTTGCTCGCACGCTGGTTGGCGACGAACCCCAGTTTGCTGCTGCTCGATGAACCCACGCGAGGGATCGATGTCGGCGCTAAAGCCGATGTTGCGAAGATCATCCGCGAGCTGCGCGACTCGGGGCTGGCGGTGTTGCTGTCGGCATCCGAGCTCGAAGAGCTCACTGCCGTGGCCGATCGCGCTGTTGTGATCCGCGATGGCAGGACCGTCGCCGAACTGGATGGTGCGCGCATGAGCGAGGCGTCGATCATGGATGCGATCGCGTATGGGTCCGGAGAAGAGTCCGCGCTGGTGGAAGCGATCGATGCCAAAGAAGGTCAGCCATGAATCAGAAAACGCAACCGGCAACCGCCGCGCCGCTTGTACAGAACGCGCCGAAGAAAAAGCATCGGATAACGATCCAGCGCGAGATCGCCGTGCTGCTCGCCATGATCCTGTTCAACCTGCTCTTCACGCAGCACTTCTGGTCGCTGCAGACCTTCAACGTTAACCTCACGCAAGTGGTGACGATCGTGATCGTCGGCATTGGGATGACGCTGGTCGTGGCGACGGGCGGTATCGATTTATCGGTAGGCGCTTCAATGGCGATTGCCGGTTCGCTCGCGCCGATGATCTTCATGAACGTCGCCGGGCCATTCGGCATTGCACTAGCCTTTGTCTTGCCCGTCATGGCCGCGGCCCTCTGCGGTGTGTTCAACGGCTTCCTCGTCACGAGGCTTTCTGTACAGCCCATTGTCGCGACACTGGTGCTGTTCATCGCAGGACGCGGCATTGCGCAGGTGTTCACCGATGGCAGCCTGCAAGCGTTCGATAACCCCGCGTTCCAGTGGATCGCGCTGGGCCGCGTGGCGGGCGTGCCGGCGCAAGTGTTCCTGATGCTCGCGCTCGTGGCGTTGTTCGCGTGGATCGTGCGCAAGACCTTGTTCGGCCAGTACCTGCTTGTGACCGGCGGGAACGAACAGGCCGCGTACCTGAGCGGCATTCCAACGGCGCGCGTGAAAATGATTGCGTACACGTTGTGCGCGGCGCTGGCGGGGCTGGCAGGGTTGATATCGATATCGGTCAATTCCTCGTCGGACGCCAATGTGATCGGCCTCGGCTCCGAGCTCGATGCCATTGCGGCAGTGGCCGTGGGCGGCACGGCGTTGACGGGCGGCAGAGCGTACATAGTGGGGACGCTGATTGGTGCGCTGATCATCCAGTTGCTCCGATACACGCTGCTCGCACACGGCATTCCCGATGCCGCCGCGCTCGTGGTGAAAGCCGGCATCATCATCGCTGCGGTGTATGTGCAGCGGCGCCATCGATAGGGAAACATCGACATGAAAAAGAACCTTCCTATTTTGCTGGCGTTAGCGGCCTTGCTCGTACTCGGCGTGCTTCGATACGACCACTTCGCATCGGCCTACAACATCAACTCGTTCTGGCGATACAACTCGATGTTCGCGTTGATATCGGTAGGCATGGCGTTTGTGATCATCACGGGCGGTATCGATTTGTCGGTGGGAACGGTGGCTGCGCTGGCGAGCGTGGTGGCCGCGCTGGCGAGCCCGCATGGCGGTCTGGTCGCAGTGCTTGCGGGCGCGGGCGCGGGGCTCGCGATAGGCGTATTGAATGGCATCGTGATCACGCACATGCGGATCTTGCCGTTTATCGTGACATTGGCGACCAGCCTGGGGGCGCATGGGTTGGCGTTGCTGCTGGGACATAACGATGCCGTATCGATCGCGCCTACTTCCAGTTTCGGCAACTTCGGCCAAGGGGATTTTTGGGGCTTGCCGATACCGGGAATCGTGGCGGCGGTGGTAGCCGTTTTGGGCTGGCTCGCCTTGAGAAGCACGCGCTTCGGACGACACGCGCTGGCAATAGGCGGCAGTGAAGAAGCCTCGCGTTTGATGGGCTTGAATGTGGACAGGACGCTGGTTGCCGTCTATGCATTGAGCGGTTTGCTGGCCGGCCTTGCGGGCGCGATATTGGCTGCCCAATTCGGCGCAGGGCAACCGAACGAAGGGGTGGGCTGGGAGCTGTTCGCGATATCGGCGGTGGTGCTTGGCGGGACGTTATTGACCGGCGGGCAAGGATCGATCGCGATGACCATTGCCGGCGTCGCGCTGCTGGGTTTGGTGTTCAATCTGCTGAACTTTGAGAATGGATTGGGCTTTATCAGCCTGTCGGCGTATTGGCAATCGGTGATACGCGGCGTGTTCTTGTTGCTGGTGATCGTGCTGCAAGCGCGCGTGCTGAAGAAGCGGGTGACGGTGACAAAGCTGGCTCATTGAATGGATAAGCCGCCACGCAACGTGGCGGCTTATAAGAATAGGTGAGCAAGTTTCAGGAAAGAGAATCTGCTAAGTTACTGACACTGATCCAGCAGAAAGCCCGAAGGCGAAAATTACCGCCATGTTCGACCTCTTCGACGACATTCCCAAGCCTGACATCGTATGGTTGCCTGACTGGCTGGACGCGCCGAGTGCATCGGACACGCTAGCGGCTTTACTCGATGAAATCACCTGGCAACAGGACTCAATGAACACGCCCGCCGGCAAGATTCCCTTCCCGCGTTTGACCGCGTGGCAGGGAGATCACGGCGCGGTGTATGTGTACTCAGGTATTCGCAACGTCCCGAAGCCGTGGACGCCGACCGTGCTGGCGCTGAAGACGCACGCGGAAGAAACATCCAAAACCCGCTTCAACAGCGTGCTGATCAATCGCTACCGCACGGGCCAGGACAGCATGGGCTGGCATGCCGACAAGGAGCCCGAACTCGGGCCACAACCGGTGATCGCGTCGGTGAGTCTGGGCACGACGCGGACCTTCGAGTTCCGGCATACGAAGACGCGGCAAACGCATACGCTTCAACTCACGCACGGAAGCTTGCTCATCATGCAGGGGCGCACTCAACTTGACTGGGCCCATAGAGTGCCGAAAGAACCGGAAGCCCGCGGAGAACGGATCAATCTGACGTTCAGATATGTGGACTCATCGGCGGCGCTGAAGCGTTCGTAGACCTGCTCACCGCTTCGCGACGAAATCAATCTCGACGAGCGCATCACGAGCCAGTCCCGTTACTCCAACACACGTCCTAGCCGGCAACGGCTTAGGCAAAAAGTAGCTCTTATACACCTCGTTCATCGCGGCGTAATCACGTTTGAATTCGGTCAGGAAAATCCGCACGCTGACCACGTTATCCAGCGACAACCCTATCCCTTCCAGCACAAGAATCAGGTTATCCATCACCCGGCGCGTCTGCGCTTCCACACCTTCGGGCAAGGGTTTGGTGTCATCGGCGGGATCGGTCGGCATTTGGCCAGTGAGGAACACCCAGCCATCCGCTTCGGCCGCGTGAGAAAAAGGACCGACCGGCGTGGGCGCGGTATCGACCATGGAAAAGGTGGGCAGCGTCATCGTGTCTCCTTAAAAAGTACAGGCCGTTACCGTAACGGATCAAAAATCCGGCCGCTGGGCCTGACGATCACAACGCTCGACGGCTTGCGGCACTATCAAATTTCGGCGACAAGCATCCACCCGCAAACATCCCTTCATTTTCATTACATTGCGACGGCATGCGCCTTGCTCTAGTCGAGCATCACAGGACGATCCCATGCCCAAGAAAAAGAAATTCAAGCTTCCCAGCCCCAATGATCGTCTGGCGCTCCTGAATGAGCGCCGCAACATGAAAATGGCTGAATCCGCGCATGCTTACGTCCGCGGCGCCACGACCAAGTTCTATGAATGGCTCGACGGCATTGAAGGTCACTCGCTGCCCGAAGGGCCGGCTATCTGGATCTGCGGCGATTGCCACACAGGCAATCTCGGACCCATTGCCAACGCCGACGGCCGCGTGGAGATCCAGATCCGCGATCTCGACCAGACCGTGATCGGCAACCCGGCGCACGACATCATCCGGCTGGGGTTATCGCTGGCAACGGCCGCGCGCGGCTCCGACCTGCCCGGCGTCACGACAGCACGCATGATGGAAGCACTCGCGCAAGGCTATGAACATGCCTTCGACCGTTCCAGCCGTCGCTCCGCCGAGGACACAAAACCCGAAGAAGTACGGGTGATGATGAAGGAAGCCGTGCGCCGCACGTGGCAGCAACTGGCGATCGAACGCATTGAAGACATTGAACCGAGCATTCCCCTCGGCAAGCGTTTCTGGCCGCTCGAAAAAACCGAGCGCGCCGAAATAAAGGCGTTGTTCCAGCAGCGCGAGATTGCCAATATCGCAACCGCCCTGCGCAAGGACGCCGACGAAGAAAAGGTCACCGTAATCGATGCCGCGTATTGGGTGAAAGGCTGCAGCTCGCTCGGCCGGTTGCGGTACGCGGTGTTGCTGGACATCGATGGCGGCGCGATAGAGGGCGACGATCTTTGCCTCATCGATATCAAGGAAGGCGTGAAGGCCGCCGCACCGCGTTATACGGATGCGGACTCGACCAAGCGCATGCCACGCGATAACGCCGAACGTATTGTGGAAGGAGCACGGCATCTGACGCCGTGGCTGGGAGAGCGGATGCGCTCCGCGCGTTTGAACGACCGGTCGGTGGTAATTCGCGAGTTGTTGCCGCAGGACATGAAGCTGACGGTCGAGCAATTGACGCAGGATGAAGCGATGAAGGCAGCGCGCTTCCTGGCGATGGTGGTTGGCAAAGCGCACGCAAGGCAGATGGATTCGGCACAGCGACGCGCGTGGTTATCGGAGTTGCGCCGCGCTAAGTCGAAATCGCTCGATGCGCCGTCGTGGCTTTGGAAAAGTATCGTGGAGTTGGTGAGCAGCCACGAAGCCGGTTATCTTGAACATTGTCGGCGGTATGCGCTGGGGTCGGCTTCTTAACGGAAGCTGCGTTCATCGGCCTACAAAAAGAAGGGCTGTTCCAAGTAGCGTTGGAACAGCCCTTCTTTTCTTTGTACAAGCCGTCTTGATGTTTGACGACCGATCAGAGGATCGATCGACACTTACTCAATAGCCGTAGCCGCGGCGTTCGCGCTCATGATTCTCGCGCCACTGTTCATGACGCCATTCGCGGCGATGCCATTCACGTTCGCGCCATGCCTCGTCGCGATAACCACCGTAACCGCCGTATCCATACCCCACGACAACAGGCGGCGGTGCGACATACACCGGCGCTGGCGCGTAGTAACCCGGTACGCCGATCCCCACGGCGACATCCACATGCGCCGACGCCGCCGCCGACACCATCAATACACTCAAGCCCAGTACTGCACCCAGGATCTTCTTGTTCATTGCGTCTCTCCGTGCACATGGTGTGCAAACGTGTTGTTTACGTCACCGAGTGTAGGGAGAGCGCTCTGATACAAGTGCTACCGGAATACGATAAAGGTAACCAAGCGTATCTGTTACTAGAACCCCGCCGCCAGCCCGTCCCTGCGGCTATCGCTCGCCGCCACATACCCGCGCTCAGGATCGTCGCGGTCCAGCTTCCAGATGTACTGACCCGAACCGAAGTCCATATAAGGGTCGTCGACGGATTCGATCGTGTGTCCCATCGCTTGAAGCGCCTGCACCGTTTCGCGATCAAGCGTCGATTCCACATCGACGGTGAAATCGCGATTCACCTTCCAGCGCGGAGCATCACAAGCGGCTTGCGGTTGCTGACCGTAATCGAGCAAACGCACGATGGATTGCAGATGGCCTTGCGGCTGCATATCGCCGCCCATCACGCCAAAGCTCATCACCGCTTCTTGCGTGCCGTTCACGTCCTGCGTGAGGAACGCAGGGATGATGGTGTGGAACGGCCGCTTGCCGCCTTCCACCACGTTCGCGGACTTCGGGTCCATAGAGAAACCAAAACCGCGGTTTTGCATCGCAATACCCGAATCGGGCACGACCACACCTGAGCCAAAACCCATGTAGTTCGACTGGATGAAACTCACCATCATGCCGCGCTCGTCCGCCACCGACATATAGATGGTCCCGCCCGCCGGCGGCATGCCGAAGTCGAAGTGCTTCGCCTTGTTCGGATCGATGAGTTTGGCGCGCTCGGTGAGATACGCGTCGTCGAGCATTTGCTCGGGCGTGACGTCCATGGAACGCGGATCGGCGACGTACTGATAGACATCGGCGAAAGCGAGCTTCATGGCTTCAATCTGCAAATGCTGCGATTCGATCTTGTCGACGGTCAGCGACTTCACATCGAATTTATCGAGGATGCCGAGCGCGATCAGCGCGGCAATGCCCTGCCCGTTCGGCGGAATTTCATGGACCGTATGTCCGCGATAATCCTTCGAGATCGGCTCGACCCAGTCGGCCTTGTAGTTACGCAGATCGGCAGCGGTCATCGCGCCGCCGCCCTGCTTCGCAAACGCCGCGATCTTCTCGGCAATCTCGCCTTCGTAGTACGCGCGCGGCCCGTGTTCGGCCAGCGCGCGCAAGGTCTTGGCATGACCGGGATAACGCATCAACTCGCTGATCTCCGGCGCACGGCCGCGTGGCATGAAGGTATCGGCGAAACCCGGCTGGTCTTTCAACTCGGGAATGGCCGCCGCCCATTTGTACGCAACGATGCTCGCCACCGCATGCCCACGCTCGGCAATTTCAATAGCCGGTTCCATCAGGTCACCGAACGGCAGCGAGCCGAACTTCGCGTGCAGCGCTTCCCATCCCGCGATCACGCCGGGCACGGTGACCGCATCCCAACCGCGCTTCGGCTGGTTCGCCAGGCCATTTTGCTCGCCGTATTTGTTCTTGAAGTAATCGACGTTCCACGCGGCCGGAGACACACCCGATGCGTTCAAGCCATGTAGCTTGGCACCGTCCCAGACGAGCGCGAACGCGTCGCCACCAAGGCCGCACGACACGGGCTCGACCAGCGTGATGGCTGCTGCTGCCGCGATAGCCGCATCGACGGCGTTACCGCCCTTCCACAACATGCGCAAGCCGGCTTGCGCGGCGAGCGGATGCGACGTCGAAACAATATTGCGCGCGAACACAGGCAAGCGCGGCGTGGGATAGGGGTTCTGCCAGTTGAAGCGGGTCATGGAAAACTCGTCTCTTGTGTGGTGAAAGTTGCTGAAGTCAAAGCTCGCGCGGATCGAGCGCGTCGCGCAATCCATCGCCGAGCAGGTTGAAGCCGAGTACGGCCAGGAAGATCGCGATGCCCGGGAAGATCGACATCCACGGCGCCTGGCTGACGAAGTCCTTCGCGGTGTTCAGCATCGATCCCCACGATGGCGCGGGCGGCAATTGCCCGAGGCCGAGGAACGACAGGCTGGCTTCCGCGATGATCGCCATGGCAACCGTGAGGCTGGCCTGCACGATGATGGGCGGCAGCACGTTCGGGAAAATATAGCGGACGATAATGCGGAAATGGCCGAGCCCGATCGCACGCGCACCTTCCACATAATCCTCCGCTTTGACGCTGATTGCCTGGCCGCGCGTGAGGCGCACGAAACGCGGCATGGCCGAGACGCCGATAGCGATCATCGCGTTGGTTAGGCTGGGTCCGAGGAACGCGGCCAGTGCGATCGCAAGGATCAGGAAAGGGATGGACAGCAAGGCGTCGGTGAAGCGCGAGATCACGCCATCGACCAGCTTGCCGAAGTAGCCTGCGAGCAAACCGAGCGGCACGCCAATCACGACCGCAATCCCCACCGACACCACGCCCGCCAGCAACGAAGCGCGGGCGCCCCACAGCAGGCGCGTGAGCACGTCGCGGCCGAGTTCATCGGTTCCAAACCAATGACTAGCCGATGGCGCTTGCCGCACCGTCATGAAGCTCGCCTGAATGGGATCGTAGGGCGAGAGCCACGGCGCGAAGATGGCTACGAGAATTACTAGCGACACAATCGCCGCGCCAGCCACAGCCGCACGATTGCGCATGAAGCGCCCTAACGCGCGATTGCGTTTGCGCGGCAGAGCTGCTGTTTCCACTTCCACAATAGTCGCCATCAGCTTTTCCTCAGCCGCGGATTGAGCAGGACGTATAGGACATCGGCGAACAGATTCACCACGATAAACCCTACCGCCGTGACCAGCACCACGCCTTGAACGACGGCGTAGTCGCGATTGAAAACCGCATCGACGACAAGCTTGCCGAAGCCAGGAATAGTGAACACTTGTTCCGTCAGAACCGCGCCTGCCAGCAACTCGCCGAACAGCAAAGCAAGCACCGTGACGATCGGAATCAGCGCGTTGCGAAAGCCGTGCTTGACCACGACCGTGCCGCGTAAAAGCCCCTTGGCGCGCGCAGTCCGAATGTAGTCGCTACGAAGAACGCTGAGCATCGCGCTACGCGTGTGGCGCATCAACTGCGCGCCGAGCGCTGCGCCCAACACGAACGCGGGCATCAGCATGGTCTTGATGCTCAACCAAAAGTCCTCGGTCGGCGACACGTATCCGGATGAAGGCAACAACTGCCATTTCACCGATACTAAAAAGATCAGGATGATCCCGAGCCAGAAATTCGGTATGGACATGCCCGTCAGCGCAAGAACATTAGCGCCGTAGTCGAGCGCTTTGCCCTTGTTCGCCGCCGATAAAACCCCCAGCGGCATGCCAATGCCAATCGCGAAGATCATCGCCATGACGGCCAGTTGCAGCGTCACCGGCAACTTCTGCGCGATGAGTTTGGTCACCGGCACATCGGTCCTGAGCGACGCGCCCAGATCGCCATGAAGAATGTCCTTCACCCACAGCGCGTATTGCACGGGCACGGGTTCATCGAGGTGATACTTCAGCCGCAACGTAGCTATGACCTGCGGGTTCTGGTCTTCGCCGGCCATCGCCATGACCGGATCGCCGGGTAGCATTTTCTGCAGGCCGAAGATCATCATCGACACCAGGATCAGTGTCGGGATTGCAACGAGCGCGCGGTTGGCGATGATTCGTATCATTAACGGACTACCCCTTGATGCTCACGCCACGCAGGCGGATCAGCCCGTCAGGGTATGGCGTAAAGCCCTGCACTTTCTTCGACAATGCGTACGGCCACGGCTGCGCGTAGAGGTAAACAATCGGGTCTTCGTCGGCGAGGATCTTTTGCGCGGCGTCATAGATCGGCTTGCGTTCGGCGACCGTCGCTTTCACACGCGCGTCGTCGAGCAGCTTGTCGACATCGGGATTGCAATAGCGCCCGTAGTTCAAATTGCCCTTGCACGTCACGAACTGATGCAGGTTGCCATCCGGGTCCGTGCGTCCCGACCAGCCGAGATACAGCAATTCGAAGTCGCCTTTCGTCGATGCATTCAGCGCAGCGGCGTAGTCAGTCGGACGCAGCTTCAGGTTGATGCCGGCCTCCGACAGCATGGCTTGCAGCATCTGCGCCATCTGGTTCGATACCGTGTTGTTACCAAAGGTCAGCTCCACATTAAGCTGCTCGAAACCCGCAGCCTTGAGCAACGCCTTCGCCTTCGGAATATCGCGTTTGGTTGTCTTGATCGATGCATCGAAGTACGGGCTGTTCGCCGGGATCGCCTGGCCTATCGGCGAGAAAATCCCGCCACCGATCACCTGGTTGATTGCATCGCGATCAATGGCAAGTTCGAACGCCTGGCGCACGCGTTTGTCCTTGAACGCCTTCGGCGCACGCGGTCCGTTCGAGATGTTGAACGTGAGATCGTAGAAGCCTAAGCCGCTCATCGAAATGAAGTTGAGATTCTTGTCGCTTTTCACCGAAGCCACATCGGACGGTGCAAGGCGTTCCAGCATGTCGAGCGAACCCGAACGCAGGTTCGCGAGGCGCACGGTGCTATCGGGAATCGGCTGAAAGATGACTTTCTGGATCGGGTATTTATCGGCGTCCCAGTAGCCCGCGAATTTCTGCAGCACTACACGGTCGTTCTGCACGCGCTCGACAAACTTGTACGGACCCGAGCAAACCGGATGCGTGGAAACGCCGGCGTCGTCGGTGAGGGTTTTCGGCGCGAGCATCATGCCGGCACGGTCAGTGAGTGTGGCGAGCAGCGCGGCGTCCGGCGCTTTCAACACGATCGCGACAGTGAATTCGTCGACCACATCCACATGATCGATAGAAGCTAGCTCGCTCTTGCGATTACTCGCGGGCATGGAACGCGCGCGGTCGAGATTCGCCTTCACGGCGGCGGCGTTGAACGGCTCGTCGTCGTGGAATTTCACGCCGTGGCGCAGCTTGAACGTAAGCGTTTTATTGTCCGCGCTCATGCTCCAAGAGGTCGCGAGCATGGGCACGATCTTTAGATCCGGGCCAATATCCACCAGCGAATTGCATAGCGAACTGAACACGATTCGATCGACAACCTGACTGCTGCGCGCCGGATCGAGCGAGCCAATGTCGTCCTGCAAACCAATCCGGATAGTCGAATTCGACTGAGCCATCACGGCGCTGGAGCTAGCCATACTCGCGGCGAGTGCCGCGGCCAAGAGAATCTTTCGCATCTGCATTTCCCCGTTTTTATCGTGTGTTCAATTGTTCTTTGATAGCGTCGTCAACCAGCGCCTGACGTTGCCGATACACCGCAAGCCGCTCGGTAAGCTTCGGGCTGACGATGGAAACAAGAGGCGCGCCGCCACCCGCGTTCTGGATCTCGCGCCAGAAATGGCAAGCGACCCGGTGGCCGTTCTCCAGCGTTTCGCTGACCGGTTGCTCGTTGGAGCAGCGTGAGCGCGCATGCGGGCATCGTGGATGAAAACGGCAGCCCGAAGGCGGTGCGGTCGGACTCGGCAGGTCGCCCGTCAAAGAAGGTTTACTGCGACGCTGACGCGGACTGCTTGCCGGAATCGCCTGCAATAAAGCCTGCGTATAAGGATGAAGCGGCTGGTCGAACAATACGTTCACATCCGCCATTTCCACGATTTCGCCGAGATACATCACCGCCACGCGATTGCTCATATGGCGGATCACCGCGAGGTCATGCGCGATCATGATCAGCGTCAGGCCAAGCTCCTGCTTCAGCGACTCCAGCAGGTTGATCACTTGGGCCTGCACGGAGACATCGAGCGCCGAGACGGGTTCATCGCCGACTATCAGTTTGGGCTCGCCCGCCAGCGCCCGCGCAATGCCAATACGTTGCCGTTGCCCGCCCGAAAACTCATGCGGATAACGTTCGGCATAACCGGGCTGCAATCCCACCGTGCGCAGCAAGTCGGCCACGCGCTCGTTAAGCGCGGAGCCCTTCGCGAGACCATGCAGCGCGATCGGCTCACCAATGATCTGCCCTACCGTCATGCCTGGATTCAGCGACGCAAACGGGTCCTGAAAGATAATCTGCATCTCGCGACGCAAACGGCGCATAGGCTCGGTGCCCAGATGCGTAATGTCCTTGCCTTCATAGATCACGCGGCCTTCGGTGCTATCGATAAGACGCAGCAACAGGCGCCCGAGCGTCGATTTGCCGCAACCCGATTCCCCGACAATGGCAAACGTCTCGCCCTTCTGCACGGAGAACGAGACACCGTTCACGGCGTAGACCGTCGGCGTACGCGTGAACAGGTTGCGCGTCCCGCCGAAGTGCTTGGTCAGTTCCTTCGCTTCAATAATGGGGACGTTGAGGTTCATGCCACCGCCCCATTGCGCGCGAATTCAACCGGCGCGACCCAGCATGCCACCCGGTGCGTTCCGTCCAGCCGCTTGTCCTTTGGCACCGCATCGATACACCTTTCCTCAACAAACGGACAGCGCGGCGCGAACCGGCAGCCTTTCGGCATCTGCTCAGGCGACGGCACGGAACCGCGAATGGTGGCGAGCGCGCCCTCGCGTTTTCCCACCGATGGAATCGCGCCCATCAATCCGATGGTGTACGGATGCTGCGGATCATCGAATATTTCGTTGACCGAACCATATTCCACGATCCGTCCCGCATACATCACCGCGACGTAATCGGCCACTTCGGCCACCACGCCGAGGTCGTGCGTAATCAATACCATCGCCGTGCCGGTTTCGGCTTGCAGGCTGCGCACCAGCAATAAAACCTGCGCCTGAATGGTGACGTCGAGTGCGGTCGTGGGTTCATCGGCGATCACCAACTGCGGGCGATTGGCCAGCGCCATCGCGATCATCACGCGCTGGCGCATGCCGCCGGACAACTCGTGCGGATACGCATCGAGTCGCGATTCCGGCGCTGGAATGCGCACGAGGCGCAGCATGTCCAGCGCTTCCTTGCGCGCCGCTGCGCCGCTCAAACCGCGATGCCGCTGCACGCATTCCGCGATCTGATGCCCGACGGTGAACGCGGGATTGAGCGAGGTCATCGGCTCCTGGAAGATCATCGACATCCGGTTGCCCCGGATATCGGCGAGTTCGCGTTCGCTCAGCGTGAAGAGATCGCGGCCGTCGAAAATCGCCTTCCCCGCGACAATATTGGCCGGCGGGCTGGGCAGCAAGCCCATTAACGCCAGCGACGTCACGCTTTTGCCGCACCCCGATTCCCCGACGATGCAAAGCGTTTCGCCCGCGTTCACGGAGAACGAGACGTCCTCGACGAGATTCGGGACATGCGCGGCGCGCGAGAATTTCAGCGAGAAACCGCTGACTTCGAGTACGGGATGCCCGGCAGGCGCATTGACCTGATCGTGGCGATCAGGCTGATTCACGGGCAGCTTGCTTAACGTCGACAAATTCAATACTCCGCTGCTGGGCAATACAGGCGGCTAACCGGTGGCCATTGTTTTCTCTCGGCGACAAAGCTGCCCGTCGCCAAAACTTTCAATGAAGTAATTATGTCGGCCCAAAAGCATCAGGAAATATTAAACTTTCTTTTTGATGCTTAACTTTTTCTTGAATGACTCACGCGTACTAACTCATGCCGACTATTCGAATGCTGAAGACGTTCCGGGCGGTTGCGCGGACGGGCTCGTTCGCAGCCGCGGCCGATAAGGTTGCGCTTACCCAGGCCGCGGTCAGCTTGCAGATGCGCGGGCTGGAGCAGGCGCTGGGGCGGCAGCTTTTTGACCGCAGCGCAAGGCAGATCACGCTGAGCCGGCAGGGGCACGAGATTCGGCCGAAGATCGAGCAGATCTTGGATTTGCTCGATGAACTGGAGGCTACGCCGGCTGGGTCGATGCAAGGTCCTGTGGCAATTGGCGCGGTGGTATCGGTGATTCAGGCGCTGTCGCTGGGCGTGGCGCGGCTAAAAACGGCTCACCCTGGGTTGGATGTGAGGTTGCTGTCGGCCCGGTCGGACGAACTGACAGTCATGGTTGAACAAGGCGAGGTGGACATTGCGGCGGTGGTAGCACGCCCCGATCAAGCCTTGCCTGACACGCTCAAATGGACGCCGCTATACACGGAGCCGCTGATGCTGATCGTGAGCCGCGAGATCACCGATACCGACCCGCGCCGAATCCTCGCGTCGCACGGATTTTTACGTTTCGACCGGCGCGTGCGAACCGGCGTGGTCGTCGATCAGGCGCTGACAACGCTCGGACTGGAGGTGACCGAGTATCTGGAGCTGAATTCCATTGAGACGATCGTCGCGCTGGTGAGGAAGAACGTGGGCGTGACCGTGTTGCCGCAGTTGCATAGGGCGGGATGGCAGACGGACCCGTCGTTGCGGCTGATTTCGATTGCACAGCCACCCATTCTTCGCACGGTCGGAATGGTCGAGAGGGCTTCGTACGGGCGCACGGGGATCACGGCGGCGATTATCGATACGCTTCACGACTAGATTCTGGGTGCTCGGCGGCACGCGAACCCGCATCTCATTATTAGCAGATTGCGAAAAGTCAATTGCATGCTATCGATACAATAAATCAATAGTAGGGGTATACACTGCATTTCATCGACGCAGTGAGCAGAAAAAACCAAGCGACTGCGCCCCTTAAAAGTCATGCAAATCGGAGCAACATCATGAACAAGAATCTTATCGCCGCATTGTTGGTCGCCGCTTCCGCAGCCCTGGCTGCCCCCGCTTTCGCCAGCAGCGGCTACGGCCCGGCACCCTCGTATAACCCGACCGTCGGCGCACCGGCATCGCAACGTGGCCAAAGCGCCCAAACCGTCGCAGCCGAAAACGCGCAAGCCAACGCGAACGCAACGTCCTACGGTGGCGTGCAAGACACGCAATCGCAGTCGGGCAGCCGCGTTAGCGTGAGCAACGAACGCTCGCTCTACTCGCATAACTAATTCCAAAGCCGCACGAACGGGGCGATCGATCAAACATCCGCTCCTGTCGTTACGCTGACGATGCACGAAATGCTGATACCGGATAAGCGTAAGCTCATTCGGTATCGGCATTTTTAATTGCGAGAGAAGGTTTCGACAGGACGATCAGGACGCACTCAGCGCGGCTTAATGTTCCCTTAAGTCTCGCGTTTTATGATGAGTTCTTCATTGATCCCCCTGTAGTACCCCCTCTTCAGGCCGCTTTGCGGCCTTCTTTTTTGGTGTGACGGATGAAGACCCTTTGGCGTTTGTGCGCGGTAGCCGTATGCCTGGTCGGTGGTGTCGGCATTGCCGTATGGCTGTTTTCCGTGATCGTGCGTATTGTCTGATCTGCAAGGCCACGCGGACTCTTACGCTCCCTTCAATTGCGGCTGCATATTGAACGCGAGCTTCATCGGTTGCCACTCAGCGCTTGTTGCACCCGGCAACGGGCGTTGAAACCTTGCCATCAACGCATTCGCGCGAGTGGAAAGTCCGGAACGCTGGGGCTTTTCGTTGAAGGTGCGCACGCTCATCGGCACGACCGATACCGCTTCGGGACAAGTGCTGATGGCGTTCCAGGAGGAACTGGAACGCAAGCGAATGCTTAAGTTGCACATCCCCGTTGATGGCGAACTCCCGGTCGTTGCAAAACAGCTTGCCGCGGATCCGGCACGGATCAAGGAACGCGGACATACGCGCATGCCTAGCCGCCAGGTTAAGGGCGTCAAGAATCTTGCATACCCTGTGTTTGGACGAAACGGACACGCCATTGCTCCGCTGACCACGCCGTTCATGGAACGCTTTGATCAAGCGCCGGTACCCAAGATGAACGAGGTGGCGGAAAGGAGGAAAGCGGCGGTGCAAACGCTGATCGGGTTAATGGGGTTAAATGTGTATTGGGAGCCGGGTGTGGGCGGGAGTTGAGTTACGCGCCCTCTGCTTTGCTACGTTGCGGCTTCAATATCAACTGAATGGAGAGAGGAATATGAATCTGGCCTTTTCTGCCGGCGCCATCGATCTGAAGACTGCGTTCGACGCCGTCACCGAACACTGGTCGCCCAAGGTCGTAGCGCAGGTCAATGACCAATACGTGAAAGTCGCCAAGGTTCGGGGCGAGCTCGTCTGGCACAGCCACGCGGGCGAAGATGAACTGTTCTACGTCGTACGCGGGAGTCTGCGGATCGAGTACGAAGGCGGCAAAGCGGTCCATTTGCCTGAAGGATCCATGCACGTGGTGCCTCGCGGCGTTCTGCACAATCCGGTGGCGGAAGAAGAATGCTGGATTGTGTTGATCGAGCCGGTCACGACCAAACATACGGGCGATGTAGAAAGCCCGTTGACGAAATCGCTTGCACAGCAATTGGCCTGACGAATCAGGCTGACTAGTTAGGTTGACTAAGTAGTCTGATTATATTGGCCTGACTAAAACCGACTAAGCCTGATTCATAACCAGGCGTTTCGGCTCCGCGATCTTCCCTAAAGGAAAAATCGTAGCGCGTCCGACGACCAGGCGTCTCGCCACGCCTGGCCGCCGGCACGCCACCTCTCCCCTCGTTAACTATTTAATTCGCTACGTTTCACTCGCCGGTTACAACGCCCCCGTTGTTCTATCCCCGTCGCGTCGGAACCGGCGTCCCCATGCTGAACTTCAGTGTCAGCTTCTCCCCGTCTACTCCTTTGGACTTTTAATAACAGCGCGCAAACGTTTGTGTGCTGCACGGCCATTTGTTTTATTTCTTCGAGTAGCTTAGGACTTCTTTGCTCGAATCGTTAGGCTTAATCGTTAGGCTCATTTAGCCACGAGATTTCGTGATGCGCATCCCTACTAAAGCAGGCATACAAATGTGCGTGCGAGCACTCAAGGAGTCGCGCAACAACCGGTCGAAGGAACCCGCGCACTAAGCTAAGAACGCGCCAACGATGCAGTGAACAGATCCAACTCCGGCGGCAACGGTTCAACCGCATAACCCCGACGCACCCACTCGTCCAGGCCGCCATATAAAACGCGCACGTTCACGACCTTTTTCCGGAGCAGCTGCTTGCGAACCTTCCTGACGGTCGCATCGTTCGGATACATGCCATACACAACAATGTTGCTGGCCGAAAGATTCGCATCCATGGTTTCCAGCGATTCAACATCGAGCAGCAACGCCCCCGGAATTCGATACAACTCGTCACGCCGGACCGAAACTGGTCGCGCATCGAGGACCAACGGTGGCGTGCTTGAACGCATCATCCGGTCGAGCCGCTCCGGCGAGACAATCCTGCGGCTCAGCCACTTCCGGAAACGCCAGCGCAGCAGATATCGATACGTCAGATAAAGAACGGTGGCGGTAAACAGCACGTCGAGAATCGATCCCCCGTGGGGTCGGAGCACGCTCAACAACAACCCGAGTTGCCGCTCGAACAACGCGCCGCCGAGCAACCAGAAAGAAGCCCACGCCACCGTGCCCACCGTATCCCACGCAACGAACACGGCCGGCGCGATCAGCGTGGTGCCCATCAGCGGCGGCGTAATCAGAGCGAGGCCCGGAACAAACTTCGCCACCGCCACGATCGCGACGCCAAACCGTTCGAACAAGGCGCGCGTGGTGCGCATGCTTGCATCAAGCGACAACGACATACGTCCGAGAATATCGGTCAGGCGACGGCCATAGATACGCCCCGCAGAAAACCACACGCCGTCGCCGAGCAACGCAGCGACTACCGCGGCACACAGCACGTGGGAGAAAACCAGATTCCCGCCGGCGATCGCGGAGCCCGCAAAAATAAGCACGGGGATAGCCGGCAGCGGGACACCCAGCCGCGTGGCCAGCACATTGGCGAAGACGGCAGCGCTTCCCCAGTTCTCGATTGCCGACGGTGGAATTTGTATCAAGTACTAGTCTCCAGAAGCATTCAGCATCGCGCGCCCGACGCTTGCGTTTCATAGTGCGTGTGCAGCTCATCGCTTCATGAGTGCGGGATCAATATCATTTCACCACTTCATGACTCATTGCCTCTCGGACGCCACCAGCGTCACAGGAATGCCCACACAACCTGTACTTCTCGCCACCTCCAGGCCACTCCACGGCGATGCCTCGGTGTGGTCGGCAATCATCGAGTCGATTCGTCTGTCCCGACGCAACACGTTGAATGGCCACGATGGCCGCAGCAACCGCTCGTGGACGAGTGAGCCGAGCCAGATAGGTGTTGGCGGCCGTCCGCCCCGATGCGCCACCGCATACTGCGTCGGCCAGAATCGCAAGACATCGCGCTCATCCGCGCTCAGGTGAGAGCGCGTAAATACCAGCACCGATGGTTGGCCATTGTTCAACCTCGGCAACACCGGAAGCGCCGTAGCCGCCACGTCCGGGGAAACGAGAGACAAGATGCTATGCGCCGATAAACGCGCCCCCTCTGTCCATCCCCGGCGCTCCAGTTGATCCCTGATCTCCCCGGCCGTTGCTGCCCATTGAATGGTGATGGGCTCGAGCCGGTCACCGTCCATGCTTGACCGATAGCAAGAAAAGGTCCGCCACACGGTATCCGTCCATTGCATCGGCGTCACCACAATCGCCGCTGGGGTCGACTCGGCCGCCATCGCGTCAAGGCTCGTCCTGAACTGCAACGCGACACTCACGCATACAAGCACCAGGACGGCGACCGGCATCATGGCGCGGGGCGGCGGTTTCGCGGGGTATCGCCACACGGCGGTGAGCGCAACCAGAAAGACCCAGGTGGCAGCGAGTGCGGCGCCGCCGACGGCATCGGAGAAAGTGAAGTGGCCGAAATAAAGCCCCGAGAAGGCAACCGAAGCCAGGATGGCAATGGTTGCCATCGCGACGAATACCCTCGCCACCGGCCCCACGCGGCGCGCCAGCAAGAACGAGAGGAAGCCGTAAATCACCACGCTGGCTGCGACGTGATTACTCGGGAACGCGCGCAAGCTGGACGCTACCGCACCCGGAAGCGGACGCTGGATCGTGATCTGGATTGCCAGGATCAATAGCTGGGAAAACATAACGGCGGTCAGCCAGTACGCGACCGTGCGCCAGCGGCGTTCAAACGCCATCCATACGACGACCAGCACCGTTAGCGCGGCGAGTGTCGGCACGCTGCCCAGCGTGCCGAGCACAGCCAGGATGGCGTCGCCCCACGAGGATCGGAACGATTGCAGGAAGCGATAAACCGACACATCGACTTGAACCAGCGGGTCGCCGCGAGAGACGCCGTGCAGCGTGGAAAAGAACACGGTGGCCGAAGCGAGCAGCAGCACGGAGATCACGGCAATAAGCGCGGCGGCCTGATGCTTCGGATCAAGGATACCGAGCACTACCCGGCCCATTGCGCCAGGGTGATGACGCGCCCACCGCAGCAGATTTCGGCGCGACGAGTCCGTCCACGCCCGCGCGTGCGAGACAACAAGGCTCGTCGCCCGGAACGTCAGCCACGTCGCGGCAACCAGGATGGCAAGCACCGCGACGAGCCGGAAAGACACGGCGCCCGCCAGTTCGATCGATGCTCCGAAGACAACGCCTGGAAGGATATGCACGGGCGCCCAGACGAGCGCCGAGATGATGTTGATGACCAGGAATCGCAGCGGCCGCATCCCCATCATGCCCGCCACGACGGGAACAACCGCGCGCAGCGGTGCAATGAAGCGCGCGAAGATCACGCTTTTTGCCCCGTGTGCCTCGAAGTAGCGCTGCCCCGCCAGCAGCATGCCGGGGTGCGTGCGGAACGGCCACAGCTTCGCGATGGTTTCCTTGTGGCTGCAGCCGAACCAGTAGCTTGCGGCATCGCCTGCCACGGCCCCCACGAGCGCGCAGGCGAATACCCAGCCGAGGTTGAGAGAACCCGTGCCGACCAGCGCGCCTGCCACGAACATGGCGGTGCTGCCCGGAACAAACGTGCCGATAAACGCAATGGATTCAAAAAATGCTGCAAGCAAGACAACCGTGAGAGTCCACTCAGGATGCCCCGAAAGCAGATGCAGCAATCTGAAGTAGGCATGCTCCATCGGCGTCTCCGGACCGTTCTGTCCTTTCAACAGATTTTAAGACTGTTCCCGCAAGGCTAGAAGCGGTGTTGAATCTCGCTGTATCGCCTGCATGCTGAGGGTTTGAATGGCGAGTATGTGCCTGCGACGCAGTTATTGCGCCACTCCGGTTCGCCCGTCTCATCTGGCGTGGAGCGGGAGCGCGCGACATAGGAACGATCGTGCCCCGAGTCACGTCGGCCCAGCGTCCTGCTGCGCGAAAAGCCACGACCAAGCCGGACGCATGCCAACGCAGCGTCGCTTAAGCTTAAGGTGAGTTTTGAGGGTCCCGGCGGCTCTGATTCAGAGAAGGTAGCAAGACCGCGACCTGCTAAGCACGAGCGGTCACGAGCGCAGCACGTTCCAGAAGGGCATCCAGATATCGGAAAACGAACGTACGCGATCCGCAGGTGCCGGTTCCTCTTCTGGCTGCGTGCCGTGCGTATCGGGAGCGGCCTCAGAAGCGGCCTCCTCCGGCTCCGCCGGTTCAGCCTCCGACTGCCTGGACGCGTGGAGCGCAAGGGCGCTATCGGCGATACGACACGCGAGGTCGTCGTCGCATTCGTGGGCCAGCAACACGCCGCGAACGACGTCGCGGTTATAGCCCTGCGTCGCGAAGCGCATCGCCAGCACGACGCGGCTGGCATATTCCGCTTCCTGCGCGGCGCGCACCGCGGCCTCGCGCTCAGCCTGCTCCCGCTCCTCACGCCGGCGCTCGGCTTCCTGCCGCTTCATTTCCTCAGCAAAAACGGCGTCGTAGACCTGCCTTTGCGCGGGATCGGACAGAATTGCGTAAGCATTTCGAATGTCGAGAAACGCGGCTCGCGCAACATGCTCCTGACCGGCATTGCGATCCGGATGCCAACGCATGACCGCTTTCCGGTAAGCCCGTTTTATCTCTTCAGCCGTCGCGTTTTCCGGGACGGACAAGGTGTCATATAAGGTTGTCATCGCGATGCCTCAAGCTTATCCGCGAGACATCCTAGCACGGGAAAAAAGACATTTTTATAGCGTGGCAAGATCTAACCGCGCGTGGTGCCCAGCCAAATTCAAGCTCGATCAGCGCGCTCAATGCGCCCTCCGCCCGTCACACGTGGTGCGACGCTCCTGTAACATAAACGCTCGAACACGCGAAATGGTTAATGGAATGCACAACAAATCTTTAGAAGAAAGGCTTCGTTTGCAGGCATACCATCTATGGGAAGCGGACGGTCGTCCCGAAGGACGGTCTACGGAGTATTGGGAGAAAGCGCGCGCCTTGTTAGAACAAGAGCTCGCTTCTCTCACACCACCCCATGAAACAAACGAAGCCGACAAGGTTGCCGCGAAGCCTGCAAAGAAGCCGGTCAAGACGAAGTCAAAAGCAACGCCTGCTGACGAGGACAGCGTCAAGACACCGAAGGCCAAGTCCAAGGCTGACGCCAAGGTTGCACGCAAGACGGCGACTAAGACGGCAGCTAAACCCAAGATTGCCGGCACAGACACAGCGCCGAAAAAACCAAAGACCGCCGCTAAGTCCGCGACCAAGCCGAAAGCAATCGCTGAGGCTGGAGAGAAACCCGCTAAGAAGACAGCAGTCAAAGCCGCAGCAAAGGTTTCCAAAACCCCGAAGAAGTAGCCCAGGACGCCGTATTTTTGCTTGGGGAAGACGGCCTCGGGTGAAATCACGCGCTCGCTTTTTATCGCCGGATAGTGCATCGGCGAGTCATGATTCTGTTCGTATTTTTGTGGAGCACGTATGCGAAGATTTTTCGCGGTCATCTTGTTGGCCGCTGCAGCGAGCGCCGCCGTACCCACGGTGGCCGACGCTCGGCCCCGGCAGGAATGCCGGCGCGTCTGGGTCCATGGTCATTACGTGCGGCGCTGCCGTCCGTTGCCGCCGAGACACCATCATCATCGCCCGCCTCCGCGCCATCGGCCGCCGCCCCATCGGTATTAGAGATCGCTGGCGAGCGTCCTCAGGACCCTAGCGCGCGACTCACCATTAGCGGCTTGCAGGTCGTACAGATCCAGGCCGCTAATCAGCACCTCTCAGATCAAAGCACCTCCATTACTACTCGGCTCGTCCTTAGCGGAATCGTGGAAACGGGACGCCCCCCTCCTTCGCTACCCGTGCGATCGATAAGTTATCGTCCCCGGCGTTTCGCAAACCTGCATCGATATCCTGAGCATTTACATCCAGGCCCGAGCGACACCGGAATGCTGCGGCTGAATAACGCAGTCCGGAGTCGCAAAGACCTGTGCTTCTTCCATTTCTTATGCGCCGCAAGCCGGCGAATCTAACCCTAAGCACTCAACGCACGAGACCTAAAACCCGGGTCTTTTTGTCATGGATTGAAACAAACTGTATTAAGAGATGCGTACCTTTAATACCAAGCCCTATTAGCCGCTTCCGAAATCAGAGAACGCATGGCATAGTGCGGGCAATCACTCTTGAGAAACAATTAGGATAACCCCATGTTTCAAGGGGTTTGCGCGGCTGGGGTAATCTGGAAGCCGAGAGCAGTCGCGCGGCGCCTGAGGGCATCGATGCTGCGTTGACGCTGCTGTTCTTCGTAATGCTGCTGGCCCTGGTCGACGAAGGCTTCGCCCCGCGTGAGCATGAAGTACACCATGCGGGCGAGCTTATGGGCGACGGCGGTATTCGCACGCGGCTTGTCCATACGTGAGCACAACCGCCGATAAAACGCGCCCAGCGCCGAGTCGTTGCGCGACAGGCTCATCGCGGCCAGCTTGAGCGCCTGGCGCACCCGGTTGGTGGAACGCCGGGTGCGCGCACTAAGCACCTTGCCGCCGCTGACCTTGGTGCCAGGACACAGTCCCAGCCACGAACAGAAGTGCTTGACGTTGGCAAAGCGACTCAGGTCCGGGCCGATCTCCGAGAGTATCGTCATTACCGTGGTGACCGCCAGGCCGTTGATGCGCGTCAGGTCCACGCCCGCCCAGCGCGCCAGGGCCGTGCGTGCATCAAACTGCGGGGTGTTCTTGCCGCGCCGCTTGCCCGGCCCGCTGAGTTCGACCTCGTGGCAGCCCAGTGGCGCCAGTAACGCCTCGATCTTCGCGTCGCACTCGAGCACCCGCTGGGCCAGGCTGTCGACCATCGCCAGGGCCTGCCCGAGCACGAACAGGTGCTCCTCGCGCCAGTTGCCTGTCAGCGCCCGCTCGATGTCGCGCTCGCTGGCCTTGACGCGGCCGTTGCGATGCCGGGCCAGCACTTTGGGGTCACGCTCGCCGGCCACAATCGCCCGCACGATCGCCTGCCCGGTCATGCCCATCACGTCGGTGAGCACCTCGGTCAGTTGCAGGTTCATCTGCACCAGCGCCTTCTGCATGCGCTGCACCCAGTCGGCCTGTTCGGTGAGCAGCACCTCGCGCTGACGGACCACCGCGCGCACCACGCAGACCTCATCGCCCGGGCGCCAGGCCGCGCGCAGCAACCCCAGGCTCATGAGCTTCTGCAGCCATTGGCAGTCCTGCACGTCACTCTTGCGTCCCGGTACGTACTTCATCTGCCGCGCGTCGACCAGCCACACCACCAGTCCGCGCCGCTCTAGCACCTCGTAGACCGGGATCCAGTAGACCCCGGTCGACTCTAGTGCCACGGTGTCGACCCCGCACGAGAGCAGCCAGTCGGCCATCGCGTTCAGGTCATCGGTCATCGCCCCGAATTCACGCACCGGCTCGTCATCTGCCTGTCGGGGCACCGCTACCCAGTGGCTCGAGCCGCCCACATCGATCCCCGCTGCGTTCGGGAACACCTCGTCTTCTTCTCGCTTGCGCATCGCCATCGCCTGCTCCAGAATCGTGAGTGAACGGCAGCGCCATGGGAATCGTCGAAATTGACTCGATCTCTTGAACGGGATGCGGCTTGCGCCGCTCACCACTGTCGCCGACGAATCCCGGACCATGCTCTTAAGCGGGCTCACTCCACGGCGTGCATGCCGCGAGCGCGCACCATTGGTCTGCCGGTCATCGCAGCGCTGCCGTTCACCGGTATACCTCATCTCCGTTTCTCCGCCAACGCCGAGCCCGGCACGGGCTTGAAATGCTCTTAAGGAAACCATAATGCCCACACTAGAACAGATTCAAGCCAAGCTGAAAAAGCTGCAGGCTCAAGCAGAAGCCATGATCGCAAAGCGCGCGCAATCCGTGCTCGACGACATCCGCAAGCTAATGGAAAAGCATGGCCTGACCACCGCTGATATTGAAGCGCATTCATCCACGAAGAAGCCGCGCGGCCGGCCTGCAGGCAAAACATCCAAGCCTGGCGTCAAGGCAAAAGCAGCGGCAAAGCCAAAGCTGCCCGCCAAGTATCGCAATCCCAAGACGGGCGAAACGTGGAGTGGTTGGGCCCGCCCGCCGCTTTGGATCAAGGACGTCAAGGACCGCACGAAATTCCTGATTGATGGCCACGGCGACAACCATGCCGTTGTAGCAAGCGCGACAAAACCCGCAAGCAAGAAGGCGGCAAAGAAAGTGACGGCGAAAACGCTCAGCGTTAAGGCGCCGGCAAAGAAAGCTGCTGCTAAGAAAACGTCGGCCAAGAGCGCGGCTGTAACGAATGTTCCCGTGGAAAAGGCAGCCGCCAAGAAAGCACCCGTGAAACGCGCGTCGGCCAAGAAGGCTTCGGCTGCGAAGAAATCCGCACCGGCCGCGAGCAAGGCGATGCCTGCGGCAAGCCAGGATTCCGCATCGGCGGTAGCGGTTACGTCTGCGGTTTAACGGTTTAACAAAAGCTAAAACGCCCCTCATTGGTGACCGAGGGGTCGCCTAGCTTGCGTGTTTTTGATTTCCGTTGGCGTCGTTCAGCCGCGACCGAGCCTGGAAAATTTGACCGGGCTTCTGGGAACGGCCGAGAAGCTTTACCGGAATGTGCAGCAGGCGGGGCGACGCGTGACACTCGCTCCACTTGCCGTGTTTGGGGCAGGCACCTGATGCGGCCAAGCACCTTCGCCAGAGTTTGATTACTGACCGACCATCCGACAAGCAGAACGCATCGGGGGCTGTTCATCAGGCTAACTGGCCCATCTCGTCCTAACCGCGGCCACCGCCGTGGCCTCCACCGCCGCCGCCCTGCCACTGTCCACCACCGCCCCCGCCGTGCCCGTAGCCGCCACCGTGGCCGTAACCGCCGCCGTGATATCCGCCTCCGTACCCATGGTTCCAACCATGCCAGTTCACTCCATGGTTGTAGTAGTGGCCACCGTACCAGCCGCCACCGCCCCCACCGACGTAGATACCACCGCCGTAAACAGCCGGATAACCCGAGTAGTACGGCCCAGCATAATCTGTTGCGTAAGGGTAGCCGTATCCGTCGTATCCATAGCCATAACCATAACCCGGCGCGACCGCACAGCCGCCGAGACACGCAACAAGTGCTAACAATGCAATTGGCTTAAGCATGTGATCTTCTCCCGCGCGTCTTGGCATCTTACTTAGCGTCTTACTCTTAAGTAGGAGCCGAGAAACCTTGCTTTAGTTCAAGCACAATTGTGTCTCTGGATTACAGAATGAAGCGCGTGGCGGAGGAAGATATCGGCGGCTAAATCCGCGCGCGGGTCATACTCGTAATGCTTGGCGTCTTTCTGTCACGCGGCGGATCAAAGTTTCATATTCGGCCGGAAATTTTCGAGGCGTCCCGGGGCGTCCTCCACCAAGTCCATTTCGTCGATGCAAATGAAGACAACACAACCGGCCCCTAAATCGTGATGCCGATGCAGTAAGGCTAACAGCGGCCACGCCACGCCGAGTTCAACCGAAGACTATTCCCGGCGCCGGGCGCACACTGGCATAACATTGCTCTACTGCCCGTTCTTTGCGGCACCCTTGGCGCCGTTCGACGGCATCGCGCTCATATTCGCGTTAGCGTTACTGTCCATTCCCGGGTTTTGCATATTGCCGGGCATGGAATTTGTTGGCGTGGCAACCGGATCGCCCCAGTGCGTCATTCCAGCCGTTGCTGCGCCGTGCGCATTACCGCCGCCCGAGCCACCGTTCCCGTTACCGCCACCCTGCGCGAATACTGCCGCCGAACCGCACAAGAACGCCACCGACACGCCCGCCAACATCGCTTTCCGCATTGCCTTGTTCATGATTTTTCCCCATTAGCCGCGAGTGCAAGATTGCGTCGCGTCAAGGCTATATACGGGGCTTGCGGGGCGCTGGATGCAAGGCATGCCTAATTGAAGAAATCCGCCGCTCAATGAATGTGGCGATGATGAATATCCGGGAAATGTCCATGGGTGTGCGTCATCGGCACGTGTCGATGCGGATGAGTGTGCGGCTCATCTCCATCCCACTTGAAATCGTGCGTGTGTTGATGATGCTCGTCATGGCGATGCCGGTGGTTGTGGTCCATCAACACGTGCGTATGGGCGTGCTCGTGGCGCTCACGAATATGCAGCCACACGCCGAGCACCATCAACGCGGCGGCCACCCAAAACAACGGCCCCGGCATATCCGGCCACAGGATCAGCGAAAGCGTCACGCCGAATAGCGGCGCGACTGAAAAGTACGCGCCGGTGCGTGCGGTCCCGAGGTTGCGCAACGCAACAACAAACAAAACCAGGCTAACGCCGTATCCAGCCAGGCCGGTGAACATGGCCGCCGCCGTCTTGACCAAACCCGGAAGATGAGCGCCGAGCGCAAGGGCAATGCAAAGATTCACCGATCCGGCGATCAGCCCCTTCAGGCAAGCGATGACCATGGCGTCATTCGTCGATACCTTGCGCGTCAGGTTGTTATCGATCGCCCAGCACACACAAGCGCCTGCGACCAGCAGCGCGCCAGCGGATACACCGGCCGCGCCCGGCTGCCACGAGAGCGCCACGCCGCCAGCGACGATTGCGACCATGCCGAGAAAAATCTGCGTATCCACATTCTCACGGAACACGACCCACGCGATCACCGCCGTGAACACGCCTTCAAGATTCAGCAATAGCGAACTCGTTGCGGCCGGCGTGGTGCTCAGGCCGAACATAAGCAGCACCGGGCCTGCGATACCGCCAGCGACAATTGCTCCAAGCAACCAGGGCACTTCAGCCAACTGAATCCGGCTTTCGTTAGCGCGCTCCTTTTTGGACCGCCTGACGCGCTGGAAGGCAATTGCAATTGCCAAACCAACACCGCTGCCTAAATAGAACCAGCCTGCGACCATGAACGGCGACATCGTGCCAAGAAGGGTCTTGGCAAGCGGGGTGGTCGCACCAAAAAGCGCGGCCGCGAGAAGCGCCGTGAACGCAGCGTTGTAGCGCACAGACATGGGTGTTCCTGACTCGGGATTTAACTGCGATTCTAAAGAAGGTGATGGCGCTCTGTCCGCAACGCTCTCGCGCTAATGTCCTGGCGCCATGATCTTGCGCACGTGCAAAACCATCAGATCTTTATGTCACTTTGCCAGTTGTAATCGACAGGCCGCACTTAAGCAGCGCCGCCTGTCAACATCGGGACATGCAACCGCGCGCTTGCGGCCGGCCAGAACCGTTTGTGCGTGGCAACATCCTCAGCCCGAAGCTTATTGCTTTTGCATTGTCACGATAGTCATCGTGCCGCCCACGTTCTCAACGCGCACTTTCACTTTATCCCCTTCGTGAGCCTGCTTGAGCATCGCAGCGTCCCGGGCTTTGAACGCCATGGTCATCGGCGGCATACGGACGTTTTCCAGCGCACCGTGTTTGAGCGTCACCATGCCGGACGCCGGATCGACCTTCCTGATTTCCGCATCGGTCAAAGCGGATTTCGACGACCGCGCCGCCGAACTCATTGCGCCGGGATTCATCTTCATTCCGGCCATATCGTCGGCGACCGCTGACTGCTGAACAGAAAATACAGCGAACGCAGCACCCATTGCCAACGCGATGTAAGTCAGTTTGATCATTTCATTTCTCCAGTGTGAATAGAAGGTAAATGCGAAGGTAAATGCGAAGGCACATGCGTGCCGGTAGGACCATCGAATTCGCCACGCGCTTGCACTGCGCGCCGCACTTGGCGACGCTTAAGCAACAACCACGCAGCGGGAATAACGAACATGGACAACAGCGGCGCGGTGACCATGCCGCCGACCATCGGCGCCGCGATGCGTTGCATCACTTCCGACCCCGCGCCGTGGCCGAGCATGATCGGGATAAGACCCGCGAGGACCACGGCAACGGTCATTGCTTTCGGCCGCACGCGCAGCACGGCGCCTTCGCGGATGGCGTCGAAGAGAAGCGCCTCCGTCAGTACAGCGCCGGCGCCGAGGCGATGCTCAAGCGCACGTTTCAGGTACAGCAACATCACCACGCCGAACTCCGCCGCCACGCCAGCAAGCGCAATAAAACCGACCGCGGTTGCCACCGATACCGCATGACCCAGCGCCCATATCAGCCAGAACCCGCCGACCAAGGCGAACGGAACCGTCGACATCAGCAGCAACGCATCAGCGGCCGAATTGAAGGTCAGGAACAGCAGCACGAAGATGATCACGAGCGTGACCGGGATCACGGTACGAAGCGTCGCCGATGCGCGTTCCAGATACTCGAACTGACCCGACCATGCAATGGAATAACCCGGTGGAAGAACCACGTTCTCCGCGACCGCCCGCTGCATCGCTGTCACTGCCGACTGCAGGTCCGTGTTGCGGATATCGACGTACACATAGCCCGCAAGCCGCGCGTTCTCGCTGCGAATCATCGGAGGGCCATCGGCAATCCTCAGGGTAGCGACATCGCCGAGCATGATCTGCGCGCCCCGCTCCGTGACAACCGGCAAGCGTCGAAGATTCTCGAGCGAGTCACGAACGTCGCGCGGATACCGAACGTTGATGGGAAAGCGTTGACGCCCATCGATGACTTCGCCCACGTTCTCCCCGCCCACCGCCGATGAAACGACCGACTGGATATCCGCAATAGCGAGCCCGTACCTCGCAGCTTTAAAACGATCGATATCGACATCGATATAACGCCCGCCGTTCAAGCGCTCCGCGAGCGCGGACGAGACCCCCGGGACCGTCTTGACCACGGCTTCCACTTGCGTTGCGATAGTGTCAATGACGCCAAGATCACCGCCTGAAATCTTCACGCCCACCGGTGTCTTGATACCCGTCGACAACATGTCCAGACGATTGCGTATTGGTGGCACCCACACGTTCGACAAGCCCGGCACCTTCACCGTCCGGTCCAGTTCATCGACCAGCTTTTCCGGCGTCATGCCGGGCCGCCACTGACTGCGCGGCTTGAACTGGATCGTGGTCTCGAACATTTCCAGTGGCGCGGGGTCGGTCGCCGTATCGGCTCTCCCGGATTTGCCGAATACAGTCGCGACTTCAGGCACCGTCTTAATGAGCCGGTCGGTCTGCTGCAATAGCTCAGCCGCCTTTTCTGCCGAGATACCGGGCAGCGCGGTCGGCATGTACAGAAGATCGCCTTCATCGAGCGGGGGCAGGAATTCGCCGCCTAGCCGCGATAACGGAATCAGCGTAAGCACAAGGGCAATGATCGCAATACCGATCGCAGCCCACGGCCGGCGCAACGTCGCTTCAAGCAGCGGGCGGTACAAACGGATCAGCACGCGGTTGATCGGATTGGCGTTCTCGTTCGGAATACGGCCCCTGATGAAATAGCCCATCAGCACCGGCACCAGCGTGACCGACAACAGAGCAGCCGCAGCAATCGTGTAGCTCTTGGTGAACGCCAGCGGCGAGAACAACTTGCCCTCCTGGCCCTCAAGCGAGAACACCGGGATGAACGACATCGTGATGATGAGGAGCGAAAAGAACAGCGCAGGCCCGACCTCCGCCGCCGATGTTGCTATGAGCTCCCATCGCTCGGATGCGGTGATCGGTTGATCCGGATGCGCGTGGTCAAAAGCTTCCAGATGCTTGTGCGCGTTTTCGATCATCACGATGGCGGCGTCGATCATCGCACCGATCGCGATCGCAATGCCGCCGAGCGACATGAGGTTCGCGTTGACACCCTGATAGCGCATCACGATAAACGCTGCGAGCACACCCAGCGGCAGCGACAAGATGGCGACAAAAGCGCTTCGCAGATGGAACAAAAACAGCGCACAGACCAAGCCGACGATGACAAACTCCTCGATCAGCTTGTCTCGCAGATTGCTGACAGCACGTTCGATCAGCTTGGATCTATCGTAGGTCGTGACGATCTCGACGCCGGGTGGCAGTGACTTCTTCAGCGTATTGAGTTTCGCTTTCACGGCCTCGATTGTCGTCAGTGCATTCTTGCCGGAGCGCATCACGATCACACCACCGGCGACCTCGCCTTCGCCGTTCAGCTCGGCAATGCCACGCCGCATCTCGGGACCGATCTGGATACGCGCAACGTCGCCGAGCAGCACGGGCGTCCCCGCTTCGTTGGTGCGCAAGACAACGCTGCGGAAGTCATCGAGTGACCGTAGATAACCTGACGAGCGCACCATGTAATCGGACTCCGCCAGCTCGACAACCGAGCCACCCGATTCCTGGTTCGCTTTCTTGAGCGCATCCGTCACTGTGGCCTGCGTGATGCCATAGGCGCGCAGCTTGTCCGGATCGAGTACGACCTGATACTGCCGCACCATTCCGCCGATAGACGCTACCTCCGACACATCGGGAACGGCCTTCAGTTCGAACTTGAGAAACCAGTCGTTCAGCGCACGAAGCTGACCAAGATCGTGCTTGCCGGTGCGATCGACGAGCGCATATTCATAGACCCAGCCAACGCCGGTAGCGTCCGGTCCGAGTGAGACGCTCGCGCCCTGAGGGAGCCTGCTTTGCACCTGGTTCAGGTATTCGAGTACGCGTGAGCGTGCCCAGTATTGGTCGGTCTTGTCGTCGAAGAGGACGTAGACGAATGCATCGCCGAACGAGGAGTAGGCGCGAATCGTCTTGGCGCCCGGCACGCCCAAAAGCGTTGTAGTCAGCGGATACGTCACCTGATCTTCAACGACCTGCGGCGCTTTGCCCGGATACGATGCCTTGATGATGACCTGCGTATCCGAGAGATCGGGAAGCGCATCGAGCGGCGTTTGCGTCAGCGAATAGATACCCCAGCCCGTGATCAGGAGGGTCGCAAGCAGGACCAGGAAACGGTTCTGGATAGACCAGCGAATGAGTCGCGCGATCATTTGCCAGCCCCCATTGGTTCGACTTTCGTCAGTTCATATCCGTCGTCGGATTGCTTGAACGCGAAGTGCACCGTTTCGCCGGCTTTCACGTCAGGGAATGCGGTTGCGGACGGCTTGCCGAATGCCATGGTCATCGCGCCCCAGCCCAATACCGGTACAGGCTGATGCGAGAGGGTGATGTCGTGGCTTGTGACGGCTTCGACCTTGCCCGTCGTTTCGTAGGTCTGAAGCGCGGCGACCGCATCGCTGGCCGGTCCTCCCTGAAGTCTTGGAAGAACGGACTTGAGACTCGCTTCAGAGTCGATCAGGAACTGACCCGAAGCCACCACCTGCTCCCCTTCGCTCAGGCCGCTCAGCACTTCGGTATCGCTGCCTGAGTCGTTGCCGGTGATGACGGTGACCGGCTGAAGCCGACCATCGGCTTGCTTCACGATCACGATCGAGCGCTTGCCTGTCGCAATCACCGCCTCGGACGGCACGACCAGCCGGGACGCCGTCGTTGCCCCGCCAATACGCGCTCGCATGAGCATGCCGGGGGTGAGCGACAGATCCTTGTTATCGATGGCAAGGCGCGCTTGCAAGGTGCGGCTACCGGTACTGATCCCCGGCAGGACTTCGCGAATACGCCCGGTGAAATGCTGCGTGGTGTCTCCAGCAAACACGGCGTCGACACTCATGCCCGCTTTCACTTGCAACGCCAGCGCTTCGGGCACGTCGATCACAAGCCATAACGTGTTCAAGCCCGCGACCTTGGCAAGCGTCTGGCCGGGCGAGACCATCGCGCCATCGCGGACATTCAGTTCGGTGATCACGCCACTCGCTGGCGCCGATAACGTGACGTGCGTCTGTGCACGGCCAGTGCGATCGAGGCTGGCCACGATCGCATCCGGTATCGATAAAGCGCGCATGCGTTCGCGCGATGCCGCGAGCATGGCGTCGTCCATGCCGCTGCGCTTGAGCGCCAGGTATTCCTCCTGAGGCGCCAGCCAGTCCGGTACAAACAGCGACGCAATTGGAGCGCCTTTCACCACACGTTGCATCGGCGCATTCGCATACAAGCGGTCGATGTAACCCGTCACGCGCGACTGGACCACATCGGCCAGCGACTCGTCGAACTGAGTTGTACCAACGGCCTCGAAGCTTGCCGCTACATCCACGCGACGTGCAGTGGCATATCTAATGCCGAGGTTCTGCTGAAGACCCGGGTCGATCTTCACGCCACTCGACGCACCTTCGTCCGCGAATACGGGCTCCAGTTGCATGTCCATGAAGGGCGACTTGCCGGGTTTATCGAAGTGCTGATTCGGCTTCATGGGATCGTGCCAATAGAGCACTTTGCGGCCGGCCTCTTTTTCACTATTCGCCAATGCGGTCGTCGTCGCCGCGGTTGTATTGGCGTGCCATGTTCCAGCGACATAACCCAAAGCAAGCAACGCCACCGCCGCGATGACAGCGAGCGTCATAGGTTTCTTCTTCATCGTGTTCTCACTGTCAGTAGGTCATGGAAGGCGGCACGACCTGGTACTCGAGTTGAGCCCAGGTGAGCGATATGTCGCGTTGGAGATCGAGCACTTGCAAGCGCGCGTCGAGCACGGCGCGCCGGGCGGCGAAGGTATCGGCCAGCGATCCGGTGCCGGCTCTATAAGCCGCTGTCGATAGTTGCAAGCGCTGGTCGGCTGCAGGCAGCAGGGATGCGTTCAGGTTGGCGATACGCTCGCGCCCGCTGGCGAGCGTGGCGGAGAGGTTGCGGATATCGGCATCGACTTGACGTTGCGCGTCTTCGTACATCAACCGCGCCTTGGTGCCCAACTCGGCTTTCTCAGCGGTATCGCGGTCTTGCCTATCCCTCCTGTTCAGCGGGATAGGAATGCTGACGCCAACCGACACCATGTTCGAGTACTGACCACCTCGTTGCTGGTACGCGACTTCCCAAGTCCAGTTCGGGCTGCGGTTGCTTTGGGCGACTGCCGTGTCCGCGTCAGCGACCGCTATCTCCGACGACGCATTGATCAGCGCAGGCTCGACACGCCGAAGCTCTTCGGGCGGCAGTGACGCAACCACCGACCGCGGCGCAGGCGGCTCGCCGGCGACATCGAGGACAGTTGCGGCCGTCCATCGCGACAAGCCGATGAGCGCCGTCTGAAGCGTTTGCTGCGCCTTGAGCAACTGGTCGCGCGTCTGCGCGAGCATGAGTTGCGCCTGGGTCACATCGGCGGCACTAGCTTTGGCTCCCCGATAAGACGCCTGCGTCGCCGACAGTTCATGCGCCATATGATCGGCGAGTTCCTGCTGCAACGAGAGCGCTTTCTTGGCGTATGCCGCGGTAAGCCATGCGGTTGCCGTTTGCTCGCGCACGTTGACTAGCTGAGCGAGATAACCCGCGCGTTCACGGTCAACTTCCTGATTAGCCAGCTCGGTGCGCAGGCGCCGCTTTTCCGGCGACACCCATTCCTGTTCGATGCCAATACGCCGCATCGTCATGAAATCCTGGCCAATGGTTCCCGCCTGCGAACCATTGACCGGCAGGTTGTCGACACCCGCCTTGAGCGTCGGATCGGGTAACTGGCCAGCTCGAACGACCGCCTGTGAACTTGCGCGAACGGACGATTGCGCTGCCTGCATAGAGGCGGAACGATCGGTCGCGGATTGCAGCGCGGCGTCCAACGTCAAAGCAGTTTCCTGCGCTTTAACCGCTACGCCGCCGCTAAGAATGAATATGAATAACGCTAGCGTGGACGCACGCGCGCATCCACGCCGGAACACCGGCGCGGTAATAGATGAATGCATTTCTCAACCCCAAACGGTCGAATCCCATAGGGAATCACGTCCTGGATGCAGGACGACCTCGCCGCTAAAGCGGCAAACTGGTGACTAAGGGAGTTAAAGCGCGCGAGGGGGTTTCCACAAGCCGTCAGGCTCGCGGACGAACAGCGACTGGGTATAGTGAAAGAACATCGGCCGATAAGCGGTGGCACTCCACGCAATGCCGGGAGCCGACGCCGGAATGCTCATGCAGCCCATCTGGCACTGCACGGTCATCTTGCAGAGCGAGTCTTTTAACTTGCTGTCTTGACCAGCAGGCGTTGCCATCGATTCGCAGTCGGGCATGGCGGCGGACATCATGCTGCCCGAGTCCCGGGTCATGGACTGCATTGGACATTGTCCGGCCGAGCCGCTAGCTGCCAGCCCCGTTAAGGGCAGCACCGCGCAGAGCCACAAGACGAACAAGGTACGCAGGATTTTCACGACGGCAAGTATAGCTCAGCGCTTGATTTCAGATAAAGCCTTAAGTTAACGGGTGATTCTTGGCGTTAGGGAATCAACCGCGCTAAGCGCTAAGCCTTTAATAGCGATTCAGCGGCGGAAGCGGCGACTGCGCATTGCGTTTTTTACGAGCACGCTTGGCCGCCCTGCGCAGCGCGCCCTCTGCTTTATTCCAATCAAGCTTAGCGTCGGGACTATCCGCGTAATGTGTCGCGATTGTGTCCGCTAACTCCTTAAGTCCAGGGTCGGCGGAAAAATCGAGGTCATCTATTCGCGCGGGATGCTTGAAATCGGGGCTCTTGTCCATCCAGCGATACACCGCCGGAATAATACGCAGCAAAGGACCCTTGCTAGCAGCCGCACGCAAAACCCGCCACGCAGGCGCTTCTCCTTCCGCATAACGATTCCGCGCAGTGACCAAAGCGTGCTTAGCCAGGTTGTATCGAGTAATCAGCCTGGGATATGCCCAAACCAGTGCGAGCACGAAGGCCAAAATCGCGGCAAAGATTAGCGCTCGCGACCGGTCGATAACAATGATCCGATGCGCACCGCCCTTGGACAATGCATCTATAGGAATATCAAAGAGCGGCCTTTCGCTGGCAGCCGTCGCCGAAAAACTCACGGCCGGCAGCACGATTTTTTCTCGTCTTTGCGTGGTCGTGTTCCACCATTCAATGGTCACCGGCGGAAGTTTGAATCTGCCGCTGCGATTAGCAACGTAAGTCACCGTGTCCGTGCGTTGGCCCGCGACCAACCCTGCGCGGTCTTGCATGATGTTCTTTGTCCCAGACGGCTTCTGGTAGCGTTTGAGGCCGTCAACATCGCCGAAATTGACCGGGGGAATAAGCATGGACTCGGTTCCGGTCGCGTTCTGCGTAATGGTGCGAGTCAGCGCTCCGCCTACTTTAAGATCATCCGGCGAGGGTTCGATTGTTTGCGTGGCACTTAGTTTTTGCGTGGGAAAGAAAACGCTCATGCCTTCTGCGCCGGCTGGAACCGTGGCAACAAGTCTTAGCGCCGGTGTCGTTAGCTTAGCCGGTACGTTCGTGCCGCCTGGGTAAACCGTGATTTGAAACGAAGGAATGTCGAATGCTCCGGCCGTTTGAGGGACAACTCTGTACGCCCTGCTCACGCCGTACCAGCTCACCCCGTTAATGACTTCATGCAGATTTTCGGCTTGCTCGTCAGGCAGATTGACGATTGCATCCGGCACCGTAAATAGCGGCCAGTTCGGGGCTTCGGTGAACCAGGTTGTCGTCAGGCAATCCACGATGAGCTTGACTTCAGTTCCCGCCACAACCGTCCCGGATGGTTCGATATGCGCACGCACTAATAGCCGCGGCGCGCCTTGCGCCACGGCTGAGCCTGACGTAAGGAACATCAAGATCAAGAGAACTCGCAAGAACGCTTTCATGGCGCACCCGCGCTATTTTTGTCCGACTCCTGCTCGAATCGCCGATGCAAAAACGCGGCCGGCGATGTGCTCAGGTTACGCATCCATACGTCCTCGGACGGCTCCATAATGATCGTGCTCTGCTCAACCTTGCCCTTCTTCCTTTCTATTTTCACCTCGTCCGATTCTTCATCCTCCTCGTCCTTCTGAGGTTCCTGCTTAGGCTGCGCTATGAGTTTCTTCATGAGGTCCCTGTTTATCGCTGCTTCGCGCAACCTGGGTTGAAGCGCTAGCGCATTGTCGAAAGCTTTGATGGCGGACGGGTAGTCTTCAAGATGCGCCAGCGTGTTGCCCATGTAGAAATAAGCCTGAGCAGTCTTTAGTCGCGAGAACGCTTTCAGCGCACCGGCATAGTCTCCCGCGAGATATAACGCGCGACCTTTCCAAAGCGGGTCATCGAAACGTTTTGCCGCTGCATTGAAGTCTCCGCGCTCGAATTCCCAGCGGCCTTGCTGATCGTGGGTGGCAAACAGATCCAGCCAGTTCCATGAAGCCGCTTGTGCGTCGCGAGGCGTCGCGCTAAAGGCCAGCGCGATCAGCACAACAGGCAGCCATTTCACCGTCCAGCCCTTGCGAAAACACCAAAGCCCAAGCATCAGCAGCGGCAGCACGAGCCAATAGCCCGACTCCTTCCAACGAGGCGCACGTTTCGATTCATCCACCTCTGCCAGCCAGGTCTGCGCACGGCGTTGAACCCACGCGACGTCATCACCATCTGCGCGTACGCTGGCAAGCGGAATACCTGCTTCGTGGGCCACCTTTTGTATTTCGTCGGCGTCGAAGGTGCCCATCAGCGGATGGCCTTCATCGTCCATCGCAATGGTTCCGTTCGGGCCGAGAATCGCGCCGCCGTTTTCCGTGCCCACTGCAAGCCATAGCAGTTGATGGTGAGATTGTTTGGCCTTCTGTATGAATGCGTCCGTCTGGTTCTGGTCGAAGCCGTCACTGATAAAAACGATGGTTCCGGCCACCGGGTCTTTCGCCAGAAGCTGCTCGGCAATGTCGAGACCTGCGTTCACGTTCTTGCCATCGTGCGGCATCAACGACGGCGCAAGTGCCGGCAAGTACAACTGGAGCATGGCCGGGTCCTCGGTTGGCGGCACGACGAGGTGTGCTGTTGAAGCGAACACCACAAGCCCGGTTCGCGCGCCCTTGCGCGCGGCCGCGAGGTCCAGCACCTTTTGTTTGGCGCGCTCAAGACGCGTGGGCGCGACATCAGTAGCGTCCATCGAATGGGCAAGCTCAAGAACGATTACGAGCGGCGCCTTGTCCTGGTTAAATGGCGGGCGCTCCTGCTGCCAGGTCGGGCCGGCAACCGCGATTGCTCCTACGGCAATAAGCAACGCCAGCGAATGGACCGGTTGAATGCGGCGCCGCGCTGTATCGCCGACTATCAGATGTTCAAGCAGCAAAGGGTCGATGATGTTGCGCCAGCGAGCGCGGACACTGTTGCGTCGAAACCAGAATAGGGGCAACAGGACCGCCGGAACGAGCAACCATAACCATTGAGGCCGCAGGAAATGAAACGCGGTGAGGTCAATTTCCATGGGTCGCTCCGTCCATCTCCATGGTCTTTAGCGCTTGCTTTCGACCCGGTGCACGAAGTACTGCAATCGCCAACGCAAGACAGTGATATAGCGTCAGTATCGACAATGCAATTGCTAGCGGTATCCAGAAGAAATCGCGTTGCGGCCGGTATATTTCCCGCTTCACTTTCTCAGGCGTCATCTTGTCGAGCGTCGTGTAGACGTCGGCGAGTTCCTGCGGATTGCCTAGCGCGTGGAATGCGTGTCCGCCGGTGATATCGGAGATTCGCTGCAACGCATCCAGGTCGACCTTGTCTTCACCCGTCGCACCCGGGTCGCCTATACCGACCGTGTGAATCACCAGCTTGTTGTTCTTCGCTATGTCAGCGGCGCGATCGGGTGGGATCGCGCTGGCCGTGTCATTGCCATCGGTCAGCAGGATCAGCACCTTTTCCTGAGCCGGCGAATTGTCCATCAGCTTCACGGTCAGACCGATAGCGTCGCCAATAGCCGTACGCGGACCCGCCATGCCGATCTGCATCTGGTTCAGCAACAAAAGTACGCTGTCATGGTCGAGCGTCAGCGGCGCTTGCGGGTACGCTGCCTCGCCGAACACCACTACCCCGATGCGGTCCCCTTTGCGCTTCGCCACGAAGTCCCTGACGACCTGCTTGACCGCAGTTAGCCGGTCCATGCGCTCGCCGGTTTGCGGGTTCACGAAGTCGCGCGTGCTCATCGATTCAGACAGGTCGATCGCCAGCATGAGATCACGGGCGGGTTCGTCACGAGTGACAGGCGGCTCGACGAACACGGGTTTCGCGGAAGCAGTAACGAGCAGGATCCATAGCATCGGCATCATCACTCGCTGCGCTACATTTCGGCGCAAACGGACGCCGCCGGGCGCCGGCTGCTCGCCCGCCGCTTGCGCCATCTCGTGAAAAAACGGCATGCGGATCGCCGATGTCGTTGCGCGCCATGCGGGTGCCAGCCACCAGACGAAGGCGGGCAACGGCAGCAGCAGGAACATCCACGGGAAATCAAATTTCCACATGATGGCGCTGGATCCAGTCGCGGGTGACGCTCACCAGGGTCTCGGCTTCTATCGGTGTTATCGAGGCGATCTGTTCTGCGGGTGCGTAGCTCACGAGCGTCAGGAGCGCGCCGCTGCGTTCGTCGAATCGTCCTCGTGTGCGCTTGAGAAACGCGAGCCATTCGTCGCCGGTAAGCGCCGCGACACGTTCGCGCGGAGCAGCAGCAAGCGAGGTGCGCTTGATGAGCGACGGGATAGCAGCGAGCGCGACCGCACGATGTTGCGCATCGCTCAGGGCCGCCTCGATTTCCGCCAACTCGGCTAGCGCCACTCGCCGGTAACGCTCCCTCTTATAACGACGCCAACTCATCCAGCCGGCCCAAAGCACGGCCCCAATCAGCAAGACCGCAACCGCAGCCCACCCGATAGTTTGCGGCGCCCACGACACCAGCTCGGGCAGCGGCAACTCCTGCAGCGGCTTGAGCTCCAACGGGGTATCGGCGGGTGTGAGGGAGGTCACGGACGAGTCGGTCATAGCCCGCTGCCCGTGATCGGCCTGACGCGTTCGCCGAACAGACGTCGAACCTGGTCGACGGTGGGTTCATCGGTCGATAACGCCATCAGCGGCACACCACTCGATCGCAACAGGTCGGCCACCTCTGCGGTGCGGCCTTTGAACATGCTAGCGAGCGGCTTGCGAACCTTCTCCTGCTCGATACGCAGCTCCACCTGCAGATGTCCTTCGCTGACCACCAGCGCACGATGCTCGGGCATGCGCTGCCAGAGAGGATCGAAGACCATCGCGGCAATGACATCATTATGTTTCGATAGCTGGCGCAATAGCTTGCGGGTACGTTCGCTCGCGCCGGCGAAATCGCTGACGATACAGATAAGGTAATCGTGTCCTGCAAGCTGAAGTACGCCCTGAAGCGCGGTATCGAGCTGACCGTAGTTTGTTCTGGACGCGCTCTCGGCATGTAACGTTCTGTTCATCCCCGCGAGCGCGCCGAACAGCACCTTGATCCGGCTACGGCTGCGTAATGGCTTTACGCGGACGACGTGGTCGTCATCGAAGATCACGCCGCCCACGCGATCGCCCGCGGCGAATCCCATCCATACCGCGAGCGCCGCGGCCTCCGCCGCCACCACCGACTTGAACGCACGGCTCGACCCGAAAAACATGCTCATGCGCTGATCGACGACCACAAGAAGCGGCCGGTCGCGCTCTTCCGTGTAAGCGCGAATCTGCGGCTTGCCGAGGCGCAACGACACCTTCCAGTCGATGTGACGAACATCGTCGCCAGGAAGGTAACCGCGAATCTCGTCGAAGTTAAGGCCACGGCCGCGCAACCGCGAAGCATGGTTGCCCGACAAGATGCTGGATACGGGCGCGGGCGCGACGAAACTTAACCCGCGCGCACGAAATTCGAGCTTCGCGAGATGCGCCGCGTCGACATATACGCGGCCAATAGCAGCTTGGGATACCACGGCCATTGATCGTCCCCTTGCGTGTGAGCGCGAGCTTGGGCGCAATTCGCGCGCTATGCCGGCACGGCCACTTTCTCGATCAGGCGGTCGATCACCCGGTCCGCGCTGATGTTGTCCGCGTTGGCATCGTATGAAAGTATCAGCCGATGTCGCAGCACGGGATGGATAACGGCCCGCACGTCGTCGGGTGTCACGAAACTGCGGTCCTGAAGCCACGCCTGCACGCGGCTGGCACGGTCGAGCCCGATCGCGCCACGCGGACTCGCACCAATTTCGATCCACTTGCCGAGGTCCGCGTCGAGTTGGCCGCCGTGCCGCGTTGCATTGACCAGCGAGACAATGTATTCGTCAATTGCCGGTGCCACCGCAATCTGCCGCACCGCCTGGCGGACCGCGAAAATGACATCCTGAGACAGGGCATCGGTCACTTGCGGCGCGTCGTTGCTTTCACGTCTAAGCAGTCGCAACATCTCGCGCTCGCTTTCCGGCGACGGGTAGGTAATCAGGACCTTGAAAAGAAACCGGTCCATTTGTGCCTCGGGCAATGGATACGTGCCTTCCTGCTCAATTGGATTCTGCGTGGCCATCACCAGGAACAGATCAGGCATCCTATGCGTTTTTCCGGCGACGGAAATCTGACGCTCTTCCATGGCTTCGAGCAGAGCTGACTGAACCTTGGCAGGTGCGCGATTAATTTCGTCCGCGAGAATCAGGTTGCCGAAGATAGGGCCGGGCTGAAATGTCAGCGTTCGCTCCGTGCCCGATTGCAGCAGCGTCTCCGCACCGGTGATGTCGGAAGGCAGAAGATCCGGCGTGAACTGAATGCGGCTCATGGTTGCCGCCAGCCGTGTAGCGATGGCTTTGACGGTGCGTGTCTTTGCAAGCCCCGGCAGGCTCTCGAGCAGCACATGGCCGTCTGCCAAAAGAGCAATCAACACCTGTCGGACGACCGCTGCCTGACCGACTATTGCTTCATCGACGCTGGCTTCAAAGCGCAGGATAGTTTCGCGCATGGCTACCGATCCGTTAGTCGTTTCATTATTGGATACCCGGGCACTGACGCTGTTTCGTTGACCTTCGCGCAGACGTTAAAGCACACAACGCCGTTCGTCAAAGATTCAGTACCTCTTAAAAAATCATGAAAAAGTCTTGGAAAAGTTGTTGCCTGCTTTGAACAAATATGAGATTGGTGGCTACTATCGAAAGCTAAGTTACGTGTTTGTAAGACGCAATGGGACGGTCCATGTGCGCGTGAAAAAACGCGCCGCGGGGTAGCTGTTTGCATCGCGTTTATTGAGTCGTCCGTGATGCGTGAGGCATGGTCAATCGGATCAGCGAGAGATTCAATTACGTACATGTATTTTAGTGTTTAGTCATACTTATTTTTATTGCGCAGCGAGAAATGAATGTATCGAAAGTCCATGCACGATGCCCTGATCGGCGTGAGGTAACAGGCCATGAGTGTACAAAAGCGCATATCCCCGAAGGCGGGTGAGACAAACAAAGCCCCACCCAGTGCGCCCACAGGGTCTACAACACGCGCGAGACCTTATCGCAAGCTGCTGCTATGGGGCGCTCTGCTGGTGATCGTGCCGGCTGCTGTCGGCGCTGCGGTGAGCTGGGCGGTTACTTCGCGTGCCACGCCTCATCAGCAGATCATCTACGGCGACGGCACGCGAGGTCCGCTCGACATGGCCTGGGTACCGGCCGGCCAGTTTGAAATGGGAAGCGACTCCAAGCAGGCACAGGCCAATGAGCGTCCGGCGCACAAGGTCCGCGTACACGGCTTCTGGATGGATCGTCACCACGTAACCAACGCTGAATTCGCCAGATTCGTGGCCGCTACCGGGTACGTAACAACAGCGGAGAAGAAACCGGACTGGGAGTCGCTGAAGGTCCAGCTTCCACCCGGCACACCGCAACCTCCCGACAGCGCGATGGTGGCCGGCGCCATGGTTTTCGTAGGCACGACGCAACCGGTGCCGCTGGAAGACTATTCACGCTGGTGGCGTTATGTGCCCGGCGCGAATTGGCGCCATCCCACCGGTCCGGACAGCAACATAGCCGGCAAGGAAGATCACCCGGTTGTGCAGGTCTCGTATGAGGACGCGCAAGCGTATGCAAAGTGGGCGGGTAAGCGGCTGCCGACCGAAGCCGAATGGGAATTTGCGGCACGAGGCGGCCTCGATCAAGCCACGTATGCATGGGGTAATCAGTTCGCACCGAACGGCAAGCAGATGGCCAACGTCTGGCAAGGCCAGCAGCCCCAGTCGTTTCCGGTTGTGAACCCGAAGGCCGGTGGGGCGCTCGGCACTAGCCCGGTCGGAACGTTCCCCGCCAACGGTTACGGGCTGTCGGATATGACCGGCAACGCGTGGCAGTGGGTGGCCGACTGGTATCGCGCGGATCAGTTCAGACGAGAGGCGTCCACGGGAAGCGTTATCGACAACCCGGCGGGCCCAACGGATTCCTGGGACCCGGCAGACGCAAGCGCTGGCGTGCCCGTGCAGGCGCCCAAGCGGGTGACGCGCGGCGGCTCGTTTCTCTGCAACGAGACTTACTGCCTGAGCTACCGGCCAAGCGCGCGGCGCGGTACCGATCCCTATAACAGCATGTCGCATCTCGGCTTCAGGCTCGTGATGGACGAGAGCACGTGGGCGGACACGCGCCAGCGGCAACAGCTTGCGCGCGCCGACGTGCCGGCCAAATGAACCTGCATTCCGCACTCACCAGTTTGATCATCGAATAGCGTTACATGCAAGGGAGTCCTGATGCAGCTTTACCACCGACGCGACTGGTCAGGTCGCGCCTCCGCTCTCCTGGCCGCCGCACTGGTTGCCCTGTCGCTTGCAGGCTGTGCGGGCGCGGGCACCGCAGGCGCGGCGCAGACGGTGACAACAGGCACAGCCGACGCCTTACCCTCCTGGCGTGACGGACCAGCGAAGCAGTCGATCACGAAGTTCGTTGGCGACGTCACCCGCGAGGGTTCGTCGAGCTTCGTTGCGCCCGCCGAGCGTATTGCCGTGTTCGATAACGACGGCACGTTGTGGAGCGAGCAGCCCCTGTATTTCCAGTTCCTCTTCATGCTCGATCAAGTCAAGGCTGCGGCGCCAAGCCATCCGGAATGGAAGAATAACCCCGCCTTCAAAGCGCTGATTGCCCACGACTATCCTGCGCTCGCCAGCCACGAAAAAGAGCTGCTGCAGCTGGTGGCCGTCGCGAACAGCGGCATGACCGTCGACGAATACGACAAGACCATCCGCGACTGGCTGGCGACGGCACGACACCCCAAATTCAAACGACCGTACACCGAGCTTGTATATCAGCCGCAACTGGAACTACTCGCTTATCTGCGCGCGAACGGGTTCAAGACGTTCATCGTTTCAGGGGGCACGATCGAATTCATGCGTCCGTGGGCCGAGAAGGTCTACGGCGTTCCGCCCGAACAAGTGATCGGTTCAAGCCAGGTTGTCCGATACGAACTGCGCAATGGTCAGCCGACTCTCACGCGCTTGCCGAAGATCGATTTCGTCGATGACGGTCCGGGCAAGCCTGTCGGTATTTATCGAAACGTTGGCCGCAAGCCCATTCTCGCGTTCGGTAATTCGGACGGCGATTTGCAGATGCTGCAGTACACGGCCTCGGGCAGTGGTCCGCATCTCGCGCTGCTTGTCCATCACGACGATGCCACCCGAGAGTTCGCTTACGACCGCCAATCGAAGATAGGCAAGCTCGATAAAGCCTGGGACGAAGCCGTTGCGCAAGGATGGATCGTAGTGAGCATGAAGGATGACTGGCAAACGATCTATCCCGGATCGAAGCCTTAAGCGGCAAACCAGTAGCGGACAAGCAGCACGAGAGAAACATCGATTCGCAATGTACTTGCGGTTCGAGCAAGCCAATCTGCATTGCCCGGACAGGGTGGAGCGGAGACTGGAATCAACGTCATTGGAGCAACACGATGAGACCATTGTTTAAGAAAGGGCGCTACGCAGCGGGGGCATCGCTTATAGCCCTCGCTGTGATTTGCGCTTTGATCATCCCGCCGACCAATGCACCGGCTCAAACGCAAGGTGCGGTTAAACCAGCTACGCCCGCCGCAACGAGTGCGGCCAAACCGGCTAATCAAAATAGCGCCAAGCCCAACATCCTTGTGATTTTCGGCGATGACATTGGCCAGTCGAATGTCAGTGCTTACACGCACGGGCTGATGGGTTACAAGACGCCGAACATCGATCGTATTGCGGCAGAAGGGATGATGTTCACGGACTACTACGCGGAAAATAGCTGTACCGCTGGCCGCTCGTCGTTCATCACCGGCCAGGTGCCGCTGCGCACCGGGCTGTCCAAGGTCGGCGCGCCGGGTGCTCCGGTCGGTCTGCAAAAAGGCGACATCACCATTGCGCAAGCGCTCAAACCTCTTGGCTACGCAACCGGTCAGTTCGGCAAGAACCACCTTGGCGACAAGAATGAATACCTGCCGACGAATCATGGCTTCGACGAGTTCTATGGCAACCTCTATCACCTGAATGCCGAGGAGGAGCCCGATCGTCCGTACTGGCCGAAAGACAAGAACGACCCTTATGCGAAGAACTTTTCTCCGCGAGGCGTCATTCACAGCACAGCTGACGGCAAGGTAGAAGACACCGGTCCGCTCAATGCCAAGCGGATGGAAACCATCGACGATGAAACGGGCGCGAAGGCGGCTGACTTCATCACCAAGCAAGCGAAGGCCGGCACTCCGTTCTTTGTATGGATGAACTTCACGCGCATGCACGTGTTCACGCACGTCAGGCCCGAGTTCAAGGGCAAGAGCGGCATGCCCGGCAATGAATATGCCGACGGAATGTGGGAACACGATCAGGATGTCGGCAAGTTGCTCAAGCTGCTCGACGACCTGAAGATAGCGAAGAACACCATCGTGATCTACACGACCGACAATGGGCCGAATATGTTCTCCTGGCCTGATGCAGCCATGACGCCGTTCCGCAGCGAGAAGGACTCCAACTGGGAAGGCGCGTTCCGCGTGCCGGCCATGGTGCGCTGGCCGGGCGTGATCAAGCCGGGCGAGGTGTCGAACGATCTGTTCTCCGGGCTTGACTGGTTCCCGACCCTGCTCGCCGCAGCAGGCGACAGTGGCGTGAAGGACCGGCTGCTCAAGGGATGGGCGCCAAAAGCAGGTGGCACCACCTTCAAGGATCACCTCGACGGCTACAACCAGCTACCGTATTTAACGGGCAAGGCTCCGAAGAGCGCGCGCACGGAGTTCTACTACTTCGATGACGACGGGCAACTGGTCGCCATGCGCTGGGAGCAGGACAACATGGCCTGGAAGGCAGTGTTCTGCGAGCAGCGTGCGCAGGGGAACCTGAACATCTGGCAGGACCCCCTGGTCTGCCTGCGCTTGCCGAAGATATTCAACCTGCGCATGGACCCTTACGAGCGAGCGGACATCACGTCGGATCAATACAACGACTGGCTGGTCAAGAACGCTTACCTGACTGGCATCGCGACATTGAAGGCGTCAACGTTCCTTCAGACCTTCGTCGCTTATCCGCCTAGCCAGAGACCGGCGAGCTTCAGCGTCGATGCGGTCCGGCGGCAAGTGGACAAGAAGATCGACGAGTCGTTCAAGAAGCGCGGGCTCGAGTAAGCCGTCACCCTGCCGCGTCCTCCAGCTTGGTAGCCGGAGGACGCGGCTTCTTTTTTGAAGAACCCATGACCCAGACGCTCGCCACTCGTGCCAAAGCGACGCATCGTGAAAGACGCGAGCGCATGCAAAGTGAGACCCGGACACATGAGAGCACGCAACCACTCGTGCCAGATGCTCCGAGTTTGCACATTGCGTGGCCGGCATTGCTTCTGCTTGCGTCGGGGGCGGCATCGCTGATCTATCAGGTCCTGTGGATCAAGCAGCTCACACTTGTGGTCGGCGCCGAGGTACTTGCGGTGACCACCGGCGTCAGCGCCTTTTTTGCGGGTCTGGCGTTGGGCGGATGGTTATTCGGACGCCTCGCCGACCGGCAGAAAAATCCGCTGCGTGTCTACGCAAGCCTGGAAATTGGCGTGTTGATATTAGCCGTGGGCGCAACCTTCGGTCTCGCTCACGCCGCTCAGCCGTTCGCGACGCTACAAGATCATGTGGGTGCGCTGGCTTGGCTCCTGCCCTTTGCGCTGGTCGGCATTCCCGCCGTCCTGATGGGCGGCACGCTGCCGGTCCTCATGCGCGCAGTCGCGCCGCTAGCCAAGCATATTGGCCGTGCCGGTGGTCGCTTATATGCAGCCAATACCGCCGGTGCGATCGTCGGAACACTAGTCGTCCCGTTTGTCCTGATTCCCGCGCTCGGTGTGTTGGGCAGCGCCCTCGCCGCCGCCGCGCTGAATGCCTCCGCTGCATTAGCCGCGCTGATCCTCAATCGCCGCGTGCATGCGCGCCTTCTAGTGGCGGCATCGCCACCTTCAGCAGCTCCGGCTACTGATCGCGCGCGGCTCGCCGTCGTACTGTATGCACTGGCCGGTGGCATTGCACTGGGCTACGAGGTCGTGTGGTCACAAGCTATCGTCCAGTTCATCAGCACCCGAAGCTTCGCCTTCTCAATCGTGTTGGCCACCTACTTATGCGGTCTCGTCCTTGGGAGCGCCCTGGTGTCACGTCATGTCGACCGCGTTCGTGATCCATGGGGAACGTTCGCGCTGCTGATCGCGGCGGCCGGTCTTGTTGCGCTGCTGCAGATCGCCTTCCTCGGCGAATGGTTATTGCAGGGACAGGCACAGGTAGCCGGCGCGGTCTTCGCTGCAACGGGGAACATGTTCGCCGCCATGTGCGCGCGCTTCGCGCTTGCGGGTCTCTGCATCGTTTTCGTGCCAACCCTGTTGCTCGGTGCGGCGTTCCCCTTCGCGGTACGTCTTGGTGTGAACGGCAGCCGCGTAGGGCGCGATGTCGGCGTCGTCATCGCGATGAACACAGCGGGCGGCATAGCCGGCACGATGCTCACCGGCTTCGTCCTGATGCCGAAGCTAGGCATAGTTCATGCGCTTGGCGGGCTGGCCCTCGCGGCGAGCGTAGTCGGATTGATCGCGGTCTTTCGCGGTTCTGGCGCCCGTTTGTTCGCGCGCGCAAGCGTGCTTGCCCTTGCCGCATGCGCGCTATGCGCCGCGGTGTTCACGCCTTCCGACCGGCTCGCCACGATGCTCACCAAAGCCCGTGGCGGCGACCTGACCTTCTATGCGGAAAGCGAGGGCGGAACCGTTGCGGTCGTTGCACAGAGGTCCGGCGAAAATCGCTTTAAACGCCTGTACATTCAGGGCGTATCCAATTCCGGCGACGCCATGACGTCGCTGCGTTATATGCGCTTGCAGGCCATGCTGCCGCTGATCATTCATCGCGGCACGCCGCGCTCGGCGCTGGTGATCGGCTTGGGGACCGGCATCACGGCAGGCGCGTTATTGCCTTATCCCGGTCTCGATCACCGTGTTGTTGCCGAATTGCTTCCGGCCGTGGTGCGTGCGGCGCCGCAATTCAAGGGCAACTACGGCGTGAGCACGGACCCGCGCGTGGAGATCCGGCTGCACGACGGGCGGCGTGAACTACTGCGCAACTCGCAACGTTACGACCTGATCACGCTGGAACCACCCCCGCCGTCGGCTGCGGGTGTCGTCAATTTGTACTCGTCGGATTTTTACAGGTTGGCGGCGTCGCGCCTGCAACCGGGTGGCCTCGTCGCACAATGGTTGCCCCTGCCGACGCAAAACGAGGAAGACACGCGTGCGTTGATCAAGAGCTTCGTACAAGTGTTTCCCTATGCAACGATGTGGACCACCGAGCTGCACGAGATGATGCTGGTAGGTTCCATGGAGCCGATTGAACTCGACGTGCCACGTATCAGCGAACGCTTCGGGCAACCGGGCGTTGCCGAGGCGCTGCGCGAGGTGGGTATTGCCTCCCCCGCCGCACTGCTTGCCACATGGATAACGGATCGCGCCGGCCTCGAGTACTACGCCGCCGATGCGCAACCTGTGACCGACAACCGGCCGGGCATTGAATACGCTGCGTGGGTGCGCAGGGCCGACTTCCCCAAGGTACTGACTCAGTTGCTGGCCCTGCGCAGCGCCCCCCCGCTGCAGCGCGCGGATAACGCGTTCCTGGAAGCCATGCAAACCGAACGCAACACGTTGCAAGCCTTCTACGATGCGGGGCTGGCTGCTTATCGGGGGGATCGCGATGCGTGGCAGGCAAATGTCCGCCAGGTCATGCGCGACGATGAAAACAACCCGTACTACCGGTGGTTTGTCGGTGCAGGCGGCTAGCGTGACCGCAAGCGCGCAGACCTTGATCGCGCAGTTGCGCGCGAGTCTTGTGTCCCGGTGTCAGGTGAGTAGGCGAACGTCCACGTGCAGGCGCTGGCCGGGCGGCCGTGTAAGCGCCCGCCCGGCCCCGAGAACTATTCTGCGAGCGAGTTCGAGTTCGTTCTCGTCAGGATTTCAGTCACGTGACCCCATGCTCCAATACGACATCCCGGGTGATGTGACTGGATTTCTGTTGAACGACGGGTGGTCATGCGCACTCCCGGTCACGCTCCTGATGACGCGCGTGCAGCGCATGCAAATGGACTTTCGCACGCTCGGCTGCAACCAGTTCGCGTTTGCCTTTCAAGGTCGCGCTTTTGAACCGCGGGTCGCCCATCGCAGCGACGTACTTGTCCCACCGATACTTCTGATAGCGTCGAAAGATCCGGCCCGGGCAGGCCGTTGTCGCATGCAAGCAGCACGCCATAGTCAATATCAGGTCCGTCGTTGAGTTCGCGCAGAGCGGCGTCGAGCACCTCGTATCGCCGGGTCAACGGAACCGTGCGCTCAAACAGGACATGGAAACGTTTGTACGGTAATACCGTACTTTGCAGCGCGGCCCGTTCAAGTGCTCGGATGACAAGGGGCAGCGGATTCGGGTCCATACGAGTCTCCGGTTGAATAACATTCATCGTCACGCACTGCCGGCCTGAACGTAAATTGCGTTCGGCCCCGGCCCGTGCGATCAAGGTAAAAATTGACGCGTGTCTCCTGGTCCGCGATCACGCCATTTCGTTTCGGCGGATAAATTTGACGAGCTGTCAGGGGTTATCCGGTTGAACCGCGTGTTTGCATCGAAGCACGAATATCCGGCCCGACATGCCGCTGGCGTGCCAATATCGCCAATGCGAAAATCACTCGTTGCGCAAGCTTCTTGTGGTTGAGCTTGCTCGATCTGGTCAGCGAGCGAACCGTGAAAACATCGCAGTACGCACGATCAGGAACGGCCTTCCCACTCCACACAGCTGCCCTTTTCGAAAGAGGCAGGTCCAACCGGCGTCGAGTACTGAACGAACCGGCTGGGCCATCAACGCACGTCATCTGGGAGCCGTAACAACGATGTACTGCACCTGAGTGCCAACGTATTGCGGTTGATACCAGTTCGGTCCGCAATGTTCGTAAGCAATGCCGTTCACCACGATGCTCGAGCAGCTCGGCGGCAACGATGCAACCGTCGCGCCGACAACCACCGCTGTGGTTACACCGACCGCTACGCCGACTGCCACCGGGTTCGCATACCAACCGTCATCGTGATAGTGATCATCGTCGTGGTGATGATCGTCATCGTGATGACCGTCGTCGTGATGATGGTCATCGTCATGGTGGTCGTCGCCGCCATTGTGATCACCGCCGCCATTGTGGTCACCACCACCGTTGTGGTCGCCGCCGCCGTTGTGGTCACCACCACCGTTGTGGTCGCCGCCGCCGTTGTGGTCACCACCACCGTTGTGATCGCTGCCGCCGTTGTGGTCGCCGCCGCCGTTATGACCACCGCCGTTGCTGCCACCGCCGTTGCCACCACTGTTATGGCCGCCATCGCCGCCGTTGTTGCCACCACCGTTGTGACCGCCACTGCCGCCGCTGTGACCACCGCCACCGCCTCCGCTACTGCTATGGCCCACGCCACCGCCCGGATGCGCACCCATCTGCGGACCACCGCCCGGACCACCGGGGTGGAAACCGCCCCCGCCTCCGCCCCCGCCGCCATGAAAACTGCCTCCTGGTGGCGCGTGAATGCTCGTGCGCGCGCCGCCGCGAAAACCAAACGCCTGAACACTCAACGACGTCGCAAGAAAGACGCCGGCAATACCGGCAGCAGCAAGTTGTTTTGTGCGTGACATCATTCGCTCTCCTCATACGGCGTACGCGAAGCAGGCTTCAGCTCGATCGCTTTCGCATTCGCCGCAGGCCGGAAAGTAAAGGTCGACGCAGGAAACGCGGGATTGAGTTTCCAGTGATAGGTCACGACGTGTCGTGGACGCGCGTCCTGGGTTGTATCGACAATCTCCATGCGACACGGCAGCTGACGCGTTCCGCTCTGAATCCAGAGCTCCCAGTCGGCGCCCTTCTGCTGATACGCATAGTGATTGCACCAACGCGTATCCACGCGCTCCAGCCCGATGAAAAGCGCCGACGTCAACGTAACTTCATCCACCTTGCCGTTACCCCAGTAGAACAAATCCGCAAGCGGGGTATCGATGTTGTAATCCGTCGATAACTCGCGCACCAGCAGGTCAATCGTGGCCGGCGCAGGGTTCTTCGAGTAGTAACCTTCGGTCGTATTGAAGATGGTGAATGTCTTGCCGTCGTAGATCATCCCCTTGGGACTGCGGCTTCCGGTAATCTCCGCTCTGAGACGATTCGGCCGCTCCACTTTCAGATCCGTTTCATGAAGAAACGCGACAGTCTGGCCGCTGTCGAGAACGGCATCGGTAGCAGATGTTGCGGTCACGTCGAAGCGGCTCAGCGAGCGCAGGTAGCGTCCCATGGACGACAACGCGTCGATAGCCTGCTGCTGGCGCTCGGATTGCGCAACAGCCGCTGGTATGACCGCTACGGCGCTCGCGGGCTCGGGGCTTGTTTGCGCGAATGCATTGACCGCGCTGATGCCCAACGCGATAAGCATGCCGCGTATTGGTCGATGATAGTGTCTTGGCACGTCGCCCCCTTATTGAAAAGTGGCGCTGATTGAAAGTTCGACCGCATTTCCCTTCGGGCGGTTACGCACTGCAAATTCATTGACCCATCGCAACGATGCCGACACAGGCGTGCTGCTCAGCTTCCCTGACCACGTTGCCGTCGGGCCGATCCCAAAGGAATGGCCACTGGTGCCACCCGTCAAGTTGGCGAGACCACCGGTGTCGTCGCCGAGCTGCTGTATCCAGCCGCCGACCACACCAACACCCCATCCTCCCGTGAAGCGCTTGAGCGCAAGCAGGTCGAGCACGCTGATCGGGGCGTTGTGATAGTGCGTCTCGTTGTTGCCGGTATAGAACTCGACGCCGTAGTTCGCTGACAGCTCGACGTTATGCTCGGGCAGGAGCTTCGTGTAAGCGACAGTCGGTATGAACGTCCACGTATTCTGTCCGGCGTTGGCAAGACGGCTGAGACTGTAGGCGCCGGTAGGTGCGTATATGCCTACGCTCAACGCAATATGGTCGGTCTTGGTCAAGTGATATCCGGCCACGACCGGGGTAAAGAAAATATCCGCGAATTGCGTGGCGCTATCGTTTGGCAACCGTCCATTGAACGACGATACCGACGTGTATTGAAATGGCACGCCAAAAGACGATGCAAAGTTCCATCCTCCCGCTGTAATGCCCCACGTCTTGACCGCGTTGAGGATGGTGTACGAGACGTTGAAATTGAGTCCGGCGGACACCGTCCCCGCGATCGGAATCGATTTGCTCTTCCCTAACGATCCCTCGTAATAGATGGTCGAGACGGAAAAGATCCAGTCCGAAGTAGGCGGAACGATGCCGGCATAAGGCATGACCTGCATACCGGTTATCGGGCGCCCGATACCCCCTTCAGTCGCGCGGGCGGCGATTGGAATACCGAGCGCGACAGTGGCGAACGCGACTGCCGTCAGCTCCCGGTGCACACTTTTGCGCGCACCGGCCCGCTTGTTGTACGTGTCCATGCCGACTCCTTCGCTAAGTGGTTTTCGCAATCAATTACTGGACCGTGTAGCCGCGTCCCTGCATGCATGCACCGTACGCGCGCCAGTACGTGTTCATCTCGGCTTGCTGGTTGGCTTGTGCGTTCTGCGCCTGGGCAGCGTGTTGCCGTCGGCTACGCGCCCCGCCCACCACGGCTCCAGCTGTCGCACCAACGGCTGCGCCGTGTCCCGGATCGTTGTGGTTCACGTCGCCAATGAGCGCGCCGGCCGCAGCGCCGCGAGCCGCGCCGCCCACTCGCGCGCCCGTAGGTCCCTGAGGCGGTGGCGGAGTGCCCGCAACAACCGCCGGATCGATGCCCGTGTTCTGCTTGGCCCAGGAATAACAAGCGCCGTCGTCCTGCGATTGCTTGCTGGGGCTTTGCCCATGCGCCGGATACACAGCGGGCTTGGCTGCAAACGCAGCGCTGCCGGTCATGGCAATCGCCGCTGTCAATAAAATTGCTTTCATACCAACCTCAATATCGATTAGTAAAACTTAGCTTCCAATGAATCCCGACCGATTCAATGTCAACCTCCCGTGGCTTTCTTCGGCTTCACGAGTTGCCACGTTCCGTTCAGCACCTCGGCATTCGGTCCGTAGATGCGCATGATCAGCGTGTAGGCACCCGTTGGTGCCGGCAACCAGTTCGCATCTTTTCCTTTGCCTGGCGACTCATGCTGGACATAAAGATCGAGCGAGCCATCGGCTCCATACTTCAGGTGTTTTGTACGGTCGCCGATCGAATAGCGATCGATTGGATTTGCGACAAGATGGCGCCCCGGAAGGTCATACAGCGTCATTGACCAGAAGAATTTGGCGGGCGGCAGGTCTTTCTTGTCGAAGTGCAGGACATACGGCTGAGTTCCCACGAGTGGCTTGTTGTCCGCATCCGCGTGATACCCGACATACACCGCTTCTTCCTTCGTATTGCCGTAGATACCCATTGCGGCCGCGACTGCGCGTGTCATGTAGTCGTTCTTCAGGTCGTTGCGCGAACCAAAGAGACCGAAGGAACCGGTTGTCGATTTCTCAGCGGCCGCCAACGCCTGCTTGCCATCGGTCACACCGCGCTCCAATGCTTCGCGGGTGGCCGAGTCAAGCTTGCTGGCATCGAATGGCTTGCCTGGCGCAATCCCGATCCTGGCAAAACGCTGCATCAGTTCCGTTTCGGACGGGTTGGGCGGCTGCGTGAATTGCAGTAGAAAATTCAAATAGCCGATGAAGTTGATCGATGTCGCCCGGGCCTCGTCCCACTTGGGAAAGATCACGCTCGCGACTTCGGGCGGCGGCGTGGTGTGTTCGAAACGGGAGAGAGGCGTCAGGCCGTACTGATCCTGTATGCGAACGACGTGCCCAACATCTGAGGGTCCATTCAGCGCCGTACGGCCGAGCGTCAGAATGAGATCCGTCTCCGACTTGAAGACCTTGTCGATACCCGGTGGCGTCTGGCCGTTCCAGCCGGGGCCCGCCAACAAGTAGTGGCCAGCGCCGTTGCCCGTCGCGCGCGAGCCGACGTAAGCAAAGTTGTAGGTGTACAGGTCGATCCACTGAAACACGTAGTAGCGATCGTCGGGAACCTTCGGAACCGACAACACCCAGGGCTCACGGCGCAGATCCAGCCACGCCCACGAATACGGGGTGTCGTTGTTCGGTGTAACTATTTCCTTGTTGTCAGGCCCATACACCTGCGAGTAGTGGCGAAATTTCCCAAATCCGCCTATATACGCCTTCGAGTTCCTGTCCTGCGTCTGCTGGTAGAGCGTCTTGTAGTTGAACAGCATGGGGTACGCGTAAATGAACGCGTCCTTGGCGATAGCCTCCGTTTCCTGCGGCGTCGCGCTGCCTGGCCCCTGCTGCGCATTCGCAGACGAAATACTTGTCAGCGCCAGTACAGTCATTAGTATTCCGAATTTCATAAGATATCTAAATGTCATGGAAGCACCATCCGTCATTTACCGAAAGTCATGTTCAAACCGGCAAAAATAGTGAACTGTGGAACGCCTCGCCCTGAATGAGCGACCGAATATTGCGGCTCTATATAGGCGTTGTAGATGGTCGAACCGCTTTTCCATGCTTTGCCGCCGCCCAGGCCGACCGGGATGTAATAGCTTCCTTGCTGCAGGTCGAACGTCCACGTGCCGGTCGAGCGCACATACCATCCACCGGGCAGATTAAAAATCCCGAATGGCTGGGCCGTCAGCGACTGCACGGTCGGGCGGCTGCCCTGCCCGGCAAACGAGTGTTGCCACTGGACCAGTGCGCCCAGCAACCGCTCCTTGGTCGCGCTGACCGCGACTGCCGCAAGACCGGCTTGCCACTTGCCCGTGCCCAGGGTTGGGTCGGTAGCAGTCGGCATGGTGATCAGCGGTCCGACGCCTACCTGGACGCCTTCCTGAGAGAGCAGGAAGATATCGAAAAGGTTGATATCGCCTAATCCCGTGTTGTATCCGCCACTGGGATCAGGGCGGGTGCTGACAGGCAAAGTTGCGCGGAAGATCTGCGGCACCCCTATCAACCCGTTGGGCCCGATCGGAATAGTCGGGCGCAGCAATAGATCATTGGTATGCGAACTCGCACCAAATACACTGGGCGTGTAGTAATTTTGAATATTGAATGAAGCGGCCAAATTCAGCGGATTATTGCTTTTATTAGCCTCATCCGCGGCGCTTTGCGCAAACGCCAGATTTGCGCAACATGCAATAATCAAGCCCGACAACGATCTACGGACGAATATCCGCCTACGACTGCTCATGGATTTTCCCAACGTTAATCTCGCAAGGTGCAGATAACCCTTCAGCGTTAATTGAATAACGCTTTTCGGGCATACGAGCGGAACCATTCCCGGCGCACCGGGAAGAGGCTTTCCATGTTTCTATAAATCGGTTTTCCGCGATATACCCACGCGGAAGGACGATATGACTTACACAGATTGCGTGGAACGAGAATTAGCCATACGTTAGTCCTCTCAGAGACATAACTGGGCACGTGTGTCCCGTGCGGGTCTGCTTGTACGCAGTGCGTCAGTAGAATTACATTTGTTACGGATGCTAGCAAACGTTTTAGCGTTTGCCAATATTATTTTGTAACTGACAAGAGCCCAATTCAATCGGCCAATACGTTTCAATAAAACGTTAGCAAACATTTGTGATGGAGAACCTTGATGCCGCGCGCGTTAGACAAAATCTAAGTAAACTTCAAGTAAGAAATTTTGCAAAAAATCGGCCCCAAATAGAAAAAAAACAGATATTGGTAGTGAACTTAACCTTCGAGGGCTCTATTCCAACGCGCTTGCGCTGCAAGATAATTAACTGAATTAAGAGTTATTCGCCTGACTGATCCAATCGGATATTCACGTTCTTTTGAAAATCGAAACGGAACGCCAGCGCGTTTCAAAACGGAGATCTGGCCGCTCTGGCGAGCTGGAATTGAAAAACGAGCGGCGAAGGACTGCCGTGCATTCCTGATGACACAAGGACGAGTGCACAGATGCTTTCTCAGCCCGAGAACCTCCCCAGCGTCGTTCGCCGAATGACGGCGGGACAAATGCTGCTCGACGGAGCGTCCATAGATGACGTTGCCGAACAGCTTCATCTGTCCCTGGCGACGGTGAAACGCTACAAGGCGCTGATCGACGCCGGCGGACTGGACGCATTGAAACAATTGGGCGTGGGGGGACGTTCTTCCGTACTGGATCAGCGAGCCCTTGAGTGGATATCCGCTGCACTTCAGGGCTCGGCCCGGGATCATGGTTTCGATAGTGAGGCGTGGACCAACGCGCGCCTGCGGGCGCTGATTGAGGCGAGGTTCGGCGTCCGTTACTCCCGCGTGTACATCTGGCAGATAGCGACAAACCTTGGACTGGGTCACTTGTTGTCCAAGTCGCGTAGGTAACCATAGGCAACATCACTCCGGCGTTTCGCCGGTCATCTGCATCTATCAACATTGAAATAAACGAGAGGATTCCATAATGACTCGCAAACACTCGTCGCGGATTTTCAGCATCAACACGCTCAGGGCGGCAATGCTCGTTTCCGCCCTGTTTGCTGCACCGGCGTTCTCACAGAATGCAGCCTCGGGCGCCGGTCCGGGCGGAGTGGGTGCCGCCGCCACCGCGGAAGTCCAGGCACGTGTAGTCGGCATCGACACTGCATCGAACAGCGTCTCGTTGCAAGGGAAGAACGGGAGAATCGTCGATATTGCCGTGAATCCGCAAGTGGGCGACGTTGCCAAGTTACAGATCGGCGATACCGTCCATATCAAGTACGAGAACGCCGTGCTGATCCGCGCCACCAAGGTCGCGTCGAACGGGATTCGTGAGCGTGTCGACGAGACCGCAACCATCCCCGCAACCGGCGGATCGACGGCGACCGCACGTCGGGTGCAAGTGCTAGCCACGGTTCAGAAGGTCGACCATGCGAAGCGGACCCTCACGATTCGCGGCCCGAATAAAACAGAAACGTTGCAGGCGGGACCAGACGTTTCGCTAAAGGGAATAAAGACCGGCGACAGCGTGCATGCTGAATTTATTGAAGCGACTGCCGTACTGGTGACACGCAACGGCGCTCCAATAAAGTAAGAGGTAAGCGGCCGGCCAAAAAAGAAGTCGTGCTGCGGACCGGCCGCTCGTGCAAGGCGATGCGTGATGTGCCTCACACGCGTGATACGCATGACATAAGGGAGGGTAGATGGCGACTGAAAACAAGACAGCGTCCCGTATGGCAGCGGGCAAAGCGTACCGCGAGCACATGGCCCGTTCTGCGCACGCCAGGATTGGAACGATCGACCGCGACCCGATTGAATTGCTCGAGCAAAACAGCAAAGGACGTGTAGAACGGCTGATCCCTCTGAGATATGGGCGGATGATGGCGTCGCCTTTTACGTTCTTCAGGGGAAGCGCGATCCTGCAGGCTAACGACCTTGGCAAGATGCCGAATACGGGCCTGGTGATGCCCATATGCGGCGACGCGCATCTGATGAACTTCGGCGGATTCGCGACGCCGGAACGCCAGCTCGTGTTCGACCTGAATGATTTCGATGAAGTCGCGCTCGGCCCCTGGGAATGGGATATCAAGCGACTGGCTGCAAGCTTCATGGTGGCCGCGCGGCACATGCGCCTAAGCCGCCTGACCGGCGAGCGTTTGATCGAATCCCTGGTCACGCAGTACCGGACACGCATGCAGGAGTACGCACAATACAGCGCCCTTGAGCTTTGGTACGAGCGCATTACTTTCGACCGGATGCTCGAAATCGCCGTCACGCCGGAGCGCAGGCGCGCGTTGCGTAAGGGCATGGAAAAGGCCGCCAGCCGCACGCACGACAGCATGCTTGAGAAGGTGGCGGAATTTCATCCCGAGACCGAAACCTGGACCCTTCGCGACATGCCGCCGGGCATGTTCCACGTGCACGGCGCCAACACGCTGTTCGAACCGGATGATGACTGGGTCAAGCTGGGGAACTGGCAAGCATTGGTCAAGGGCATGTTTGCGCAGTATGTGAAAACGCTTAGCCACGACCGCCGGGCGCTGCTTAAACATTTCACTGCGCAGGACCTGGCCTTCAAGGTAGTGGGCGTTGGCAGCGTGGGGACTCGCTGTCTGATTCTGTTGATGATGGATGAATTGGGGAAACCCATGTTCCTGCAGATCAAGGAGGCACGGCCCTCTGTGATCGAACAGCATTTCCAGGCCGAACGGCTGGAGCATGCCGGCGAGCGTGTGGTGCGCGGCCAGCGGGTAATGCAAGCCGCCAGCGACATCTTCCTTGGCTGGGCGACCGGGCCATCGGGACGCCATTTCTATTTCCGGCAACTGCGGGACATGAAGCTGTCGGCAAACATTGAATTATTCGATATTGACTTGCTGGAAGGTTACGCCCGGTTGTGCGGCTGGATACTCGCTCGCGCTCACGCAAAGGCGAGCGGCAGGGCTATCGAGATCAGCGCCTATCTGGGCCAGGGTACTCAATTCACCGAAGCGCTGGTCGCCTATTCGAAGGACTACGCGGATCAGGTTGAACGCGATTTCGACCTGTTCACACAAGCTGTCCGAAGCGGGCGGATAGTCGCCCGGACGGACGAGGATATGGCCGCGGACTTTCATGTTTGAACAACCGGCCAAGTTCGGCGGCGACCTGTCCTTTAAGGAGGCTTTATGCACATTCGATCATCCTCTTACGGTCGTCTTGGCCGTCTCGGCCGGCGTCAGCTTCAGTTAGCGGTTTGCAGCGTATTCCTAAGCTATGCCGCTGGGTCTTACGCGGCCAACCTCGGGTTCCTGATGAACACGCCGATTAGTTATATGAAACAGCGCGATCTGCAGCAACTCAACCGCGCCGCACGAATGGCGCTGGACTCGAAGCAGGATGGCGAAGCGCTTGACTGGAATAACGACGGCACCGGAAATTCAGTTCATGTAGAGGGCACCATTACGCCGCTCAATACGCGAAAGGATGGGGACCGGAGTTGCCGGACGCTTGCTATCGTCGCCAAGGCAAAAGGCCAGACGCAAACCTGGGCCCCCACTGCCTGCAAGGACGACGCCCCGGATAGTAAATGGCAACTGCTCAAACAATAGAGCGTAGAGAGCGTGCTGCGCGAAGGTCATTGGGCGCGTCAGTCACCCGCATGGCGCGGCATGCCGACGAAAAATGACCTATGCGCGGGTTAGGGATGCGCGCACTTATTCCGCAACAGGTCCGCTGATTGCAATCGTGGCGCACGTGTCGCGGCGCACGCTGATGACATCGATTTTTAAGAACTTTGACCTACACTGAATTCGTGTCCGAACGACCTCATTCCGGGCGCGATTGAATCGCGAAAGAAGCGATGTTGTAGAGGCACTGCATCATGCATTTCCATAGGCAAGCCGTCCGCATTTGCCGCTTCGCATGCATGCCAGGCGCGCGGGAAAGTCTTGCCTCAAGAGCCGGCCAGACCCGCAACTCTAAACAAAAGCGCAAACAGGATCGACTATAAAAAACAAAGTTTTTCATGAAGCGCAATTGTCAGTTAGCGCGGTCTGGCCACTTCGTATTGAAACCGTTACCAATCTTGGATGGCACATCATGCGATTACAACAACGTCTTGCCGCGGAAATGTTTGGCACGTTTTGGCTAGTACTTGGCGGATGTGGCAGTGCAGTTCTCGCGGCCAAATTTCCCGGGGCGGGAATTGGATTTGCAGGGGTCGCGCTAGCGTTCGGATTGACCGTTCTGACCATGGCTTACGCACTTGGACACATATCGGGCTGCCACTTGAATCCGGCCGTTAGCGTTGGCCTCGCGGTTGCGGGCCGCTTTCCCGTCCGAGACCTCGCGCCTTATGTTGTTGCGCAGGTGGTTGGCGCGACCCTTGGGGCGTTCGCGCTGTATCTGATTGCGTCCGGCGTGCCCGGATTCGACGCGGCTGCCAGCGGATTTGCATCGAATGGATACGGAGCGCGTTCACCCGGCGGTTATTCGATGACTGCCGCCCTGATCTGCGAAGTCGTGATGACGTTTTTCTTCCTGATGGTCATTCTCGGTACGACCGACGGACGTGCCATCTCCGGTTTCGCGCCGCTCGCCATCGGGCTGTGCCTGACGCTGATTCACCTGATATCCATTCCGGTGACGAATACCTCGGTCAATCCGGCACGCTCGACCGGACCAGCGCTGTTCGCCGGTGGCGCCGCGTTGGGGCAACTCTGGCTTTTCTGGGTCGCGCCCATTGTTGGGGCGTGCATTGCGGGCGCGCTATATCCGCGGCTCTTTCCCGAGAGGGTCACGGCGGTTGCCCCGGCACCCATGGCTATCGACGCGCCTTGATGACGGGCTGCTGGGCTGATTTTGGGGCCGCTATGGGGCCAATGGGGGCCTGGCGATCCCCAGGAACGGACGCTCACGGCGTCCAAGGCCCGTCCTCGTGCCGCAAAAAACAAATGGCCCGCCTAAGCGGGCCATTCGGTTCATGCAATCAAGCTGGGCTGTAACGAATTACAGCGGCTGAATGTTCGATGCTTGCAGACCCTTCGGGCCTTGCTTCGCTTCGTAGCTTACTTTCTGGTTTTCCTGCAGCGTCTTGAAGCCTTCCGAGCGGATCTCGGAGAAATGCGCAAAGAGGTCATCGCCACCGCCGTCCGGCGTGATGAAGCCAAAACCCTTCGCATCATTAAACCACTTCACAATACCTGTTGCCATTTGCTGATTTTCCTAGAAGAGACGTAATTCCGTTTGGTAGCGCCACCGGCCGAAACACGGCCAAGCGTTGCAGACTCCTTTTACCACGCGAAAATGACAGTCTGCAATTGGATTCTGCCCGATGTTTCCAAAACAAAGCTCCAAAAACCGTCACGCACGCAGTCCGGAGATGCTTGGCGCCCACAATCCGGAAGGTCAGATAATAAATAAAACATGCGATAAGACAAAGCAAAAATTCTATTTTTCACGATTATTGTGGATTCCGGACCCACCAATCAATACAAAAACGAATGGATATGCGCATTTGCAGCGCCCCGCTGTTTCAGAGCCACTGTCTCGAACGGGCGAATTTCGTACACACCCCGACTTTGCTGGCAAAAGAGCATGAGTGTGTTGGGGGTTTGCACAAACGATCGACGGTGGACCCACCTTCGCGGCCCGCGCGTGACAAGCCAATGCGGTGTTGGGATCGGTTCACTCGCGACTCACGGGGATATCGTCGCCGTGAGATCTCGGTGATATATCGCATTCAGTGCGAATGGCAGGACGGGAGAGTTCTCGGTGACAAGCGGGCCGGATTCCGTCGGGCATCGCAAGCGGCAGCAGTGTGCCGTGGCGGATTTTTCCCGCGTGGAATGAACATCGCAAGAGAATTTGGCACCCGTCACTTTGTAACGCCATGAGATCGTGCTGTGCGCCGCTATCGGGATACCGCCACGCAAAAGCATTCCGATGGATGGCGCGCGCCCAGTGGTCCGGGAACGACAGCGTGGTCGTATGCGTTCCGATTCCTCCAATGTTCGGTGGCGGTGACCTGTACTACCGCTGGCGGAATAATCAGCATCCTTGGCGGTTCAGACGGGCGTCCCCCCAATTGAATCTATCCGGGCGCCATGCAGATGTCGCGGGAATATGCAGATGAATCCGCCGCTTGCCCCCACACGGCAGCGTATTTCGCCGCCTCTCCTGCTTTTCCGACCTGCCCCGGTGGCACGGACCTCGCAAGGCCGCGTGCCCGCTATTGCTGACCGCGTGTTGGCGCGTTGCAGTCGGGCGTGCCGTTACTCTTTAGAAGCGGTGTGATGCCCTGGCCTTCTGCAATCAGATAACGGCAACCTGTTTGGTGATCCGTTTCCATCTGCACGTTGATGTCCTCCGTGGTATCGCGAGTGAACCGCGGTGATGAGTAGGAGTTAGTGGTCTGCTTCGGGTCAGTGCTTTGAGCATGTGCGCTGTATCCAACCAACGCTGCAAGCAATACAAGTAGCCACTTCATATTTTGTACTCCGTGATTTGTAGTCTGTGAGTCTTAGCGATATAGCACCTTAGTGTGCGAGTGAATCGGCAAGGGTAAAGCACCAGTGTGCGCCGGCACTCGCCCCGGGAGGAGATAAGTCGACAAACTTGGGCCGGTCGGCTCTTCTCCAGTGGTTCTACTTCGTACCGCGCTCGCGCAAATAGTTCTCAAATATTTTCAGGACTTCGGGCATATTTCGGCGGCCAAAACCAATCCGGACATGTTCGTTGCCGTGATCAACCAGCGTGCTGGGCAGCAGAAGCACGCCGGTACGCTCGAGGAGTTCGGCACAGAAACGCTCTGCTCCTCCGCCCTTCAGGCGCGGGAAGGCAACCGTCCCCGCTGACGGCCGGCGCCACTCCAGAATCTCGTGATGACGGGCGAAGAAGGTATCGAGGATGGCGAGGTTATTTCTGACAATCGACGCATTGCGTTCAACCAACTCGCTGGTGTGACGCACGGCAATGGCCGCGAGATACTCGCTGGGCGCGCTATTGCAGATGGTCAGGTAGTCCTTGAACGTGCTCATGGCCGCGAGCACATCGCGGTCCCGGGTGGCGACCCAGCCAACGCGCAGTCCCGCCAAGCCATGCGACTTCGATAAAGCCCCAAGCGATATCGCTTTCTCATAGAGATCGCAGGCTGCAGGCAAACGCGCGGCGGGATCATGCTCCAGCCCGCGATAGACCTCATCGCTGAATAGCCAAAGACCGCGTTGCCGGCAGAAATCGACGATCGCTTCAAACCGCTTGCGCTCAGGCAGATAACCGGTCGGATTGTGCGGGGCGCAGATCAGCAACGCTTTCGTTTCCGGCCTGACGAGCTTCTCCAATTCGTCGGGGTCCAGAGCCCAATTCTCCGATTCGCGTGCAAGCCACGGCGACACCGAAACACCCGCCGCTTCAGCGATCGAGTAATGCGATTGATAACCGGGCATGTGGACGATCATATGATCGCCTGCCTTGAGCATTGAATGGACGAACGAGAAAATGGCTTCCTGCGCGCCCGTATGCACGATCAGGTTGTCCATATCGATTGATTCGTACAACGTCGCAAGTTCTCGCCGAAGTTCAGGAGCACCGGGATATTCGGTGTATCCCAGACGCAAGCTGCCAAGACCTTCTACAGCGCCGGGTTCGAATGCAAGCAGGTCCGCGATCGACATGGATTCCGGGTCCGAACTGCACAGCAGGTAGTGCGCGGTGAATTCGTGAACAGCGAAATAACGCTCGAGTTGAAACGGCGATGGAGCCATGAGTTTTTCCGGGAAAAGTAGCTGTCTTTGCAGCGGATAGCGAGACGCGCACGGGCGGCAACCGCAGCCCTGGTCCGCTAAAAAGGCCGGTGGACGGGCACGATCAACAGGCGTAGTCTGCCCTTCGTCAATGCTTAAAAGAAGCTAACTTTCCTAATGTGAGTTAAATTTTCCTAATGTTAGATTACGCCTTGCTCGATGCACTCGGAGCCGTGGTGCGCCTCGGCTCGTTCGATCGTGCCGCGCGGGAACTGAATGTGACGCCATCAGCCGTTTCACAGCGGGTGAAACTGCTGGAAGAAAGAGTCGGGAGCGTATTGGTGAAGCGTGGGCAGCCGTGTATTGCCACGCCTCCGGGCGCGCTCCTTTGCCGTCATATAGAACGCGTGCAGCGTCTCGAAACAGAACTGGGCGGGCAAATGCCGACCTTGCCGGGCATGCGCGCCGGAAAGTGGCCGACGTTTCGCATGGCGGTCAACGACGACAGCGTCGGCGCCTGGTTCATCGACGCCATCTCCGGCTTCTGCGCCGAGCGGGAAATGCTGCTCGACCTGGTTATCGAAGATCAGGAATACACGGCGCAACAACTCCGCGACGGCAGCGTTCAAGGTGCAGTCACCACGCAGGCCGAACCGGTGCAAGGATGCCGCTCGACCAAGCTGGGGCGCATGCGCTACCTGCCCGTTTGCTCACCCGCGTACTTTGACCGGCACTTCAGCGCGGGGGTCACGCGCGATGCGCTGCGTCACGCGCCGCGCGTCGACTTCAATCCAAAAGATCAGATGCAAAAACGCTTCATGCGACGGATCACGCGTGCCGATCTCGATCCGCCAAGGCACCTGATTCCGCACGTAGCAGGTTATCTGCGTGCATGCCTGTCCGGGATGGCGTGGGGCATGTGCCCCACGCAGATGATCGGGCCGGCGCTCGCATCGGGCGAGCTGATTGAAATGGTGCCGGGCGCGCATATCGACGTCGATCTGTATTGGCAGAGCTGGCGGCTGTCCATTGGTTGGCTCGATGACTTCAGGGCCATGCTCCAGCAACGCGCGACCGGATTTCTCGACTGACTTCTCGACCGACATGCGCGATTGAAGAACGCAAAAGCGCGATGCAGTCAGGCCATCTATCATGTCTCCCAACCGCGAAGGGCTCGCACCGAAGAGCCGGCGATTTCCAGGTTTCCAAGGAGGATGGCTGACATGAAAAAGCTCATCAACGACGTCTCCGCGGTCGTGCCCGACATGCTCGACGGACTCGCCGCGCTCAACCCCGGCTTGTCGTTGCTGCAGGGCAGCACGATCATCGTGCGCGCAGACGCCGAGGCCGCAGCAGCACGCGGCGAAGTGGCCCTGATCTCGGGCGGCGGCTCGGGGCACGAACCCGCTCACGGCGGTTACGTGGGTCCGGGCATGCTCAGCGCGGCGGTCGCTGGCGAGGTCTTCACGTCGCCCTCGACCGATGCCGTCCTCGATGCCATCCGCGCAGTCGCTGGTCCCGAAGGCGTGCTTCTCATCGTCAAGAACTACACGGGCGACCGCTTCAATTTCGGCCTTGCCGCGGAGATCGCGCGGGCCGAGGGCATTGCGGTCGAAATGGTGATCGTTGCCGACGATGTTGCTCTGTCAGCGCACGGCGAGCACGCCGGCCGGCGCGGTCTTGCCGGAACCGTGTTCGTGCACAAGATCGCGGGCGCCGCTGCCGCCGAGGGCCGACCGCTCAGCGAAGTAGCGCGGATTGCGCGCGACACGGCCGCAGCACTTGGCACCATGGGCGTAGCCCTTACGCCGTGCACGGTGCCGGCAGCGGGCAAGCCGGGTTTCGAACTTGCCGATGATGAAATCGAATGGGGTCTCGGCATTCATGGCGAGCCCGGCGTGCAGCGCGGCGCGCTCGAACCGGCAGAGCAGATTGTCGGGCGCCTCCTAGAGAAGATCATCGACGATCTTGCATTGAAGCCCGATGACCGCGTCGCGTTGCTCGTGAACAATCTGGGCGGCACGCCGTCGAGCGAACTGAGCATTGTTGCGGGATCGGCGCTGCGCTACCTTCGCGAACATAAGGTTCACGTCGAGCGTGCCTGGTCGGGCACGTTCCTGAGCGCGCTCGATATGGCCGGCATTTCCCTCACGTTATTGCGCGTGGACAATCAACGGCTCGCATGGCTAGACGCCACCGCGCAGACCACAGCATGGCCCGCGTTGAGCGGCCGCGTCGCGCAGGCATCGGTTAAGCCTGCACCTGTCGCGCCGGTCACAACTAGCGGCGCACGGCTCTCGCATGACTCCTCGTTGCGACGGGTTATCGAAGCGGTATGCGCGTGCCTTCTCGAAGCCGAACCGGTCCTGACCGAGATGGATCAGCGCGTGGGCGACGGCGATCTCGGCATCAGCCTGTCACGCGCAGCCCGGAGCATCCTCCACGAGATCGATACCTACCCCTCGGAGACCGCACCGGGGGCCGTGCTGCGGACCATGTCCGCCACCATCCGGCGCGTGGTGGGCGGCACATCGGGGCCGCTCTACGCGGTTATGTTGTTACGCGCGGCAGCGGTCATCGAACAGTCCGGTGAGTCCGGCGTCAAGGATTGGTCGGCGGCGTTCACTGCGGCTGTCGATGGCGTGACGGCGCTGGGTGGCGCGCATCCCGGCGATCGAACGATGGTCGATGCGTTGCATCCGGCAGCCGTTGCTCTTCAAAACGCGCTTGCGAAAGGCGGTATCGATACGGACGAAGCACTAAAAGCAGCCGTCGATGCAGCGACGTCAGGCGCGGCGCAAACGGCGTCGATGACACCACGGCTCGGACGTTCCAGTTACGTGGGCGATCGTGCGCTAGGTTTCCCCGATCCCGGTGCGCACGCGGTTGGCCTCTGGCTTGCCGCAATTCGAAGCTCGCTGAAGAAGACAGCTTGAGCACCTAAACGACGAGCACCCGCCTATCCGCCGCTTCGCTACGGCCGCCGAGCTGGCGAGCTTTATCGTCTTCCTGCGCTCGGAGCGTGTGAGCCATAGCGTGGGATCGACTTATTTCGTCGATGGCGGGATGCTGAAAACAGTCTGGCGCGTGCCCATGCGCTCAACTGTCTTTACGGCTCACCGACAAGTTGTTCTCCCGCCGGATCTCGCGGATGAGCGCGCTATGGTCGAGATCGCCGTCGCCGTGCTCGACCATTGAAGCGAACAGTGCGTCCACAATGTGCGCCACCGGCAACTCCAGCCCGAGCGACCGCGCCCGCGCCAATGCGGTCCGCGTGTCCTTCAACTGATATTTCACGGCACCGCCGGGAGCGAACGATTCGTCAATCATGCGTTGTCCGTGCATGCGCAAAATCGGCGAATCGGCAAATCCGCCAGCGAGTGCTTCGATGACCTTCGCCGGGTCCGCGCCGCCACGCTCCGCAAACAGCAACGCCTCAGCAACGGCTGCAATCGTGTTTGCGACGATCAACTGATTCGCGAGCTTGGTCTGCTGCCCGGTTCCGGCGGGGCCCACGCGCACCGGCCGCCCCATCGCAGCAAGCAGTTCGCGAGCGGCCTCGAAGGTGTCCAGTTCGCCGCCGGCCATGATCGCGAGCGTTGCATCAATCGCGCCTTGCTGGCCGCCTGACACCGGCGCGTCGAGATAGCGGAAACCACGCTCGGCGCTCATTCGCGACTGTTCAACGGCGGTCTCCACGGGGATCGAACTCATCACGATCACCGTTGCGCCGGCGCTGAGCGCAGCGAGGACGGTCTTGTCGTGGAATACGACAGCGTCGCAGGTCGGACCATCGCTCAGCATGCAGATCAGCACGTTCGCGCCTTGAGCGGCGTCTGCCGGCGTGTCGCAGACTACGGCCCCTTTTTCTGCGAGCGCGGAAGCTTTCTCTTTCGAGCGATTCCAGGCTCGCACGCCATATCCGGCCGCCAGCAGATTACGCGCCATCGGCTCGCCCATCAGGCCGGTCCCTAGAAATGCAATCACCTCGTCCTTCATGCGTCACCTCGTTGTTCGATAGTCACTATCGGCATGGTCGCCGATCCGGGACGGCGCGGCAACAGCAGCGCGCCCACCCCGCCCGCACCGACCAGCCAGATTGTGGTGGTGAACCGGGAAGCGCTCGTGCAGCTTCATGCCTGAGGCGATGTTTGCACGCAAAGCTCTGGATAACTCCTGCATAACTCAGTGAAGACCTGTGGGCGAAACCTTGATAACTCGGGTGCTGTGCATAACACGCCAGAAGTTATCCTTCGCCCACCGACGCACTCCCCACTTCGTACGCGAGTTACCTGTTCGCTAGAGCGTTGATCGGAAGGAAGATTGATCGCTTATCCACAGAAACGATCGATGCTTGTTAACTATTACTATGTATACATATCAATCCATTGAAAACCATAAGACATGGATGCGCATGGTGACTTGAAGCTGCCTTTTTTATGAGCGCGCCGTCTGAATGCGATGACCCACGGCGTCGACTTCCCCGCGACGCGATGCGACGCAAACCCAACCGCGGTCGCAAAACGCTCCCAATCAAATTTTCGTTCGCCTCAACCACAAACCGGCTGGCCTCATCTCCTGACAACACCTCAACCCTCAGTAGTTAACATATGTTGTAATTTATTTTGATATGGCAACATATGGTTATCGGTGCTGCGAAGCGCTATCGATAATCAACGGAAACACTGAGGAATGTCATGAACCGGTACGCATTGCTCTCAGCCGCCGTGATGGCCGCTGTATCCACGGGCGTCTTCGCGCAGGATGCTCAAACCACCCTGGGCAAGATCCAGGCTGCCAATACGATTGCAATCGGGCATCGGGAAACTTCAGTCCCTTTCTCCTATATCGATGCCAACAATGAGGTCATCGGCTTCTCGCAAGATATCTGCAACAAGGTAATTGACGCGGTGAAGGCGAAGATCAAGAAGCCTGACCTCAAGGTACGGTTCATCCCGGTCACGTCGCAGAATCGGATTGCGTTGGTGCAGAACGGCACGATCGATCTCGAATGCGGCGTCACCACGAACCTGAAGGCGCGGCAGGCTCAGGTCACGTTTTCTGACACGTTCTTTGTTGCGACAACTCGCCTGCTGACGCGCAAGGATTCAGGCATCAAGGACTTCCCGGACCTCGCGGGAAAGACCGTCGTCACGAATCAGGGAACCACGTCTGAGCGAATTCTCCGCAAGATGAATGAGGAGAAAAAGATGAACATGCAGATCATCAGCGCGAAGGATTATGGCGAGGGCCGCCTGACGCTGGAAACCGGCCGGGCGGTGGCATACATGATGGACGACGTGCTTCTGGCAGGTACGCGCTCGCTGACGAGCAATCCCTCGGACTATGTGCTGGTCGGCACGCCGCAGTCTTCCGAAGCCTATGGCTTCATGTTGAGAAAGGATGACCCCGAGTTCAAGAAGCTGGTGGACGACACCATGAGCGAAGTCATGAAGGGACCGGAAATCAAAACCATGTACGGCAAATGGTTCATGAAGCCGGTGCCGCCGAAGAACATCAGCTTTGATTTCCCGATGAGCGACAGCCTTCAAAAGCTGTACGCCAATCCGAACGACACCGCTTTAGAGTGAATATTTGTAGGGCGTGAAAAAGCCACCTTCTTTTACGAAGGTGGCTCTTTTATTTGGACCGCGTTATTCCGGGAACGGCAGTGTGGTCTGCCCTTCGGCGCGCATGCCGAACGTGTTCAGGGTCATGGCGACCAACGCGTAGTAGCCGAGTAATCCGACGAGATTGATGACGACCACATGCTCGAAACGTGCGACGGCTGCTGCGAACGTCTTGTCCGATACTCGCCTGGTTTCGTATAGCTCGGTGGCGAATTCATAGATGAGCGCGTCGTCGGCGTCGTCGAAGGTGGGACGCTCGCCTTGCTGGATGGCATCGGCGACCGCCTTTGGAACGCCCGCATCCAACGCGATGGGATAGTGGATGAACCACTCCCCTTGCGATTGCCATCGCGCGGCGGTGACGAGAATCGCCAGCTCCGACAAGCGCAGTGACAAGCCCGTCTTGTATCGACAAAACGCGCCAAGCCGTTGCGCGTGATCAGCCAATTCCGGGCTATGAATCCATCCCAGGAACGGGCCGTTCAAGTTGCCGCGCGGACCGGTCAGGATGCTTTGAAGAACGGTCTTTTGCTCGTCTGTGGCGTTAGCGATATCGAAATTCGGAAGGCGATGGGTCATGGGTTGTCCAGGGTTTGATTGTCGCTTAGCGAGCGCTCATTGCACCGATTGCCGTCAATGCCCCGTCTATGGCATCAGTCAAGCGAGCGCCGATTGCATCGATTTGCCCCGCCGTCGCGATGAACGGCGGCGCCAAAAGCACGTGGTCGCCAATCATGCCATCAACCGTACCGCCCATCGGATAGACCATCAGGCCGCGCTTCATTGCTTCGCTCTTGATCACGGCGTGTAATTTCTTGCTTGCATCGAATGGAGTCTTCGATGCCCGGTCCCGCACCAGCTCCACGCCGATAAACAAGCCCCGGCCACGAATATCGCCGATGAACGGATGATCTGCATAGTGAGCGCGGAGCAAGCCACGAAGCTGCTCGCCTCTTGCCTGCACGTTGTCCAGCAACTTCTCGTCCGCGATGACCCGCTGGACCTCCAGTGCTGCCGCACAAGCCGTCGCGTGGCCGATGTACGTGTGCCCATGCTGGAAGAAACCGGAGCCGTTGACAATGGTGTTGTAGATCTCGTCGCTGACCAGCGTCGCTCCAATCGCCTGGTAACCGGCCCCCAGGCCCTTCGCGATCGTCAGAAGGTCCGGTGTGACTCCGTCCTCTGCGCAGGCGTACAGGTGGCCGGTACGCCCCATCCCGGACATGATTTCGTCCAGGATCAGCAATACGCCGTACTTGTTGCACACGGCGCGGATTTTCTTGAAGTATTCGCGCACCGGCGGCACCGCGCCCGCGGTCGCGCCCACAACCGTTTCGGCGACGAAAGCTGCGACCGTATCGCCGCCGAGTTCCAGGATTTTTGACTCGAGTTCGTCGGCCAGGCGTTGTGCGAACGCTTCCTCGGTTTCATCGGCGCGCTGCTCGCGATACGCGTAGCAGGGACTCACATGGTGGGCTTCAATGAGGATCGGAAGAAATGGCTCACGACGCCAGGCGTTTCCGCCGATAGCGAGCGCACCGAGCGTATTGCCGTGATAACTCTGGCGACGCGCGATGAAATGACGCCGCTGGCCCTGACCCTTTTCGACGAAGTATTGCCGCGCGAGCTTGAGGGCGGCTTCTATCGCTTCAGAGCCGCCGGATGTGAAGTACACGTGGCCCAAGCCCGCGGGCGCGTCCGCGATCAAGCGATCCGATAGCTCTTCGGCAACTGCCGTCGTGAAGAAAGAAGTGTGAGCGTAGGGAAGCTGCTGCGCCTGCCGCTTGATGGCGTCGATGACACGTTGATTGCTGTGGCCGAGACACGATACAGCGGCACCGCCGGATGCGTCGATGTAGCGCTTACCCTCCGAGTCGATGATTTCGATTCCATCGCCGGCAACTGCAATAGGGAGTTTTGCTCGCGGGGCGCGATGAAAAACGGTTGTCATTCTGACCTCGACGTTTGCGACGATGACGGGTGATCGTCACTTGGAGAATAAAGGTTCTGAGCGGACGTTCGCCTTGCTTGCCAACACCCTCCTCCTGCATGAAGGTCAGGTGACGACAACATCAAACGCTCAGTAACATGCGATGCTTCATTCTCCATCGTTACAACATATGTTGTCAACGCGGATATCGCGGGGCTTTTAGAGCGATTAGATGAAATTCTGATGGCTGGGAGAACTGAGCGCACGTTGACGCAGCGGCTGGGAGCTTTGCGTCTCCGCGCTCTGGAACAAGGCTTACGACGAGTAAGCGCCCTTCGCGTGGAGCGCGGATTCGGCTTCTTCCAGCAATTCGACGGCCGATCGTCCTTCGAGTGCAAGCAGATGAGCAACCAGCGACTCGGCTATCGCGGATGCCGCGACGAGCGACGGAAAAAAGGACGGGCTCTCGTGCGAAAAGATAAGCACGTGATCGGCGTTGAGGGCGAGGGGTGACACGGCGCTGTCGGTGATGGCGACAAGCTTGCAGCCCTGCTCCTTCGCCGCTTGCGCGACGCGCACGGCTTCCGCCGAATACGGGGCGAAGCTGGTTACGACGGTCGCGTGCCCTTTGGCCATACCGCGTAGCTGCATTTCCAGCGTGCCGGCCTCGCCGTTGACCAGGCTCACCGATGACCGGAATAGCCGATAACCGTAGACAAGGCCGAACGCGACTGGATAACACGAGCGGAATCCCGCCACGTGGACGTGGGGCGCTTTGCGCAGCATCTTCGCGACCTCGACGATCTTCGTGCCGTTCTGCGCGAACGTGACTTCGAGGTTGTGGCTTTGCGCGATCGCAAGTTCTTGAACTAGCGACTCGCCCGAGCCGCCTTTGACTAGCGCGCGGGCTTTGGACGTTAGCGCTTCCGGCCGGGTACGAACACGCGCGACGAATATTTCCCGAAGCTCGTTCCAGCCAGGGAAGCCCAGTTGCTGCGATAACCGCACGAGAGCTGCAGGTTGGACGTTAGCTCGCTCGGCCACCTTCCGCATTGACAGAACGGCGACCTCGTCCGGGAAGTTCAGCAGGAAACCGGCGCCCGCCTGGAATTGCGGGCTGAGCTCGGGAAACTTCGCACGTATCGATAAAACCAGGTCTTCGAAATTGGACGACACGAAACAAGCCTCGTTAGGTTGACAACATTTGTAGTTTAACGAGGTTGCTGCATAGACGGGCTGTTGTTGGTGGTTGGTGAATGGCAACGAATGTCAATGGCCCTCGTTTCTCAGGCGTATTGGCTTCCGCTTCGGGCCATAGCCGCGAGAACAGAGATCGGAACAACGTGGTTGGTTACGCGAGTTCGACGGGGCCTTTGGGCGTTCTCGAATGCACGATGCTCAGCTTGACAAGATCCGCCCGTGCACGATTCGCGGTTCGGCTTGCGAGCCCCGTCATAGCTTTGAATGGACATTCGGCCGCGCTTGAGGCGACTATTCTGGCGGATCTCCATGCGGAAAATTTCGGCCGGAAATCACTCCATTACATAGGGTTAGCTGATTCATGGCGGATAGCCTGATGCAGTAAAAAATGCCCTTCGGAGGAGCCGGGGCCTCTATTTTTTACTTTCTGTGCCGTAAACCCGGTCATCGCCTATCCACGACACTCGGGCAGTCCGTTGCCGCAGAACCCCTACACCGAGTCGATAATGTCGCCACGATTGTGGGACGACGACCTTCGGACCGAGTGCACTCACCACAACGTTAACGTGTCTGTTTCTATTACCACCGGAAAACTGGCTGTTCTCGCAGGCCGACATCCTATGATTGTCGGTGTGCTAGGTAGCCTACTGGCAGTGGTCGTGATTGCAATCAGCCTGGTCACACTTCTCGCCTCTCGTGACGCTGCTGTCGACCATGCTCATGAAACGTCCCGAAACGTCACGGCTGTCTTGGTCAGCAACATCGCCCGGACTATTGAAACGTCTGATAATTCCCTTCGCGCTCTGGTCGCGTTGCTGAACAAGCCCGCCATCCAAACTATCGATCCGGGCCTACGTCACGAATTGCTGTTTGATCGGACCGCTGCCGAGTATGTCACCGGCATGGGGATCACAGATGACCGGGGTCGTCTGATCGACGGCTGCTGCTCGAGCTCCCATACCTGGGATTTCAGCGACCGTGACTATTTCATTGCGCATCGCCAGTCGGCGAATGTTGGCCTCTATGTGTCATCAGTCTACCGGGCGCGGTCGCGGCCAGATGCGCAGTCAATTGCGATGACGCGAAGGATGAACCGGCCCGACGGTTCGTTCGGGGGAGTGGCGATTGTTGCCATTGACGTCGAATACTTTAAGCAATTGCTTGCAAAACTAGACGTGGGGCCAAACGGTGTCACTGCGATCGTTCGCACGGACGGCACGCTGGTGGCCAGAAATCCCCCATTCAGCCATGCCAGACCGGTCAATCTGGATAAGTCACTGACGTTTCCGCGTATGGTGAACCATGATTCCGGGTTCTATGCTGCTCCCTCGATCTCGGACGGGGTTGTGCGCCTATATACATTTCAGCGGGTTCCCGGGACGCCGCTTATCGCCGTTATCGCGCCGGCGGAAAGCGACGTGCTGGCCTCCTGGAAGCGATTGTCATGGATAGTCGGAATCTCAGCGTCGTCTGTCAGCCTTGCGTTCTGCACGGTGGTCTGGCTCCTTGCTTTTGCATTGCGGGACCACGCAAAGGCTCAGGTACTGCTCAAGGAGTTAACGCAAACCGACCCGCTTACAGGGCTCAAGAACCGTCGTGCTCTCGACCATGCCCTCGAAAACGAGTGGGGAAGACTGCAGCGCGGCAATGGTTCATTGTCGCTGCTGTTCGTCGATGCGGATAGCTTCAAACAATACAATGACGAGCACGGTCACGCTCAAGGTGATATTGCACTGAAACGTCTCGCAGAGTGTATCAATCGACACGTGCGTCGCCCTGGCGATCTCGCTGCGCGATATGGCGGGGAAGAGTTTGTTGTCGTGCTGCCCAATACGGAAAAAACGGGAGCAGTTCAGATCGCTGAAGCTATACGCCAGGAAGTTGAGCGTGGTCGGCTGACCGTACCATCCGAGGCAATTCCACATTTCACGGTCAGTATTGGGTGCGCGACCGGTCGACACTCACGTCCATCGTCACTAGATCAATTGATCAATTCAGCTGATCTGGCGCTGTACGAGGCCAAAAGGAGTGGAAGGAACGCCGTCGTCGCCGCAGACGATATTGTTGCTCCGGCTCCGCCGCGAAGCTGATTACGCTCCTTGACACGGTGGCTCGTCTGTCATCAACGTTGCTGCGCACGGAGCACTGGCGTTTCTTCTCTGACGAGTGTCTTCGGATCGGTCGTGTATTGGATGAATCGATGCCTCTCGTGTGCGAGACGTTCGACGTACTCCATGTATTGGGCTCGCCCGTCAGGGTAGCTCCAAAAATAGCAATTCACCCTTGCGAAGAACGCGCTTAATTATAAGCAACCGCTTTTCTACAATATAGACGCGTTATTTACATCGGAATTCCGATCCAATCAAGGAGATGGTGTCATGAACAAGGCAACCAGTACATTGATCGCGGCCGTCGCTGCACTCACGTTGTCAGGCGCCGCTTATGCCCAGAGCAACAACTCGCTGGCGCGACCGAGCGTAACGTCGCCCGTCAGTGCAGCGGGCGGCTATGGCACGCCAGGCACTACCAACTCGGACAGCGGAAAGCCCGCCGGATCGGCAAACTCAGGGGTGCCAAATAGCGTGAATGGCACGACGCCCGCGCCCACCGTTTGGCCAAACAACAATTCGCTGGCGCGACCGAGCGTAGTGTCGCCGGCGGCTGGTCAATAACAACTGTTGGCGATGGCGATTAGCTGCGAAATTGTCATGGCCACCGGATTCGTGGGGGAGAGGGTGACCGCTCTCTGCTCATTGGCAAAAGGAACACTGGCGGTTCTTCAAAGCGAGCCGACATTCCGTGTCATCGAACGACAGATAGCTCGCCATCGCTTCGGCAGCATTGCGGCGGCCGTTAATTATCAATAGTCCTAATAGTATTGGAGCGAGATCCAAGCTGCGCCTGATCCATAGGTAAAGCGTTAATTTGCTTACAAATTTTGCAATTTTGTTCTCCCAGGTGAATGCCGGGCGTATCAGGCGTGCCGCACCAAGTTTCTTGTTCGAAGCGTGGCATTCCGATGTTACGCAGGACGCAATCTAGGCAAAGGGTATCCGTTGCGACCTCCGTATCAGCGATACTTGCGACTGCCCTATTTCATCTGCCGCGAGAAAACGCGGTTGTGGGACATGCCGTGATTCCAGCGAGCAAGTGTTTCTTTCGTCGGCGAGGCGAATGGCCGCTTGCGAGAAAATTGACGGGACCGCTGTGGGTCGAGAAGACTCATCTGATTTTCTTGTCAGCAGACATTCGTAGCAGCGCAACCACGAGGTATCCCGAACGGCCACTGACTCATTGATTCAAATCTCAAGCGTCTCGTCTTTGTTCCATCCGGGCACCACCACCTTGCCTCCAATCACACTCAACAAGGTGGCGGAGACCGTGAGCCTAAAGAGCCTCGCTCAACCAGGCCGGATACATGCATTCAGCAAAAAGCCGCTGCGTCACCAGCGGCTTCATGTTGTTGAGTTCATCGGTCATGCTAAGGCCGGTCAAAGCGACCGGCCTTATTCTTTCAAATCAAAAGCCCCCTCACTCCACCGTCACGCTCTTCGCCAAATTCCTTGGCTTATCCACATCCGTCCCTCTCGCACAAGCCGTGTGATAAGCCAGCAACTGCAGCGGCACAACATGAAGAATGGGCGACAGCAGCCCATAATGCTCAGGCATCCTTATAACGTGAATCCCATCCTCGCTAACAATACGAGTATCGGAATCCGCGAAAACATAAAGCTCGCCGCCTCGCGCCCTGACCTCTTGCATATTCGACTTCAGCTTCTCCAGCAGCGTGTCATTAGGCGCGACCGTCACCACCGGCATCGCCTCAGTCACCAGCGCCAAAGGCCCATGCTTCAACTCCCCAGCCGGGTAAGCCTCAGCATGAATATAAGAAATCTCCTTGAGCTTCAACGCACCTTCAAGCGCGATCGGATAATGCAGTCCACGCCCGAGAAACAGCGCGTTCTCCTTGCGTGAAAACTCTTCCGACCACGCGATGATCTGCGGCTCCAGCGCCAGCACACTATTCAGCGCCGCCGGCAAATGCCGCAATCGCGTCAGATAATCCGTTTCCTGCTTCTCACTCACATGCCCGCGCAGCGTCCCAAGCGTGACGGCCAGCACAAACATCCCGACTAACTGCGTCGTAAATGCCTTGGTCGAAGCCACCCCAATCTCAGTCCCCGCGTGCGTCAGAAACGCGAGCTTCGTTAACCGGACCATCGCACTTGAAGCCACATTGCACACCGCCAGCGTGTGTTTATGCCCCAGCGCCTGTGCATGCTTCAACGCGGCCAACGTATCCGCGGTCTCGCCCGATTGCGAGATCACCACCACCAAAGCCCGTGGATTCGGCACCGAGTCGCGATACCGGTACTCACTCGCAATCTCCACTTGCGTCGGAATCTTCGCAACCGATTCAAGCCAGTACTTCGCGGTCATGCCCGCATACGAACTCGTGCCGCACGCAAGAATAAGCACGCTGTCGATATCGGCGAAAACTTCTGCCGCGTCCGCCCCGAACAACTCAGCGGAGAACCGATCGGTTTGAGGAATCGTGTCGGTGATCGCGCGCGGCTGCTCGAAAATTTCCTTCTGCATGAAATGCCGATACGGCCCAAGCTCAACCGCGCCGCCATACGCCGCGACCACGCGCACTTCACGCTCGGCAGGCATTCCATCGCGATCGACAATCTTCACGCCGTCCAGCGTGATCTCGACCACATCGCCTTCATCGAGGAACGCAAAACGATCGGTGCTGCCGGCAAGCGCCAGCGCATCGGAGGCGAGGAAGTTCTCGCCATTGCCCACGCCGACCACCAGCGGCGACCCCTGCCGCGCGCCGACAACCGTATGCGGCTGATTCTTGTGGATCACGGCAATGGCGTACGCGCCATGCAACTCCTTCACGGCGTCGCGCACGGTCTGGAACAGATCGCCGCGATACATGCTGTGGATCAAATGCGCGATGACCTCGGTATCGGTCTGCGAGACAAACTCGTAGCCCTTTCCACGCAGCATGGTCCGCAAGGTCTCATAGTTCTCGATGATCCCGTTATGCACCAGCGCCAGTTCGTTACGCGAAAAGATGGGATGCGCGTTGTCGGTGATTGGCGCGCCGTGGGTCGCCCAGCGCGTGTGCGCAATGCCGGTCGCGCCTTCCAGATGCGTATCGCGGACCTGATCGGCGAGATCGGCCACCCGCGCGACGCTGCGCGCTCGCTTCGGTTCGCCATCGGCAATCACGGCTACGCCGCAGGAATCGTAGCCGCGATATTCAAGCCGCCGCAGACCTTCGACCAGCACCGATACGATGTTACGTTGCGCAACCGCGCCGACAATTCCGCACATGGCGTCATCCTCTCCAGATTGTTTTTGAATCGCTCGAAAATGCCTGCCGCTCGCCACCAGGGCGCGCGCTCAGGCACATGACAGAGCAGTCTTTAGTGTTCAAGCTTTCTTTTTTGTCGGCCGTACGTAACCGCTCTTACTGACCTGAGTTTTTTCGTTCAGCACGAGCTGGTCTTCCGCGACATCCTTCCAAACGGTCGTCCCGGCCGCGATGGACGCACCACGCCCCACGCGTACCGGCGCAACCAGTTGGGTATCGGAGCCGATGAACACGTCGTCCTCGATCACCGTGCGGAATTTGTTCGCGCCATCGTAATTACACGTGATCGTCCCCGCGCCGATATTGACTCGCGCCCCAATATCCGAGTCGCCGATATAACTCAAATGGTTCGCCTTCGACCCACGCCCGAACACCGCGTTTTTCACTTCGACGAAGTTGCCAACGTGCGCTTCATCGCCGAGCACCGCGCCGGGCCGCAAGCGCGCATACGGTCCCAACACGACGTTCGCGCCGGTCGTGCCGCCTTCAATGTGCGTGAACGCATCAATACGCGTGCCTGCGCCAATCGATGCATTGCGAATCACGCAATTCGGGCCGACGCTCACGTTATCCGCCAGCGTCACATCACCTTCGAAGACGCAATTCACGTCGATAGACACATCGCGTCCGCAGGTCAGCGTGCCGCGTACATCAATGCGCGCGGGGTCCAGCAGCGTGACGCCGGCAACCAGCAGCGCCTCGGCAACATTGCCCTGATGAATCCGCTCGAGTTCGGCGAGTTGCTGCTTGCTGTTCACGCCGAGCGTTTCCCACTCTTCGTCCGGTTGCGACGTGACGACTTCAATGCCGGCTTCGAGCGCGCGCTCGACGACATCGGTGAGATAAAACTCGCCCTGCACGTTGTCGTTTTTAAGCGATGCCAGCCATTCGCCCAACTGCGCGGTCGGTGTAATGACAATGCCGGTATTGATCTCGGCAATCTTGAGCTGGTCGGCGTTTGCATCTTTCTGCTCGACAATCCGCAGCACCGCGCCGGTCGGATCACGCACGATGCGTCCGTACCCGGTCGGATCGTCCAGTGTGACCGTCAGAACACCGTAGCGGCCGTCTGACGCGGCATCGGCCAGGCGTTGCAGCGTGCTGACGCGAGTGAGCGGCACGTCGCCGTAAAGAATGAGCGTAGGCACGGAAAGGTCAAGCAGCGACAGCGCTTGCTGAACCGCGTGGCCGGTGCCCAGTTGCTGATCCTGCACGGCGAACTGGACGTCGGGCGCGCCGACTGCCTTCTGAACCTGTTCCGCCCCATGTCCGATCACGACGACAAGCCGTGTGGGCTTGAGCGCACGCGCAACGTCGAGCACATGGGAGAGGAGCGGCCGGCCAGCCAGGGGATGAAGGACTTTCGGCAAGGCGGAACGCATGCGCTTGCCCGTGCCTGCCGCCAAAATCACAATGTTCATGGCGTCAGCTTCGTCAAAGTGTTGGGAGCCGCCAATATAGCACGCGCCGATGGACGGCAAAACCCGGCGAGGCCTTGCTGAGCAACGATTCGGCGGGCTTGCAACACACTGTTTCGATCTCGCGATAGCGACGCAAGATGCGCAAAACGCCTACGACTGCGGAACTCCGGCCGCAACCAGGCGCGCGGCCCCGTTGTTGCGAGGCACATGAAATGAGTGTTTGAACGACAAGCCGGCGCCGCCCGGTTCCTTTGCGGGATCACTCTCGTCGCCGACGGTTTGCATGAACACCCAACCGGTCGAATACGATAGCCATACCCGCCGGTTCCTCATAAAGTCCGTGCCAAGCAGCATGCCCGCGTCCTGGAAGCTTGTGTTCACCACTGTCAGCGGCGCGTTCGGATAGTTCACCATGCCGATGGTCATCGAAAACTTGTGCCGGTAAGTACCGATCCGCATGCCGCCAAAACCTGAACCGGACGATTGAGGATCGTGTGCCAGCGCGACAGAATCCACGCCGGCCAAGTCCGCGGCCGCTGTTGTCACGAGCGAAAGATCCGTGCCGGTATCCACATAGGCTCGCAGCGGATGCCCATTGAGCGCCACATTCAGGATAAATCGATTGCCGCGGGTTTTATCGGCGGAGTACGCCTGATAGTCACCTTGCCACGGCGCGAAACGGCCAATGCAGCCGGATGCGGTGTATAGCGACAGGGTGCGGCCGGGAAAGTCGAACTCCACGTCATAGCGGCTCAGAACATTCGCACCGAGAATGCCGACCGGCGAAGACGCTTGCGCCTCCGGTGCCACTGCGCCGCTCGAGACAGCGAGCACCCGCAGATCGATCCATTCCGACGATCCGAGTTTCAGCGACGGGATAATCCGGGGGTATTCATACCCGACACTGCCACCAACACCCTTCGTCTCAGACGCGTGGTCCGAGTCCTCCGCAAGATGCAAGCTGTCTGCAATGCCCGGCTCAAGTGACGTACGCTCGGCCCCCGAATCGACCATCATCGGGTACGAATGTCCGTCGATATCGACGGGCACCGTGTAGTGACTCAATACCTTTGTCATCGGAAGCGTCGCCTCGAGCTTGAGCTGGCACGCGCTGCTCGCCTGCGCAGATTGTGCGGGTTGTGTGGCTTGAGCGCCCACAGGCAGGACTTGATCGGGGTCATCTTCCGTGGATTGCCGATGCCAGGGTGTCGGCTGACCAGGATAAAGCGCCGACGAAGGTGTCGGGTCCCCGGGAAACGTCGGCAAAGGGAGTTCTGCCGACGGCGGCCTGCGAAACCTGGATTGGAGCGGCGCATATACGCGGACTACACCCCCCGGCAAATACATTGGAACAGGCGTCAACTGAGCCACGCTGTCAGTTGAGAACAACACCGCGCCGAAGAAAAGCGCACCGAGCGCAGTAAATACGAGCTTTTTGCTCTCGTTGAGGACATCAGCTTTCGGCATGCATGCTCTTTTTATCGGCGAAATGCCGTGGAGCTGGTCAAGCTAACACTACGTCTATCTCATTAAGAAGGATTGCAAACTAATTTCACAAATCATCGACAATTGTCTTATGCGATTTGAGCAATGCCGAAAGCCATTTGCCGGCGTAATGTCAGGCTTCCGAAAAAACAAGCGCGCTCAACTGGCGCGCTTGCTTGCGATCAACCCCACAATCTCAAATATCGTCGAACTGAACAATCGAAATGGTCTGCGACGGTGCTTCGGTCGAACACGGGTCTTCATCGAACGCGATGTCCCCAGCCGGGTCCGCCACACCCGTCGTGCGCAATCCGGCGAACGGAAACAGCCCGTGATCCATCAGATGCGACGGCACCACATGCCCCAGCGCGTTGAACATATTCTCCACGCGCCCCGGGAAACGCTTTTCCCAATCGCGGATCAGCGCCTTCATTTCCGCGCGCTTCAGGTTCGGCTGGCTGCCGCACAAATTGCACGGAATGATCGGGAACTCGCGCAACTCCGCGAATTTCTCCAGATCCCGTTCCTTCACATACGCCAACGGGCGAATCACGATGTTCTTGCCATCATCGGATTGCAGTTTCGGTGGCATGCCCTTCAGCTTGCCGCCGTAGAACATATTCAGCAGCAACGTCTGCAAAATGTCGTCGCGATGATGCCCAAGCGCGATTTTCGTCGCCCCAAGCTCACCCGCCACGCGATACAAGATCCCGCGCCGCAGTCTCGAACACAGCGAACACGTTGTCTTGCCTTCCGGCACCAGCCGCTTGACGATGCTGTACGTATCCTGATTTTCGATATGAAACGGAATATCCAGCTTGCTCAAATACTCGGGCAGCACATGCTCCGGAAACCCCGGCTGCTTCTGGTCGAGATTCACCGCCACGATGTCGAAGTTGATCGGCGCGCGTTCGCGCAGCCGCATCAGGAGTTCGAGCATGGCGTACGAATCCTTGCCGCCGGACAGGCAGACCATGACCTTGTCGCCGTCTTCGATCATGTTGTAGTCGGTGACGGCCTCGCCCACCTGGCGCGCCAGCCGCTTGAACAACTTGTTGTTCTCGTAGGCTTGCTTCTGCTCGCGGCGCGTCATCGGTTCGCGCATTGTCGGGACGGATACCGTCTCCTGAACCACTAGCGCTTCCGTTTCCGTTAGCGAACTCATGCTGTCACCTCTTTGATGCGAAAGACTTCGACGCCCACGGCATCGCAGTCGGGATAAACGTCCGGCTTTTCCGTCGATACCACCACCGCGCGCACATTCGGATGTTCGAGCAGCGCGGCAGCGACGTCATCGCAGAGCGTTTCCTGCAGGTGGATATGCCCTTTGCCTACGCGCTTGGCGATGGTCGAGCGCATGAAGTCGTAATCGACGACTTCGCGCAGCTTGTCCTCTGTCGGCGTCGATAACGCCAGCGGCACGAACAATTCCACGTTGATCACCACGCGCTGCTCGCCCTGCTTTTCGAAATCGTGCACGCCAATGTTGATGCGCACTTCGTAATTGCGCAGAAAAAGCCGCCGGCAATCGGCCAGCCGGGGATGCGAAAGTGCGGCAAGCATGGTGATGTCCTGGTGATTCAGATTAACTTACTAAGATTGACAACTAAACGCCGCCGCCTGGAGCGCGGCCGGTGGTCAAAAACATGATGTCGCGCGGCGACGGCACAAGGTGCTGCCCGCCGTCCACTACCAGCGTCGTGCCCGTCACGCCCGCCGCGTCGGCGAGATAACAAGCGGCGGCAACCACATCCTCCACCCGCGAAGCCCGGCCCAACGGTGTGACCTTGTGCGCGGCCTCGAATTCGCTGGCTGTCTGACCCGCGGATTGCAGCGTGAGGCCCGGCGCCAGCCCGACTACGCGCAACTTCGGCGCAAGCGCCTGAGCCAGCGCGACGGTTGCGTTTTCCAGCGCCGCCTTGGTCAGCGTGTACGACAAATAATCGGGATTCATGTTGTACAGCTTCTGGTCGAGCACATTGATGACGCAGCCGCGCTGGGTTTCATCATCGACGGCGGCATCGGGCGTGGCGTCGTACAGCGCACGCGCCAACGCCAATGGCGCACCAACGTTGATCGCCATCATCTCGAGCAGGCGCGGGTAGCTGAAGTCGCGCGCCGTATCTTCGACAAAACTCGACGCGTTGTTCACCACGCAATGCAGACCACCGAACGCGTCGATACACGCCGGCACCAGCCGCACCACGTCGCTTTCCACGCCGAGATCCGCGTGCAGCGCGACGGCCCGGCGGCCAAGGGCGCGTATCGATTGGACGACTTCCTGCGCCTCGCCCTCGGAACCGCCAAAATGCACGGCAACGTCCCAGCCGCGCGCGGCGAAACCGAGCGCCAGCCCACGGCCGATGCGCTTAGCCGCGCCGGTGATCAGCACCACGCGGGCTTTCGGCGTGGAAGAATCTGGAGAAGTGGACGAAGAAACGCTCATTTACAATGCCGGAATGAATCCAAAAGCTCACGAATCCGACAGTTTACCTGCTCCCGGCCCCGACGCGCTCGCGCAGTCCGAGTTGCTAACAGAACGCATTCGCGCGGAAATCGCGTTGGCGGGCGGCTGGCTGCCGTTCAGCCGGTATATGGAACTGGCCCTTTATGCGCCCGGCCTCGGCTATTACAGCGGAGGTTCGATGAAATTCGGCAAGCGCGGCGACGATGGCAGTGACTTTGTCACCGCGCCGGAAATGTCGCCGCTGTTCTCGGCCACGCTGGCACGGCCAGTCGCTCAAGCCTTACGCGACAGCGGTACGCGCAATTTGATGGAATTTGGCGCGGGCACGGGGAAACTCGCCGCCGGCTTGCTGAACGCGCTTCAAGCGCTGGATGTTCCCTTCGATAGCTACGCGATCGTGGATCTGTCAGGTGAATTGCAGCAACGCCAGCGGGCGACGATTAAAGCCGATGCGCCAGAACTGGCATCGAAGGTGAATTGGCTTAGCGCGTTGCCAGAGCATTTTGAAGGCGTGGTGATCGGCAACGAAGTGCTCGACGCCATGCCCGTGCGCCTGGTCGTGCGCAAACTGGGCGTGTGGCATGAGCGCGGCGTGTCGTGGACGAACAACCGTTTCACGTTCGACGACAAACCCTTACTAGCCGCGCTGGACGACCCGCTGCTGGCCGAAATAGATGCGACCATCGATGAAGTCAACGACGAGCCGTTCGCGGAATACCTGAGCGAAACGCACGAAGCCGCGCTGGCTTTCACGCGCACCATTTGCACGATGCTTACGCGCGGCGCGGCGTTTTTCATCGATTACGGCTTTCCGCGGCGCGAGTTTTATCACGCTCAGCGCGCGCAAGGCACGCTTATGTGCCATTACCGGCATCGGGCGCACGGCGATCCGTTCTTGTATCCTGGGCTGCAGGACATCACGGCGCACGTGGAGTTTTCGGGAATCGCGGAAGCGGGTACGGAAGCGGGCGCCGATCTGCTCGGCTTTACGTCGCAGGCGCGTTTTCTGATGAACGCCGGCATTACCGATGCGCTTGAGGACCTCGATCCCAGTGATGTCCGGCGCTTTCTGCCCGCGGCCAATGCGGTTCAGAAGTTGTTATCGGAGGCGGAAATGGGCGAGTTGTTCAAGGTGATTGCGTTCTCGCGCGGCATTGACGACACGCTGGCCGCGTTCTCGTCCGGCGACCGCTCACATACTTTATGAAATCATGATCCGCTGGGTACTCACCACGTTCATTGCGTTGTCGATTCTCTCGGGGTGTTTGCCGTGGATGAAAAAACTCGGCATCGGCAGATTACCCGGCGATTTCACGCTGCGACTTTTCGGACGGGAATATCCGTTCCCGTTCATGTCGACCATTTTGCTGTCGCTCGTGCTGTCGTTGCTGGCGCGGGCGCTTTGATTTAATGCACCGCGTTTAAAGCACCGCATCCACGGCCGCCACGCGCGCTGCGTGAACCGCGTCCTTGATCTTCCCCGGCTCGTTCGCGTACTGCTGCGCGACCGCGCCGGCATCGACTGAACGCGCTGCCACCAACGCTTCGCGCAAGCGCTCGGCCTGCGGATACGGTTGCTGGCTCAAACCGAGCCGGCCGCGGGCATCGGAGACACAGGCTTGCAGCGCTTCAGCAAACCGCGCGGGCTTGCGCAGCGCGTCGCAACGCTCAAACAAACGCACCAGCGCCGCCGCCCCAAACTCCATCACCCGATGAATATTGCCGTGCTCCCGCGCCACCAGCAGCGCGAGATCGCGACACTCGTTCGGCACGCGCAAGCGCTCGCACAACGGCTTCAGCAGATCGACGCTACGCCCTTCATGGCCGATGTGACGCGGCAAGATGTCGTCCGGCGTGGTCGCCTTGCCGAGATCATGGGTCAGCGCGGCGAAGCGAACTGGCAGCGCATAACCGTGCGCCGCAGCGTAGTCCACGACCATCATCACGTGCACGCCGGTATCGACTTCCGGGTGATAGTCAGCGCGTTGCGGCACGCCCCATAGTGAATCCACCTCCGGCAGAATCCGCACGAGCGCGCCGCATTCGCGCAGCACGTCGAACATCCGCGACGGTGTCTTCTCCATCAAGCCACGCGACACTTCCTGCCACACGCGCTCGGGCACGAGCGCATCGACTTCGCCATCCGCGACCATGCGTTTCATCAGCGCGAGCGTTTCGTCGGCGATGGTGAAATCCGCAAAGCGCGCCGCAAACCGCGCAATGCGCAGAATCCGCACCGGATCTTCGATAAACGCGTCACCCACATGCCGGAACACATGCGCTTGCACGTCGGCGCGGCCATTGAACGGATCGATCACCGGCCCGGTCAGCTCGCCGTCCGGCCGCACTTCACGCGCCATTGCGTTGACGGTCAGGTCGCGGCGCGCGAGATCTTCTTCGAGCGTGACGTCGGGTGCGTAGAAAAACTGAAAGCCGTGATATCCCGCCGATGTCTTCCGCTCGGTCCGCGCGAGCGCATATTCCTCATGCGTTTGCGGATGCAAGAACACGGGGAAATCCTTGCCGACCGGCTTGAAACCCTGCGCCGTCATCTGCTCGGGCGTCGCACCGACCACGACGTAATCACGGTCCTGAACCGGCAGGCCGAGCATGTCATCGCGGATCGCGCCGCCCACGGCATAAATGTTCATCGCTCGTTCCGTGCGCCTTCAATCCACTCCGCCACCTCCGGCAGTGCCGTGATGCGGGCGGCGTAAGCGAGCGCCGTTTCGCTCAGCTTGGGCGCGTAGGAATTGAAGCGCATGACGACCGGCGCGAACATGGCGTCGGCAATGCCGAACTCCTTGCCGAACAGGAACGGACCACCGTGCGCCTTGAGGCAATCGCGCCAGATCAGGTCGATCCGTTTCACGTTCGCGAGCGCGCCCGCCGAGAGTTCCACACCGAAATCCTGGCGCTGGATATTCATCGACATCTGTTCGCGCAGATCAGCAAAACCCGCATGCATTTCCGCGCTGATGCTGCGTGCGTGCGCCCGCGCGCTTGCATCGCGCGGCCACATGGCGTGCTGCGGGAAGAGCTCGGCCAAGGTCTCCATGATCGCGGCCGATTCCCACACGGCGTCGCCGGCATCGGTCACGAGGCAAGGCACTTTCCCCGATGGCGAATGCGCGAGGATATTCGCGCTGGAATCCGGCCGCGCGAGGCGGATCATGATCTCCTCGAAAGGAATGCCAAAGTGCTTGAGCACGAGCCACGGCCGCATGGACCACGACGACACATTCTTGTCACCAATAACGAGTTTCATCGCAAATATTTTTGGTTAAGGCACTGCTTAAGGAACACAACATTCAACGCCCGGCCGACGCGCGAAACGTATTGAAGCGCGAACGCGACGACGAACCCGTGAGGTACATGGGCGCAATGGCTTCAATACTCGCCGGTTCAATGCCGAGTTCCGGCGCCATTGGCCCGCTTGCTATGTTGGGCGTTTTCATCGAATCGAGATTATCGCGCGACATCATGGGTTCACCGGGCGCGAGTTCTAGCGACATCGCCTGGAGACGGCCGAGGCTGTCGGGCAAACGGATAATCCTCGCGTTTTTGCCGATTGCCGCGCCGCTGAACCGGACCAGTTCTTCGAGTGTGTACACCGTCGGCCCGGCAAGCTCGTATACACGGCCGGCGGCGGCATCGAGATCGAGCACGTTGGCGAACGCCTTGGCTACATCGCCTACAAAAATCGGCTGGAACTTTGCCTGCGAACACGCCAGAGGAATCACCGGAAAAATCCGCTCGAGAAACGCGAACTGGTTCAGGAAATTGTCTTCGGGACCGAACACCACGGAGGGACGAAAAATCGTGGTCGCCAGATTCGATTCGCGCACCGCCTTTTCGCCGTCGCCCTTCGAACGCAGATACATGCTCGGCCCTTTCGGATCCGCGCCTAGCGCGCTCATGTGGATCAAGCGCCGCACACCTTTCCCCTGACACGCGGCCACAATCTTGTTGGGCAGCTCAACGTGCGCCTTGGCGAATTGTGGACCGTAAGGATCGCCGCGCTTGCCTTGCAGAATGCCGACCAGGTTGATGACTGCGTCGGCTTGGGAGACGAAGGCAGCAAGCTGGACGGGATCGTAGACATTGGTTTCGATCACATCCACAGGCAGCAGCGTCAGATGCGCCGCATTCTCGCGACGCCGCGTGGCAATGCGCACGTTCTTGCCAAGCTCGACAAGCGCATTCACCAGATGACTGCCGATAAACCCTGATCCGCCGATCAACGCAATGGTTTGATGTCGCATGTTCGCCTCTGTAAGTGGCGGTCCGCGAAAGCGTCAGGGCGGCAGCGCCGCGCGTGACTTTCGACTAACCGCATATACCGGAAAGCGAAACGCGCGGCGCCTCTTGTTGCAGGCCGCTTACGGCGCGATATAACCGAGCCGCGCTTTCAGCGATTGCGGACGGCCTTCGAACAACGCCGCGTAGTACACGGTGTTCGAGAGCACGTTCTTGACGTAATCGCGGGTTTCGTTGAACGGAATGGTTTCAGCAAAAATTGCGCCCTCCACCGGCGCGCTAAGCGTGGAACGCCACTGCGTCGGGCGTCCCGGGCCCGCGTTGTAGCCGGCGGTAGCGAGGACGGCGGAATCGTCGAACTGGTTATAGACCATGGCCAGATAATTCGTGCCGAGCAAGATGTTCGTGTCGAGGTCATTCATCTGTTCACGCGATATGGGTCCCATGCCGATTTTCTTCGCCACGAGCTGCGCGGTGCCGGGCATCAACTGCATCAAGCCACCTGCGCCCACTTCCGACTTCGCATTGATGATGAAACGCGATTCCTGACGAATCAAGCCATACGCCCATTCGACATCGAGTCCGGTGTTCTTCGACTCACGCTCGACCACATCACGATACGGCGCCAGATACCGCAGCGAGAAATCGTGTTCGGTCTTGGTTTTGTCCGCCGTGTTCACCGCGCGATCGAACAATTCGATGCTCTTTGCGTACTGCGCGGCCGCGATCAATTGCCGATCCGTCATGGTGCGCAGCGGCCAGTTCCATTCGCGGTTGCCTTCTAGCCGGAGGTTCATGGCGTAGAACTTCTGCGACAGCGCAAAACCCGGTACGGCTGAAGCCTGCGCAATTTCGGCGGCGGTGACTTCCGTGCGCGGCGGCACGGTGATCTTCTGGCCGAGTTCTTCAGACGCCAACTGACCGTAGAAGTTGAACTGATCCGCGATGCTCGTGAATTCCTGGTTGGCGGTAGCGGTGTCACCTGCTTGCTTCAGTGAGCGCGCGTGCCAGTAGATCCACGCGGGCTGATTGCGCAGCGTGGGCGGCATTTGTTCGATCGACCACCGCACCATGGTCCAGTCGCCGGCGAGCAATGCGCTGCGCGTGCGCCATTCATAGGCAGGATTCGACAACTGCGCATTCACCGAAAGCCGGTACCAGTCGACCGCGCTCGGCATGCGCTTCGCTGCGGCCTGAAAACCAATCGTGCCCCAGCCGACAGCGCGTTCCGACGGCGTCAACGCCGGCGCGACCGAGCTAAACGATGCTGCTGCCATGGCCGGATCGTTGCGCGCCATGCGCGTGATGGCGACGAGCGCCAGTTGATGCGACGACGTGTCACGGCCTATTCCGCGTGCGAGATACAGCGGCGGGGTGTTGGCGGCGCTGTCGAAGACGCTTTGATCCGGGCGTTGCTGGCCGAGCGCGTCCGCGATCTTGCTGGCGGTGTTCGTGTAGTTCTGCTCGTAGGCGAGGCGAATTTGCTGCCAGACGTCGTCGGATGTGAATTGCTGCGAGACGGCCAGTGCGTTGATCAGGTCGACGCAACCATCGCCATACCATTTGGGATCGACGAGCAAAGCGCGCGCGGCATCAGCGACATTTTCTCCGCGCGATGCCCGTGCTTCGAGCGCGTAGCATTTCACCTGCGTGTCGTCATTCAGTACGAAACGCGAGTATTGATCGAGGAAATTGCGCCAGTCGTGGCGGGCGCCGAGCACGGTCAGATAGTCGTTGCGCATGCGGTCGGCAATAGCCTGGCCGTCGTAGCGCTGCAGGAACGCGAGAACCGGTTCGTCCGGTGCGTCCACGCGCGCGTGTCCTTGCGAGTCGAAGAGTTGCGGCTTGATGGTGAAGTAATCGACATAACCCGGCGCCGGATAATTCGGAATTTGCGCGGCGAGTTGCATGGCGCGGCCGACGTCATTCGAGCGCGCGGCTTCGCGTAACTGGATGAAAATGCGGTCGTCGGACGAGAGCGAATAGTCAGCTGTCGGACGCACTGCGGAGGCGGTGCCGCATCCGAACAGCGTGATCGCAGCGAGCGCGGTTGCGGCTGCGAGATATACTCGTTTGAGACATTTTGACATCGTTATTTCTATCGTTATTTCTGGAGCGCGAAGTGATGCAAAGCATAGCACGCAACCCTCTGCTGGAAACCAAAAGCGCGCTGCGTGCGAACCTCCTTGCAACCCGCGAGGCGCAAGGCGTTCGAGCCGATCAGGACGCACGCAGTGAAGCGTTGGCGCGGCGCTTGATGGAAGCCGTCGCGCGCTATCCAAAAGCGTCATGCATTGGTTTTTATTGGCCGGTTGCCGGGGAGTTCGATGCGCGTGATGTGCTGACTGTCTGGCTGGCGCTGGATGCTTCGCGCAAGGCTGCATTGCCAGTGGTGGTTGCGCCGAGGGCGCCGCTGATTTTTCACGCGTGGCAGCCGGGCGCGGCGATGAAGAAGGGGCGGTACGGCATTCCCGTGCCGGCGGAGGAACGAGTGGTTGTGCCGGACTTGCTCGTCATCCCTTGTGTGGGTTTTGATGCGGATCGATATCGGCTGGGATATGGCGGCGGGTATTACGATCGGACGTTGGCTGATTGGCCAGGGGGCCTGACGCCGGCGACGATTGGGGTAGCTTTTGAATCCGCGAAATGCGATGCCCTGCCGCGAGGGGAATTTGATTTGCCCCTTGCGGCGATTGTGACCGAATCGACGGTTTATTGAGCGTTCGCACCGGTGGACGGTTTTGGGGTTTTGGTCGGGCGGGAGCGGTGGTCGGAGTCGATGCCGGGATGCCAGGGTCTTGCGTTAGCGTTCTGAGTCAATGCCGGGTTGTTGCTTTCGGCCTTAGCGGTCTGTATGAGTCGGATTTTCTCTCTATCACTATTAGCCACTGCGCGTGGCGGCGCGTCATTTCTTTGTCCAAAGCGACAAAGAAACGAAGCAAAGAAAACGCTTTCAGAACGAGGGCACATAAGTGTCCACAGCGTGCAGTTCCCGTTCATGGGTACCCCAAAAGCACGGTGCTCGCCAGAACCACGGATGTGTGAACCCCTCCTTCTCCGAACACGGATACCCACACGCTTCGCCACCAGTGACTGAACCTGCCCAAGGTTCACCCCGCGCTATCCGCGGACAACCGCCCTCAAGTAAGTACGCGCAACGGACCTCGCAGGCAACCCGCCTCCGAACCAGGCCACTCGGATAGATGAGGTTCTACCCACAAAAACAACCGTGCTGACTAGGCAGCTAACCCGCGAACGAGCGGAGCGGAAAATACCTGTGAGGTCGTGCTGGTTCCTGGGCGACTCGTGCTTGCCCGAGAGCGTTGGGGGCGAAGCGTGTGCGTGTAAGGATTCGCGAGAAGGAGGGGTTCACACATCCGTGGCTCTGGCGAGCACCGTGCTTTTGGGATACCCATGTATCAGAACTGCACGCTGTGGACACTTACGTGCCCTCGTTCTGAAAGCGTTTTCTTTGCTTCGTTTCTTTGTCGCTTTGGACAAAGAAATGACGTGCCGCCACGCACAGTGGCTAATAGTGATAGAGAAAATAGCTCACTCAAGCGGACCGCTAACCTTGAAAGCAGCAACCCGGCAATGACCCCGACCACTAACACTGAAAGCACCAACCCGGCATTGACCCAGACCGCTAACCCCGGAACCCCGAAACCCCGAACCCTGGCATCCCCCACCACCGCCAACCGCCCCCCCAAAAAAACCAGTGCGAACGAAAACCCTATAGCGAGGCTGCGGCCCGTGCCGCCGTATCGTAGAGACCGGACGCATTTCGCAGCAGCTGCGCCGCCTCGCCTATCTGCTCATTGGTCAGCCCGCTCTCCTTCAATGTGCTGATCAAACAACTCTCCCGCACTTCACGGTACTTCACGCACATCTCCCGCCCCGCCAGCGTTGCGGAAAAGAACACCTCCTTGCCCACTTTTTCGCTCTTCACATACCCCCGCGCCATCAGCTTCTTAATGGCATAGCTGGCGACGTGCGTGTCCTCTATATTGAGAACAAAGCAGATATCGGCAATCTTTTTCTTCCGGTCACGATGGCTCACATGATGCAGCAGCGATACTTCCACCGCCGTCATGTCTTTCGCGCCCGCCGCCGACATGCATCGAACCATCCAGCGGTTGAACGCATTGCTGGCCATGATTAAGCCGTACTCAAACTCGGACAGCTCGGCACTCGTTTCCGAGACGAGATGCTCGGACGAAACGATCTTGGTCGGATGACGGGGCATGGATATCTATACGGAACAATATGTCGGCGAGTGTAGCGTATTGAACGAAATTCACCTCTACGTCTAAATTCTTATTGATAATTTGTCGATAAATTATTGACAATGTACATTCCCGAGCTAGCGTCGAGACGGCTTCTTTTTCGCCTTTCGTTCAAGCGCGCGCTCGATTACCGGCAAAACCCAGCATGACACCACCCAAAATTCACCCACTCGGCGACACCGCGCTTGTTTGCGAAGCGCCGCCGCCCGCCACGCTGGAATGCCAGCGCCGCATATGGGCGCTCGCCGACGCGGCGCGCCTGTGGCCGCACGTCGTGGAAGTTGTGCCGGGCATGAACAACCTCACGCTCGTCTTCGATCCCCTCCAGGCCGACTCCGCCGGCCTCGCCCTGCAAATGAAAACTGCGTGGGAGCAAGCAGCCGAAGTCGACGTGGGCACCACCGAAATCAAAATCCCCGTGCGCTACGGCGGCGCTGACGGACCCGACCTTGCGTCGCTGGCGAAGTCGCTGAATCTGAGCATCGATGAACTCGTGAAGCGTCACACCCAAGCCGATTACATCGTATTTTTCCTCGGCTTTCAGCCCGGCTTTGCCTACCTCGGCGGCCTCGATCCCACGCTGCACGCGCCTCGTCATGCCAAACCGCGGCTGGAAGTGCCGGCGGGGTCGGTGGGGATCGGCGGGGAGCAGACGGGCATTTATCCGGCAGTGTCGCCGGGTGGCTGGCAACTGCTGGGACGCACGGATCTCAAGCTCTTCGATCCCGCCCGCAACCCGCCCACGCTCATGCAGCCCGGCGATCACGTGCGTTTTACCGCGCTGGAGGTGCTCGCATGATCGACGTTATTCGCGCCGGCATGCTCTCCTCCGTGCAGGATCTCGGCCGCACGGGGTATAGGCACCTGGGTGTCAGTTCGGGCGGCGCACTCGACGCGCTGTCGCTGGAAATCGGCAACCGGATCGTGGGCAACAAGCCCGACGCGGCAGGCATTGAACTGACGCTCGGACCCACCACCCTGCGCTTCACGCGCGCCACGCGCGTGGCGATCACCGGCACGGATTTCGCTGCAACGCTGGACGACAAACCCGTCTACTCTTGGTGGAGCCTGCCGGTGCAGGCCGGCCAGGAACTGACGCTGCGCGGCGCCAAGCACGGCATGCGCGGTTATGTGTGCGTGGCTGGCGGTATCGATGTCCTGCCCATGCTCGGTTCCCGCAGCACCGACCTCGGCGCGTGTTTTGGCGGTCTCGGCGGCCGTGCGTTACGCGACGGCGACCGTCTGGCTACCGGCGTGCCGCAGCCGAACAAGAGCGCGGTGTTTTCATCGGCGGGAACGGCCTTTGGCGTGAAAGCGCCCGCGTGGTGCAAGTTCGTTTATGTAGAAGAACCCGTGCGACGCGGCAAGCACACGCCGGGCAATTCATGGTCGCTGCCAATCCGCGTCCTGCGCGGTCCCGAATACGAGACTTTCACGCAGACCGCTCAGCGCGACTTCTGGAACGAGGAGTGGACGATCACGCCGAACAGTAACCGCATGGGTTTCCGGCTTGCCGGCACGGTGCTGGAACGCGGCGATAAAGCCGACCTGCTGTCCCACGCCGTGTTGCCCGGCACGATTCAAGTACCGCCGAACGGTCAGCCAATCGTGCTGATGGGCGATGCCCAGACCACGGGCGGTTATCCAAAAATAGGTTCGGTTATCAAGGCCGACTTGTGGAAGCTCGCGCAAGCGCGGCTCAACAGCGGTGTGCGCTTTATCGAAACAACGGTGGAAGCCGCGCGTCACGCGCTGGCGGAAGAGCGCATGTATGTGAAACAGGTCGAATCGGCTATCGCGATGCACGCGGAACGTCTCGACCGGTAAGTGAACAGGGAACGAAGATGGAAATCGATCTGAACGCCGATCTCGGCGAAGGCATGGGCACCGACGAAGCACTGCTCGATCTCGTGAGCTCCGCGAATATTGCTTGCGGCTGGCACGCGGGCGGAGCAACCGCCATGCGTGATTGCGTGCGCTGGGCGGTCGCGAAGGGTGTCGCCATTGGCGCGCATCCGAGTTTCAACGATCCCGCGAATTTCGGCAGGAAGGAGATGGATCTTCCCGCATCGGAAATTTACGCGGGCGTGTTGTATCAGCTGGGCGCGCTGGCCGCGATCGTAAAGGCCGAAGGCGGTCGCATGTCGCACGTGAAGCCGCACGGCGCGCTTTATAACCAGGCCGCGAAGAATCCGGAGATCGCCGAGGCAATCGTCGCGGCCATTCGCGATTTCGATCCTTCTTTGCTCGTGTTCGGGCTGGCGAACAGCAATCTAGTCGATGCCGCGCGCAAGGCGAACATGGTGGCGATCGAAGAGGTGTTCGCCGACCGCGGATACCGTGCAGATGGCTCGCTCGTCCCGCGCAAGGACCCCGGCGCGTTGCTCGAAGACGAGGAAGCCGTGCTCACCCGCACGCTGGAAATGGCAATGGAGCATCGCGTCCAGGCAGTCAGCGGGGAGTGGGTGCCGATCAATGCGCAGACGGTTTGTCTTCACGGCGACGGCGCGCACGCGCTCGCATTCGCCCGGCGGATTCGCGGGGCGCTTGAAACTGCGGGTATCGAAGTTCGCGCTGCGCACGCGGCCGAGGTTTGATGAGGGGTCTCTAGCGGTTTTTTGCCTCAATCGAACGGCTGACTCGCCGCCGCTTGCGCCAAGTCACGCAGCGAGTCGAACGGACACCTCAAGGAACCTGAATGCCTCGCGAATTGGCGGGGCGTTTTCGTAAGCGGCCGCCAGAGCCGTTTTATCAAGCCAATGGAACGGCCCGCTCGAAGCAAGCGGTCCGTCCAGCGGTGGAAGAAGCCCTTACCGGGGCGTTACCCCGACCACTTGGAGATCTTATGGGAACCGCTGTCAACCTATGGCCACTGATAGGTGTGGCCGTCATCATCGTGGGGTTTATCCTGCGCTTCAATCCGATGCTGATCGTGGCCGCCGCAGGCATCATCACCGGCCTGGCGGCGCATTTCCCCATCGATCGCATCCTCACCGCGATCGGTACGGGCTTCCTCAAGACGCGCAACATCCCACTCATCATTTTGCTGCCGCTGGCTGTGATCGGTTTGCTGGAACGGCACGGTCTGCGTGAACGCGCGCAAATCTGGATTTCGGGCATCAAGGCGGCAACCGTGGGACGTCTGCTGATCGTCTATTTGCTGATTCGCGAGTTGACGGCGGCAGTCGGGTTGACCGGTCTCGGCGGACATCCGCAAATGGTGCGGCCGCTGCTCGCGCCCATGGCCGAAGGCGCAGCGGAAGCACGCTTCGGCAAGCTCTCCGATGAAACCCGCTTCAAGCTGCGCGCGTATTCCGCCGCGACCGATAACGTCGGCCTGTTCTTCGGCGAAGACATCTTCGTCGCGTTCGGCGCGATTGTATTGATGACAACCTTCCTCAAGGAAGCCGGGATCGTGGTCGAACCGCTGCACGTCGCCGTCTGGGGCATCCCCACCGCGATCTGCGCCTTCCTGATTCACGGCTTCCGCTTGTGGCTGCTCGATCGACGGCTGAATCGCGAACTCGGCGCGTTGACCAAAAACGTTCGCGGAGAAACCGCATGACACTCACGCTCAACTATCTGTTCTATCTGCTGGGCATCGTGCTGGTGGTTGTCGCCGGGATGATCTACGTCGACAAGAAGCATCCGCGCCGCTTTTCCACGGGAACGTTCTGGCTCGTGTATGCGCTGATATTCCTGGTCGGCGACTGGCTGCCGGCCAATGTAGTCGGCGTGCTGGTGATTGCCATGGCCTTGATAGCAGGCTTTGGCGGCGTCACGGCCGGCAAGCCGAAAATGCTGTCCGATGAAGCGCGCCGCAACAGCGCCATGCGTCTTGGCAACAAGCTGTTCGTGCCGGCGTTGACCATTCCTGTGGTGACAGTGGTCTTGACGCTGGGAGCCAGTTACCTGGTGTTCGGCGGCAAGCCGCTGCTCGATCCGAAGAACGTCACGCTGATGGGTTTTGGCATCGGTTGTATCGTCGCGCTGGGCGTGGCCTGCGTGATGACGCGTGACACCGTCGGGCAATCGATGAAAGAAACGCGCCGGCTAGTCGACGCGCTTTCGTGGGCCGCCGTGCTTCCGCAAATGCTGGGCATGCTGGGTCTGGTGTTCTCGGACGCGGGCGTGGGCAAGGCGGTGGCGCACGTGACCACGGCCTATGTGAATCTCGACTACCGGCTGGTCGCGGTGGCCGTGTATTGCATCGGCATGGCGCTCTTCACGATGGTCATGGGCAACGGCTTCGCGGCGTTCCCGGTGATGACTGGCGGCGTGGGCGTGCCGATCCTGGTCGGCGTGTTCCACGGCAATCCGGCAACCATGGTCGCAATCGGCATGTTTTCCGGCTACTGCGGCACGCTCATGACGCCAATGGCCGCGAACTTCAACATGGTGCCGGCCGCGCTGCTCGAATTACCCGATAAAAACGCGGTGATCAAAGTCCAGATTCCGACGGCGCTGTCGATGCTGGTGGTGAATATCTTCTTGTTGAACTGGCTGATGTTTCTTTGAGCTAATGCGATTGCGACTCGGCCGGCTTGAAGATCTGACGACTCAAGCGGGCCGCGCAATCGCCCTGATTCCCTCGGGCTCAGCGAAGCCAAACGGCGCCTTCCAACAGTGCTGTGCAGAGAGTCACCCACACGGCAAGCATCCGAAGACGCTGTTGACCTAACCTGAATAGGTTGGTTGTGACGAGATCGATCGAAACGGGAATCCACATCGCGATAACGGCCAACGGGGTGAGGCTGATTAAGCTTGCCGCGACTGGAAGCGCAAACGCAAGCATTCCAACGGTCCGGCGCAACACGTCATCGAAGCGTGCAATGCGCATCAGGTACGGGTACACGAGCGAATAGCCGGAGCGCACCAATCGCTCGACAACCGCAAGCGCTGGCGACGCCGCCGCGATGTTCGAGACAATAGACGCCTGCATAAAAAAGAGTCCCGCGCTGGCCACGGGCAAAAACAGAAAAACATCGAGCGTTGAACCGCCAGTCCCGACGCCGCGCGCTAGTTCACGACCCAACGGTTGCCTTGCCCAGTCGTCGAAGTGAAACAGGTAAAGCGCGAGCGCGTAGAGAATGCCGGGAGCGAAGTACACCGCGAATGTCATGAATGGTGAAAGCGTCACGCCAATGCACACCGCGCAAGCAAGCAGCCGGGCGCCGACGAGCAAGACGACTGCCCGCTTTTTCGCCCCGAAAACGACCGGGAAATGCGCGGGCGTCAACAACGACGGCGCCACGCCGATCACCCATTTCCATTCCATCCATCCACAGGACGCGACCAGCGTCATCGCGAAAAGCACCGCCGCGCGCGCGGCAACGAGCGTGCGCGCCTTCACGGCCGACTGGAAGCCGATCCTGAACGCGATCGTCGCGAAAGTTGTCCCAAAGAACGCGGATGCCGTTTCGACGAACGCGATATGTGCGAGCGCCCCGTGTAGCGCGAACGCGCCAAACACCGCGAAGAGCACCTGACCCGACAGCCAGTTACCCACCTGGAACAGCAGCAGGTCGCTGTGAGACCGTATTGCTTTCGCCGATACCGCACGCAGCAACCCGTTCACTTCGCCGCACCGATGCGGCGCACGCAATACAACATAAAGCCGCAGATGATCGTAAGAACGGCGATCCTGTCGATGAGATACGTAAAGCTGGTTCGCGGCAGAAACACAATCTTGCTGACAATATCAAACAGCGCCAGCGAGAGCAGCACCGGCAATCGATACAAGCTGCGTGCGCAGGCCAGCAACGCGCCAATCACGATCGAGCCGGCGACGAGTGCCGCCATGCCACCGAGCACCAGCAAGTCCGCGACATAGACCGACCCGGGCCCTGTCAGCGAATAGAAGCCGATGCCCTCCAGCTCAGCGAATGCCCGGTCAAGCGTAAGGGGAGCGCCTTCCTGCCCCCAGATATCAATGCGCTCTTCCGCGGACAGCAAGTTCGGAGCAAACGGTCCGACCAGACCGGTCATCAGAAAATTGACGTTGGGATAGGCCTGTTCCACGTCTTCGACCTGCCCCACAAGATGCACCGGACCGCCTCCCGCGATGAAACGCAAGACACTCTCTGTGCCCTGGCCTCCCACGTCGTCGCCGCGAAGCCATGGTAGTACGAAATAGATGCAACCTGCGCCCAGGACGATGATCAGCACATGCCGCATCCGCACCATGACATTGCCGCCCACGAGCAGCGCGAAGACGAACGGCAGCATTGCCTGGCCGACGAAAAAACGGCCCCAGTGCGTCGCGATCAAAAGACGCGGCAGCAACACCGCTAGCGACAGCAGCAAGAAACGCCGGGACTTCACCTCTTTTTCGTCGACGAATCGAAGGTAAAAGAAGAACGTATAAAGATGCGCGTACAAGAAAATCTGGAAAACGTACGGCATGCTGTCGCCTTCGCCGTATTCGGTGCCCCAGCGCATGCCGATGAAAGCCACGGCGAGCAACATGCAAACAGGCGCGAGATAACCGATGACCCGCGCTGACAAGCGGAGTGCCACATCGCGATCGGCGGGTGGCCGCGTGTCGGCGGCCGTCCTGCCCAACCAGGCGGCAGCGAGCAAATAGCTCACGGCAACCACGCAAGCCGACAGTGCCAGGTAGCCGTATACGGCGTCGTCCTGGTACGTGTTGAAGTACACGATACGGATACCTTCCGGAACGACCCAGAAGGCCGCGACACCAATCAAGAAGATGAAAAGAGGATCAACGATCCGTGAACCCTTGATCACAGCGCACCCGCTTCGTTTGCGCGGGCGCGCACCAGGACGTAGAGACGGCGACGCACGCCTGCGGGCACGGATCGGAACAGCAGATACAGCATCGCAACAAGATAGAAACGCGGTCCGCCGGACAAAAGCCTGCGCTTCACGGCGTTCATGCGAAAGGCAAATTCGCGGCGGGCATAGCTCAGACCTCCTCGCCTTTGATAAAGCGCGGAAGAAACGCTGACTCGCACAAGTGGTACTTGAATACAGCGATAACGGACGCCTTGTGATGTCCATCGAAGGTGCAGCTCGTAATCTTCGAGCAGCGGCACAGTTTCATCGTATGCACCGTGCCGGCGAAAGACATCGGCGCGAATCATCATGCTTGGCTGGCAGATGGGATTGCGAAGCTGTAGCAGTGCATTTATCTGGTCAGCGTATTCGGGGCATTGATTGACCGCCACGATCTTTTTCTCATCGAGGCTGAAATCATGCTGCCACGCGGTAACAACGCCCACATCCGGATGCTCTGCCAAGACCGCTTTTTGCAGGCGAAAACGCTCTGGATAAGAGATGTCGTCCGCGTCTGCGCGTGCGATCAGCTCGCACCGGCAGCACGGAATGCCCTGATTCATGGCAGCCGCCACACCACGGTTTTCCGGCAACCGGAGCACGGTCATGAAGTCGGCTCCGCGACACGCATCGAACGCGACGCGCGCGTCTTCGAGCACCGTGTTTATTGCGTCACTGACCGGTCCGTCGACCACAACCACGAGCTGATCCGGCATGTCAGTTTGTCCAAGCACATTGGAGTGCAGCGACTCGCGGAAAAGCTCGGGATCGTCTTTGCCATAGACGGCGATCAGTACAGATATCGTGCTCATGAACGGCCGCCGTTTGCTTGCTGCGCAACGGCGAGATACTGACGCGCGATGAACTCCGGCATAAACTCCGCGTCGGACAAGTGCACGCACGGTGCGGCCAGCGCGGACGTAAGCGCTACTCGACAGGACTCGCGTGTGAAATTGGGGGATAGCAGAAAGGTCGTCTTGTTGATCGCGTCGAGGACAACTTCCACAAAGCCGCCCGAACCGGTCGTCACCAGATTGCAACCCGAGACAGCAGCCTCAAGCAGCGAAATGCCAAACGCTTCGGTGTCGCATCCGGAGAAAAACACTTTCGTTTTTCCCAGGACCTGCATGACTTCAGCGGAGGACATCGACGCGACGAAGTGCACGCGCGAATGTCCGTTCGCTATTTGCTTCAGTTCGGTTTCGCATTCTCCCGACCCAACGATCATCGCTTCGAGCGAGGCGTCGGCATCAAGTACATCGATCACCGCGGGCAAGAACTCGCTGACACGTTTGACCGGATGAAGGCGCCCCACGTACGTGATCAAATTTCGCATCGCGAAGTCATCACTCTGATGAGACGCCCAGCATGGCGGCAACGGATTGTGCACGGCAGCGGCGCACTGGATATCGAAAAGGCCGGCCAGATGCCGCTGCACATACGCCGACACAGCGACCAGTCGTGCGTACCGTTGCGCCATCCGGAAACTCGCGAGGATGGCAAGAAACTTGAGCGTGCCTTGCGCGTCGATTCGCGGGAAGCCATGCGCTACGCCGATCGCGTTGCGTGCAAACGGACACAGGAATATGGCCCAGGTGCTGAAAATCTTCAGCACTGTCGGATCGCGCAGGTCTTTCCAGCGCCGCAGCATGTCGAGCGGCCGGCCGACGACCTCTGCGGGAATGCCCAGTGCGTCGAATCCGGCTGCCACATTGGTCGCGAACGACTGCAATCCGCCGACTTCGCGGCCACCGCTCAGGCATACCCGCCGCACGCTCTGCACCGGACGAACGGTTGCTTGCCGGGCATAGGTCATGTGCGCTCTCCCGAAGTCGCTTGAGCGCGTGCTTGACGTGTAACGAACCATGCGAGCAGCGTCAATCCGATACCCAAGGCGAGACCCGTGCCAAGAACGAACAACGCGCTAGGCTTGCTCTTCTTTTGCGGTACGACCGGGAAATCGACGATTTGCAGTGAGCTGCCGTCGCGAGCTTCATCAATACGCGCTGACGCCAGTTGTGTGGCGAGCAGTTCGAGCAATGCGCCGTTGTACTTGTAATCGCGATAGAGCCCGGTGTATTCGTCGTCGACTGTATTCTTCGCACCGGCCTGCATTTCGCCCAGACGACGCCTGAGCGCGGCCAGCTCACTCTTCGCGGCCAGCGTCGCCGGATTCGCCTCGCCTGCCACGGAGCGTAATGTGGTCAGCTTGATGTCCTGCGCGACGATGTTCGCGTTCATCTGCGCGACCATACCGACGGCCGCGCCCGGTTCGAGCTGCGCAGCCGATGGGGACACGCCAGCGCCGCGCAACGACTTTTCGGCTTTATCAAGTGCTGCTCGCGTCTCGTCGACCTGCTTTTCGAGGAAGATACGGCGCTGCCTTGCATCCGTCACGGCAACACGGCCGAGCAGGTTAGTCAGCGACTCGACGTAATAGCTTGCCATTTGCGCCGCGCGCTGAGGATCGAGGTCATCGACGCTGACTTCAATCAAATCGCTTCGCGACGACAGGTACACATTCGTCTGCTGAGCGAGCTTGCGTCGCACGTCTTCGGGCAGCTTTAATCCGTAGACGCGCGGGAGATCGAATCGTGTTATTTGAGAGTCGGCAACCGACCGGCTCTTCAGCATGGCGACGTACTGCTCAGCCTGCGTCTTGGCTGCGCCCGCACCGCTGACACCAAGTGCATTCAACTGGTTAAAGAGCCCGGAAGCCGCACTGGGCGATTGAGCGGGCGGGAAAAAAGAGGTTTTTGCAGTGTACGTAGGCGGGATAGCGAAGAACACAGCCATGGCCGCAATGAACGCCGCGCACGGCAGCACAAGCACACGCCAGCCTCGCGCGAACCACGCGCAAGCCGATACGACGGATAAGGGAAGGAAGGTTGAGTTCACGGTATGGACTTCAGTTGATCAGGAATTTGAGCGCGGCAGCGCCCAGACCGAACTGGTAAAGAATCGTCGTAAGTTCCTTCGTGCCTTGCCACCAGGTGATGCGCTCGAGATCTTCAGGGACGAAAACGGTGTCACCAGGCATAGCCTCCAGGGACGAGATGGAGTTGAACCATCCTTGCTGGTTCGAGCGCGTTGTCCCGTTCGCACGCAACACGAACTCGCCGCTCTTATATGCCGTACGCTGCTCGCCGCCGGCGAGACTCAGATATTCGCCTAACTGCGCTGTCGGCTTGAAAAGGTAGGAACCCTGATTGAAAACGCTGCCGTATACACCCACGGTGGTGGGACGCGGCGGGATCACCAGCCGATCGCCATCTTCCAGCGTAAGCGGTGGCAAGCTCAGGTCGTCGGGTTTGGTTTCGAGAACGATTCGCCCGCTCGGATGAAGCTCGCGCATTTTTGCGATAAAGCGCTGGCCCGCTTCAAGTTGCTGCCGTTGGTCGGCGGTGTCTTCTTTCGCGTTCGCTTGTTGGGACGCCCGCGCCGTGACAGCCCGATCCATGTCCTGTAGCGCGCGCTCATAGTTCACCTGCTGCGTGCGGCGCACCGACTCGCGTACAAGCTCACTGCCGTACAGGAAAGCGTCGGCAGTCATTCCGCCCGCTCTCTCGATCAGTTCGGGCAAGGTCTCGGTACCTGCGACGAGATAGTCGCCGGGACGCGCTACTTCCCCTTCGATCCGTACCCGCCGCATTTGCCGGGCGATCGGGACCATGTAGTCTGCCGTGGAGTAGATGCGATATATATCGCCTGCGTCCAGCAATGCGTCGCTCCGGCTGCTGAGCGGGGCTTCTTCAACGCCAGTCGTCGCTCGTTGACGCAGCGTGGCGACCGTGATGCGCTCACTGTCGGCCACGGTATTGAGACCGCCGGCAAAACGGATCACATCGCGCACGTGCTCGCCGGGCTTCAGTTCAAAAATGCCCGGGGCGTTCACGCTTCCATAAATGGCCGCCTGCGGGCCGAGCGGTCCAATGTTGACGATGTCGCCTGGGCGCAGCGAGACGTCATTCGAACGGTCACCGCCAAGAAGTAACTGATAGCCGTCGAAAGTCGCGACGAGCGCGCCGCCGCGACGCAACTCGATATTACGCATGCTGCCGCCCGAGTCGGGCCCCCCTGCTTCGACGAGCAGATTCAACAGCGTTGCAAGACTGTTGACCACGTAGGCGCCCGGACGCACGGCGAACCCCGTGACGTACACCGTCACGCCGCGCAGGTTACCCAGTGAGACCGATAGATCAAAATTGGCGTAATAGCGGCCGATTTCCGAGCGGAAGCGGCTAGGCAGGTCAGCATAGTGCGCGCCCGACACGGCAATGCGGCCGACGCGCGGCACGTTCACGTAGCCTTCCCGATCGACCACGAGGCGCAAATCTGAATCGACACTGCCCCAGGTTCGCAGCAGGATTTCATCGCCGACATTGATTGCGTAGTCGGGCGGCACCGAATTCACCGAGGCTCCCGACAACCTGGAGCTTCCTGCGAAAAACGTTGCGCCGAAGCGCGGTAGCTTCTTGCCCGTTGCTTCCTCGACGAACTTCTCGTACTCGTTGCGCTCCGGCACCACGATCTTCGCATCGAGTGCGTCACGATCGGCCTTGTCCGGAAAGCTGGCCTGCTGGGCGGCAGGTGGCGCGACAGCTGCCGGAGCATTGACGCGCGGCGTCAGGCTCGAACTCCAGCTTTCAGCCTGAAGGCCGGGGACGCTCGGGATCGGCGGCACAACGGTAGAGGCGCTCAAGAGTGAATCCACTGTCTGGGGCGCCGCGTAAGCGCCATGCGACTGGGTCAGCACGAGCCCGACCGCAACGGCCAAGCGCGAGACAATGAACCGCGTTGGGCGCTTGCACGCCGTCACGGGCGCGAAAGGAACAAGAGTGTTACGGGTAGACACAGTGGATGACTCAATGGAAAAAGTAAGGATGGAGCTGATGCAACATGCCGAAACGCGAGCTGTTGGCAGCGCGGCAATATGGGTGTGGTGCGTCAGACGAGGGCTGGTAATAAGTACGACCTAGTAGGCGCCGTCCCGCTTGAACACCGTGCGCACCGTCATGAAGAGAATGGCAATGTCGTACCAGAGTGACCAGTTGCGCACGTACCACGCATCCAGATACACGCGGGTGGTGTAATCGGCGTCGTTGCGACCGCTCACCTGCCACAGCCCCGTCATGCCGGGCCGGGCCATCAGGTAATAGGGAACATCAGCGGCGTAACGCTCGAGTTCTGCTTGCACAATGGGCCGGGGACCGACCAGGCTCATGTCGCCACGGATCACGTTCCATAGCTGCGGTAGTTCGTCGAGACTCGTGCGCCTCAGAAAGCTGCCGATCCGTGTCACGCGCGGGTCGTTCTTCAGTTTGAAGTCACGCTCCCAATCGCGTTTCGCCTCAGGATCGCGCTCAAGCAATTCGGCTAGTTTCGCGTTCGCGTCCACGACCATCGAGCGAAACTTGTAGCAGTTGAAAGGGCGGCCATTGTGTCCGATACGCGGGTGGCCGTAGATCGCCCTACCACCGTCCTTGCGCACCTGCCACGCGATATAAAGAAGGAACGGCGCGAGCATCATCGAAATGGAAATCGCTCCCGCCAGGTCGAGGCAGCGTTTGAAAAAGCGGACGTGCCAGCGGCTCAGGTTGTCCCGAACCTGCATCAGCAGAAGTTCGTGCGACTTCACGTAAGTCGTGCGCATGCCGTGAAGCGGCACGCCGGGGACATCGGCCACAAGCACTACGCTCGCCGCCACTGAGCCGAGTGCGCGCAGCCAGGCTTGTTGCAAGACAGCGTCGTCTCGATCGAGGGCGACCATGACGACGGACCCGGCAAGCGACGGTGCATCGAGCGGACTCAGCGAGGCAACGCGCGCGTCGCGGGGCAGAAGGCTTTTTCCTGCCGGCACGAAGGCTTTCAGTGCCAGCCCCATGAGCAGTTCGGTCTCCACTGCGGTCGCGGCATCAAGCGCCAACTGACCGCTTCCGATCACATACAGATCGCGTTGCCAGAAACGCATCTTCATCAACCCGAGTTTGACCGCGAGCCGTGCGGGCGGCACCAGGGCGGCGGCATAGACCCACATCAACACCGCGGGTACGATCTCCGCCGCATAACCGCGCAGAAGCAGCAAACCAACATGGCAGGCGCAGCCGAAGATGAGCGTGCCAAAGAGTTCACGCAACTCGCGCAACATGGGCAGACGATTCGAGTAATGGCGCAGTGCCGCGAATCGCAGAATGGCGAGAGCAGCCGCGATAAACGCCGCAACCGGCGCGTGATCGAAGCGCTCGAATAAGTGAGAACCGGGCCAGGCACCCGGGCCGTTGAATACATGTCCGGCCACCGCAATGGCTAGTACATCCGATGCCGCCAGTGCGACCCCGCAAATTACTGCGTGCGCGTGGGCCGGATAAAACTCGGTGCGGTCCGTGGCTGCGGAATTGGTCTTGTCGCGATTCATGACAGATAGCTTGTGTGGTTCAGATGGGCTTATTGTGTTTACTACTGGATACGATTTTTGTTTTTAACGAAAACAAGTCATTTCAATAAATCACACGTTCGGCAAAGCATACAAACTCAATGCAAGAACGGAGATAGGGAAACTCTTAAAAAAGATTTTTAAACAATTCCGGATAATTCTTAATAATATTAATGAAGAATTAAAATTCAAAGCAATTTGAATTGCAGGCATCCTTGTCCGTACATGAGGAATCTTTTATTTTTTCGAACGAATAGAGACGCGCTTGCCGCGTGCCCACAGGCAGGTTCGCGAGCGTTTTGTACTGTCCTTGTGGGCGAAATATTCGCTTTGGCCAGGCGATTGATTTTCTACAAACAGCAATGTCTTGAAAAACGATCCCGGAAGCAAGCAGCCGGGAGGCCAGCGTGGCCCCAACCTGTTGACCACTGGGAACGAGCCGGATTGCCGGCGTTTCAAGTCATTTCATTAAATTACGCATTGCGCGAAGCATACAAACACAATGCAAGAACAAAAAATAGGTTTTTTCCTAAAAGCCTTTATACGATCTAAAATATTTCGAATTATATTAATTTTCGATTGAAAATTCGACATTATTTAATAATGCAAAATTATCACGCACACGTGAGAAATTTTCATTTTCGAGTAAATTTGAACACACGCGCCTTGCGCCGGCAGACAGCTCTGCGAGAATTTTCAGCTAGCCTGCGGGAGAAAATACTCGCCTCGGCAAATAATCGAAGTTCTGCAAGCCGCAATGTTTCGAACGATCCGGAGGCAAGTAGCCGGGAGAGCGGGGTGGTCCCAGCTATTTAGTCGACCTTGCTCCAATGGCGCCCAACTACTTGCGGGTATGCGCCAAGCGTTACTGTCTGTCGAACGCACGGAACTTCACGCCGGGTCCACCACGAACCCACGTTTTCTAAGCAACGCCAGCACCCCTCTTCGCCCCCCAAGATGCAACGCGCCGATAGCCACGAACACCGGCTTGTTCGGCGCGGCCATCGCCACCATCCGCGCCGCGAACCGATAATTCCGGTCGACCACCACGCGATTATCGATCTGCGTGGCAAGCTGCTTCGATCGCGCCAGTTTCTCCGTCTTGGCGTCGTCCCAGGCCTTCAGAGCATCGGCGTCGCCAATCCGCCATAAGCGGTGAAGCTCCTTCACATCGGCGACATTCTCCGCCGGCGTCTGCACCAGATCCTGCGCGAGCATTTCCCGCTGCTGCGCCTGCGTGAGCCGCGTGAACGCAGCAATCTGCTCGTTGAGCGTCTCCAGCCCGATCACCCGCCCGCGCGGCCGCAAATACACGTTCTGCAATTGCGTTTCCGTACCGAACTCAGTCTGGAATCCGGCCTTCAAGGTATCGACGGTTTCAACCAGCATCGACGCCAGCCACGGTCGCGACCGGCTGATATCGGCAAGCATGGCGGGGTTGCCATGCATACGTGTTTCGAGCTTTTTCCACAGCGCATCGGGCAGATATCGCGACAAGCACGGCGTCCGGCACGCACCGTATTTGCTGACTTCATCCGCCGAAACGAGCAGGTCGTCGGGCGAGACTTCCAGCGCGAGAATAGGCGATGCGTCGAGTGCGCCGAGAATCGGCTTGCGAAATGGCTGGCTGGCGGGATAGTCGTCGGCATAACCCACGTGCAGCGTACCCAGCACGTAGATGGTGACCTGGCCTTTGGTCGCGACGTAAAACGGCATATGCGCCGGCTGCGCCTGCACCGGACCACTGGCGGTGGTTCCGTCGGAACGGTCTGTATCTGGAGGAGCCGGACGCGCAGGCGGCACGCTCAAGCCGGGCAACGAGCCGGAAGGCGTGGGCGGCGTCGCGGCGCCCGGCGGCGAGCGCGCGCCGGTCACAGCGAAAGCTAAACGCGGCGCAAGGCAAAAAACGGCAAGGGTTGCCGCCACTGCCACCGCAAAACGGCGCGCAAACTGCCGCGCCGTTTGCGTTTCAGGCGTCAATCTCCCCGACTTCCTCGGCGCGGTGACAGGAGACGTGCCGCCCATCGACGAAACGCAGCGCCGGTTCTTCCACGCGGCATTTATCGATTGCATACGGGCAGCGCTGATGAAATGTGCAACCTGATGGAGGGTTAAGCGGCGAAGGCATTTCGCCCTGCAGCCGGATCTTGATGCGCCGATCTTCTTCGAACAAGGCAGGCGTCGCTGACATCAACGAGCGCGTGTACGGATGACGCGGCCGTGCGTAGATCGTTGCCTTGTCGCCCAGTTCGGCTACACCGCCAAAATACATCACCATGACGTCATCGGCGATATGTTCCACCACCGACAAGTTATGCGAGATGAACACATAGCTTGTACCGAACTGCTGCTGCAGATCCATGAACAGATTCAGAATCTGCGCCTGAATGGAAACATCCAGCGCGGACACGGGTTCATCGGCCACCAGGATCTGCGGATCGAGAATCATCGCACGCGCGATAGCAACCCGCTGGCGCTGCCCGCCCGAAAACATGTGCGGATACCGCACGGCGTGCTCGGGCCGAAGCCCAACCGTGCGCATCATGTGCGCGATACGCTCAGCGCGCTCGGCAGACGACAGCTTCGTGTTGATCGCCAGCGGTTCGCCCAGAGTCTGCTCGACGGTTTTGCGCGGATTCAGCGAAGCAAACGGATTCTGGAACACCATCTGCACGCGTTGGCGCAACTCGGCCACCTTCGCGCGGTTCGCGTTCGCCACGTCTTCGCCGTCAATCAGCAAACGCCCGGAGGTGGGCGCTTCGATCATCGTCAACTGACGCGCCAGCGTCGATTTGCCGCAGCCGGATTCGCCCACTACGGCAAGCGTCTTGCCACGTTCAAGCGAGAACGACACACCGTTCAACGCCTTCACGGTGCCCTGCTGGAACATGCTGCGCTTGACGTGGTAGTACCTCGTCAGTTTATCGGCGACCAGGACGATGTCTTTAGCGAAAGTCTCAGGAACGGCATTCATCGCGCGCCTCCATTTTCTGCCACGAGTTCCATGTTCAGCGGCTTGATGCAACGTGCGCGCACTGCCGGATCGTTGGGGGCGAGTTGAAAGAGCGCCGGCCGCGCCTTGCGGCAATCGTCGACGGCGTAGCTGCAGCGGGGTGCGAACAGACATCCGACCGGACGATCGTCGCGGCCCGGCACCATGCCCGGCAACGCAGCGAGACGCGCGGCGCCTCGGCTATGTTCGGGAATGGCCGCGAGCAACGCTTCCGTGTACGGATGATGCGGTTCACTGAAAATAGTCGGCACGTGATTCGTTTCGATAATCTCACCCGCGTACATCACGGCCACGCGCTGCGCGACTTCGGACACGACCGCGAGATCGTGCGAAATCAGCACGAGCGCCATGCCGCGTTCCTTCTGCAGCTTGACCAGCAGCTCCATGATCTGCGCCTGGATGGTGACGTCGAGCGCGGTGGTCGGTTCGTCGGCAATCAGCAGCTTCGGATTGCACGCGACCGCCATCGCGATCATTACGCGCTGGTTCATGCCGCCGGACATCTGGTGCGGGAAGGCGTTGATACGGCTCTTCGCGTCGGGAATGCCCACTTGATCGAGCAATTCCAGCGCGCGTTGTTGCAGCTTCGCGCCTCTCAGACCTTCGTGAAGCTTGAGGACTTCCTTGATCTGGTATCCGACGGTGTAGCTCGGATTCAGGCTCGACAGCGCATCCTGGAAGACCATGGCAATGTCTTTGCCGATTATCTTCCTGCGTTGCCGCGCCGACGCCTTCAGCAAGTCGACGCCGTTGAACGTGACCTGATCGGCGGTGACAATACCGGGCGCATCGATCAGGCCCATGAGCGCCATCATGGTGACGCTTTTGCCGGAACCCGATTCGCCGACAACGCCGACCACTTCGCCGGGTTTAACGGATATATCGATTCGATCAACCGCCGGGAGTCCGTTGAAACTCACGGCGAGATTGCGGATGGTTAGAAGATCGTTCATGTCAGTGCGTGCACGGCCGCCCGAAACGTATTGACCAGCCCCCTCGGGGGGCAGCGAATGAAGTGAGCGTGGGGGTTGTTCCATCACGCCATCCGTTTGAGTTTGGGATCGAGTGCGTCGCGCAGCCCGTCGCCGAGCAGGTTGATCACCAGGACCGAAATCAGAATGGAAAGCCCGGGCATGGTCACGATCCACCATGCACTTTCGATGTAATCCCGCGCCGACGCGAGCATCGCGCCCCACTCCGCTGCAGGCGGTTGCACGCCGAGGCCGAGAAAGCCGAGCGCGGCGGCGTCCAGAATGGCCGATGAAAACCCGAGCGTCGCCTGCACGATCAGCGGTGCGGCGCAGTTCGGCAGCACTTGCGAGAACATCAGCCGCACAGTGCCAGCTCCGGCCACGCGCGATGCCGTCACATATTCGCGCTGCAATTCGCCCAGTGCGGCGGCACGTGTCAGACGTACATAACCCGGCAACGCGACGATCGCGATAGCGAGCATGGTGTTCACCAGCCCCGGCCCGATGATCGCGACCACCGCGACCGCCAGCAGCAGCGAAGGCAGTGCGAGCAGCACGTCCATGATGCGCATGATCGGCGTATCGAGCCATTTCTGGAAAAACGCCGCGCACAAACCGAGCACGATACCCGGAATCAACGCCAGCACCACCGACACAAAGCCGATCCAGAACGACAGCCGCGCGCCGTACATCAGGCGGGAGAGGATGTCGCGGCCGGCTTCGTCGGTACCCAGAACGAAGCGCCAGTTGCCGCCATCGAGCCACGCCGGCGGAATCTTGACGTTGTCGCGATATTGCTCGATCGGGCTATGCGGCGCGATCAGCGGCGCGAAGATGGCGATGAACACAAGGATCAGCACGATCGCGCCAGCGACTACGGCGCCGCGATTGCGCGAGAAATTAGCCCAGAATTCGCGGCCGGCGAGGAATCGGCCACTCGGGACGGGGATCAACGCCCCAGGATTGTTTTGGATATCGGCCATGGGCTTACCTCGTGTGGCGAATGCGCGGATTCAGCACGCCGTACAACAAGTCGACGACCAGATTCACAAGAATAACGAGCGTCGCGATCATCAGGATGCCGCCCTGCACGACGGGATAATCGCGCCGGCTGATAGCGTCGATGAGCCATTTGCCCACGCCCGGCCAGGAGAACAAGGTCTCGGTGAGCACGGCGCCTGCGAGCAGCGTGCCGACTTGCAGGCCGATCACGGTCACCACGGGAATGAGCGCGTTACGCAGTGCATGCACGATCACCACGCGTCCCGGCGCGAGCCCTTTGGCGCGTGCGGTGCGGATGTAATCCTCGCGCAGCACTTCGAGCATGGACGAGCGTGTCATACGCGCGATCACGGCGAGCGGAATAGTGCCCAGCACAATGGTCGGCAGAATCAGGTGACTGACGGCGGACTTGAACGCGCCTTCATCGGTGGAAAAGAGTGCGTCCCACAACATGAAGCCGGTGCGGTGCGGAATGTCGTATTCCACCGCGATACGCCCTGAAACCGGCGTCCATCCGAGCTTGGCCGAGAAGAACATGATGAGAATCAAACCCCACCAGAAGATCGGCATGGAGTAACCGGTGAGCGCGGTACCCATTACGCCGTGATCAACGACCGTGCCGCGCTTCAGCGCAGCGGCAACGCCGGCCGGCAATCCGATCACCAAAGCGAAAATCATCGCGCAGATCGCGAGTTCGAGCGTCGCGGGAAACCGCGCCAGGAATTCGCCCATCACGCTGGTATTGGTGATGATCGACATGCCGAGATCGCCTCTCAGCGCGTGTCCGACATAGTGGAAATATTGAACAGGTAGCGGCAGGTCAAGCCCGAGCCGCTTCATTGCTTCGGCATGCATTGCCGGATCCACGCCGCGCTCGCCCATCATGACTTCAATGGGATCGCCCGGGATCAGGTGGATTAACGCGAACGCCAGGATCGTAATGCCGATGAACGTCGGGATCACCATACCTATGCGCCGCAGAACGAATCGGAACATGGTTCGTCTCTTTGGGGAGGAAAAATGCGACCGGCGACTCGGGCTTGTGACCCTTGTCGCCGGACCTTTTCGACTAGTTATAGTTTTGGTGCATAAAGCGTACCGCTACCAGCTTACTGCACGCCGACACCGTCGAAACGCAGGTAACCCAGCGGCTCGATCTTCATGCCAATCACCTTCTTGCTCGTCGGCTGATAGACCGTGGAGTGAGCAATCGGCGAGAACGGCAGTTGATCAGCGAAAATTTGCTGCGCTTGCATATAAGCCTGCGTGCGCTGCGCCTGGTCCGACGTATTGCGGCCCTTGATCACCAGGTCGTTGAATGGCTTGTAGCACCAGTGCGAGAAGTTGCTGCCATTGACCGCTTCGCAACCTAGCAGCGTGCCGAGCCAGTTATCCGGATCGCCGTTGTCGCCGGTCCAGCCGATCAGCATTGCGTCGTGTTCGCCTGCGTGGCCGCGCTTGATGTACTCGCCCCATTCATACGTCACAATATTCGCCTTCACGCCAATCTTCGCCCAGTCGGCCTGGATCATCTCGGCCATCAGACGTGCGTTCGGGTTGTACGGACGCTGGACCGGCATCGCCCACAGATTCATTTCGAAGCCATTCGGGAAACCTGCCTTCGCGAGCAGCGCCTTGGCTTTGGCGGTGTCGTACGGTTGAACCTTCAGGTTCTTGTCGTAGGACCATTCGGTCGGCGGCATTGGAGCGGTGGCGGCCTGACCTGCGCCTTGATACACCGAGTCGATGATCGCCTTCTTGTTGATCGCCATATCCAGCGCGCGGCGCACCTCGACGTTATCGACGTTCTTCTTCGTCGTGTTGTACGCCACGTAGCCTTCGTTGAAGCCCGGTTGCGACGGCGTATCCAGGTTCGAATCGGCCTTCAGCGGTGCAATGTCAGCTGGACGCGGATAGCTCATCACCTGGCATTCATTGCTCTTCAGCTTCTGCACGCGCACGGCGGCGTCCGGCGTGATCGAGAAAATCAGCTTCGAGATTTTGACTGCGCCTGGCTTCCAGTAATCAGGATTGCCGTCGAAACGGATGGTCGCGTCTTTCGTGTAGCTGCGGAAAATAAACGGACCCGTGCCGACCGGCTGCTGGTTGATGTCCGCTGCCTTGCCCGCTTTGAGCAGTTGCTGAGCGTATTCATCCGATTGGATCGACGCGTATTCCATTGCCATGTTCTGGATAAACGGCGCGTTGACTTCTTTCAGCGTGAACTTGACCGTGTACGGATCGACTGCTTCGACCTTCGTGATCAGCTTGTCCAGGCCCATGTCCGTGAAGTACGGAAACGACGTGGGGTAAGCCTTGCGGAACGGCTGGTTCGGATCGAGCATGCGGTTGAACGTGAAGAGCACGTCGTCCGCGTTGAAGTCGCGCGTGGGCTTGAAGAACGACGTGGTCTGGAACTTCACGCCATGGCGCAGGTGGAACGTGTAGGTCAGGCCATCGGCCGAGACATCCCACTTTTCCGCGAGGCCCGGTTCCACTTTCGTGCTGCCGCGCTCGAATTCCACGAGGCGGTTGTAGACCGTGAAGGTGTTTGCAGTGAAATCCGTACCTGTTGTGTATTGCGCGGGATCGAAACCGGCCGGGCTGCCTTCTGAGCAGTAGACGAGCGTTTTGTTGGGAATGGGTGCTGCATGAGCGACGCTCGCGGTTACGAGCGATGCCGCGATGGCGGCGCTTAATGCCATCGAGAGACGAGCGGCTCGTAACAGGCCAATTCTTTTCATGTTTCCTCCAGGATCTGTGCCGGCTAAAACCAGCGTAGCGCGATATTACTGAGCTTTGCCGGGGGGAACAAGGCGACGAAATTCCCTATGGGAAATAGCTTCTGCCCGTGCGTCCGGCAAGCCAAGCGACAGGGTTGAAAAGGCCGTGTTTTCGCTTAACTTCTTCGAGTTATCGGGGTTTTTGGTCGATTCAGCGCGTTTTTCATCGATCTACGCCCTGTCGGAAAACTCACGCGCGACGGCAAATTCGGGCGCTACCGTAGCACGAAAGAAATGTAAATTGAAATTATCGATGCTGGATTGTTGCGCGTTGAAAACATGAGTCCATCATGTTTCGTTATGCACAATGTTTCAAGGTAATTAAACAGGGGGAGGGGAAACACGGAAACCGCGACGAGAACCGCGCGGCGAATGCCGCGCGGGTTATTCGATCTTTAGACTAGTTGCAGTCGCGCTATGGCGAGAGCAAAGAGGCTCACGACTCCACGTCGACGCGCACTTCGTAGTCGAGTACTGGATATGGGGATTCGTCAATCAACGCTGTTTCGAAGGCGGGCGAGCGTGATGCCCATTCCAATCGGCGAGTCACTGCCTTTAAGTCGGGGGCACCAAACACATAGCGCTCCTCGTACCGCAAATAGAGCGCCTGAAAAAATTGCTCGATCCGAAGCGGACTATCTTTAGGCGGGAAATCGCCGAGAATGTAGCCGGCGCGGCCTTCCGCCATGTCGACCATCGCTAACGTGACCGCTTCATAGCCGCTCACATCATCTCGAATTCCACGACGACCTGTTAGTTCTCGAAGCGCTGAATGAAAGCGGAAAATTGACTCTACAGGTTCGCCACCCTCTCGAACCGCAATGTCATTCGCGAGAAGTTGGCGCGCGGGGGCCTCTGCCGACTCGATACCCTCCGCCAAAGCTACCATCGTACGATTCGCACGTATCACGAACATGTAACCGAACACCATGGCGGGATACGTAATGTGAAGGTTCGTGCATTCCCCGATGGTCTCTTCCATGCGATTGGTTAGGTTGCGAAACGCACCCATCATTCCTTTGCATGAAATCGCCAAAACCGGACCAATCCCGTCCTTAGTCACGACCACGTCGACGTTTTTCGTTTTCAAGCCCCCGAGAATCGTTCTTTCGGAGCCGGTCGCCAAGGTCGGATCAAAATGCAAATAAGATCTGCCGCTCCGCGTGACCACGGAAAAAGGCGGCCGAGGCGTGATGTCGTCTGGATGGAAGCCCCCTTCAAGCACCAGTCGACACGCAACATACCAATGCAAAGGTTTGATGTGCTGCTGGCTTTGCGTCATTCCAGCATAAGTTGCAAAGTGATGCAGCGCTTCCCTCTGGTTTATCCATTGGCAGATTCGCGAGTCGCCATTTATCGCATTTCTACGCAGCGGCATAGTGTCTCCACTCGCGCAGCGTCATAAGCGCCTCTTCCACAATGGCAGCGTCCACGTGCTTGAGCGCCGCTTTCTCTGGGAAGGCAATTCGGCCGGCTTCGCGAGGCTCAAGTTTTAGCATTCCCCCACCGAGCGGGTGTCCCTCGAGCTCGGAGCTTAATTTGATAAACGGCGACTCCCAGACATCGAGAAGATTCGACGAATCGACCCCTTGCCGTAATCGAACGCTATGAACGGAGTTCGTGCAAGTGCACCCTGCCTCGTTTCGAACCAGATTAGCTTCCAGCCCCGACATGTATGAAAGGAAAAAATCGGGAATCTGTACGTCGGGCACTGAATACCAAGGGTCACGAACACGGCATTTGTAGGCCTCTCGCGCTACGACGCCAGCCTCGGAGTCAAGATATCGCACTACCGAGGCGGGAACCGATCCCGACTTCGGCATGCGTAGGAGCAAAATTGGCTCATCGTTTTCTTTCCAGACCCCTACTGTGGACTCGGTTAGCCGTTGCTTCGGAAGTGCGCGGCCGTTGCGAACAGTTGGATGCAACAATTGCTTCGGAATGCGAAGACGACTTGCCTCCGACGGACGCAGGTGAAAAAAACTGTTGGCTCCTGTTACGTAGCCAATGCCGATATTCGCCAACTCACCGAAGCGCTTCGTTTTATCGTCTTCCACTACACCGCGGTATAGCCTGCGAGCGTTGGCATGCATCAGGAAGGGGCGAAGCCGACAGCCCCAGGCACGCCAGTCGGTCATTGACACGCCAATAAACGTCTTTGGCGGTACGCCCATCCGCTTGAAACGCGGCATAGATGAGAACCGAATTTCCGCCGTGCTCTGACCGAAGCCTTCGGCAAAAATCAGCCAGCAGTCTTCCGAAAGCTCAGGAAAGAGCTTGTCCTTTACGGCTACGACGTGCAGTACCGCAAAATGCGACGCCAAATACTCGATCAGGGGCGCCGAATATGGCGCGTGTCCGATTTCCGCCGGGACGACGAAAGCCATCCGGCCGCCTTGTTTCAGTAACGTTGCCGTTGCAACGAGAAAAGGCGCCCATGATGAGCTAAGGCCGCTAAAGTGGGCTCCGGCCCGGGCACAGAGTGCCGTGGCCCGGTTTCGAACTTCACCTTTGAAAGTTTGATACCGAATGAACGGTGGATTACCCGCCGCGCAGTCGAAGCGCTCTTTCGTGGTCGATGCCCATTCGAAAAAATCCCCCTCGTGAATCGATGCCCAGGGAGCACGCTGAGAAGCTCGTTTTCCCGCAGCCGGGTCTTGCTCAATGCCAACACTATTGCGATGTCCGGCAATGAATTGTCCATCGCCGCAGGATGGATCAAGCAGCCTGTCGCTCTCGCTGCGCAGTGCCCAATGAAGCAGAGTCTCGGCAACTCCGTCAGGGGTGTAATACGCGCCCGAATCCTTTTGAGATAGGGGCTTTACGGATGGTCGTTCTTCCGCGCCACAAAGAGTATCGCGGGTTGCGGCGGCGGTGTCGCGTTGGCGGCCGCCTGCTGCTGATTTTTTGTTCGTAACGGTAAGTTGCAAGGTGCAATACGCCTCGGTTAATAAGTCGGCAAGCTAGTTCAGCGAGCATTGACCCTTCAGCGTTTGCCCAGCTGAAAAATCGCCTGGGCGGCCTGACTTGTTCGGTACTTTACAACACAAAAATGTGTTTGGTTGTCGGCTTGAGTCGTCAAAGTTTCTAATACCCGGTACTGACAATTGCTCGTCACTTAGCGTTTCGCGTGCGCGCCTAGCCGCGTACGAAGATTGTCAGTTGCCGACGGTTTTCATTGCCACGAAAAAAAACGATCGCGATTTGCAAATCGCGATCGCCGGCCTTCAAATTTCGCTGCACCTGCAGCGGCGCCCGAGAAGCCGAGGCGTCGTTACTTTCCCGGTAATGCCAACCGCTCGCAGATCGTCTTGCTCGCGGCTGCGCCGTTCAGCGTATAAAAATGCAGCCCGGGCGCGCCTTCCTTGACCAGCCGTTCGCACAAACCGGTCACTACATCCAGTCCAAACGCGCGGATCGCTTCTTTATCGTCACCGAAACTCTCCAGTCGACGTGCAATCCACTTCGGCACTTCCGCGCCGCACATCTCGGAGAAACGCATCAACTGCGAGAAGTTCGTGATCGGCATGATGCCCGGCACGATAGGTACGTCCACACCCAGCTTGCGGGCGTCATCGACGAAACGGAAATAGGCGTCCGCGTTGAAGAAGTACTGCGTGATCGCCGAATTCGCGCCAGCTTGCACCTTGCGCACGAAGTTATCCATATCGGATTTGGGCGAACGCGCCTGCGGGTGATATTCCGGATACGCCGCGACTTCAATGTTGAACCAGTCGCCATGCTCGGCGCGGATGAAGCCGACCAGTTCCGATGCATACCGCAACTCGCCGACTTCGCCCATGCCCGAGGGCAGATCGCCGCGCAACGCGACAATGTGACGAATGCCATGCTCGCGATACGCGCCGAGAATCCCCCGCAAACTATCCTTTGAGGACCCGATGCACGACAAATGCGGCGCGGCTTCGAGTCCCTGCTTCATCATCTCGACAACGGTATCGAGCGTGCCTTGCTGCGTGGAACCGCCCGCGCCGAACGTCACGGAGACGAACTTCGGGTTGAGCGTCTTGAGCTGCGCGCCAGTCGCGCGCAATTTCTCGATTCCTTCCTGCGTTTTCGGCGGGAAAAACTCGAATGAGAGTTCGATCGGTTTCATGGGAAGAGTTGAACGCGCGCGCAAGGCACTCGCGTTCTTAGAAGTTGCGCTGACCGAGGATCACCGCCGACAGCAGCCAGGACACGATGCTGTACAGAATCGAGCCAATGAACGCCGACCAGAAACCCGACACCTCGAAGCCTTTCAGCAACGAAGCGCACAGCCAGAAACACAGCGCATTCACCACGAGGATGAACAACCCGAGCGTGAGAATGGTCACCGGCAGCGTAAGCAGCACCAGCAACGGACGCAGGAACGTATTAATCAGCCCGAGCACGATCGCGACGATCAGCGCGGTGCCGAAACTGCGAATGTGAATCGACGGCACAAGGTAAGTGATGATCAAAAGCGCGAGCGCGTTGATCAGCCAGGTCAGCAGCACGGACATCGATGGTCTCCTGGTACTTGAAGTTTCACGCGCATGGGCTTTTCCAAACCCATGCGCGTGCTGAGAGCTACAAAAACACAGCCGCGCTCAATAACCGATTAATAGCGGTAGTGGTTCGGCTTGAACGGACCCATCTTGTCCACGCTGATGTAGTTCGCCTGATAGTCCGAAAGCACGGTCAGTTCAGCGCCAATGCGTCCAAGATGCAGGCGCGCGACCTTTTCATCAAGGTGCTTCGGCAAAACATAGACCTTGTTTTCGTACTTGTCGCCGTGCACGAACAGTTCGATCTGAGCGATCGTCTGATTCGTGAACGATGCCGACATCACGAACGACGGGTGGCCCGTTGCACAACCCAGATTCACCAGACGCCCTTCGGCCAGCAAGATCACACGCTTGCCATCGGGGAAAATGATGTGATCGACTTGCGGCTTGATGTTTTCCCACGTGTACTGGCGCGTGGAGGCAACGTCGATTTCCGAGTCGAAGTGACCGATATTGCAGACGATTGCGTTGTTACGCATCGCCTTCATGTGGTCATGGCCGATCACGTGGAAATTGCCCGTAGCGGTCACGAAAATGTCGGCCTTGTCGGCGGCATATTCCATGGTCACCACGCGGTAGCCTTCCATTGCTGCCTGCAGTGCGCAGATCGGGTCGATTTCCGTGACCCACACCGTTGCGCCCAGACCGCGCAGCGATTGCGCGCAACCCTTACCCACATCGCCGTAACCGGCCACGACCGCGATCTTGCCGGCGATCATGACGTCGGTCGCGCGCTTGATGCCGTCCACCAGCGATTCACGGCAGCCGTACAAGTTGTCGAACTTCGACTTCGTGACCGAGTCGTTCACGTTGATGGCGGGGAACGGCAGGCGCCCTTCCTTTTCCATCTGATACAGACGATGCACGCCCGTTGTGGTTTCTTCCGTCACGCCCTGAATATGCACGAGGCGCTTGGAATACCACGTCGGGTCGATATCGAGGTGAGCGGCGATCGACTTGTACAGCGCGACTTCTTCTTCGTTTTCCGGCTTGGCAATGACCGAGCGGTCCTTTTCTGCCTTCGAGCCGAGGATCAGCAGCAACGTGGCGTCGCCGCCGTCGTCGAGGATCATGTTGGCGAATTCGCCGTTCGGCCATTCGAAGATGCGGTGGGAGAATTCCCAGTATTCGTCGAGCGATTCGCCCTTGAATGCAAACACCGGCACGCCGCCTTGCGCAATGGCCGCGGCAGCATGATCCTGCGTCGAGAAAATGTTGCACGATGCCCAGCGCACGTCCGCGCCGAGAGCGGTCAGCGTTTCGATCAGCACGCCGGTCTGGATGGTCATGTGCAGCGAACCGGCAATACGCGCGCCCTTCAGCGGCTGCGATGCCTTGTATTCCTCACGCGTTTGCATGAGGCCGGGCATTTCCGTTTCAGCGATGTTCAGTTCCTTGCGGCCCCAGGCAGCAAGAGACATATCGGCGACGAGGAAATCTTTGTTCGAGTTTGAATCGAGAACTGCGGCGTTCATCACGCCCTCCTTTCTAATGGAAAAATATAGAAATTTGACGTGAGCGCCGTTCGATGCGGTGGTTCAACAAGCGCTTACTGGTCTGAAAGCGCTGTCACTCCGTCCGATTGAATGCTTCGAGCCTGGCGGCCTTCGTTGTTGAAAGCCGTCGCAACGCTCCTCGAAGCGAGTTGGGATTGTAGCAAATTGGGATGACGGAAGCGCGTTTGAGCATGGGCTTTGTTTTACCCGCGCCCACGGTAAATCCTCATGCGCGGGCGAGAATCCCGCGCGCCTCAGAAAGGCAAAAAGGCCAATGCCGGAGCCAGTAACACCATGACGACGCCGGCGATCATCATCGTCAGGCTGGCGACTACGCCCTCTTCACTGCCGAGTTCGCGCGCTTTCGCCGTGCCCACGGCATGGGCCGCAGCGCCAAAAAGCGCACCGCGGGCCAAGCGCGATCGTAGAGGCATGAGCGCCAGGACAATTTCGCCAAACAGCATGCCGACCACGCCCGTCGCGATCACGAATAGCGCGGTGAGATCTCTGGGCGCATGAAGCTTGTCGGAGACAGCGAGCGCAAATGGCGTCGATACGGATCGAGTAGCGAGGCTACGCTGCAGTTCCGGCGACAAATGCAGCAATTTCGCCAGCATCAAAGAACCGCCGACCGCCACCAGAATCCCAACCGTCACTCCCACCGATAACGACAACCAATGCTTCCTCAGCAATTGCCGATATTCGAAAATCGGCACGGCGAACGCAACGGTGGCGGGGCCGAGCAGCCACATGAGCCAGCGGGTATCGGCGAAATAAACGGGGTACGGAATGCGCGCGCACAGCACCACAGCCACCAACGCCGCCGGAACCGTCAGCAAGGGCGAGAGCCAGGGGCGCGGGAAACGGGCATAAAGTCGCTTCGACGCGAAATACAACACCACGGTCAGCACGAAACATCCCGCCGCGATCGGACGCGCGGCGGCATCGGCGAATAGGAAGTCGTAGAAATAGGTCATCGCGATAGCACCAAAACGGTCAGGCGCGGGCCGCGTGACGAGCGCTCCGCGCGCCCGTCAGGCGGCGTAATTCCAGCCAGCGTTCGAACTTCGAAGCCCGTTCCACGGCAAACGCCACGGCGACCATCACCATCAGCGTGCCGACCACCACGACCAGCGCCAGACGCCAGCCGTCTTCACGGAACAACCCACCGTACTGAACGGCCGCAACCGTGGCCGGAATGAAGAACAGCAACATGTCGGTGAGCAGCCAGTCCGCGCCGGCCTTGACCCAGTGCGGCGCAACGCCGCCGCAGAACAGCAGCGCGAGCAACATCAGCAACCCGACGACACCACCCGGCACTGGCAAGTGGAAGGTGCGTGCAACGAAATCCGCAACCAGCCAGATTGCGGCAAGTCCGGCACTCTGCAGCGTGATGCGCACCAACTTGCCAAGCGCGCTACGCGACTGAGCGGTAACGCCCGCGTTGGCGGAACCTGTTGATGAAGGAAAAACGTCGGCAGGAAGCGACATGACAGACCTTTGAACTCACCAATAAGGGTTAACCTTCACCCAAATATAGCGCGCGCCACATCATAATAAAAATGACTTAAACTAATAAAATGCATTCCAATCTGGAATTCAAGGATTTGTATGGAATTGCGATCGTTGCGGTATTTCGTCGAAGTCGTGAAGCAAAAAAGCTTCACCGGCGCGGCAGAAAAAATGTTCGTCACGCAGCCCACCATCAGCAAGATGGTGAAGTCGCTCGAGGACGAAATAGGTTCGCCACTGCTGCTGCGCGAGAGCCGCCAGATGGTTCTCACCGACGCCGGCCAGATCGTCTATCAGCGCGGACTGGAAGTGCTTGCGGCGCACGCGCAACTCGAAGCCGAACTCAACGATCTCGGCAAACTGGGGCGCGGCACGCTCACGATCGGGATTCCGCCCATGGGCGGATCGCTGTTCACGCCGGCCATTGCCACATTCAAGAAGCGCTATCCAAAAGTGGAGCTGAAGCTCTTCGAGCGTGGCTCAAAGGCGATCGAGGCGGCGCTGATCGACGGAGAACTGGAGCTTGGCGGCGTGCTGCAACCAGTCGACCTCGCCATGTTCGACGTACTGCCGATCAGCCGCCAACTGCTCTGGCTCGTCGCGCCAAAAGGCTCGCGCTGGGATACCGTGGCGGACGTGACGCTCGCCGATCTCGCGCCAGAGCCGTTCGTGTTCTACGGCGAAAGCCTGGCTTTGTCCGATCTCGTGCTCACCGCGTGCCGCGAAGCGGGGTTCACACCGACTATCGTGGGGCGTAGCGGCCATTGGGATTTCATGGCGGCGTTGGTGCAGGCGGGCGTCGGTATTGCGTTACTGCCGGCGCCGTATTGCCGGCGGCTCGATGTCAACGCATTCACCTGCCGGCCGGTGGTCGCGCCTGAAATTCATTGGGACATGGCGGTGGGCTGGCGGCGCAACGGCTATTTGTCGAACGCGGCACGGGCGTGGCTGGAGGTCGTGCGGCAAACACTGCCGGCCAATCTCGGCGATGACTTCCTGCAAGGCCCGGCTGAACGATTTCCGGCGCGCGTGCGCAACGCCGCGCCAAGGTAGCCCGTCACCAAGCGCCATAAAAAAAACACCCTGTCTCGCTCGCGCGGGACAGGGTGTTTTTGTTGCTACGTTAGTACCGAACCCTTCGTGGCGTCCGGTCAGTCGATCATTCCTGCACAGCGAAGTCGATCCGGCGGTTCGCGAAACGTCCGCTGGCCGTTGCGTTATCGGCGATCGGGTGGGCATCGCCGAAACCTTGCGCCGTCAGCGAATCAGCAGAAACGCCATGCTTCACGAGGAACGCGCGAACTGCTTCCGCCCGCTTCTTCGACAGCGCCAGATTCGTGCTGGCCGGGCCGACATTGTCCGAGTAACCCCCCACGCTCAACTTCACGGTCTTGCCCTTTGCTTCGCACGCCTTCAGCACTTCTGCCGATTTCGCCAACGCCAGTTGCGCGTCTTGCGGCGGTACGTCGGAACCCGTGCGGAAATTGACGACTTGCAGGTTCAGCACCTTGGCGACATCGGCGGCCGAGCAATCATCGCTCAACGAGGCGAACGCGCTCATGAACGATTCCTTCGCGTTTTCGACCGCTTGCTTGACGTCGAACGTGCCGATGGTAAAGCCAGCGCCGAACAACGTCTTCAGCTTGTCCATCCAGCCGTTGCGCACGTCGGCAGCCGAGCCGCTCAGCTCGATCTTCTCACCCGACAACTTGGCTTCCGCGCCCGGCAATTGCATCAGCGGCAACAGGCCGTCGAGCTTGTCGAGCCAGCTAGCCGGCTTGGTGTCCGGATCAACGGAAATGGTTGCGTTCAAATGGTCCGCGCCGAACTTCGCCGTCAGTGCGGCGAGCAGCTTGGCCTTCTCTTCTTCGCTGCCGACCGTTGCTTGAATAGTCGGTGCGCCGAGCTTGTCGACGGTGAACGTCAGCAGTGCGTCCTTGGTAGGCGCAGGTGCGGCAGCGGGTGCCGACGCCGGGGCGGGTTCTGAAGCGACCACCGGAGTCGATGAAACCACTGCCGCGGCGGCGGACGCTGCAACAGGAGCCGCAGCGGGTGCCGGTTCGACTGCAGTCTGGTTGCCGCAGCTACGGCCGAACAGCAACGCGAGCAACGCAAGAGCGGCGGCGACAGCCAGCCACCACCATTTCTTCGATCCAGCCTTCTCTTCCATCACGATCTTGTCGAGCGAAGGGTTGATACCGGACGATGCGCCGACAGTTGACGGGTGTTCAAGATGCGACGACACCGCTTTCATCTGCGCCGCGACGCCGGACAGGAAACTGCCCGCGCCGCCCAGACCCAGCGCGCTGGCGACTTCTTCCGTCATGCTTGCCTTCACCATTGGCAACTGATGGCCGAGGAGCGTGGGCAACTGGCCCACATTGCCGCCGGACTTCGTGAAGTAATGCTTCAGCACGCCGAACAATGCGGTCGTGACGATGCCGCCCAATGCATGCGTGGCGCCAACCGATACGCCGGTCTTCGCTGCCACTGCATTGCTCAGTGCGTTCACGCGCTCTTCCGATGCCACGCCGGTCGCGAGCCGCGTACCCGCCGCGAGCAACGACTGCAGGCCGTCGCCGTGGACGAGTTGCGGAAGCATTTCGACGATATTGGCGTTCGCATCCGGCGACATGATCGACGCGAACAAGCTGCGCGCGCCTTCAGGCGATGCGGCTTTGTTCATCAGCGACCCGACGAGTGCCGGCGCGATCATGCCGACCACGCGCTTCGCCGCTTCGGGAGCGACGCCCAATTTTGTAGCGAGTTGTTGCAACACGCTTTCGGTCAAAGCGCCCTGTACTAGCTGAATAACATTGATGCTCATTTAAATTGCCTTTTCCTTACTTGCGTGAATTGCGCTAACTGCCCAGAGTGAGCGAAGCGGATTATAGGTTCGGCATTTAACAAATAAGGACTTCGGATTAAAAATCGGAAATACCTCAAAGAAGAATGTTTGAGACGGTTCTCAAAACGTCTTGGATTACTCATGAATGTCGTCGCATTGATGCGGTAATCGAAGCACAAACCTTGAATGAACGTTAATTCGCACTATTCGGTTTAATTGACGAAAGCGTGCTACATGACGGCGATCAAGGTTTTTGCAAAAATTGAGACAAGCGGGCAAACTGAATAAACGCATGACGGAGGCAACGCGATGCCCTCATCCAGCTACGGCCAAACGCACGAAGTCACGAACCAGACCCCGCCGCTCGAGCGTTACAACGCGCTATCGAGCGACCCGGCGCTGGTCAGCGCTATCCAACGCGAAGGCGCGGCGTGGCACCTCGACACACTCACCCGCGACGGTCTGGCGCTCACCCATCCCGATATCCTTGCGCTCGCCGACCTGGCCAACCGGCATACACCCGAACACCATCCGTTCAGCGCACGCGGCGAGCGTATTGATGCAATCGAATTCCATCCGGCGTGGCATACGCTGCTTTCAATGTTGCGCGAGCAGGGCCTTCATTCGCTGCCGTTCGAAACCGCTTCGCCGAAACCCGGCTCCATGGCTGCGCGCGCCGCCGGATATTTTCTCCACGCGCAACTGGAAAGCGGTTCGCTGTGCCCGCTGACCATGACCTTCGCCAGCATTCCCGTTCTGCAACAGGAGCCTGCGTTGTACTCGAGCCTGCGAGAGCAATTGCTCTCCCGCCAGCACGATCCACGCGATATTCCGCTCAGCGCCGGCAAGCAGTCGATGATGATCGGCATGGGCATGACCGAGAAACAGGGCGGCTCGGACGTGCGCAGCAATCGCACCCGCGCGATCGCGACGGGTGCGGGCGGCCGAGGCGGCGAATATCGGCTGATCGGCCATAAGTGGTTCTTCTCGGCACCTCAATGCGACGCCCATCTCGTCCTTGCGCGCACCGGCGATAACACCCAGGAAAACAGCCCGGTTTCCTGCTTCTATGTCCCGCGTTTCGCGCCGGATGGATCGAAGAATGCCGTGCAGATCCAGCAGCTCAAGGACAAGCTCGGCAACCGCTCGAACGTCAGCAGCGAAGTCGAATTCCTCGACGCCTACGGCGTCATGATTGGCGACGAAGGGCGCGGCGTACCCACGATCATCGAAATGGCGAACTTCACGCGTCTCGATTGCGTGATCGGCAGCGCCGCATTGATGCGCGCCGCGCTGATCCAGGCGGTTCATCACGCGCGGCATCGGCGGGTGTTTGGTGCAAAACTCATCGACCAGCCGCTGATGCGCAACGTTCTTGCCGATCTCGCGCTGGAATCCGAAGCGGCCACCGTGCTGTTCATGCGGCTCGCGGGCGCATTCGAGAATTCCGCAAAGCCGGAAGAACGCGCGTGGCGTCGCATCGTGACGCCGGCAGCGAAGTTCTGGGTCTGCAAGCGCGCGCTGGAATTCACCGGCGAGGCAATGGAGGTCTGGGGAGGGAACGGTTATGTCGAAACGGGGCCGATGGCGCGGTTTTATCGCGAGGCCCCGGTGAATTCGATCTGGGAAGGGTCGGGGAATGTGATGTGCCTGGACGTGCTGCGGGCGTTCGAGCGCGAACCCGATGCAGCCCATGCGCTGTTCGATTCGTGGCAGGCGGTGGCGGGTGAGCATCGCGTGCTCGGTGACGCGCTGAACACGCTGCACGCCATGCTGCGCGGCGATCCGGCCACGCGTGAAGCATCGGCGCGGGGAATCGCACAGCAACTGGTGCTCACCGCGCAAGGGATTCTGCTCGCGCAGCACGCGCCAGCCGATGTGGCGGCGGCGTTCATGGAGACCCGTCTCGGCGATGCCCGGGGTTCTGCGAATTGCGTGTATGGAACGCTGCCGGCAACGTTCGTTTTCAAAGCGGTGATCGAGCGTGCGTTCGCGGGGTAGCTAGGGGGATAGTTTCGGGGAATAGCTTGGGACAGTGCGGAAACGCAACGCTCGATGAATCAAGCCGCGCGGCTACGCCCCTTGCGCACTGGAATTGCCGGGTCCACTTCGGGCGGCGGTCCCACCTCCACTCCGTTTTCCAGCCGATACAACCACGCGAGCAGTTCTGCCACCGCCTGATAAAGCGCCGGCGGGATGCGCGAGTCCAGGTCGACCTGCATCAGCAGCGACACCATCTCCGGCGATTCGTGCACATACAGCCCCGCGTCCTTTGCGCGCTGCACGATCATTTCCGCCACCAGCCCGTAGCCCTTCGCGACCACGCGCGGCGCGGCATCGGGGTTTTTGGTGTCGTAGGTGAGCGCGGTCGCCTGTTTGCGCGAATCGTTGCGCAGACTCACGTTTCGCTCCCGGCCGACGGCGCTGCGCCTGCGACATCAGTGACCTTGGCGACATCGGTGAAATGGGGGAACGCCGGATCAGCGGCCAAGTCGGCCAGCGCGTCGCGTGCGTGCACCGTCAACCCGGCAAGCTGCAATCCCGCGGCGTCGAGTTGTTGCCGGAAATGATCGCCATCGGCGGCAAGACGGGTGGCGCCGCCCTCGCTTGCATTCAGCCGCACCACCAGTTGCTGGCCGGTGAGCACCAGATCGGCGTCCACATTGCCGAGCGTGGGCAAGCTCAGCGTGACGCGCGTGTGCCAGGCGCGATCAGTATCGGCCGAACTTGTCCCCGCGCCGCTATCCTGAAACGCATCACGCCCATAGGGAGCGCGGTTCTGCGGCTGGATTTCCCACTCGAACTTCGCGCCCGGCCACGCTTCGCCCGACCAGCGAAACTGATCGGAAGCAAGCATGTCGAGCTGCTGGCGGACCAGCGGAATAGTCGATGGATGAATGCCTGAGGCAATCGCAGCCTGCACGGCCGAATCCTGCAAATGCGCGGCCGATGGCAACGTGCCCATTCCCGCTGTCCCGGCCCCCGGCGCCGCTGATGAAAACACGCTCGTGGGCATCTCGCGCACCGATGCCGCCAGCGCCGCCGCCTGCTGCGGCGTTTGCGGCGTGGGCACGGGACGCATGGAATTGGGCGCGTCGGGGGTATCGGCAGCGGCGAAAGTGGGCGGCAGCAGCGTTTCGTCGATCCAAACATTGGGCGCAGCGTCGCCCGAGCCCGCAGCCGGGAAAGAATCCGACGGCAATTCGCTTGCCAGTTTGTCCACGCGCGCCTGGGGCTCATTTCGCAGCGACGCAAGCGAACGCTGTCCGCCCAGCCACAGCGCGATATGGTTTTCGTAGAAAAGGCCGCTATCCACGACAGTCCGCGCCAGCATTGCCGCCAGCACAGGCGCGGGCAAAGGCGGCGCAGGCGGGTTGACCGCGCTCGCGGCACTCGCGGAACTGGAGGAAAACAACGACCCGGACAGGCTCTCGAACGCACTGGCGGCCACGACCAGGCGCGGCGCGGTTGGCCACAACGGCGAGCTGCCGAGCAAAGCGGGCGTTGCGCTGCCGCCGAACCGCGAAATGATGTCGAGCGTACGCGCGATCTCGCTCAACGCGGTTTGCGTCGACGGGCCGGCCGCGGCGTACGCGCTGATAACAGCCGCGGGCGTGGCGACCCGCGGGGTATCGACGGAAAGTTGCGTGGTATTGGCTTGGGGCGCGGTAGAACTGGTCTGCGTATTGAGCGCGGACAACAGCATGTCAGTGCGGCTGGCGAGCAGCGCAGAGACGGCGGAGTCCAGTCCAGTCATGCCAATATCCTCGGGGCAGCAGTCCAGCCGAACGGCCGGCCACCGGTTTCATCGAGCCGCAAACGCATCAACCACGGTCAACCACGTCTAGCGAAACCCGACCATCTTCTTCAAAACTCGCACGGGCCTGTTCACGCTGAATAACGCTGCGGACAAACGCGCGAGGCTGGGGGTGCTGAGGTCACGAATAGCGGCGTCGTCGGCCAGAATCCGGCGCACCAGTTCGAGCTTGCGGGCACGCGCGGTGTCGTCCAGTTCGGAACTGGGGTCGACTTCTCTCAAGCCGTCGACCAACTCCCGGTACGTGCTCTGCATGGTCTTCAGTTCGCCCCATTCTCCACTGCGTGCTGCGGCCAGCATGCACGCAGAAAGTGCGGCAATCGCTTCATAATGAGCGAAATATTCTTGTGTGGTTTTCATTATGTGCAAGCATGTTTCGCGGCTTCACGCCGCAGCCATTTTTGCTGCATCGGGTGCAATCGCCATCCAGGCTTCCTCCAGGGTCGCCAGCAGGCCATCGATCTCCACCAGCACCTCTTCGCTCTGACGCACATTCGCTTCCAGTAACCGGTGCGCCATGTAGGTGTACAACGCGTCCAGGCGTGCCGCGATATCCCCGCCGACGTCCAGGTTGAGCGATTGCTGCAAACCGCTTTCAATAATGCTGATCGCTTTCGTGATCGCCTCGCCGCGCGCCGGGATATTGCCCTGTTGCAGGTGCATCCGCGCCTGGGCAATTGCCTGTCTCGCACCCTGATACAACATGGCGACCAGCCTGTGCGGGCTCGCGCCCATTACCCCTGTCTGAACGCCGACGCGCGCATAAGCGTTGGCTCCACCGTGTGCCTGGGAAAACATCCGACCCTCTCCTTTGTCGTGCTTTGCGGTTTCCGTCGTTTCATGGGCGTTCGCACGAAGCCGCTGCACGCCAGCGCACTCAGTGACGGGAACCGTGATGAACCGGTGCCGATGAACTGATCAGGACCCTTCTATTTGTCTGACCGTTTATCGCGCTGCTATCCGGGTTATCGGAGAAAGCGGCAAAAGCTTTAGGCGTGCTTTGCGTCACAACGAATTCCAGGAAGGGAAATAGTCGGCGGATCGATGATCTGGAGAGCCGCGGGCGCGGCGTTCATACCGAGATGTTCATGATGTCGTTGTAGGCCGACACAAGCTTGTTGCGGACCTGCAGACCAAACTGGAAGCCCACGTTCGCCTTCTGCATGTCGATCATCACGTCGTTCAGCGAAACGTTTGGCGCGCCCACTTCGAACGCGTGCGCCTGGGTGATCGCGGTGTTCTGGCTGCTGCTGATGCTGTCGAGAGACGACTTCAGCGCGTCGGCGAAACTGCCGGTGCTCACTGCACCCGATTCGGGCACGACGCTTCCGCTCGCGACCTGGCCGGCACCGCCCGCAGCCTGCGTCGACATGGTCTGTATTTGCTGGAGCGCCGAACTCAGCGGGCTGATAGGAGCATTCATGGGGTCTCCAGAAGGAACGGAAAGGAACTGAAAATCGGCGGCAACATATGGATTGCGACACTTCTGGGACAATCCGAACCGGGGCCTGTCCCGGGCCACAGGCTGGCGTCTGCGCCGGAGCCTGAGCGGTTCGCCACATGGCCTGACCGATTAGGAAAAAGTCTAGCAGCAGCGCCATTTCGCAAAGCGGGGAAAGGAAACCAAAACTCGCTTCTGTTCGCTGAATCGACTTACCTCTCCTTACGGATAATTCCTCTCATGAAAGTGCCTGCAGTGCGCACGGCCGTCGCCGGCGCACCTCGCAGAAAACGCAAGACTCGGAGAGTTTCGAAGCATGGATTCCACAACCAACCTGATCAACCCGGACGCCCGCATGGGTCTGACTGGCGCGCAGCCAGGCGCCGCCGGGTCGATCGCCGCAGGTGCGGGCGGAGCCGGCTACGCGGGCGGCACGGACTTCGGCGGCAGTGGCTTCGGTCCGCGCATGCCGATGCTCAACCAGTTCCGCAACAACCCGCGCATGCCGCTGATCATCGCCGTGGCCATCCTGGCCGTGGTGGTGGCGGGCCTCGTGATGTGGTCGCGCCAGCCGGATTACCGGGTGTTGTTCAGCAATCTCTCCGACCGCGACGGCGGCGCGATCATCGCTGCACTGCAGCAAGGGAATATTCCTTACAAGATCGCCGAATCCGGTGGCGCGATCCTGGTTCCCAGCGACGCGGTGCATGAAACCCGCCTGCGCCTGGCGTCCCAGGGCCTGCCGAAGAACGGCTCGGTCGGCTTCGAATTGATGGACAACCAGAAGTTCGGTATCAGCCAGTTCGCCGAGCAGGTCAACTATCAACGGGCGCTTGAAGGCGAACTGGAAAAAACCATCGCGTCGATCTCCTCGGTGCGCGAAGCCCGTGTTCATCTCGCCATTCCCAAGCCCACCGTGTTCGTGCGGGAAAAGGAACTGCCGACCGCGTCGGTCATGCTGAATCTCTACCCCGGCCGCGCGCTGGACGAGGGTCAGATCCTCGCGATCCAGCACATGGTGTCTTCCAGCGTGCCGGACCTGCCGGTGAAGGGCGTGACGATCGTCGACCAGGACGGCAACCTTCTTACGCAGCAAAGCTCGGCGAACGGCCTGGACGCGTCGCAGCTCAAATACGTCCAGCAGATCGAGCACAACACCCAGGGACGTATTGACGCCATCCTCGCCCCGCTGTTCGGTGCCGGCAACGCGCACTCGCAGGTGAGCGCGGATATCGACTTCTCGAAGCTGGAGCAAACCGCCGAAAGCTACGGTCCGAATTCCAACCCGCAAAACACGGCGATCCGCAGCCAGCAGTCGAGCGTTTCCAATGACAGCGGCGGCGCGAGCGTGGGCGGCGTGCCGGGCGCGCTGTCGAACCAGCCGCCGGCCGCGGCGTCCGCGCCTATTGACGCAGCCGCCAGCGGCGTTGACGGAAAAGCCGCACCCGTCAGCATGCACAAGGACACCACGACCAATTACGAAGTCGACCGCACCGTGCGTCACTACGAGCAGCCGATGGGCGGCATCAAGCGCCTGTCCGTCGCCGTGGTGGTGAACTACCAGAAGCAGGTCGATGCCAAGGGCATTGTGACCATGCTGCCGCTGCCCGCCGACAAGCTCGAGCAGGTGCAGCAACTGGTGAAGGACGCGATGGGCTACGACGAAAAGCGTGGTGATTCGGTGAACGTGGTCAACAGCACCTTCCTGGTGGATTCGACCGTGATTCCCGACGTGCCGTGGTGGCGCACCCCGGACATGATCGCGCGCGCCATCCAGCTCGCGAAGTACGCGGGGATTGGTGCGGTGGCGTTGTTCCTGTATTTCAGCATGGTGAAGCCGGCGCTGCGCCGGGCATTCCCGCCGCCGCCGGAGCCTGCCGCGCTCCCCGCGCCGGGTGACCTGTCGCTGCTCGACGGGCCGTCCATGCCGAAGTCGCAGGTAGAAGAAGAAAAGGATGCCGAGGTGAGTTTGCTCGGTCACGAAAGCAACAAGGCCAAGTTCGAACGCAATCTCGACTACGCGCGCATGGTTGCGCGCCAGGATCCGAGAATCGTCGCGACGGTCGTAGAACTGGGTGTCCGATGAACGCTGAAGGCCTCAATAAAGCCGCGCTCCTGCTGATGTCGATTGGCGAATCCGAAGCGGCGGAAGTGTTCAAGTACCTTGGACCGCGCGAGGTGCAGAAGATCGGCGCGACCATGGCGACGTTGAAAAATGTGACGCGTGAACAGCTCGATAACGTGATGACCGAGTTCGTTCAGGAAGCCGAGCAGCACACCGCGCTGTCGCTTGATTCGAGCGAATATATCCGGGCGGTGCTGACCAAGGCGCTTGGCGAAAACAAGGCGGGCGCGCTGATCGACCGGATCCTGCAGGGCAGCGATACCAGCGGCATTGAAGGGCTAAAGTGGATGGATTCGGCCGCCGTCGCCGAACTGATCAAGAATGAGCATCCGCAGATCATTGCGACCATCCTGGTTCACCTGGACCGCGACCAGGCGTCCGAGATCGTGGCGCTGATGACCGAGCGTTTGCGCAACGACGTGCTGCTGCGCATTGCCACGCTCGACGGCATCCAGCCGGCCGCGCTGCGCGAACTTGACGATGTGCTGACCACCCTGCTCTCCGGCAGCGACAACCTGAAGCGCGCACCAATGGGCGGTATCCGCACGGCGGCGGAAATTCTCAACTTCATGTCGACGGCGCACGAGGAATCCGTGATCGAAAACGTGAAGGAATTCGATGCGGAACTGGCGCAGAAGATCATCGATCAAATGTTTGTGTTCGAGAACTTGCTCGAACTCGACGACCGCGCAATCCAGTTGCTGCTGAAAGAAGTGGAATCAGAAACGCTGATCATCTCGCTGAAGGGTGCACAACCGCCGCTGCGGCAGAAATTCCTCGCGAACATGTCGCAGCGCGCCGCCGAACTGCTGGCCGAAGATCTCGACTCGCGCGGCCCGGTGCGGCTCTCGGAAGTCGAAACGCAGCAGCGCAAGATCCTGCAGATCGTGCGCAACCTGGCCGAATCGGGTCAGATCCAGTTAGGCGGCAAGGCCGAGGACGCATATGTCTGACGCTGCCGAAGCCGCCAAGAAGGCTCACGCTGCCGATGCGGCCAAAAAGGCCCGCATGTCCGCTTATCAGCGCTGGGAGATGGCGTCGTTCGATCCGGTTCCGGTCGATCGCAGCGGCGCCGATCAAGCTGCGCTGGAAAAGCACTTGCGCCGTGTTCGCGATGAAGCGCACGCGCAGGGGCTGGCATCGGGCCATGTGGCGGGTCAGGCAATGGGCTACAAGGCCGGTTACGACCAGGGTTACGAACAAGGCGTGGAAGAAGGCCGCCGCGCCGCACGGGCGGAAGCCACGCGGCTGGCGCAGATGGCCGATACCTTCAAGACCGCGCTGCAAGCCGCAGACGCGGTCGTTGCCGAGGCGCTGACGGCGCTGGCGCTGGACATCGCGCAGCAAGTGGTTTCGCAGCATCTGACACTCGATCCGACCGCGGTGCTGGCGGTCGCGCGCTCGGTGATCGCGGCCGAACCGGCGTTGGCCGGCGCGCCGTATCTGACAGTGAATCCGGCGGATCTGCCGATTGTCGAAGCGTATTTGCTGGAAGAGCTTCAGGCGGCGGGATGGTCGGTCAGGACCGATCCGGATATTGAGCGCGGCGGTTGCCGGGCGCACGCGGCAAGCGGTGAAGTCGATGCAACCAATGTCACGCGCTGGGAGCGTGTGGCGGCGGCGCTCGGGAGGTCACAGCCGTGGTGAACTCGACCCATGTCAATGCGAGCGCTGTGCGCCGCGTCACGCAGGAAGGCTTGAGCGAGCTCGAACAGGAACTGGCGCGCGCGTCGTTCGGGCCGCTCGCTGCGGACGACAACGCCGAACCGACGATCGAAGAAATCGCGGCCCAGACCATTGTCGATCTCGCCGATATGGCGAACAACCCGCATCTGGATGGCTGGCGCGCGCAACTCGAAGCCAGCAAGGCGCGCAGCCAGATATCGAAACCGTTGCGTGCGTGCGGGCGTCTCACGCGTGCAGCCGGCCTGGTTCTGGAAGCCGTGGGATTAAAGCTCGGCGTGGGCTCGGAATGCATGATCGAGTTGCCTGCCGGCAGTTCGATCCCGATGGCCGAGGCCGAAGTCGTCGGTTTCTCCGGCGACAAGCTGTTCCTCATGCCGACCACTGAAGTCTCCGGCCTGTTGCCCGGGGCACGCGTGTATCCGCTGGAAAGCGCACCAATCAATGACCCGATGGCCGGCGCCAAGCGTTTGCCGGTCGGTTGGGAAATGCTTGGCCGTGTGGTCGATGCGTCGGGCAAGCCGCTTGATGGGCTTGGGCCCCTTGGCTCGAAGGTCGATGCGCCGCTGACCGCGCCGACCATCAACCCGCTCAATCGCGAACCTATTCACAAGGTGCTCGACGTCGGCGTGCGCGCGATCAATGCGTTGTTGACCGTGGGACGCGGCCAGCGCATGGGCCTGTTCGCGGGCTCGGGCGTGGGCAAGTCCGTGCTGCTCGGCACCATGGCGCGTTATACGAGCGCCGAAGTGATCGTGATCGGGCTGATTGGTGAACGCGGCCGCGAGGTGAAGGAATTCATCGAGCAGATTCTTGGCGAAGATGGGCTTGCGCGCTCGGTCGTGGTGGCGGCACCGGCGGATGTGTCGCCCATTTTGCGGATGCAGGGCGCGACCTACGCGACCTCGCTAGCCGAATATTTTCGGGATCAGGGCAAACACGTACTGCTGCTGATGGATTCGCTCACGCGCTACGCCATGGCGCAGCGCGAGATTGCGCTCGCGATCGGCGAACCGCCCGCCACCAAAGGGTATCCGCCGTCTGTGTTCGCCAAACTTCCTGCGCTGGTTGAGCGCACCGGGAACGGTCGGGAGGGGGCGGGATCGATCACGGCTTTTTATACGGTCTTGACTGAAGGGGACGATCAGCAAGATCCTATCGCCGATTCAGCGCGCGCCATTCTCGACGGCCATATTGTGTTGTCGCGTTCGTTGGCGGAAGCGGGGCATTACCCGGCCATCGATATTGAAGCGTCCATTAGCCGGGCGATGACGGCGCTGATCGACGACAAGCATCTGGACCGGGTGCGTTTATTCAAGCAGATGTTGTCGCGCTACCAGCGCAACCGCGATTTGATCAATGTAGGCGCGTATTCCACGGGGCGGGATGCGTTACTCGATCGGGCGATTGCGCTGTACCCGCGGATTGAAGCGTTTTTGCAGCAAGGATTTCGTGAGCAAGCCATGTTTGAACCGAGCCTGGCCCAACTCGATGCGTTGTTCGAATAAAGATAAAGATAATTTAGGAATCTGACGTCCATGTCCAAGCATCTGCCGATCAATACCCTGATCAACCTCGCGGAAGAAGAATTGGAGGCTGCCACCAAAAAGCTTGGCAGGCTTCAGCAAGAACGTGACGAGGTGGAGACGCAGTTGAACTCGCTGATTACGTATCGCGACGAGTATCACGCGCGTTTTACCGCGTCGGCGCAGGAAGGCACGACCGCGCAGACGCTGCGCAATTTCCAGGCATTCGTCGATACCCTTGATTCCGCCATCAGCCAGCAGCGCGTGTTGCTCGTGGGCGCGAACCAACGGCTGGAAGCGGCCAAGCCGGAATGGCAGCAGCGCAAGCAGAAGCTGGGGTCTTACGAAGTGCTGGCCGCGCGTGGCGAGATGGTGAGGGCGAAGCAGGAGTCGCGGATCGAACAACGTGATTCCGATGAACACGCTTCCAAGATGTTGCGGATGCGCGCCGAGAAAGCGTGAAACCCGCGTAAATTTTTTAGCGATATTTATCGTATACAAGATACAAGAGGCCATGAATGTCGACCGTTAATTCTGCCAGCACCATGCTTGGCTTGAGCGCTGCCCAATCGCGGAATGCGGCGGCAACGTCGGCGCGCGATGACGCGGCGGCATCGTTTGTATCGACGCTGCATAACATAACCACCAAGGCTAACGAGGAAGCGGTCGCGCAGGCGCGCGTGCAAGCGCAGGCGCAGGCGGCGAAAGCTGCTGCGGCGGCATCGGCGGCGCGCGGCGGTGTTCACGACGCGCCCAAGCCCGACGACGCTTCAACTGCGCAGGCTAAATCAGCGGCGCAAGCCGATAGCGCGGATCAGGCGGCGGCAGCGGATCAGACGGGGTCGGCTTCCACGGCTTCGTCTGCTTCATCCTCCGCTGATCAAACACAGGCCGCGACCGCTTCGACGGCGGCGAACGCATCTACGGCGGCGGCTAACGCGACGGCGGCGGATCAGGCGACTCAGACGGATGCGGATGCAGCAAAGGCGCAGCCCGAAGCCACAGCGGCTGCTGCGGCCGCGACTGCAGCGGCGACCGCAGCAGCCATGTTGAAAGCACGAGGTGGTGCGGCCGCCGATCCTGCGGCGGCTTCGACTGACCCGGCTACTGCCGCGATGGATGCGGACGCGATGGGTGCGGACGCGATGGGTGCGACGTCATCCACGCAGTCGAAGAACAAGTCGAGCGACGCCAAGGCTGCGGATGATGCGCTTCAGGCTGCGCTTGCGCAGTTGGCGAATACGCAGGGTGCTGCAACGCCGTCGCCTGATGCAGCGGCGGTGGCAGCCGCTGCAGCGGCGAATGGTGCGAATGCGGCCAACGGTGCGAATGCGAACGCGGGTGGCAAGGGTGGTGGTTCGAGGCCGTCGAACCGGGCGATATCGCTCACAACCTCCTCGGGCGATGGGGCGAGCCGCACATCGACGACGCAGCAAGCTGGCGCGACCTCGGCTACGCAACAGGCCGATGCAACGGCGCAGGCGACCGCGACACCGGCTGATGACGGCAGTGCTGCTTACAAGGCGACTGCTGAGGCTGCTGCACATTCGGCTTCGATGCAGGCTGCTTCGGCGACGGCCAGTAGCGCTCCGGTGCAGAGTGCGGCGACGGCGGCTGGCAGTGCGGCTATTGCGCCGCATGTCGGATCGAGTGGATGGGATGAAGCGTTTAGCCAGAAGGTGGTGTTTCTGTCGAATGGTCATCAGCAGAGTGCTGAATTGACGTTGAACCCGAAGGATCTGGGGCCGTTGCAAGTGGTCTTACAGGTCACGGACAACCATGCCCATGCGTTGTTTGTTTCGACGCACGCGCAGGTTCGGGCGGCGGTCGAGGCGGCGTTACCGACTTTGCGTGAAGCGATGCAAGGCAGCGGGATATCGCTAGGCAGCACGAGCGTAAGCGACGGTTTCGTGGGTCAGCAGGCGAGCCAGCAGGGTGGCGGGGCGTCGTCGAATGCGGGCAGCGGTGGCCGAGGCGCGGGTGGAGTGAGCGGCGCGGATGACGGCGGAAGCGTGGATGCGCTGAGCGCGATCAGCATGCCGGTGCGCAGGCAGGTTGGATTAGTGGATACGTTTGCTTGAAACAAGGCGAGCGCGAGGCTTTGCCGCAAACCGCTTACCCAGCGGGGTTTTCAAGAAAAGTCGCTACGCCTACTCCCTTGGTTACCCAGAGATCAATAACGTTGTTTTTCATCGGCAATTGCACCCTCGCACAACTCATGGCTTGCAGCGACCACCCCGAAAGGCGCGAACAAGCCGCGGGGGTGAGCGACGTAATACCAACATGAAAACGTCATAACCCGTCGACGTCACTCCACGCGGGTGTTACTGCGTCCGGCATAGGGCACAAAATGCCATTGCTCGAACTCGGGATCGTACAGTGCAATCTGCTTGTAATCCTTTGGCTCACCGCGCGTTAGCTCTATCGACCCAAGGGCGCGTTCGGCCAGCAGGTCGATGCGTCTCTCGGACCAGGACAGGATATTGGCGGCGGTTTCCTGCCACGCATACAGGCCCGCGAGTTCCCGATACTGGGAGTATTCGGCAAGCATGACGGCATCGACTTCGAACCGTGGGGGATAAGCCGCCCAATGATGCATGACGGTGCAACTTCTGCCGAATGCGCCGCTTGGCCGCGTGAGAATTCGGCCATCACACGCGGGCCATCCAACATGGATATCGGCTATGAGCCCCTCTTCGTCAGGATCACAGAATAGATTTTTATCGATTTCGGATGCGGCTATGACTCGATAAGACGGCCCATTTCTCGCCAAATGGGCCGCTTCGATGATGGCATCGAACGGTGAAAGAAAACATGTGACGGCACGACCAAGTTCCGTCTGTGCCGCGTCTATGCACCAATCGCCACCACTGTCTTTCAATAGCAGGACATAGGCGGGCAAGGTACAGAAAATGGCCGTCCAAGGTTTCGTTTTTTCCGCATCCGTATCGGCTCCGGCACCGGCATCAGACTCACATCGTCATGTCATGTTGAGAAGCAAGGACAAGCGGCTTCGGCTCGCATTTGCATTCGCAAATGTCAAATTCGAGCGCTGGCCGTTGGTTCATCATCATAAAATCGTCGTCGGAGCGCGCGCCACTCGGAGCTATTATTCCCTCCGTCTTGCAGACAGGACACGAAACTTTCGCATACAGAAAGCTCAGGCGTGTCCCTTCATGTTCCATGTCTTCGACCCCTTCGGTCACGATTCCGCCAACCGTGGTCCGGTCCCACTGCTTGATAAGAGCGCGATTCATGTCACGCTCCTAACCAGTACCAGGTGTACTGATAGCGTCCCCCGCCCTGAAAATCAGGCATTAACTCACCAGCAACAAAACGGCGTAAATCGCGGGGATTGACTGCGTTCGTCTTATTGCCGACTGCGTCCGATGTTGCCGATATCCATCGCCCTTCACGGGGACACGGATCGCCCACCTTGCAAAACGTGTGGAGAGCGTCGTCCGCTTCCCATTGCCAGCGCAACATGCCGTATAACTCCTTGCCGTCTTCGTCTTGTACGTTGTCCCATTGCGGCGCTATTGCGTCCTTGCGGAATGTGAAAACAAAGCGGCTCGTCTGGCCGCTATTGGAGACAAGGCGGTAATGTCCAGCTTCTGGAAAGGCTTCGCTAGGTTTAACGGGGAAGCTGGACATTTTCGCGCGGTGACGCGCTTCGTAGTCCTTCCATTCCTGAGGGGTGGACGGATAGTCACGGTCGAAAGTGACGCGGGAGGGCTTGCTAGTGTCCGAACGAAAATTAACTTTGCCCATAGTCGCGACGACGCCATCACCTGTAATACCGGTATTTACCAGTGCATATAGCTGATATGTTCCGCGCGGCACTTTCCCCTCAGGGACGGTCAGAAACTTAAATGTCACCGAGTCACCAGCAGGTATCGTGACGATTTCTTCAGGAAATTCAGACTTATTGACCAGCGGTAGACCTGCGAGACGTGCGTTCCATCCATCTTTGCTTTCTACGCGAGAACCGCCGACGTCGAGTTGATCGCCGAAGTTGGCCGACCAACGATCGGGGGTAAACATTTTAATCGGATATTGCCCGCTATTGATGAAGGCCACGGATATCAAATAATTCTCTTTTTGCGGAACAACACTTGTAACTTTTGCGTCAAGCTTGACTATTGCTCGACCGTTGTGCATATACGCGTTACGCGTTCTGAGGTAGAAGTGATCAACAAGAGTGCAAAGCTCGGCAGGAAGTTCATATGTTTTACCCTGAGAGGTTTTGACCTGTCCGTCCCGCACACAGTCGACCGAATAAACCGTGGCCGGCTCCACCGGTTCAACTTCATTTTTCAGACCACCCTCAGAAGCCATGCATAGTGCCGTAAATATATGGTTGCTGATATGTTGTGGGGTCGGCGGGAGCAACATTCACTTCAGCTTTAAGCCGTTCCCATGCCAAATCAGGGTTGTAATCCGCCACAAGGATGGAGTTTGGAACCATGTTAGTACGCGTATGCAGTACGGACACGGATTGCTCGGCGGCATCTAGCCCGGAAATTTCACGGTAAGGCGCGGTGAGCGTGGGCTGATAAATGTAATGGTCTATATCGTCACCGAACACCACAACGTCCCCATGCTTTCCCTGCATGTTGTAGCTATAAATGCCTTCTTGCTGCATTAAGATCTGGATAAACTGCCAGTCCCCCACGTCGTACTGGAACCGGAACGCGTGCCGCGGGTACTCACGACGCAGCGTGAAAATGAACTGGTGGTCCATGAGTTCATTACGCAGCAAGATTTCTTTGATAACGTCCGGCCCGCTCTTGTGTTGGTACGTCTTGGTTGTACGCGGATTAAGGCAACCAATATGCGCCTCGATCACGATTTCATAGATATTCTGATCTTTCGTCGTCTTCAGGTGGGTGAAGTGCGTAATCCGCCCACCCCATATGCGAGGTTCCACGCCGTGAAGCGCTATCTTGAACTTGGCCTCATGGCCGAGAATCAAGTCACGTTTGAACTTGGTAGGGTGTGTCGCAACGATTTCAATGCGGTATGGCTCACCGGCTTTTTCGGCGAGCATGAAGGACATAACTGAAATGTCCTTGATTTGTTCTTCTCCCACGACCTGGAGAAAGTAGGTCGCGTGTCCTGAAAGCGGGCCTTGTGGTAACTCCGTGCGCGTGGTACCCATTGCGTGCGTCTCCCTCTGATTTTTTCGTAAAAGTTATGATTTGTCGCAGAATGCAGAAGAGCATTGCGGCTTTACATACGAAAACTCTTAATTGGTCGGCATTCGCGCGTAAACCCTAGCGCAATCGCATGGAAGCTCATTAACAAGTGCGATCGCCCTGCGCGTCTGTCGGAAGCGCTCGGGCAGGGTGGCTTCGTTTTATTTGCTATCGCTCAGTCGTTTTCGGATTCATTTTTCTGTTCCCACTCTTCAAGCGCGCGTCATGCAATCAGCACGCATCGCGGCGACGGTCGCATTTCCTTTGGCACGTTACCTCGGCACCGCATGCGGAAATACGACGCTCGTGAGAGCTCATAGCGTCGGCAAAACTCATCGATCGAAATTGCCCCATTCAGATCGAGAGAGGTTTCCTTATGTTCTTGGGTGTGAGTCAGGTTGGCGCTGCCTGGTGTGTCATCCGTTCTCTCGCAGAAAGTGTTCACGGGCGCTATCAGGTTGCCGGGTCAATCCATGTCGTTTTCAATCGGCAATGATGGAGACGACTCCCCGTATATCTCGCTCCCGCCCCCACATGAGACAGGCTGCTGGCAGCCCGACCACACTTGTAACCTGTAACCGCTGTCTCATGACAGCGTGGCGAGCTTGTGCGGCTTTGCTAGCGTCATCATCGTTCGCGGGTTGCTTCTCAAACCACCGTTCCCAGGCGTGTGGCTAATAGTGATAAAGAAATTAGCCAACTCAGGCAGACCGCTGACCTTGAAAGCAGCAACCCGGCACCAACCCCGACCGTTACACCCTCCGAACCTGACAACCTGGCATAGACTCGGCTCGCCAGGCCTTCACCCACGCAAGCCCCGCCGGCCCCCGTCCCCCCGCACCCCCAAGCCCCACCCAAAACCGTCCACCGGTGCCAACAAACCCCAAACTCACGAGTTAGCCCTAATAACCCCTTCTGTTCGGGCCATCACGGAACCTCACTTTCGCCAACAATTCAGGCTACAGAAAGAGGTCCGCAATCATGGCAAGCACCACCGCAACTCAACAACCCATCGTCACCGTGAAAAGCGGCAGGATGAAGCGCATCTTGCTCATCGCGGCGGGTCTTATCGTTTTGCTGGGCGCCGGCGGGGCTGGTGCTTACTACTACTTCCTGCACAAGCCCGGTTTGGGTCAGCTGACAAAACTGGCGCCCTCCGCGCCCCCGGTGTTCTTCCCGCTGGAGTCGATGACGGTCAATCTCCAATCCGACGACACCATGCATTACTTGCGTATCGGCTTGACGCTGAAGCTGCCGGACCAGAAGGCGCAATCCGCGCTGACCGAACGCATGCCAGAGGTACGCAGCCACATTCTGATGTTGTTATCGGCGAAGCGGCCGGACGATCTGGCCGGGATCGACGGCAAGCGTGAGCTTGCGAAGGAACTGCTGGAGACGGTCCAGAAGACGGGTGGCACGCCGGACAGTCCGGCGCGTGTCCAGGAAGTGTTGTTCACGGAATTCGTCGTTCAATAATCCGCGCGATCACCCTCGCCTTCAGCCGCTCAAGCTAACGCAAACGCTAGCGCAAACACGCAAACGCTAACGCGGTCGCCAAAGCAACAAGACGCAACCGCCAGGCATCAAGCAACCGCGCACAGGAACCAAGGAACACTCATGGGCCACGAAGAGTTCATGTCGCAGGAGGAGGTGGATGCCCTGCTCAAGGGCGTCACCGGGGAAGTCGACACAGTCGCCGACGAAACACGCTTCCACGGCGTGCGCCCCTACAACCTCGCGACGCAGGAGCGCATCGTCCGGGGCCGGATGCCGGGCCTGGAAATCATCAACGACCGCTTCGCGCGCCTCTTGCGCGTGGGCATCTTCAACTTCATGCGGCGCTCGGCGGAAATCTCGGTCGGCCCGGTGAAGGTGCAGAAGTACAGCGAATTCACCCGCAACCTGCCGATCCCGACGAACCTGAACCTCGTCCACGTGAAGCCGTTGCGCGGCACCTCGCTGTTCGTGTTCGATCCGAACCTGGTCTTCTTTGTCGTCGATAACCTCTTCGGCGGCGACGGCCGTTTCCACACGCGCGTGGAAGGCCGCGAGTTCACGCAGACCGAGCAACGCATTATCAGCAAGCTGCTGAACCTCGTGTTCGAACACTACGCGGCATCGTGGAAAAGCGTGCGGTCGCTGAACTTCGAATACGTGCGCTCGGAAATGCACACGCAGTTCGCCAACGTGGCCACGCCGAACGAGATCGTGATCGTCACGCAGTTTTCCATCGAATTCGGATCGACCGGCGGCACGCTGCATATCTGCATGCCGTATTCGATGATCGAACCCATTCGCGACATCCTCTCCTCGCCCATTCAAGGCGAAGCGCTGGAAGTGGATCGCCGCTGGATCCGCGTGCTGTCGCAACAAGTGCAAGCGGCCGAAGTGGAGCTCACGGTGGATCTGGCGGAGATCGGCACGACGTTCGAAAAGATTCTCAACATGCGAGCAGGCGATGTCCTGCCAATCAACGTCCCCGAATTGGTCACGGCAAAAGTGGACGGTGTGCCAGTGATGGAATGCGGCTACGGAATTTTCAATGGTCAATACGCGTTGCGCGTCCAGAAGATGATCAGCGCAACCGACACGATGAAGGAAGGTGGATATGAGTGACGTAACTGAACCGGGCACAATGCCGTCCGATCCGCTCAAGGGCGAGGACTTCGGCATGGACGACTGGGCGAGCGCGCTGGCCGAGCAGAACGGCAATGAAACGCCGGCAACGGCTTCATCGGCGGGCGTGTTCCAGCCTTTGTCGAAAGTCGCGGCGCCCTCTACGCGCAATGACATCGACATGATTCTCGACATCCCCGTGCAGATGACGGTGGAACTCGGGCGGACCAAGATCGCGATCCGCAACCTGCTGCAACTGGCGCAGGGGTCGGTGGTGGAACTCGACGGCCTGGCCGGCGAACCGATGGACGTGCTGGTCAACGGCTGCCTGATCGCGCAGGGCGAAGTCGTGGTGGTCAACGACAAGTTCGGTATCCGTCTCACTGACATCATCACGCCGTCCGAACGCATCAGGAAGTTGAATCGATGAAACGCATTGCCGCCGCGCTCGCAGCATGGGCAGCGCTTGCCATGACGCTTACCGCCCGCACAGCCCACGCCGCCGACATGAACGCCGTCAATCATGCGGCGCAGATTGCATCGGGTGTGGGCGCGGGCACGGCCGTGCCGTCACTCGGCGTGGGCGCGGTGCTGCAGACGCTGCTCGGCCTCGCGATCGTGATCGCGTTCGTGTTCGGCTGTGCGTGGCTTGCGCGCAAGTTCGGCGTGGCAGGCACCAAGCGCACGGGGCTGGTGAAGGTGATCGGCGGAGCGTCGCTTGGCAACAAGGAGCGCGTCGCGGTGGTGGAGATCGGCGATACATGGCTCGTGCTCGGCGCAGCGCCCGGCAACGTGCGGCTGCTGCACACCATGCCGGCGGGATCGGCGGAACTCAGACACGACGGCACGGAAGCGGGGGTCACACCCGAAGGTCAGGCGCTGCAAGGCAGTTTCGGTCAACGTTTTCGTGATGCCCTCGCCGGTGAAGCGACCAAACGTCTGCAAAAATTTGCGGGCGGGAGCAAGTAATGCGGTTCAAGTCTTTGGCACGATGCGCAACGCTGTTGCTGCCGGTCGTCATGCTGGCCCTCCCCTACACCGCTTTCGCCCAAACCACCGCAGGACTTCCGGCGTTCAACACCAGCCCGGGTCCGAACGGCGGCACGACATATTCGCTCAGCGTCCAGACGATGCTGCTGCTTACCATGCTGTCGTTCCTGCCGGCCATGCTGCTGATGATGACGGGCTTCACGCGCATCATCATTGTGTTGTCGCTGCTGCGGCAGGCGCTGGGCACGACCAGTACGCCGCCGAATCAGGTGCTCGTCGGACTCGCGCTGTTTCTCACGCTGTTCGTGATGTCGCCGGTGCTCGACCGTGCTTATGTCGACGCGTACAAGCCTTTCTCCGACGGCACCATCACGATGGACCAGGCCATGACGCGCGGCGTCGCGCCGTTCAAGCAATTCATGTTGCGCCAGACCCGCGAGGCCGATCTCGCGCTGTTCGCCCGGATCGCAAAAGCGCCGCCAATGAACGGTCCCGAAGACGTGCCACTCTCGCTGCTGGTGCCCTCGTTTGTGACCAGCGAGCTTAAGACGGGTTTCCAGATCGGCTTCACCATCTTTATCCCGTTCCTGATCATCGACATGGTGGTGGCGAGCGTGCTGATGTCGATGGGGATGATGATGGTGTCGCCCACCACCATTTCATTGCCGTTCAAGCTGATGTTGTTCGTGCTGGTGGATGGCTGGCAGTTGCTGATCGGCTCGCTCGCGCAGAGCTTCGTTTCATAGAGCAGAGAAAGAGACCCCTACGATGACACCCGAATCCGTCATGTCGATCGCGCACCAGGCCATGTATGTGGCGCTGTTGCTAGCGGCTCCGCTGTTGCTGGTCGCGCTCGTGGTCGGCCTGGTGGTGAGCCTGTTCCAGGCCGCTACCCAGATCAACGAAAGCACGCTCTCGTTCATTCCAAAACTGCTCGCGGTGGCGTTGACGCTCGTGATCGCCGGGCCGTGGATGATGGAAACGCTGCTCGACTACATGCGCCACGTTTTCACCATCACGCCCGCCATTACCGGCTAACAATGTTCTCCGTCACTTACGCGCAGCTCAATGTCTGGCTGACGTCGTTCCTCTGGCCGTTCACGCGCATCCTCGCGCTGATTGCAACGGCGCCAATGCTCAGCCATCAGGCCATTCCGATCCGCGTCAAGGTGGCGATCGCGGCGTTCATCGCGCTGATCGTGGCGCCGACTATCGGCGCAGTGCCGCAGGTGACGGTGTTTTCCGCCGATGGCGTGATGATCATCATCAATCAGTTCCTGGTCGGCGCGGCGCTCGGCATGACCATGCAGATTGCATTCGGTGCCATCGATGCCGCCGGCGAGTTTATCGGCATGCAAATGGGCCTCGGTTTTGCGACGCTTTACGACCCGCGCGCCGGGGGCAATTCGGTGGTGATATCGCGGTATTTGAACACGATTGCCATGCTCGCGTTCCTTGTGTTCGACGGCCACCTGCAAATGATCAGCGCCCTCGTGCAGACGTTCCAGAGCGTGCCGGTGAGCGCAAACGTGCTCGGTTCAGTCACGTTCGCGCGCGGCTGGCAGACACTGGCGACGTATGGCCTGAGCGTGTTTTCCACTGGCTTGCTGCTGTCGCTGCCGGTGGTTACCGCGCTGCTGATCGCCAATCTGGCGCTGGGCATCCTGAATCGCGCGGCGCCGCAGATCGGGATTTTCCAGGTGGGCTTCCCGGTCACCATGCTGGTCGGCTTCCTGCTCATCCAGTTGATGATCCCCAACATGATCCCGTTCTTCCAACGCATTTTCGATAGTGGTATCGACCAGATGGGGCGCGTGGCGGCTGCGCTTTAGCAGCCGGTCAGGTAGTCAATCAACCAGTTCGTACGCGGTGCTGCGGCCGCCCGACGCCGATCTCCGCAGCACTCCCAACGCCACCAGTTCGCCGATGTCGCGCAGCGCGGTATCCGGCGAACACTTCGCTATGGCGGCCCACTTGCTGCTGGTCAGCTTGCCGTCGAAACCATCCAGCAGCCGGTTCAGCAGCTTGATCTGCCGCTCGTTGAATGGCGCGGCGGCCCAGCGCTGCCAGAAACGCGTCTTCACCAGCACCGCGTCCACCGTGTGCTGGGCGTTGTCCACTGCACGATGCAGCACGTCCAGGAACCACGTGAGCCACGCGGTGACATCGAGTGATCCGCGCTGAGTTTGCTCCAGGATGTCGTAATAAGCGCTGCGCTCCGACTGGATCTGCGCTGACAGGCTGTAGAAACGCTGCGGACTGCCGTCGGCGCGGGCGAGCAGCAAATCGCCTATTGCCCGGGCGATACGGCCGTTGCCGTCATCGAAAGGATGCAGCGTGACGAACCATAGGTGCGCCAGCCCGGCCTTGATCACCGGCGCCACAGCCGAGTCGTCATTGAGCCAGTCAAGAAAACGCGTTGTCTCGGCGTTGAGGCGATCGGCCGGAGGCGCCTCGAAATGAACCCGCTGGCGGCCAATGGGGCCGGAGACAACTTGCATGGCGCCGTTTTCGTCGTTGCGCCATGCGCCGATCTGGATCCGTGACATACCGCTGAAGCCGGTCGGGAACAACGCCGCGTGCCACGCGAACAGGCGCTCCCGGGTCAGCGGGGCATCGCAACGCGCGGTAGCGTCGAGCACCATTTCAACCACGCCCTCCACGTGCCGGTCGACCGGTGCAAGGGCGCCAATATCCACGCCAAGCCGACGGGCAATAGACGATCGGACCGAATCCGCGTTGAGCCTTTCCCCTTCGATCTCGCTGGTTTTGAGCACGTCCTCCGTGAGCGCGGCCAGGCTTGCCTGATTGCGCAGGGTCAAACCGACGTCGGCGAGCCGGCCGAGCAGCAAACCTTGGGCGCGACTGACCGCGGCCAGCGGCGCCGCGATCACCGATAGATCGTAGCGCCAGACCGGCCAGTCAGGATCTTCCCAGATAAAAGTCCATTCTCCGCGTTTCATGCGGTGATTATGAGGTGTAATCGCCGCAAAGGGTGATTTATTCACCGCATAAAATGCAGAGAATAGACCAGCTATTCACCGCATGCCTTCCGCAGAAAGGGTTTCCAGCGCATCCGCATGACCCAATAAAAAGGGCCGCCCTTCAAACCGGCGGCCCAAAACACATCCTACAACCCACATCAATTCCTTCCCTACTCGCCCCCCGGCGCTTAGCTGCTCGCTACTGCTGATTAACTGCTCAGATAGTTGAACAGCGACATCTTCTGAATCTGCGCAAAAGCCTGCTGTGCGGCCTGCAGCGAGTTCTGCATCATCTCGTACTGGCTGATCGCAGTGGGCAGATTGACGCTGACCAGATCCGACAGATTGCTGGCGGTTTGCGTCGAGGTCGTCTGCATGGCGGTCTGCGTCGCCGTGACTTCCTGTTCGCGGCCACCCACCGCCGTCTGCGTCGTCAGCACGTTGTTGTACGTGTTGCCGATTTTCGATCCCGCCGTGGTCAGCGCGTTTTGCAACGTCGCTTGCTGGGTCGGTGTATCGGCAGGCTGTTTCAACGCATTCACCAACGAATCGAGTGTCGCAAAAATGTCCGTATCGCTGGTGTTGCCGGTGTTCGCCGGCGCCACAGTAAATGAATCGCCCGATGCCGGCGTGCCGGAAATAGCCACGGTCTGCGAGCCGAGCGCGATATTGGCACCTGCGGTATACGGCGTCGGCGGGGTCACGGTGGTGGTGGTCCCCGTCGCCGGATCTTGAGCCGTGACCGAGTACGAACTGACGGTCGTGGTCGTGGGCGGCGTGCCGGTGGTCGTGGTCCCGAACGTGATGGTGTAGGTCGACGAGTTGGCCGGATCGCTGCTGTTGGTCACGCTGACCGGACCGATCGTGCCAGAACCCTGGTTGCCGGCCGATCCCGCCGAAACCGGCGTGCTTTCGTTCGACGAAACGCTTTGGAAAATTGCCGAACCTGGATCGGCTACGTTGATCGTGCGGGTGTCGGAAATCTGCACCTGCCGCTGCCCAGGCCCGCCCGCGTAAGTCGCACCAACGCCCGAGGGGTTGTCGGTGAATGGCTGCGAACCGCCCTGAAAACCGGCAAAAATGTAGTTGCCGTTGGTGTCGGTCGTGTTCGCAAGGTTCATCAGCGTGCTGCGATAACCCTGGAGCTGAGTTGCAAGCGAAGTGCGGTCGGTGTCGTTGAGCGTGCCGTTGCCGGCGTTCACCACCAGCGACTGGATGCTCTGCATCACGGTCGTCACGTTCGAGAGCGTGGAATCTTCCTGCTGCAGCGAGGTCAGCGCAGACGACTGGTTGGTCGCGTATTGCGCGAGGTTGGACGCCTGCGCGGTCAGTGCCACGGCTTGCGCCGCGCCGAGCGGATTGTCTGCGGCGGTCTGCAAGGACTTGCCCGATGAGATCTGCGCGTACATGTTGGCGAGCGATGCCTGCTGATTGTTCATCGTCTCGACATTCATCGTGAAGTACTGCGAGCTGGAGATGCGCATCGTGAAAGCCTCAGTTGAAAATGCCGAGCAGCGTTGTGAACAGCGTGGAAGCGGTCTGGATGACCTTGCTGTTGGCCTGGTACAACTGCTGGTACTGAATCAGGTTGGCGGCCTCTTCATTCAGGTTCACGCCCGACACCGACTGCTGCGCCGACGTAGCCTGCGTGAGCACAGCGGTCGCCGACGTACTCGAACTCTGCAGATTGTTGGTCTCGTTGCCGATCTGGTTGACGTAGTTCGCATACGCGCTCGTCAACGAGTCCGTGCCGCCGTTCAGCGACTTCGCCGTCCCGAGATTCGCCATCGCGAGTGCGTTGCTGCCGTCGCTGCTGCCACCTGTGTTCGCCGCGATAGTGAAGGTATCGCCGTTTGCCGGCGTGCCGCTGATCGTTGCGCTGACACCCGCGCCGTTCGATACGGTGAGACCCTGGGCCGGGTTATAGGCGAACGCCGTGCCCGCTGGAACGACCGTGCCGCCCGCCAACGTGACCGGCTGGGTCGACGTCATCTGCTGGGTGGTCGCGTTGTACGTCAGCGTCATGCTGCTCGGGATCGAATAACCCGCGGTGACGGTCGCTGCCGAGATGTTCGCGGTGCCGGCGTTGCTCGCTCCCGCCGATGCCACCGCCGGCGACGCTGCTGCGATTGCGGTCGGATTCGTGGTGACCAGCGAGAAGGCGGCGAGCGCGCCGCTCGTCGGCTGGATGTTGAACGAATCGCCTGGCTTCATGGTGCCGCTCGCCACGGATATATTCAGTCCCGCAACGGTGCCGCTGACCGCGCCGGTCGTCGGATCGGGCGTGATGGTGCCAAGCGACGCGCCGCTCGCGCTGTCGGTGAGCGTGTAGTTCGTGCCGTTGTAGGACAGCGTGTAGTTGCTGTTGGGCGGCTGGGTGGGATTCGCAATCGATACACTAAGCTGAGCACTGCCCGTATTGCGCGAATTCGCGTAAATGGTCGGGCTTCCGGTCGAGAACAGCGCAGTGCCAGGGTTGCCGTTCAGGTCCACGCCCAGCGAGTTTTGCTGGTTCAGTTGCGCGGCGAAACTGGTCGCGAGCGAGCCAAGCTGGGCCTGCGCGGGATCGAGCGACTGGCTGCGGAACGCGAGCAATCCGCCCACCGTACCGCCGCCAAACGTGGAGTCGGGCAGATATTGCGTTTGCGCAGGCGTCTGCGGCGAGCCGTCCGGCGATGCATACGCAATCGACAATTCGCTCGGGTCCGACGTCGACGTCACCGCCTGCAGTTGATACGCCGACGTACCCGAAACCAGCGGCTGGCCGGTGCCGATAGACACGTTGTACGCGCCGTTGACGGTGGTGACCTGAACGTTCGTCAACTGGCTCAGGCCCGATACCGCCTGGTCCCGCGCATCGAGCAACTGGTTGGGCGGCTGACCCTGCGCGCTCGCTGAGGCAATCTGGCCGTTCAGCGTGGCGATCTGGCTGGTGAAGCTGTTGATCTGCGTGACCGCGCTGGTGAGCGACTGATTGACGCCGGAGCGGAGCTGGTTGTAGTTCGCCGCCGCCGCGTTCATCTGGTCAACGAGCGATTGCCCGCTGCTCATCAGCGACTGCCGCGTTGACGTCGTGGCAGGGCTGTTCGCCACCGACTGCAAGCCCGTGAAATAGCTCGTCATGCCGGCGCCAATACCCGTGGTCGGATCGCCCACGATGTTGTTCAGCTGCGACAACATCGAGTAGTAGGTGTTCAGCGAACTGCTGGTGGACTGGGCGGAATTGAGCGCGGTGGTCAGGAACGAGCTGTATGAGCGCGAGACGGTCGCCGTGTTGACGCCGGAGCCCAGATAACCCGACGTCGTATATTGCCCCGACGCCTCCTGGTACACCGGCTTCTCCTGGGTATAGCCCGGAGTGGCGGCGTTGGCGATGTTCTGTCCGGTGGTCGTCAAACCCCATTGGGCTGCATTGAGGCCACTGACGCCGATATCGAATAGGGACATGCAAGGAATCCTGGTAAAGGCACGAAGCCCGGGCCGCCGGTGTTTGACGACAACTGGTGTATATCGGCCGATTGCAGAAAAAGTTGAATCCCGGCGCGCTGAATCGGTGCGTGTGTGGTTTGAGCGCCGTCCAGCTTCCGCTCAATAAATTCCGCACGCGCACTGCGCCATGACGGATTATTCACCGGGGTGGATTAGGGCAATTAGCGAAGCAGCGGGGGGATTGGGCGTCAGTTCGCCGAATGGAACGGGCTACGTTACGGCGTTACCGCGTTACTGAGTTATTGCGGAAGGAGCGCGGCGAGCGCGAGGCTCGCCGCCGTATCCAGGTTACCGCGCCAGCGACCGGCGCTTCATCTCGAGTTGCGTAATCAAACGCTGCAGCGTGTTTTCGGCTGATCCCGGCAAACTCATGAACTTGAAGCCGAGCGTATAGCGCAGATCTCCACGTGTATTCACTGTCTGCCGGTTCGACATCAGTTGCAGGTCGAGCACCACCTTGCCCGGGTTGCTGAAGTGCAGTTCCACGGAACGCAGGATCACGCCGACTTCCATCGATGCAACGCGTTCGTCCAGGGTCCGCAGCGCCACGCCACCCAGCGAGAGGTCGTTCACTTCAAAGCGAAAACGTTCGCCATTCGGCAGTTCGCCGCTGCAGATGTACGGATCGAGCACGGGCGCTTCCACGCGGAAATACTCGCGCCGCTGCATGTAGAACAGCACCGGCGGAAAATCCGCCTCGAACGCCGGATGCCCTTCGAAGACGACTTCACGCGGCGTACCAGTCGCGAATTCCACGCGGATCCCATCGGGGCTTGCGTGAAACGTCAGGTTTTCCGTGCGCAGCATGGCCTGGTTCTGCTCGGGAAGGCCGCCCCAGTCAAAGACGAACGTGCGCGCGCCCGGATTCACCGCGAGCAGGCGGGTAACGATCTGCCCCGTGCCGTGATTGACGGTCAGAAAATCGGCCCGATTAACGAGGTTGCGAAGGGAGACACCTATTTCCAGCGGATTACGCCGCCCGAAATCGGGAAGATCGGATTCGTCGTCTGGGATGCCGGAATCGTTTGGCGGATTCATGTTCATGGAGCTTGCCGTGTTCGTTCGCTCGCTCGCGTCCCGAGCCCCGGGACTATTCGAGCTTCCAACCGGACCCGGCGGGTCCGGCACTTCGATGTTTCATTTAGCGGCAACCGGGATCGAATATTTAGGGTTGGCTGTAAAAAAACTTTCCTAATCCCGTATCCGGCTGCCGAAAACGTTCGCAAAGCGCGCAAATCGAAACGAACCAGCACTTTCTCTCCATTTCGATGCGTCCCGGCCGGCTGCCTTCCAGGCGCACCATGCGCCCGTTCCTCGCCGCCAGCCTGCATCGTCTTTTATTGCGACATTGGCCCCGTCGCTTTTGACACCTTACTCGTAATACGTTTTGTCTATCTTATTAGATGCGGTGAAAGGTGCGCCACTGCGCACTCAGTTTCCCACTCTGCTCCCCACTCGATCAAGCAATGTGCCGCATGATCGAAATCAGCTTTTTAGCGTATTGCGGGTCGGTTGCGTAGCCCGCTTTCTGCATTCCGTGCGCAAAACCAGCGGCATCGCGCGAGGCTTCCACGACTGGCGCGTAGCGCGGATTGCTCTTGAGCACGCTGGCGTAGTCGGTGAGCGCGTCTTCGTATGAGTCGTAGGAGCGGAATTTCTCCACCACTTTTTGCGGTTTGCCGTTCACGTATTCCGTGGTCACCGCGTTGGTGGTCTTGCCGGTCCACTCGCTGGTCGCCTTGATGCCGAACACGTTGTGGCTCGAGCTGCCGTCGGTGTTCTTGATCTCGCGCTTGCCCCAGCCGGACTCGAGCGCCGCCTGACCGATGATAAACCGCGCCGGAATCCCGGTCGCCGAGCTCGCGGCCTGCGCCGGCGCGGCGAGGCGGTCGACGAACGCTGCCACCTTGTCCGTGCCCACGCCGCGTGCGGGCGGTGTCAGCGCGCTGTCGGCGCTATAACCGTTGCCGGCGAGCGATGCCTTCGAGGACGCTGCCGACGACCCCGCCGCGCTCGCATACGCCTTTGCCATCGCGTTCATGGCGGCCATGTTGCCCGCGTTCGCGCTGCTGTCGCCGCTCGCGCTTGCGCCCGCGCCGTCTGCGGAAGACGTGGCTCCGGCGTTGCGCATCAGTTGCTTGAGCATCATGTCGGCTACGCCAATGCCCTTCGCGCCCATGTTTTGCGAAAGCTGCTGATCGAGCATCGACGTGAAGGTCTTGCTGTCGTTCGAATCGAAGGGACTGTCCGACGGCGTGGCTTCCCGCATGCTCTTGAGCATCATCTGCGTGAAAACGGAGTCGAATTGCTTGGCCGCCGCCTTCAACCCCTGCTGCGGGTTGGCGTTGGCCTGGGCGCGCATGGCGTCGAAGCCCTGCACGTCGAGCGCGAAACGGTTCGACAACGAACCCAGGCCGCTGCTCGTGTCGGTTGTGTTCGTTGATGCAAGCGCGTTGCTTGTCGTACCGGTCCCGTTCGCGTTCATGACCTGTCGCCTTTAAATAATTTCAAGATCGGCGCGCAACGCACCCGCCGCTTTCATCGATTGCAAAATCGAGATCAAATCCGCCGGCGTCGCCCCGAGGGCATTCAGCGCCTTGACCACGTCCGCGAGCGTCGCGCTGGCCGCGACCTGCTTGAGCGCGCCCGTGTCCTGCTTCAACTGGATACTCGACTGCTTCGCCGCCACGGTTTGTCCGTTGGAAAACGCGCCCGGCTGGCTCACGGCGGTCGTCGTGTTGATCACCACCGACAAATTGCCGTGTGCGACCGCGCAGTTCTGCAGCGTGACCATCTGGTTCATCACGATAGAACCCGTGCGCGCATTGACGATCACCTTCGCTGCGGCCTGTGACGGCCTGACATCGATATTCTCAAGCTGCGCCATGAACGACACCACTTGCGACGGGTCGGTCGGGGCGCGCAGCTGGATCGTGCGGCCATCGAGCGCGATCGCCGTGCCCATGCCGAAATCGTTGTTCACCGCCGCCACGATCTTTTGCGTGGTGTCGAAGTCGAGCGTGTTCAGTTCCATCGTCATCACGCCGCCGGCCTGCGTCACCGCGGCGGGCACAGCGCGTTCGACCAGCGCGCCGCCCGGAATCCGGCCGACCGCAAGCTGGTTGACCTGAACCTTGCTGCCGTTCGCGCTCGCGCCCGCACCGCCGACCGCGAGGTTGCCCTGCGCCATCGCGTAGACCTGGCCGTCGGCGCCTTTGAGCGGCGCCATCAGCAGCGTGCCGCCGCGCAGGCTCTTGGCATTGCCGAGCGAGGACACCGTCACGTCAATTGCTTCACCTGGCCGCGAAAATGGCGGCAACACGGCCGTCACCATCACGGCAGCGACGTTCTTCAACTGCATGTTCTGGGTGGTCGCCGCATTCAGCGTAATGCCGAGGTTGCCGAGCATGTTCACCAAGCTTTGCGTGGTGAACGGCGTCTGGGTGGTCTGGTCGCCGGTGCCGTCGAGACCGACCACGAGGCCGTAGCCGATCAGCGGATTGTCACGCACGCCCTGGAACGAGACCAGGTCCTTGAGGCGTTCCGCCTGCGCGGGCAGTGGGAGTGCGGCAGCGAATGTGGCAACACACGCCAGCGCAATGGAGACGAAGCGAAGAAAGAGTTTCATGGTCAGAAGGGCGCCACGTTAAGAAAGAAGCGCTGGAGCCAGCCCATCTGCTGCGATTCATCGATATATCCCTTCGCCGAATATTCGATCTTCGCGTCCGCCACCTGGGTGGAAAAGACCGTGTTGGTGCCGGAGATGGTCGTCGGATTGACGACGCCCGAAAAGCGCACGAATTCGTTGCCCTGGTTGATGAGCATCTGCTTTTCGCCGCTCACTTGCAGGTTGCCATTGGGCAGGACGCCGGTGACGGTGACGGTCAGCGTACCGTTGAAGGTATTGGCCGCGCTCGCGCCGCCCGAGCCGTTGAAACCGTTGGAACCGCTGGCGCTCAGGTTGGTGTTGTGGAACAGCCCGCCGAAGATACCCGGCGTGACCGGCACGGCGAACGCCTCGCTGGCGTTGCGCGCCGCCGCCGCTGCCGACGACTTCGTCGCGTTGACGTTTTCCGCGATCACGATGGTGATGATGTCGCCGGTATTGCGCGGACGCTGGTCTTCGAACAGCGGCCGTCCCGCGTAGCCCGCGTTGTAGATCGCGCCGGGCGATGCCGAATTGAGCGGCGCCGCTGGCGGGCGCGCGGTCATCGGCTGCTGGGTGATCGGCTCTTTGGGCACGAGCGCGCAGGCCGCCAAGGCGACCAGCGCCAGCACCGAGGCGCTGCGGATGCGTGAAAAGCGTGAAAATTTTGATGACATCTTCGTGGTCCTTCGGAATTACGCTGCTGATGCGGGTGATGCGGTTGGTGCAACTTAAACCTGCATCTGGCTCAGCGTCTGCAGCATCTGGTCCGACGTGGTCACGGCCTTGCTGTTGATTTCATAGGCACGCTGGGTCTGGATCATGTTCACCAATTCCTGGACCACGTTCACATTCGACGATTCCACATACCCCTGCTGCAACTGTCCCGCGCCGTTCAAACCCGGCGTCACGACGTTCGCCGTACCGGACGAAGCCGTTTCAGCAAACAGGTTTTCACCGCGTGCATCGAGGCCGGCCGGGTTGACGAAGGTCGCGAGCTGCAACTGGCCGACTGTCGTGTTGGCCGAGCTGCCCTGCGCCGTGGTCGTGACCGTGCCGTCCGAGCCGATCGTCACGCTGGTCGCACTCGTGGGGATCGTGATGGCCGGGGTGACCTGATAACCGCTCGACGTAACGAGCTGGCCTTGTGCGTTGGTCTGGAACGAGCCGTCGCGGGTGTAGGCGGTGGTGCCGTCGGGCATCGTCACCTGGAAAAAGCCGTTGCCGTTGATGGCGACGTCCTTCGAGTTGCCGGTCTGCTGCAGGTTGCCCTGCGTGTAGAGGCGTTCGGTCGCGACTTGTTGTACGCCGGTGCCAATCTGGCTGCCCGACGCCAGTTCGGTCTGCTGCGTGGAGCTCGCGCCCGGCTGGCGGACGGTTTGATACAGCAAGTCCTCGAACACCGCACGCGAGCCCTTGAAGCCGTTCGTGCTGACGTTGGCGAGATTGTTCGAAATCACGTCCATCTGCGACTGCTGCGCATTCATGCCGGTTGCGGCGATGTAGAGAGAGCGGTTCATGTTTTTTATCCTGGTCCTGCGGATTAACTGAAGTCGAGCAGCTTGTTAGCCGACTGATCGTTCGTGCTGGCCGATTCGAGCAACTTGGTCTGCATCTGGAACTGGCGGGCGTTGGTGATCATGTCGACCATCGCGGACACCGCATTCACGTTGCTGCCTTCCAGCGAGGCGGGCGCCACCGTCACCGAGGGATCGGCGTCGGCGGGCTGGTTGTCGGCGGTGCGGAACAGACCGTCGTCGCCGCGTATCAGGGTTCCCGAATCGGGATTGACGAGCTTCAACTGGTCGACCGTCGCAATCGACGTTGGCGGGTCGCCTGGCATCAGCGCGGTCACCGTCCCGTCCTTGCCGATGGTGACTTCCGCGCCCGGCGGAATCGACATCGGACCGCTGTTGCCGATCACCGGCAAGTTGTTTGCCGTGACCAACTGGCCGTTGGCATCGACATGCAGATTGCCGGCGCGCGTGTACGCCTCCGAGCCGTCGCCCGTCTGCACGGAAAGCCAGCCCGGACCCTGGATGGCGACATCGAGAGGATTGCCGGTCTGCTGGATCGGACCCGGCGTGTAATCGGCGGTCGGCGTGGACGACAGCACGAAGGTACGCGTAGTCGGGTCGCCGGACGCGCTGTTCTCGAAGTTCATCGGCACCTGTCGAAACGCGGAAAGCTGCGCACGAAACCCCGTCGTCGAAGCATTCGCGAGGTTGTTCGCGGTGACGCTCTGCTGCTCGAGCGCCTGCGCGGCGCCGCTCATCGCGGTATAGATCAGACGGTCCATGTGTAACTCTCTCGTGCCCGGCTAGCGGCTGCGCCTACAGGTTGATGAGCGTCTGGTCGACGGTTTGCTGCGTCTTGATCGTCTGCGCGTTCGCCTGGTAATTGCGCTGCGCCGTGATCAGGTCCACCAGCGAACTGGTCAGGTCGACGTTCGAGTTTTCCACCGCGCCGCCTTGCAGCGAACCGTGGTTGGTCGAGCCCGGCACCGACACCTGCGCGAGGCCCGATGCCGCGGTCTGCTGGTAGTTGTTGCCGCCGAGATCCTGCAAGCCGTTCTGGTTAGCGAACGTCGCGAGCGCGATCTGACCGAGCGATTGCGTCTTGCCGTTTGTGTACGTGCCGGTCAGCGTGCCGTCCGTGCCGACCGAAAAGCCCGCCAGCTCGCTCGATGAATAGCCGTCCTGGCTGCTGCTCACAAGCCCGGTCGTAGCGCCATACTGAGTCGTGCCGGCGAACGACATCGCCATGGTCTGCACGCCGCCGGTGTTGGACGCGCCATCCGGAATCGAAAAAGCGTACGGCGCAATGGCGGTGGCGGGCGGCGTCGGGATCAGATTGCCCGACTGGTCGAACGAGACCGGGCCCAGATCGCCGGGGGTACCGGTCGCCGTTCCCGTAACGGGCGTGTTATTCGTGCCGGTGGTCGCATACGCTTCCCACGAACCCGTCGCCTGCTTGACGAAGAACACGTTGACCGCATGCGTGCCGCCGAGCGAATCATTGACGTTGATCTGGCTGGTGGCGCTATAGGTATTCGCGTTCGTCGGATCGAACGGCGTCTGGGTCGGGAGAGCCTGCTGCGAATTCAGGTTGAACTGAAAACTCACGTTCTTGGTGGCCGACGGCGGCAAATTCGAATTCGGCACGACCAGCGGCACGGTCGACGAACTGTTGATCACGCCCTGCGCATTAGCGGCATAACCCATCAGCGTCTGGCCGGCGGCGTTGACAATCGTGCCGTTGGCCGCGAGGTTGAACACGCCGTTGCGCGAGTACACGTTCGCGCCGTTGCTCGACATCTGGAAGAAGCCGTTGCCGTTGATCGCGACATCCAGCGCCTGGCTGGTCGTGGTGATCGTGCCCTGGCCGAACTGCTGCTGCACTTCCGACATCTGCGAGCCAATGCCGATCTGGTTGTTCACGGCGGTCGCGACCGAGTTCGCGTACATATCGGCGAATTGCGCCTGGCCTTGCTTGAAGCCGACGGTGTTCGCGTTGGCAATGTTGTTGCCGATCACATCGAGGTCGTTCGACGCGCCGGACAAACCAGATAAACCTTGTTGGTAACCCATGACGGTCTCCGCTTCTAGAAGAATGAGCTAATGAATTGGGGCTTAGAGAATCGATGCAATGCTGGTCAACGGAACCGTCTTGCCAGTCGACAACATCACACCCGCCGTGCCGTCGGCCTGCTGCACCACGCTTTGGACCGTCGATGCAGACAGCGCGGTCGCCGTGGCCGCTGCGCCATTGACCGTGCCTCCCGCCGTGATGGTGTAGTTGCCGTCGGGCAGCGTCGCACCGGTCGTGTCGGTCGGCGTCCAGCCCGTGACCGGCACCACGCCCGCAGCCTGCGGCCCGAGGTCGATCGTATTCACCACCTGGCCGGCACTGTTCGTGACACTCACGGTCATGTCGCTGAGCGCGGTGGCCGCCTGCACGCCGAAGGCGCTGGCCTTGCCGCCGGACACGGTCATCGTGCTGCCCGGGGCGAGCACGGTCGAGCCAATCAGCGACGCAGCCTGCGCGCCCTGCCCAGCCGACAATTGCGTCGCGAGCGAGCTGAGCGACGTGTTCAACTGGCCGATACCCGACACCGTGCTGATCTGCGCGAGTTGCGAGGTCATCTGCGAGCTGTCGGTCGGGTTGGTCGGGTCCTGGTTCTGGAGCTGCGTGACGAGCAGCGTCAGGAAGGTGTTCTGCAGGTCCGCCGGGGACTGCGCGCCGGTTGTGCTTGCGCTCGAGCTGGCTGTCGAAGTACCCGACGTGCTGGATGTGCCGGATGTGCTCGACGTGCCGTTCATGGTGTTCAGCAGCGTCTGCGACATCGTCGCGCCGTTGTTGCCGATCGTGGTGTTGGTTGTCACGGGGTTGTCCTCAGGTTCCGATCGTCAGGGTCTTAAGCATCAGCTGCTTGGCGGTATTGAGCGTTTCCACATTCGCCTGATACGAACGAGACGCCGAAATCATGTTGACCATTTCCTGCACGGGATCGACGTTCGGCATGGTCACGTAGCCGTCCGCGTTTGCTGCGGGATTGCTCGGGTCGTAGCTGGTCTTCATCGGCGTCGGGTCGTCGATCACGCCCGTCACCTGCACGCCGCCCACTTGCTGACCCGACGCCGTGCGTGCACCGCCAAGCGGATCGACGCCGAATACCACCTGCTTCGCCTTGTATGGCTGGCCGTCCGGGCCCGTCGTGCTGTCGGCGTTCGCCAGGTTCGAGGCGGTCACGTTCAGGCGCTGGGCCTGCGCGGACATCGCCGAACCGGCAACGCTGAAGATGTTCATCAAAGACATTCTTTCTCCTCGTTAGCTTGGCTATCAGGCGCTTTGGGCGGTCGGTTCAGTTCAGTTCGACGTGATCGCCGAGAGCATCGTCTTGATCTGCGACGACACCACCGTCATGCCGGCTTCGAAATGCAGCGCGTTGTCGGCGAACTGGACGCGCTCCGAATCCATGTCGACCGTATTGCCGTCCAGCGCCGGCTGGCTCGGAATCCGGTACGCGAGACGGCCGTAGTCTTCACTGCTGCCGCCGCTGGCGGTAAGCGTCGCCTGGCCGGACATATGCCCCGCCGATGTCGTCGCGAGTGCCGCGCCCGTCGACACGCTCACCGGTTGCGCCATCTGCAGCGGCGCGGTGCCGGAAGCCGTGGTGTCCGCCGCCGTGCCGGTCTTTTTCAGCGCCCCTGCGAGGGCGCTGGAGAAATCGACGTCGCGCGCCTTGTAGCCCGGGGTATCGGCGTTAGCAATATTCGACGACAACAGTTCCTGCCGGTACGCGCGCACATCCAGCGCTTCGCGGCCAAACGCAAATTCCTGGTCGAGCTTGTCCAGCATGGCGGTCCTCCTTCAGCTTCAGATCTTGTCAGCGGTGTTTCGCGTGTTTCGTGCATTTCGTGCGTCTCTCGGTCAATGACGCCGGGCGATCAAGCAAGCGCCGGGTTGCCATTGGCTATCGAAGACTTTTGCATGAGACGAATCTTAGGAGCGAGACGCAAGATGCAATCAGACGAATAGCAGGGAAAGCCGGCCTCTATTCGACGCTTGCCTTTAGCCGCCGAAATCTAGAATTCGTCTCGTGGGTTGATCGTTTAAGGAATTCATCGACTTTGAATGAGGGGGTTCTCGTTTTTGGTCTGCCGGATTCGCTGGATTTGTTTGGGAGAAACACAATGCACAGCTTCACTGCGCCTGCTCGCAAGCCGGCGGTTCATCGCCTGGCCGCGAACGGCCTGGTGAAAGCCCGCGCGCATCTGGCTCGCCGTGTTCGTGTTGCGCCGAGCGGTCCGGTTGCGCTCTGCGTGCTTGCGTTCGCTCTCATGACCGCCGGCGTGACAACGGCGCGCGCGCAGGAAGCGGGCGGCGGGGGCGGCGGCACGATCATGATTGCCGGTCCCGCCGAAACCAATCCGGCGGCCGTCGTGGCAATGGCGAAAGACGCGGGCATGACGGTGGACGCCAGCGCGAGCCAGTCGGCGAACCCTGCTCAGCCGGTCAACCCGCAGCCGGTGCGCGCCGCGCGTCCGGTGGGTTACGCCGCGGCGGCCCATGCAGCCGATGCCGCCATGCGTGCCGCCGCGCTCGCACTCGATGCCCACGCCGACGCCGCCGATGCATCCTCTTCTTCCGCCGATACCAGCGGTTTCATCGTGATTCCGGGACCGGGCGAAGCGAATGCGGCGAAGCCCATGGCTGCGGCGCCCAGGCTGGCGATGACGCCGAGCCGGACGGCATCGGCATCGGCATCGGCACCGAACGATGCCCCCGATGCCAACGGAATGATCGAGATCCCCGGTAACGGAGAGCCGAAAGCGCCTACTCCTATTAGTAACGTTAGAAGCGCCATCCCGGCGCAAGCCGCCGATCCCCTTCCCCGCGTCACCACATCTTCACGCGACGTGATGCCCGTGGTCGTCGCGACGGACGGCAGTGCATCGGCCCAGGGCATCCCGCGTGTTGCCTCGCGAGGTTTCCAGGCGAGGCCGATCGCCGCTGCGCCGGCCACGCCGGTCGCCGGCATGATGCCCGTTTCGATGCGCACCCCGGCGCCCATCCGCGCTCCGCTGCAACCCGCGCCCGCCATGGCCGGTGCGCCCAGCCAGCTCACGCAGGACGGCGACTCGGTGCGTGCCGCCGCGCTCGTCTTCCTGACGCAGCAGGCGGCGGGGTTGCCCGGCAAGGCCGACATCACCGTGACGCCCGTTTTCCCTCGCGGCCTCGCAGCCTGTTCGACGCTCGAGCCGTTCCTGCCAGCGGGCTCGCGGGTCTGGGGTCGCACGACCGTCGGTGTGCGTTGCTCTGGCGAACGGCCGTGGACGCTTTATCTGCAAGCACGCGTCTCGGTGATGGCCACGTATTACCTTGCGGCCCGCGCCGTTGCGCCCGGCGAAGTGCTCACTACCGCCGACCTGATTCCCCGCGAAGGCGATCTCACCGCCATGCCGCAAGCCATCGTCACGGACCCGTCACAAGCCGTAGGAGCTGTGACGTTGTCGCGACTCGCGGCGGGCCTGCCGCTGCGCACCGACATGCTGCGCGGCGCCGGCGCCGTCGTGATCGGCCAGAGCGTGCGGGTGGTCACTGCAGGCGCGGGCTTTTCGATATCGGCGGAAGGCAGCGTCATGAATAACGCCGCGCCCGGTCAGCAGGTTCGAGTCAAAACGGCCGGGGGACAGATCATTTCCGGCATCGTAAAGGACGGTTCGACAGTGGAGATCCAGCTTTGAAGAATGGTCCGGAATGGCCCTATGTGGGTTATCCCTCATTTGTTGCAATTTGTTGCAATTCCTTATCGGGCTTATCCGACAAGGCTGAGCGGGAGATAAGGCTGACTGGCGCGTGGTCTGGGCGGCGGGAAGGTTAAAGTTTTTACGTGCGTCCGCCGATAAAGGGATCACATCGTCAGGGAAGACCATCGTGAAAATCGATTCCAGCAACACCAGCCAGATCGCAGCTTTGCAGGAAGCTGCACAACAACGTACGGCGCAAGCCGACGCCCAAGCCACCAGCACGACTGGCGGCACAACCAGCAGCACCGGCGCCTCGAATTCGACGGTGAGTTTGTCGGCGTTGTCGAAGGATTTGCGCACGTCGGGCTCGTCCGACATCGATACGGCGAAAGTCGCGTCGATCAAGGCCGCGCTGAACGACGGCAGCTACAAGGTCGATTCGGGCAAGATCGCCGACGGCATGCTGAGCAGCGCACGTGAACTGATGCAAACGAACACCCCGCCGGCCGGCGGCTGAGCATAGCGGCCAAGTGTTGCAGGCGGCGCGCAGAGCGAGCCCGCAGCACATGGACGATAAGCTTCAGATAGACGCATCGTTTCCACGATGCAGCGCCGGGCGGCTTTTTTTGACCTTGGCACCGCTATGAACGCGGGCCGGAGTTTTTTAGCGAGTCGCCCATGAAAGACGCCCTGCTTGCCACTGTTATCGACGAAACCGCTGCCGTTCATGCGTTCGAGTCGCTCATTGCCCACGAAGAGAAAGCGCTCATTGCGGCCTCGCCGCTCGATACGCTGCCTTCGATCATCGAACAAAAAACTGCGTTGACCGAGCAGCTTGCCGCACTGGAACGCCAGCGCGACGAGCAACTTGACGCGCTTGGGCTGCCGAAGGGTTTTGTCGGCATGGAACAAGCCGTCACCGGCGACGAAGCGCTGGCCTCGCGCTGGAAGGAACTGCTGGCGGCGGCGGGACGCGCACGGCGCGGCAACAACAGCATCGGCGTGCTGATCCGCTCGCGCATGGAATACAACCGCAATGCGCTCGCCGCGTTAACCATGGCTCCGCCCAAGTCGTCGTTCTATGGTCCCGATGGCCGCGTGCCGGGGATCTACGGGGTGTAAAAACGGTTCCGTCCGACCGATTCAAAACACTGCGCTGCGCGCCGCGTCCCAACCCCGGGACCGGCGCGTTTTTCATTGCGCTTGGCCGCGCGGGTTTCGCGCTGGTTCCATCGTCCGAATTACCCCCGTTTCTCCGCCCTGATCACGCGATGGCCGCTGGCTGCTTTTCGTAATAATCGCTCCACTGGATCAATGCGTCGGGGTTTCTGTGAAGCCCGGCAGGACTGGAGCACAGCGAAGTGGCAGAAGAGAGCGACGTCGAAAAGACCGAATCAGCCACTCCCAAGCGCCTGGAAAAGGCGCGGGAGGAAGGTCAGGTCGCGCGCTCACGGGAACTCACGTCATTCGCGTTGCTGGCGGCGGGATTCGTCGGCGTCTGGGGCTTCTCCGGCCCCGTCAGCCAGCATATGCAGGCCATCTTGCGCGGCGCGTTCACGTTCAATCACAACACTGTCCTCGACACCAACCAGATGCTGATTGGCGCAAGCGCCGCCAGCAAGGAAGGTTTCATGGCCTTGTGGCCGGTGCTCGCGCTGACTGGCCTGGCCGCGGTCGGCGCACCCATGGCGCTGGGCGGCTGGCTGCTCAGCACCCAGGTCATGTTGCCGAAGTTCAGCCGCCTGAACCCTATCAGCGGGCTCGGCAAGATCTTCTCGGTGCAAGGGCCGATTGCGCTCGGCATGTCGATCCTGAAGACCCTGGTGGTCGGCGGACTGGCCGGCTGGGCGATGTGGAGCCGCAAGGAGGAAGTGCTGGGCCTCGTCACGAAACCGCTGGCTCTCGCACTCGCCGACACCATGCATCTGCTCGTGGTGTGCTGCGGCACGGCGATCGCCGGACTGTTCCTCGTCGCCGCAGTCGATGTCCCCTACCAGCTCTGGACACACGCCAAGAAGCTGCGCATGAGCAAAGAGGAAGTGAAGCGCGAACATCGTGAAAGCGATGGTGATCCGGCGGTCAAGGCGCGTATTCGTGCGCAGCAACGCGCCGCTGCCCGCCGCCGGATGATGACCGCGGTGCCCACGGCCGACGTGATCGTCACCAACCCGACCCACTTCGCCGTCGCGCTGAAATATGCCGATGGCGAAATGCGCGCGCCCAAGGTAGTCGCGAAGGGCGTGAACCTCGTGGCCACGCGTATCCGTGAAATGGCGCTCGAACATAACGTGCCGCTGCTCGAAGCGCCGCCGCTTGCACGCGCGCTGTATCACAACGTCGAGATTGACCGCGAGATTCCGGGCGCGCTGTACGGCGCCGTCGCGCAAGTGCTGGCGTGGGTTTATCAGTTGCGCAAGTTCAAGAAAGACGGCGGCAGTCGACCGGATGAACCCGAGAATCTCGAGGTTCCTCCCGAACTCGATAAAGGCAGCGTCCCCGAATCAGAAGCTGACCAGGAAGCCGCCGAGGCGCTGGCACCAGAACAAGCCGGAAATGGCCCAAATGACCCAATGAAAGGAAGCACAGCATGAACGCGCGCGCCGGATTTTTCTCGAAGCGCCCTGACGCGTTGGGATCGCAGAACTTGCGGGCTCTCGCCGGGCCGGTGCTGATCTGCATGATCCTCGGCATGATGATCTTGCCGTTGCCGGCATTTCTGCTCGACTTGCTGTTCACGTTCAACATCGCGCTTTCCGTGATGGTGCTGCTGGTCAGCATGTACACGCAGAAGCCGCTCGATTTCGCCGCATTCCCAAGCGTGCTGCTGTTCTCCACGCTGCTGCGTTTGTCGCTGAACGTGGCGTCCACGCGGATTGTCCTGCTCGAAGGCCATACCGGTCCCGACGCCGCCGGTCAGGTGATCGAGTCGTTCGGCCACTTCCTGGTGGGCGGAAATTTCGCGGTCGGTATTGTGGTGTTCGTGATCCTGATGATCATCAACTTCATGGTGATTACGAAGGGTGCGGGGCGGATTGCCGAAGTGGGCGCACGCTTCACCCTCGACGCGATGCCGGGCAAGCAGATGGCTATCGATGCCGACTTGAACGCCGGCCTCATCAACGAAGACCAGGCGCGCAAGCGCCGCTTGCAAGTCGCGCAGGAGGCCGAGTTCTACGGCTCCATGGACGGTGCAAGCAAGTTCGTGCGCGGCGACGCGATCGCGGGCTTGATGATCATGATCATCAACATTGTGGGCGGCTTGATTGTCGGGATGCTCCAGCACGATATGGACTTCGCGCACGCAGCCACGAACTACACGTTGCTGACCATTGGCGATGGCCTCGTCGCGCAGATCCCCTCGCTGATCATCTCGACGGCAGCGGGCGTGATCGTCTCGCGGGTGGCAACCGAAGAAGATATTGGCACGCAGTTGACGGGGCAACTATTCAACAACCCGCGCGTGTTGATGATTACCGGCGTGATCATCGGCATCATGGGTTTGATTCCAGGCATGCCGCACTTCGCGTTCTTGCTGCTGGGCGGTGGTCTCATATACGCCGCGCGTTCGATGAACCAGCGCATCTCGGCGAAGAAGAAAGCGTCCCTCGTAACGGATGTTGTGCCTACCGCCGCTGCACCGCTTGAGAATACGGAAGCGAGCTGGGACGACGTCGCGATGATCGATCCGCTCGGGCTTGAGGTGGGGTATCGGCTGATACCGCTGGTCGACCGGAACGCGGATGGCGAGTTGCTGAAGCGGATCAAGGGCATCCGCAAGAAGTTCGCACAGGAAATCGGCTTCCTGCCGCCGGTGATCCATATCCGCGACAACCTGGAGTTGCGTCCGAATGGTTATCGGATTGCGCTGAAGGGCGTGGAAGTGGGCGTAGGCGAAGCATTCCCGGGCCAATGGCTCGCGATCAACCCGGGCCAGGTCTCGGCAACGTTGCCGGGAAATCCGACGCAAGATCCGGCGTTCGGTTTGCCGGCAGTGTGGATCGATACGAACCTGCGTGAGCAGGCACAGGTCTACGGCTATACCGTGGTCGATGCCAGCACGGTCGTGGCGACTCACCTCAACCATCTGGTCGTGACGCACGCTGCGGAATTGCTGGGTCGCGTGGAAGTGCAGGCGCTGCTGGAGCGCATTGGCAAGGACACGCCTTCGTTGACTGACGACCTGGTGCCGAAGACGCTGGCGCTGACCACCTTGCAGAAGGTGCTGCAGAACTTGCTGGAAGAAGGCGTTCCTATCCGCGATATGCGCACGATCCTGGACGCATTGCAGGAACACGCGCCGAAGATATCCGATGCCTACGACCTGACCGCGGCGGTACGTCTGGCGCTGGGGCGCGCGATTACGCAGCAGTGGTATCCGGGCAGCGGCGAATTGCAGGTAATGGGACTGGACCCGACGCTGGAGCGCGTGTTGTCGCAGGCGTTGCAGACGGGCGCGAATCCCGGGCTGGAACCGGGTTTGGCGCAGACGTTGTTGAATTCGACCCAGAACGCGATTCTGCGTCAGCAGAACATGGGACTGCCGCCGGTCCTTCTGGTGCAGCATTCGTTGCGCGCCATGCTCGCTCGTTTCCTGAGAAGGAGCTTGCCGCAGTTGAAGGTGCTCTCGTATGCGGAAGTGCCGGATACACGGAACGTCAAAGTGACGAACCTGATCGGAGCGCAGGGATAGAAGCGTCCGCCACACCGCGTGGCGGACAGGTTCATTGAAATTGAACCACTAAGCTACGCGATGCTACGCAAGCGCGTGACCCGGCTGAAGATCGCGTAACAAGCACACGCGACAATAATCGAATCGAGCGAAGGGATACTTGTGAGGGAAAACACGCCCTTCACGGTCATGAATCCAACCAGCGATCCGATGATCCACGCAACGAAGGTAAGCGCCTTCACCTGGGGATCCGTCGCGAGCAAGCGCTCGTCATACCCGCCTCGCCTATACAGCAAAAAGTCTGCGATATAAATCCCGGCCACGGGCGGCGTTGCGATTCCTAGGAAAAGCAGAAACGGGATAAACCACGCCATGATGTCCATGCTGCCAACAATCACCGCCAGCACGCCAAGCGCAACGGTAATCTGCCATTTCGGAAACCGCGTGAACAAGGTTGAGACGACCAGCGTGCCTTGAAACATATTCCCGGCATTGCCCGTCACGGTCGCGAAAATAAGCAGCAATGCGGCCGGCAGCACGGCCCCGAACACGGCCATGGCGCCGAGCAAAGAACCTTTTCCTGATATTCCGCTTGGCGTTGCACCCGCCCAATACAACAACGGATAAGCAATCAGAAACGTCAGCACCGCGCCAATCAAGGCGTGCTTGCGATCGTGAACGAAACTGCCGAAATCAGGCAGCGTAGCCACCAGCACAATGATCGTCCCGACCACGGTGGAAACGGCCACGCCGGTATTCATATCGGTGAAACCGGCTGGTACCGGCACCATTCCGTGAGCCGCGACATAGACGCAATAACAGAGCATCAACGCGATGACGGGTATTGCGAACTGAGCCACCTTCCCGAGCAGTTCGAAACCAAAAGCCGTAGCGGCCACAAAGATCACGCAACCTACGGCGACCAGCAGAGGCACGGGTATTTCGAGGCCCTGTTGCGCCAGCAGATCGTGAACCGAATGCCCGAACATGTTGGCAGTTACCGCAATCCATCCGAACAAACTGATCGCGAGCAGGACGTTGATGGCGATCGCGCCTTTTTCGCCGAACGGATACTTGACGATGCCGTACGTTGGAAGCCGCGCCTTCTCGCCAACACAAATGGTGATGCCAGAAAGGATGGTCAGGATAATGCCGCCGATGACCACCACTTTGATCAACGCCAGACTCGATAGCTGACTACCCAGACTGGAGGAGGAGAGCAAAACCGGCGTAATCGCAATGCCCAATAAAATCATGGCAATGCGATACCCGGGCGCCGTATTCGGGCGTTCGTCAGTGTTGCGCATACAAATGTTCCTTGGTGGTTTCAGGCGATCAGGCGGAGTAGAAATGACCCGTATAGGCACGCCAGCTTCCGTGCGCGGTAATGTCCTTCTGGTCTTCAACCAGCCAGGGTTCGGCCAGCACGCCCAATAGCTGACTGCCGTCGCGAAGCGTCACCTTGCCGATCGCCAGACCCGCCGGTTCGCTCAACAACAAATCGGCGAATGACGCGAGCGGCAGTTCCCAGATCTCGAGCGCGACCGATGTTCCGCCTGTTGCCACGCGGATCATTCCCGGATGCCGATCGCCAATACTCCACAGCCGGTAATGCGGATCGGTGTGATCTTCACGCACGAACACGCCGCCCGCCGCGGTCATGTTGCCATTCAGTTCGAGCCCGCGCATGAGCGTGCCGTTGACGGCCAGCAACGTAGTGTTCTTCATCTGTTTGCCTTCGTTCTTCAATTAAAATTTGTATTGCTAAATAAAACTCAACCAGCTCGAGCGACTATTGCGTGATCCACGTTCCGGTCTTGCGATCAAGCGCACGCTTGATCGATTCCGGACTTGTAATCAGGCCTTTGCCGTGTCCCCCATGCGACCGGCTATAGGTAACGAATCGCATGATTGCTTCCACTTTGGGCAACATGCTGCCCGCGCCGAACTGATTTTGCGAGATCAATGCCTGCGCTTCGGCCAGGCTTAGCGTGTCGAGCCAGCGCTGCTCCGGCTTGCCGAAATTGATCGCCACCTGTTCAACGCCTGTCGGAATCAACAGCAGGTCGGCGCCCAGTTGTTCGGCGAGAAGTGCCGAAGCCAGGTCCTTGTCGATGACCGCTTCCACGCCCGAAATCTGGTGATGTTCATCGACTACAACCGGAATACCTCCGCCGCCACATGCGATCACGACGCATCCTTGTGCAAGCAACGTCGAGATCACCTCGCGCTCCATGATCTCCAGCGGTTGAGGCGATGCCACCGTGCGGCGCCAGCCCCGTCCGGCATCTTCCATGAGCGTCCATCCGAGGGCCTTTTCGCGCTGTCGCGCGGTGGCTTCGTCGAGGAAAGCGCCTATCGGTTTGCCCGGATTGAGGAACGCCGGATCGTCGCGGCTGACGCGGGTCTGGGTCACAACGGTGACCACGGGCCGATGAATCCCGCGACGCCGCAGCGCGTTGCTCAGCGCCTTTTGAAACATATAGCCAATCGCGCCCTGCGTATCGCCGACGGCGTAGTCCAGCGGCACCGGCCGGACTTCCTCGGCGGCAAGTTCTGAGCGGCGCAGGATAAAACCCACTTGCGGTCCGTTACCGTGCGTCAGCACCAGATCCCATCCGGCCTCGATCATGTCGGCAATGTGCCTCGCACTTTCGACGACGGCGTCGTATTGATCAGGAATGCTATCGTGTTGATCGTCGCGAATCAGCGCGTTGCCGCCAACCGCGACAATTGCCAGAGGCTTGGTCATGATGCGTGTCCCGTATGGTTTAGATGTATTCGGCGAGCGCGCGAATCGCGTCAACGAAGCCCGGCATTGGCGCCGTGGTAATGCCCGCGCCGATCTGCCCGACGCCAGCCTCCTTGTGCGCAATCCCGGTATTGATGATCGGCAGGATGCCGCGATCAACCACCTTGCGGGCATCAATACCCGCGGCGGTCGGCGCGAAATTCAGCGCGGGGAGAGTGAACGCCGGATTGCCGCCCAGCGTGATGGCCTGCATGCGACGACTGTTGCTGGTGGCGTCCGCCGGCGTGCCGCCCACGAACTTGACAATGGCCGGCGACGACGCCATGGCGAAGCCGCCCACGCCCGCCGTCTCGGTGATCGCGCTGTCGCCAAGATCGGCAGCGGCGTCTTCCACGCCATAGCCCGGGAAGAACAAACCCTCCACCGGATTGGCGGGCGCCTGGAACCACCGGTCGCCCGTGCCGGACATGCGAATGCCGAAATTCACGCCGTTGCGCGCCATGACCGTGATCATTGAACTGAAGGGCACGTTGTGGGCCGCGTCGGTCATTGCCTTGCACGCGGCCATCGAGAGATTCAGGAAGAAGTGATCGTTGCTAACAATGAACTCGGTCACGCGTTGAATCCGGTCGATCGGCAATCCGGTCGATAACAACGCGGGAATCAGGCGCTTGATCAAGAGCCCGGTGGCGGCCGCGTTGCGGTTATGGACTTCGTCGCCCATGTGCAACGCTTGCGCCATCATCGGCTTCAATTCCACTTCGCCCAGCGCCTTCAACGCGGCCTTCAATGTCGGCGCGAGTTCTTGCGTCATCCAGTGCAGGCGGTCCAGCACTTCGCGGTTATTGGCGCCGAAACGCAGCACCTTGCCGAGTCCTTCGTTGAAATTGCTGAAGGCCCGCCGGCCGTTTGTTTTGTTCTCGATCACCCACAGCGGCATGGACGGGCTGATGATGCCCGCCATTGGGCCGACCGCCTGATAGTGGTGACACGGCTCGAAGTCAATCGCGCCGTCCGCCGCCAGACGCTCGGCGGCTTCGTGGGTCGTCGCCCATCCTTCAAACAGGATCGCGCCAACAATCGCGCCTTTCACCGGTCCGCACATATCGGCCCATTCGATGGGCGGACCCGCATGGAGGATCAGCTTGCGATGCGCCATTGCGCTGATTGCGTGCGACGCGCTCATGACATCGACGAGTACCGGCTGGGCCGCGAGATACTGCTGGAACGCCTGTTCGTTGGCCTGATCGACCAGCGGATGGCGAATCAGCGATGCCAGCGCCAGCCCCGCGCCTACGTCGCCGAGAGCGGGCGGCTGCCAGCGTAAATCAGTGACGTCGCCGCCGGCCAGGGCGAGGTTATCGGCAAAACTGCTCAAGCCTGCGTTCACCACGTTCAGTGGCTGGTTAAATAGCGTATTCATCATGGTCCCGTTATTTTTGCGCCTGAAGATGGGCAACGTGGCTCGCCCAGAGCGCCGCCTGCGCGTTGCAACCGGCAACCAGAACGCCGGCTTCGCGCAAGGTATCGACCTGACGGCTTCTGACTTGTGGATCGGCTTCCGTGCCGCAGACGTGGGAAATCAGGACCGGCAAGTCCTGGCCCGCCGCCTGAAGGCGCGCGTGCTCGATCAGTTCTAACAACTCGCGGGCAGGTTCTGTCGATGCGCCGTAACCCAGCACGAGGTCGAATAGCACGACGGCCGTTTGCGGGTCGTTCAGTTCCGCGAGGATTCGCTGGTTGCGCAACGTGGGATCGATCATGGGATGCGGACGGCCGCGCGTGAAATCGTCATCGCCCATGTCGACGAGTGTGTGACCGGTGCTGTGCCAGATATCCTCGAGCTTGCTGTTGGACGCAACCGGCGTATTCGACGACGCGGCGAAGCCGCGTTGCCGGCATAACAACTGGCTCTCGTAGCAAAAGGTGCCCCCCGCGAACACCCCGCGGATGAAGCGCCGCATGGGTCGCAAGGTCCGGCTGTAATCGTGCAGACGGCCTGCGTCCGGTGAGTTGATTTCAGCTACCGTTGGCGGCAGTTTGGCGCCTGAGAGCAATGCGACGGCGAAGCCGGCGGCATCCGCCAGGGTGTACGCCGGGGTGATCCCCGGCACGTTCATGTCTTCCGGCTTTGCGCCCAGGAAATTGACAACAACCGGCTTGCCCGCCGCGCGCGCCCGCGCCAGGATTTTTTCCGCCACTGCCGGAGCGGGCGGTTTGGAGATCAGCACGATCACTTGGGTGTCGGGATCCGCAGCCAGCGCATCGAGACCGTACAACATGGAGATCCCGCCGATCGATTCGTGCAGGTCATGGCCGCCCGTGCCGAGCGCCTGCGAAATCCCGGCGCCCAACTGGTCGATACGGCATGTCACTTCCTGCAATCCGGTGCCCGATGCCGCCACTACGCCTATCGCCCCGCGCCTCACCACATTGGCGAACCCCAACGGCAACCCATTGATAATGGCCGTCCCACAATCAGGTCCCATCACCAGCAGGTTTTTTTCACGCGCGAGTGTCTTGATCTCGAGTTCGTGGGCGAGGCTGACGTTGTCGCTGAAAAGCATGACCGACAGCCCCAGGCGCAGCGCCTTGATCGCTTCGGCGGCGGCGTAGTCGCCGGGGACCGAAATCAGCGCGAGATTCGATGCTGCCTGTTGTTCCACCGCCATTTCGAGGCTGGCAAGCGGTGGCGGACGCACGCCGTCGCCGCTTGACTCCTCCGGCTTGCTGTTCAAACGCTCTTCCGCAATAACGAGCGCGCCGTCGCACGCCGCGATCTCTCCGCGTACCGCGATCACGAGATCGTTCGGGCCGGCTGTGCAGCCGTCGTCCAGAGCCGCGTCGCGCAGTTGCGCGAGATTGGTGCTCGTTCCCATCACCACCGAGGCCTGCTCGATGCCGGCAAGTTTGGAGATGTGCGCGGATATCTGCATCAGGGACACGGAGTCCTGATACATGTTCTTGAAGACCTTGGTTCTTATGCTCATTTCAGCTTCCGTAATCGTTACACCTTCTTGGTCCAGATTCGGCCGAGTGACCGCCTGGCGAACCCGTCATTGCACGCGGCGGGTGCCATCACTCTGATTAATTCGATAATCGTTTTTCGCTAGTCGGTACAATGGATCAGGTCATTTCTTTCTGCTCCACCTTCCCAAGCGCTCTTATTCCGTGCAAGAAGCCGCCGAGACAATCTGCTCCAGATGACGAGCCGAATTTCATAACGTTGATTGCCGAAAGTTTCAGCTCCGCCACCGGGACTCCGTGAATCAGGACCGTTGTCAAATGATCGATCGACTGTGAATAGTGCCCCTGCAACGCGAGCTCCAGATAATGCCTGCTGATACTGGTCGTCCGGTGAAGCTGATTTTTTATGGCCGGGCGCAATAATTTCAAATGCGCGGATATAACGCCGAGATGTTGCCACGGCCATAACGACGCCAGATAACCCAGCAGGTAGTCGTCGCCATCCGGCGTCAGCCCCGCTCCGTACCCAATCAGTTCGGAGACGCCGCTCTCCAGTTCCGCTTTTTCGTCGCCGAGGTTCAGCCGAGGGTTGCGCCCTCCCGGCGGCCAGCCCGGCACCAGTTGCAAGCTGCTGCGGACCTCGCGTTCCAGGCAGTACTCCAGCAACTGGCTCGCCAATGCCGGGTAAGCCGCCAGCATCGCGTTCAGCGAATGGCCGCCCCGCACCCGATCCGTTCCAGGCCGCCAGCACGGTGCCTGGCTCAGGTTCGCGCGCCAGAGCGTGCCGCGCAACTCGTTGTTCTCGAGCGTGATGGGCTGCCGGGAGTGCGCTTGATGCCGCCAATCCCAGCCGGGCGGCGTCGAGATCCTTATAGCCGTGGGCAGGTTCTGATAGCGCGGACTCAGCAAGGTCAGCAACTCGCCACTCGCCGACGACATGTTCATGGCGTGCTGAAAGCAGCTATGGACCCAGAACCGCTGCGTCTCGCGCGGCCCGTGCTCGGCCATATAGCCGACCGAACACACCGGGAACGTGAGGAGGCGTGCCATGGCGGCCCGGCCGGCTTCAGCCGCGCAAGCCGTCGACAATCGCCGCGGCGTCGGTGACCCACCCGAAAATTGCGCCTTGCGCCTTGATCATCTCCAGCGCGGATTTCTGGAATTCCGGGAAATACGACCCGACGCAATCCGCCGGGATAATGCACTCGTAGCCGCGATCATTGGCTTCGCGAACCGTCGTTGTCACGCAGACCTCGGTCGTCACCCCGCACACGATAAGCGTCTTGATACCGTGGTTTTGCAGAATCAGCTGCAGGTCGGTTTCGTAGAACGCGCCCTTGCCGGGTTTGTCGATGATGGGTTCGCCCAGCGCCGGATACAGCTCCGGAATGATGTCGTGCCCTGCCTCGCCGCGGACCAGGATGCGGCCCATGGGGCCGTCGGTGCCAATGAATGTCTTACCGCCGCGCGTCAGTTTCGCAGGCGGGCAATCGGCCAGGTCGGCGCGGTGGCCTTCACGCGTATGGATGACCAGCAGCTTCGAATCACGGGCCGCCTTCAGGACTTTCCCGCACGGGACAATCGCGCTGCGCACCAGGGAGACGTCATTTCCCAATGCTTCGCCAAAGCCTCCCGGTTCAACAAAATCACGCTGCATGTCGATCATGGCCAATGCAGTTGTTTGTGAATCGAACGAGAGCGGGAATGGTTGTGCGCGAAATAGTTTTTGAGGCATTTTGATATTCCTTGATTAATGTCAGGCCCTGAAATGCTTGCTCTGCTATTGCAAATTATCTGAATTGTCCTGCGATTTATTATAGGTAGGTTCGCCTTGACGGACGATAGAAATTTCATTGACTTGACCATTGTTCATTGATTTTCAAACTTGATTAAAGTCGTTTCTAAAACTTAATAAAATAACTGTCACGAATTACTCGATACTGTGTTTCGCAATAATAAAACGCCGGGCGAAATAATCACCGCAACCCTGCGACGGAATAACGCGCCGGGCAATGAAACGATTCATGAAGTCTATTCACCGTCGTGTCCGCAGAGCATCAATGTAATCGTCTGATGTTTGAACCAGCACGCATTTCCCTGATGCAGCCCGTGCGCCGCTTCCGTCATCGATCTCCCGAATTACCCCGCTTTCCCGGCTCTTATCAGCCGATGGCCCGCCAGCCACCCTTGCAATAATTCATTCACTGGAAAACGGTACGTCGCTCAAAACGTGGCGCAACCGGTCAACCGCAACAGATCAGCGTGAGCGCGAGCTCATCGGGGGGTAAATGAACATCCGCAAATTTATCGGTGCCACGAGTCGCGAAGCGTTTCGGCTTGTCCGTGAGGCACTGGGCCCCGATGCGGTCGTGTTGTCGAACCGGATAACCGAAGACGGCAGCGTCGAGATCGTCGCAGTTGCGGACGGCGATCTCGCGAAGATCTCCCCGAAAGCCGCCGCTCAGCACCGCGAAATGAAGCTGAGGGAGTCGGCCGGAAGCCAGTCACATTCGCAGTCACATTCGCAGTCACTTCAGCAAGCTCATTCGCAGCCGAATTCGCAGCCACAGGCGCATTCTGGTTCGAACCCGTACGCCAGCGGCGATGTCTTTTCGTCGGTGTTCGGCGCCAATCCCGAGCCGCTGGATGACATGGAACCCACGGCGCTGCCGGATGACCCATCGCGCACGATGGCCGAATCGAATCCCTGGCTGATCGAGCATGCGCGCCGGGTGGCGCAGTCAGCCGCTGAAAGTGCGCCGCAACGCACGCTGAGCGCATCGGCAGCCATCGCGAAGGGATTGGGCAGTCCGGTGACGGTCACGCCGCAGGAATCCGCGCAAGCTCCCGGATGGACACGCGAAGCGGCCCACCTCGCCGCTCGCCGCGCGGAACAAAAAACCGCGCAAATGCTCGCTCAAACCCAGCCGCAAGCCCACACGTCGGCGGCACAAACCGCCAGTTCGACGCAGGAAGGCGCATTCGCGGGCCTGCCGGCATCGGCGGCCGCCGCGGTGACCGAAGCCATCCGCACACGCATGGAACAAGTCGTCAACGACACCGTCATGCATGAGCTTTCGTCAATGCGCGGCATGATGGAAGAGCACTTCGCCGGCTTGCTGTGGGGCGATCGCCAACGCCGCAGCCCGAATCACGCCGCGCTGACCAAGCGCCTGTTCGCCGCCGGTTTCTCCGCGCAGCTGGTCCGTTTGATGATCGACAACATGCCCGAGATCGAACAAGCCGAAGCGTCGATGCAATGGGTTCAGCAAGTGCTCGAAAACAACCTGCCCGTCATGGACAGCGAAGAATCGATGATGAACCGTGGCGGCGTCTTCGCGCTGATGGGCCCGACGGGCGTGGGCAAGACCACCACCACCGCGAAGCTCGCCGCGCGCTGCGTGATGCGCTTCGGCGCCAGCAAGGTCGCGCTGCTTACCACCGACAGCTACCGGATCGGCGCACACGAACAACTGCGTATTTTCGGCAAGATCCTCGGGGTGTCGGTGCATGCGGTGAAAGACGCGGGCGACCTGCAACTCGCGCTCTCTGAACTGCGCAACAAGCACATCGTGCTGATCGACACGATCGGCATGAGCCAGCGTGACCGTACTGTCGCCGATCACATCGCCATGTTGTGCGGCGCCGGCCATCCGGTGCAGCGCCTGCTGCTGCTGAACGCAACCAGCCACGGCGATACGTTGAACGAAGTCGTGCAGGCCTACCAGAGCACGCCGGACCAGCCGCCACTCGCGGGCTGCATCCTGACCAAGCTCGACGAAGCCACGAACCTGGGTGGCGTACTCGACACCGTGATCCGCTACAAGCTGCCCGTGCACTACGTATCGACGGGTCAGAAGGTGCCGGAAAACCTGTACGTCGCGACCAAGCGCTTCCTGATTAAAAGCGCGTTCTGCATTCCGCGCGACGGCTCGCCGTTCGTGCCGCAAGACGACGACGTGCCGCCGCTCCTGTCCGCGCTCTCAGCGCGCGCTTCCACCGAACTGCATGAGGTGCACTTTGGATAAGTTCGTGTCCGATCAGGCTGAAGGCTTGCGCCGTCTGCTGACACGCAACGGCTCCCGGGTCGTGGCGGTGTGCGGCGCCCCGGCAGGCGGATTAGGCGGAACCGGCAATACCTCGACGGTCGTCAATCTGGCCTCCGCCCTCGCCGCGCAAGGCAAGGATGTGCTGGTGATCGACGAGCGCCAGAACGCGCTGTCGGTGAGCCGGCTCGCGAAGGTGCCAGACAACGCCGCACTCGGCGCGGTCCTGTCCGGCAAGCGTTTCTTGCAGGACGCCGTCACACGCACGCCGTTCGGCTTTTCTGTGATTGCCGCGCCTCGCGACGAACGCATCAGCCAGGACGCCGCGCATTGCCGGGTGCTGCTCGACGGACCCGCCGATATCGTCCTGATCGATACCCAGCTCGATCGCAGCGGTGCGCTGTCAAACCTGGCCGTGCAAGCGCACGACTTCGTGATTGTGACCCGCGTTGCGCCGGCCGCGATCACCGAGGCGTACGCCTGCATCAAGCGCCTGCATTACGCGCATGCCATCGGGCGGTTCCGGGTGGTTGTGAATCACGTGAAGAACGGCGCCGATGCACAACTCGCCTTCGATAACCTCGCCGGGGTCGCCAGCCGCTATCTCGCGGTGCAGCTCATGCCGGCGGGTTGCGTGGCTGAAGATCCGCGCGTGGCGCGGGCGCACGAGCTGTCGCGTTGCGCAGTGGAAGCTTTTCCGGGGACGGCTGCTGCCCGGGATTATCGGCAGATTGCCGCTGAATTGCAGTACTGGCCGATGCCGCAAGCGTCGCAGTTTGAATGGCCCGTGCAGACCTTGCGAGCGGAAACGCAGCATGGGATGGAGCGCTCGATCAACTCCGGCGCGGTACGCCGCACCGAAACGCCATTGATGCAGCTTGCGATGAGCAGCTCCGCGTCCGTGTGATGCCGCAAGAGAAGGAACAAGGTGAATGCGATGTATAACGCCCAAGGAAAACTGTCACAGGACGAGGTCCTGACCCGCTACGCACCGCTGGTGCGCCGGCTCGGACTGCAGCTCGTGGCAAAAATGCCGGCCAGCGTCGATCTGGACGACCTGATTCAGGCCGGCATGATCGGCTTGCTGGATGCGGCCAGCCGCTATAAGGAAGATCAGGGCGCTCAGTTCGAGACCTACGCCAGCCAGCGGATTCGCGGCGCGATGCTCGACGAGTTGCGCGCCAATGACTGGCTGCCGCGCAGCATGCGCAAGACCTCGCGCGAAGTGGAATCCGCGGTGCATAAGGTCGAGCAGCATCTCGGCCGGTCCGCGAGCGAACAGGAAGTGGCCGAGCATCTGAGCATGCCGCTCGTTGAATACCAGGCCATGCTGCAGGATCTGCATGGCAGCCAGTTGATCTATTACGAAGACTTCGACCGTTCTTCGGATGACGAGCCGTTTCTCGACCGTTATTGCGTCGATAAAGCCGACCCGCTTTCCGCATTGCTCGACGGCAGCTTGCGCTCGGCGCTGGTTGAAGCCATTGATAAATTGCCTGAGCGCGAAAAGCTGCTGATGAGCCTGTATTACGAGAAGGGGCTGAATCTGCGCGAGATTGGCGCGGTAATGGAAGTCAGCGAATCACGTGTATGCCAGTTGCATAGCCAGGCCGTCGCGCGGCTGCGGGCGAAGTTGCGGGAACAGGCGTGGTCGGGCGTGGAGGCTTGACGGCCGTTTGCTGAAAGTGGATCAGGGCCGATCAGGTTTCGAAATCCGCGCTTTCGGCGAACACCGTCTGGCCTCTGCCGAGCGCCTTGGCGCGATACATCGCGCGATCGGCTGCGCGCATCAGCACGGCAATATCCCTGTAGCCGGGGCTCAGGTCCGGCGAAATCAGGCAGGCACCAATACTCGCCGATACATTCACCGCCTGGTCCTGCACCGACGTCATTTCAGCCAGCACCGAGTGCACGCCATTTGCCACCGTCTGCACGGCGTGGTTGCCGGTCACGTGCCGCGCCAGCACGACGAATTCGTCCCCGCCGAGCCGCGCGACCGTGTCGGTGGTTCTTACTCTTCTTGCCAGCAGCGCCGCGAAAGTTTGCAGCACTATGTCGCCGACTTCGTGGCCGTAGGTATCGTTGACTTCCTTGAAGCCGTCGAGATCGATCAGCAGCAGCGCGGTCGCGCCTTCCTGTCCCGTCGATATCGCCATCACCGCCCGGCCGATAGTCTGTTCCAGCATGTAGCGGTTGCTCAATCCCGTGAGCGGGTCGGTGCCGGCTTTGAGCGCAAGGTCGCGGTTCGCGCTGCCGAGCCGGCCGATCATCACGGCGAGATATATTGATGCCCCGAGCACACTCAAGCCAATCCCGAGCGCGGCGGACCGATTGATCATCCACCAGGGTTGCAAGACGGACAACGCGACGATTCCCGCCAGCGCCGTTCCACACGACAACGCCAGCGTACGCTTGCCGTAACGCCCACCCGCGCCGATCAGAAAGAGGAAGACGGCCCATAGCATGGGCAAGGTGAGCGCCCCACCCGCGCCGAGAATGATGGTGAGCAGAGCCTGATCGGCAACCGTTGTGAATGCGAGGCGCAGAGTCGACTGCCGCTGCATTCTGCTGACGATCAGCCGGGTCGCCACGCCATAGATCAGATAAAGTGCGAGCGCATGGAAGCTGGCAATGGCGGCGGACGTTGGCGCCGACCACGCCAGCGCGGCGTACGCGACCGTCGCAAGGCCGCCCAGTATGACTCGGAGGGTCGCCTGCTCTTTTTCCGGATCGAGATGTGGCGACCACACGTAACCACGCTGCCGGTGGAAGGGGTCATTCGACTGCCCCATTCTGAGTCTCCTGAGGGAACCCGAAGGCGATGCACGAAGTGCAGATTGATGTCGCGTTTTCTGCAGTGACTGCATAGTGCAGAATCGCAATCGTACTGCGTCGTTGAAAAATGGCTGAAAATCGCACGATTCCGCTAGATTTCTGGCGGATTAATGCTGACTTGCTGCTATAGATTTCGAGCGGAAGAGCACGCATGCAGCGCGCCAGGGTGTTTTGGCGGCTTGCGTTTGCGTTTTTGCGCGGCTTGTTTTCGAATTGTGGTTTGGGCCGATAGTCGAATCGGTGCTTGAATCGTTATCTACTACTCTGGTTTTTCGACGCCCGATGCAACCCTTCGAATCTGCTTCTTCCCCTAGCGACATGCACGCCGCCGATGACACCCACTCCGCGCCCGATACCGCGTTGCTCGGCGAATGGCTGCCGGTCTGTAATAGCGCCGATGTGGCGGCCGGGCAGTCGCGCGGGTTTCTGGTGGCGGGCGAATGGCTGGTGGTCTGGCGCAGCGCGTCGGAGGATGACGTTCCGGCAGCGCCGCCCGATATCTCCACCGATGTGCACGTCTGGCGCGATCGCTGTCCGCATCGCGGGGCGCAGTTGTCGTTGGGCACGGTGACGGGCGGCATGATTGCGTGCCCTTATCACGGCTGGCGCTATGACGTCGATGGCGAATGCATCCACATTCCCGCCAATCCGTCGTTACGCCCCGCGAAGCGCGCTTGCGCGCGGACGTATCGCGTGAAAGAGAAATACGGCGTGGTCTGGACGTGTCTCGGCGAGCCTTCGCATCCGCTTGATTTCTTCCCGGAGTACGACACGCCCGGTGCGCGCCGGGTCAATCTTGCGGCGCAGACGGTGCGTTCATCGGCGCCGCGCGTGGTCGAGAATTTCCTCGATATGGCGCACTTTCCGTTCGTGCATACCGGCATTCTCGGCGATACATCGCACGCAGAAGTGCAGGATTACGAAGTGATTGAAACGGAGGGCGGGCTTGAAACGCGGCGGTGTCGCTTCTGGCAACCCGCGGGGTTGCCGGGACAGGAAGGCGTGGATATTGAATATGTGTATCGCGTGAAACGGCCGTTGGTGGCGAGTTTGTCGAAGGTGGCGCAGCACGGGGAAGGCGCGTTGCATTTGCTGCTGGTGGCGTCGCCCGTGAGTGAAACGGAGACGCGGGCGTGGATGGTGTCGGTGTTCAAGGATGAATCCGCGCACTCGGATCAGGCGCTGTATGACTTCAACATGCAGATACTGATGCAGGACACGCCGATTGTGGAATCGCAATGGCCGAAGCGGCTGCCGCTTGATCCGCAGGCTGAGTTGCATCAGGTTTGTGATCGGTTGTCGGTGGGGTATCGGGGGTATTTGAGGGAGCGCGGGTGGGGGTATGGGACGGAGTTGAGCGGGGGCTAGAAGCGGTCCCACTTTGCTCATGGACTACAGCGGGATCTGTTCGAATTTTCCACCTCTGTACCGCCATGGCACGCGAAACGCCGCGCCGCCTTTGACCGCGGGAGGATGTCCGATACTGCAGACCGTAGCTGCGATTAGCGACTGAAGTATCGGACAAACTGGTGGCAACGACGTCCGCAAATCAAGCCCGGCCAACGCCTTGGATCGACGCCACCACGCCTTACCAAGTGTCAGAAATATCGCGTAATAAGCGCCCGAGCAAGTTCTCAAAAGATCTCTAATACAGGGCCGTTAACGACGGTAGCGGCTACTACACTCATCGGTCGCTTCAGCAAGAATTCACGCTAACCACTCGGAGCAATGCATGTCCATTTCAGCACTGACAGGATCGGCTGCTAGCGCCGAACCGTGGGCGGTCAACCGCACGCGCGCAAACCAACAGAACGAGAATAGCGGCGATTCTTCGTCGGCCACGTCGACGGGCAGTACCGGCGGCACGAATCCGATGGCACAGGCTATTGCCGCGGCGTTGTCCCAACTTGGATTGACGTCATCGAGCGATACCTCTTCAACCAGCTCAAGCACAAGCTCGACACCCGCGACGGATTCAACCTCCAGCGCTTCGGCGCCGGCGGCGACCTCGGTAGCCGCAGCTCTACAGCAATTTCTCGGCTCGCTGTTCCAGGCGGCTGGGCAGCAGGGAAGCGCGGTCCCGGCATCGACGAGCACCAGCGACAGTGACACCGCCACCAGTGCTGTCTCGGCAACCAGCGCGACCAGTGCCGCTTCAACCGCAAACGCGGCGACGACCACGGCCGCGACAACCGCTCCCACCACGCCCACTAGCGCAGCGCCGGCTCATCATCACGGGCATCATCGGCACGGAGGTGGAGGTGGTGGTGGTGATCTGGCGTCTCAAATCTCCGACCTGGCTGATTCGTTGACCTCGAGCTCAAGCAGCACCACGCCGACCTCCAGCTCGACCAGTTCATCGTCCGATTCGAGCAGCGTCAGTGGTTTGACATCGGATTTTCAGAATCTGCTGTCGGCGTTGGGCTCATCGTCCGGTTCATCGTCGAGCAGCACGAATACCCAGTTGCAGACGTTCCTGCAGAGTCTTGCGAGCAACCTTCAGCAGCAAGGCGCGTCCAGCGCCAGCGGGATGTTCGTCAATACGGCGGCTTGAGCCGGAGACCGGGCGAGGCGCGGGAGGGTAGTTCGCCTGCGCCATGCGCGTCATCTCGCGCGCAAGGAACGACGGCCGTGTGCCAATGCGGTGTGCGAAATCCGTCAGCGCAAATGCGGTGACATCCTCGAGCCGGAAGACGTCGCCATCGCCGTGTCCCGCTCGACGTTCTCCCCGTAAGCGTTGAAACGGAGTCACGGGCCGTTCCCTATTCCTGGCGCGTGCCGCCGACGGCCTCGGTTCCGTGAAGGGTCGCTTCGTCATGTGCCGCCGCCTGAATCGCAGTCAGTGCGATCGTGTAGATGATGTCGTCAACGAGCGCGCCGCGCGACAGATCGTTGACCGGCTTGCGCAGTCCTTGCAGCATTGGGCCGACCGACACCACATTCGCGGAGCGCTGCACAGCCTTGTAAGTGGTGTTGCCGGTGTTGAGGTCTGGAAACACGAAGACATTGGCGCGACCGGCCAGCGGGCTATGAGGCGCCTTCTGCCTGGCAACGCTTTCAACGGAGGCTGCATCGTACTGGATCGGCCCGTCAATCACGAGATCGGGGCGCTGGCGGCGCACGAGCGCGGTTGCATCCGTCACCTTCTCCACGTCCCGACCCGCGCCCGAGGTGCCTGTCGAGTACGAAATCATGGCGATGCGCGGATCGAGGCCGAGCGCACGCGCGCTATCGGCGGACTGGATGGCGATCTCAGCCAGTTCGGTGGCGCTCGGGTCGGGGTTGATCGCGCAGTCGCCGTAGACCAGCACCTGATCCGGCATCAGCATGAAGAACACGCTGGAGACGAGCGTGGCACCAGGGGTCGTCTTGATCAGTTGCAGCGCGGGTCGCACCGTATTTGCCGTCGTGTGGACGGCTCCCGAAACGAGGCCATCGACTTCGCCTGTGGCGAGCATCATTGTGCCCAGCACGACGGGGTCTTCGAGCTGCTGCCGCGCCTGGAGTGCATTCAGGCCCTTTGCCCGGCGCAGTTCGACCATCGGCGCGACGTAGGTTTCCCGGATGGCGTCCGGGTCCACTATCTCGACGCTCGTGGGCAGATCGATGCCGTGGCTCGCGGCGACGGCGCGCACGGCGTCGGGCGCGCCGAGCAACACGCAGCGGGCAATGCCGCGTGCGGCGCAAGCGGCCGCCGCCTGGATCGTCCGCGGCTCATCGCCTTCGGGCAGGACAATGCGGCGGTTCGCGGCCCGAGCGGACTCCACAAGACGCTGACGGAACACGGCCGGCGACATCAGCGGCCGCTCGGGCACGTCGAGGCGGGCCACGAGCGGCGCAGTGCGGATCTGCCCTGCGATGAAGTCAATCACTTGCTCCATGCGCTGCGCATCGTCGGAACTGACGTGCCGGGACAGATTCGCGAGTTGAGAGGCGGTCGCGAATGTGTCGTTGTCCGTGACGAGAACGGGTAGCCGGTCAAGCGGACGGGACTCGAAGAGCTCGGCCAGTTCGCAGGGTAACGCACCACCGCAGGTCAGCAGCAGCCCCGCAAGCGGCATGCCGCGCAGCGCTGCGACGGCAACTGCGAGGATCGTGTCGGCCCGGTCGAACGGCGTGACGACCAGGGTGCCCGGCCGCAGATGCGCGAGGAGCTTTTCCGGCGAGCGCGCTGCGACGAGCACGTTGGCGACCCGGGCCATTTCGCCTTCTCCGCGACGCAGTACATAGAGCCCCAGACTGTCGACGATATCGACCACTCGCGGTGCAAACAGATGCTGCGCGGTGGGGATAGCCGCGAGCACTGGGATATCGGCGCTACTGCAGTCGGCGAGCGGTCCGCCATGCGGAGCCGCATTTGCACCGTGATCGTCGCAGTGATTGAACAGCACGCCGGCGAGCGGGCGGCGCCCAAAATCGCCGTATTGTTCGGCGGCAGCACTGACGATGGTGGCTCGCTCAACCGCATCCAGGGCGAGGCCCGCGATCACCGGCACGAGATCCGCGCCAAGCGTACGGATGATTTCGATGTTCAGGCGTGTGGCGATCTGGAAGTCGACGCTGGGAATCAGCCCTTCAACCACCACGACCTGATTGCGTTCCCGCGCGCGATCGACAAGCGCGACGACCTCTTCCATCAACTGGGCCAGTTGTCCTGCGCGGACCATGCCGGAGGCGTGTGTGAAGGTGATCGGCTCGGGCGCCGTAGTGCTGCACAAGGTACGTGCGAAATGGGTGGACAGATCGCGGTCGCCAGCGGCGACCTCCGGCTGGGCGATTGGTTTGACGAAGCCCACCCGGACGCCGGCGAGTTGCAATGCGCGCACGAGGCCCAGTGCTACTGATGTCAGGCCAACGCGACTCGAAACCGGCACAAGGTAGAAAGTGCGTTGCGGGGAAATCACATTCATGCAGAAAAATCCAATCGGGTGCGAGTGGCACACAGGGGTTGTCACCTCTGCGTCTCTTGGTGTTATTTGCTACGAATCAAAAGCCGGCATAACGCTGCTGTGCGAGGTCGCCGGCATCATTCAATGCGCGACTGGCTCTCGCCCAGGCCAGCCAGCCAAGCCGCATCACGGGCGATCACCGCTTCCTCGTCGGTCGGGATGACCCACGCCTGGGTCCGTAACCCTGGTCGATGCGGCCGCTCATGCCGCGCACGGCGTACTGGTTGGCCGACTCGTCGAGCACGAGGTTGAAGATACCGAGGTGCCGCAGTGTCATCGCGCGCACCCGGGCCGAGTTCTCGCCAATGCCTCCGGTGAACACGACGGCGTCGAGCCGGCGCAGCGAGGTGGCGAGCGCGCCGACGTATCGCGCGAGACGATGGACGAACACCTCCAGCGCCAGCGTGGCGCCGGGGTGTCCCGCTTCGGCCGCCGTTTCGAGCGCGCGGCAGTCGCTGGAAAGCTCTGACACGCCGAGAAGTCCCGACTCCCGGTTCAGCAGCATTTCGACACCCGCGAGATCAAGCCCCGCGATACGCCCGATCTGCGCCGCCGCCCCGACGTCGAGGTCGCCGCTGCGGGTCCCCATGACGAGACCTTCGAGCGGAGTCATCCCCATGCTCGTGTCCACGCACTTTCCATCCTCCACGGACGAGGCCGACGCGCCGTTGCCCAGATGAGCGATGACGAGGCCGTGATCGTCAGGATCAAGCCCGAGCAACTTGACGGCCTTTGCGGACACATAGCGAATTGATGTGCCGTGAAATCCGTAGCGTCGAATCCCATGCTCGCGATAAAAACGCTGCGGAATCGAGTACGTGTAGGCGCCGCGCGGCAGGGTTTGGTGGAAGGCCGTGTCGAACACGGCGACCTGCGGTATTGACGGCAGATCCTCCATGCAGCAGAGGATGCCGAGCAGATTCGCCGTGTTATGCAGGGGTGCAAGTGCCGACACCGCCTCGATGTCGCGGATGACTTCCGGCGTAATGCGCACCGACGTGGCAAACCGCTCGCCACCATGCACCACGCGGTGACCGACCACGGCGACGTGAGCGAGCCAACCATTGCGCCGCAAGTGCATCAGGATCATCTGCAACGCTTGCGCGTGCGTGCCCTCGGCAAGTGGTTCGATGAAGGTGGATGCGCCTCTTTTCAAGGTCAGACTGGCTGTCCCATCGGTGCCGAGACGCTCGGCTATTCCGCTGAAAAGCGGCCGGTCGCCGTTCGCGGGCAACAGGGTGAATTTCAGTGAGGACGAGCCACTATTGATGACGAGGATAAGAAATTGCGAAATAGACATGGCTTTGATCAAAAGAAGTGCGGTTCCCGCCCTGACCTCACGTACTCACCGATAGAAACAGCGAAGATCCCGTGGAAATCGGCAGGCAGCGCGCTAACGGCACTCAAGCGCCGGCGCGTAGCGACGCTTCGTGAGAAGCGCCGATTCATGCGGCGGCCCGGACGTACATGCGCTGCGGCCGGCCCACGTGTCCGTACGAGATTTCCGCGCGCAGAAAGCGGTTTTCCACGCAGAACTCGAGATAGCGGCGCGCCGTGGTCTTGCTGATGCCAACCGCGCGCGCAACGCTGTCAGCGGTGTGGAGTCCTTCGGGCAACGCGAAGGCTTGACGGACACGCTCGAGAGTGATGGGTTCGATACCCTTGGCATACTTCTCGACACGGAAGTCTTTGGCCTGCAGGTTGAACAGCTCGTCCACCTGGTGCTGGTTGATACGAGTACTCGCCTGCTGCGAGTTGAACAGGCTGACGAAGCGTTCGAGCGACATTTGCAAGCGCTCATAGGACACGGGTTTGACGATGTAGTCGAACGCGCCGTGACGGATGGCTCTCGCACATGTTTCCATGTCGGTCGCGGCGGTGATAAAAATGACGCGCGCTGGCAGATCGGCCGAAACGAGGTCTTCAAGCAACGCGATTCCCTTGCCGTCTGGCAGGTAGTTGTCGAGCAGCACCAGATCCGGCCTGAGTGCACGGACCAGCGTGCGAGCTGACGCTAGCGTGGCGGCGTGGTTAACCGCGCGGACGCGGGGGTTCTTGCGGGCGATAGCAGCGTGAATGTGTGCGAGCTGCTCCTCGTCTTCGACGATCAAGACGTCAATGTTCTGCATGGCTAATTGACCGGATGGGTGCGAAGACCGAAAAAATCGTACCGTGCGGAATGTTGTCTTCTATTGTGATGGTTGCGCCCGCCTGTTGAACGTAGCTGTTCACAAGGTAGAGGCCAATGCCGCGACCCGATCCGTCGTGCGAACTGACGCCGCGCTCGAACAGGCGCTCGCGAAGCGACGGTTCAATGCCACAGCCGAAGTCAGCCACTTCGATGATAAGTTCGTCGCCACGGTCGCAGAGATACAGGATGACCTTCTTTTCCGGGTGATCGCATGCGATTGTCGCTTCGAGCGCGTTGTCAATCAGGTTGCCGATAATCGACATCCATTCGACGTCAGCGAGCGTGGACGGCAACCGGTCGAGGCTGCAGCCGGACTCGAATTGCAGCGTCAGTCCAAGCTCTCGCGCACGATAGTACTTGCCGATGAGCAGGCCGCAAACGCGGTAGTCTCCGAAGGTTCTCGAGATCCGGTCGAGAACCTGTTGCTGAACTGCCGATTGCGTATGGATCAGCCTCTTCGCTTCCTCGAACGCGCCAATATGGAGCAGGCCCGATAGCGTGGAGATCCAGTTCTGGTGTTCATGACGAATCACCCTCAGGTTGTCGGCATAACGCTTCACTTCGCTCAGTTGAAGGCTGAGCGTGTTGATGTCGTCCTTGCGGCGAAAGCTGATGACCCAGCCGTGCAACTGGCCACCAATCCGAATGCCGACTCGGCTCGCGATGACCTGCAGGCTGTTGAACCAGCAGATCTCGTCCTTCCTGTCGTGGTCGTCTTGTCCCTTCGGCATGAATGGGCAGTCAGGCAACAGGCTGTCGATCAGGACGTGCTCGCGTGGCGTCTGCACGTTGAGCATCTCGCGGGCGGCACGATTGATGGAGGTGAGTCTGGAGTGCGCGTCGATCGATAGCACGCCTTCGTAAATAGAATCGAAAATGGCGTCCTGCTGCTGGACCAGCTGCGCGATTTCGATGGGATCGAGCCCGCGCATCTGCCGGCGGATACTGCGCGCAAATAGCCAGGTACAGCACAGCAGGAACAGGGTAGTGCCGGCTACCACGAGCAGAAGCGGCGCGAGCATCGAGTGATTCCATCGATCGATGCTCGAAATAAAATATCCGACCGAGACAACGCCAATAATACGGCCGTGCGGGTCGTGAACCGGAGCCTTGCCGCGCCACGACATGCCGTACATGCCGCTACTCAGCGTTACGATGCTCTTGCCGTCGCGGAGCACGCCTTCGTTGTCTCCGCCCCGCATCGGACTGCCGACGGGTACGGTTGGATCGGTGTGCGCCAGGTGACGACCGTCATCGTCGCCGATTACGATGTAGCTGGCGTCGGTTTTCTCTTTCAGCGGCAGGATCAGCGCGGCCAGTGCGGTGGCGTCGCGTGTGCCGACTGCGGCGACCAAGGCTGGCATTACCGCGATCTGTTGTGCCTGAACACGGGCACGCAAGCCGATCTGGCCATACAGGATCGAATGCATGCTGCTATAGACATAGCAGCCCATGCCAAGCAATAGTGCCGACGATACGCAAAACAGCAGGAGAAACGTTCTCGTCTGAAACGATAATGTCTTAAATTTGGCCCAGCTACATTTGTTGCGAATACACATGACTTCAACTTTTCAATAACATCCCTGCTCGAGAACGCCTCCAAGGTTTCCAATAAGATCAGTGTGCTGAAAGCACGGGCTGCCTTTAGCAGTGCGTGTGGTGGAACGCTGTATCCTGGAGAGGACGAGCGGCTCGATCTCGTCGACACCAATACTCCGCGTAAGAAGGCCATCTCGATGAATCTGCCTTCCAATTGCCACGAACATTGTAGAGCGCACCCGGGCAAGCGTATTGATGTAGTGCAGAAGCGCGTTGCTGCAAATTGCCGCAGCTGGGGCGAGGTTGAGGCGGGCGCGCATTCCGATGCAATGAAACGCGGGGGCCGAAATGAATCAAAGCCTTTTAGCCTTTAAAACCTTTAGCGCCATAAACACCGTTAAATAATTGTGTAAGCATAACCACGGCTGTATGACGCGGATCGTGAAAGCGGCAATTTGAAGTACAAAAAAGTGCTGTTGATGTCTTAAACCAGACTAATCGATCGATTAGCACTGCTACTAAAATACTTGCCAAAAAGTGCGGCTGGAGCGCCGGCGAACCCAGTACGGAGGCCTCGTTACGGCCCGGCACGATCCGGTCAACAAGGGTTCACGCGAGGCGACGCACAACATCAAAAAGCATGTCCTTGTTCAGGAAACCTCTCATGTCCAACCCGAAAGAGAAAATATGGAAGTCGCTTGCGCCTATTGCCCTGATGGTGCTCCTGTGGCTGGTCCCCGTCCCCGGTAGTATGCCTCCACAGGCGTGGCACTATTTTGCTGTGTTTGTCGCCATGGTGGTCGGCATGATCCTGGAGCCTATCCCGGCAACGGCGGTCAGTTTTATAGCGGTCACGTTGTGCGTCATCGGAGGCAACTACTTGCTGTTCAGCCCTGCCGAGTTGGCTGCTCCTCACTTCAATGCGGGCAAGGAGGCGCTGAAGTGGGGGCTGGCCGGATTCTCGAGTACCACGGTATGGCTCGTGTTCGGCGCATTCATCTTTGCGCTAGGTTATGAGGTGAGCGGCCTGGGGCGTCGTATTGCGCTGTATCTAGTCAAATTCATGGGCAAACGCACCCTGACGCTGGGGTACGCCATTGTCATCATCGATATCCTGCTGGCGCCGTTTACTCCGTCGAACACAGCCCGGACCGGTGGCACGATTTTTCCGGTGATAAAGAACCTGCCGCCGTTGTTCGACTCCCATCCCAACGACCCGTCTTCGCGCAAGATTGGTGGCTATCTGATGTGGATGATGGTGGTCAGTACCAGCGTGAGCGCCTCCATGTTCGTTACCGGTGCCGCACCGAATGTGCTGGGCATCGAATTTGTCGGCAAGATTGCCGGCGTGCACATTAGCTGGGGGCAATGGTTTCTGGGATTCCTGCCAGTCGGCCTGATCCTGCTGATCGTTTCGCCCCTTCTCTCTTATGTGCTGTATAAGCCGGGCATCACCCGCAGTAGTGAGGTTTCCAACTGGGCGAAAAAATCGCTCGATGAAATGGGCAAGCTGAACCGCAAGGAATGCACGTTGATTGTGCTGGTGCTGCTCAGCCTGTGCCTATGGGTATTCGGTGACTCGTTCATTGACGCAACCGCTGTCGGCTTGCTGGCGGTTTCCCTAATGCTGGTATTGCGGGTCGTAAGCTGGAGCGACGTCACGAAATACTCCAGCGCGTGGAACACGCTGGTCAATCTGGCGACCTTGGTCGTGATGGCGAACGGCCTGACCCGTTCCGGATTCATCGACTGGTTTGCCCGTACGATGAGCGTACACCTGAACAGTTTTTCGCCTGTCATGGCGGTCATGGTGTTAGTTCTGGTGTTCTATTTTTCCCACTACCTGTTTGCCAGTCTGTCGGCTCACACCGCCACCATGCTGCCCGTCATTCTGGCCGTGGGTAAAGGGGTGCCCGGCATCCCAATGGCGCACCTCTCCATGCTACTGGTGTTTTCGATTGGGCTCATGGGTGTCCTGACACCTTATGCCACCGGGCCCGGTGTGATCATCTACGGCTGCGGTTACGTGACGTCCAAAGACTTTTGGCGAATGGGCGCGATACTCGGGGTGTTCTACATCGCTACGCTGCTGCTGGTGGGCTGGCCGCTGATGTCGCTCTGGATGTAATACATCGCTGCCGACGTCTGCGTGGGCCAACACCATCGCACTTGAATAAAGGTTCGTAGCATGCCGGGAAATCAGTTTCAATCGATAGAAATGCAACTCGAAAGCGTGGCGGGGCGCTTCGAGCTGGTGCTGGTGCCGGGTCTCTACGACAGCGATATCGATCATTGGCAGTCACACTGGCATCAGCGCTTTTCAGGCTGGCGGCGCATCGCGCAGCGTGACTGGAATCAGCCGGATGTCGAAAGCTGGATCGACGCGATCAGTCGCACGCTTGCGCAATGCGAGCGTCCCGCCATCCTGATAGGACACAGCCTGGGCGCACTCGCTAGTTGTGCGCTGGTTGCCAGCCGTGATGTGAATGTGGCGGGACTGATGCTCGTTGCGCCAGCGGAGCCCGCCCGGTTCGAGCTCGATGACCGCGTGCCGCATCATCGGCTGAACGTACCCGGCGTATTGGTCGCCAGTCACGACGATCCGCTGCTGCGATTCGAGCGCGCGCATTTCTGGGCGAATACGTGGGGCTGCCTGTTGGTGGACGTGGGCGAAGCGGGGCACATCAACGCGGAGGCGGGTTACGGTCCCTGGCCGCACGGCCTCGTTATCCTTTCTGAATTGATCCGCTCACTTTAACGAGAATGGGTACGTGACGTTCGGCTGCCGCGCTATAAGCCTGACGCACGGGCGCCAACTCGAAACGCGAGAGAAACCAGGTCACCGCGAGCAGGTCGGCGCTGCCGCCCGGGCTCAGTTGGCGGGTGATGAGGTCGTCGTCCAGTTCAATCATTCGAGCGCGCCCCAGCCGGTGCGACACGCCGCCAGCTTGCAACAGCCTTTGCGCGGTCTGCTGGACGTATTCGAGGCCGGCCAGTCCACCGCGTGCAACCAGATTGGTGTCGGCGTTACGGGCCATCAGATGCAGGAGCGCCTGAAGCAACGCGATCTCATCGCGTGCACCTTGCTGCCGAAGTGCGAGATAGGCGGGTAATGCGTGCTCTCGTACGGTTGCATAGCCCCGCGCGGCTTCGCCGCGTGCGCCTGTCAAACCGAAACGCTGAAATAGCCGCTCGCCTGCGCTATGCGCATTACCCGCGCTTGCCAGTTCTCGCTCGACCAGGTTACAGGTGATCGCCTTCACCTCGGCGCACAAGCTGTGTACCCGCAACGGCGTATGTCTCGCTAATAGCCGTCCCGCGGCCGTGCAGAGCAAGCCGAGTGCGAAGATTCCACCTTTGTGCGTATTGACGCCGCTCGTTGCGAGCAACATGCTCTGTTCGGCGGCGAGCCCAAGAGGGCGAACCAGAGGCAAAATCTCGTCGGCCGGTAGCGCTCCGTAATGGCAGCCCGCTGCCGCGAAGCGCGGAAAATACGGCGCAAGCGCGTCGGCGCTTGCAGAGAACGTATGCAAATTCATGTCGCGATGCGCGCCGCAATTGCGCGCGTCGACGAGCCCGGGCTTGGGTGTCAGATACGCTTCGCGCATCAGGGCTTCGTAAGCGAGCGCGCCAGTCAGCGCGCACGTATCGCGCAGCGCGCCATCCGTGACCAAGGCGCACGTTTGCAGATCATTCAGATTCATTGATCCTCGCATCGATAGCGGCAAGCAGTTCCTCAATCGGATGGCGTCGTGCTCTCGCGCAGGCATGGGCCTCGTCGTCGCAGACAAGGCAGCGTCGCGGCTCCAGCCCGAGGCTCAGGCGCGATAGCGGACGCACTTCATCGATAACGTCGAGATCCCACAGACGGCCCCACCGATGCCCGTCTTCGAGTTCCACCATTGCCAGCTTGAGATCGACGGGGTTGGCTCTCACTGCATAGAGCGCTTCCGGACCGGTAGGCAGCCACAGCGTCGTGCACTCATTGACCGCCCACTGATGCCGGGCCAGTGTGGCAGCGACGGCACTCAGTGCTTCCTGCATGACGCGTCGCCAGGAGGCGCCGTCTTTCACGGCCCCTGGGCTCACGAGCGTCGTGGAAACGAGTGGCGCGCCGTGGCGCGCGAGCCATTGCGCCTGGTGCTGGGCGCGTGCTTCGCGCGCGACCAGCACCGCTTCCAGCGTGACCGGCTGCGCGTTGATCGACGGGTTCACGTCTTGACCTGGCGGACCACGTCGATAACACTGCCGTCCCGGTAGTGGATGATGCCGACCACTCGATCGGTAAACTCGATCGGCTGCGGGAGGCCGGTCTGCGCGACAGCACGCTCATACAGCGATTCGATGCTCATAACAGGCAAGCCAGCCGCGATCAGACGCTCTGCCACGTCTCCACGGGCCGGATTGACAGCGATGCCCTGATCCGTGACCAACACATCGATCGACTCTCCCGGCGTCACGACCGTTGTCACGTGCTTGACCACGGTGGGGATGCGGCTGCGGACAAGCGGCGCGACCACGATCGTCAGGTTCGCAGCGGCGGCCACGTCACAGTGCCCGCCGGAGGCACCACGCATCACTCCATCTGACCCGGTGATCACGTTGACGTTGAAATCGACGTCGATTTCGAGCGCGCTGAGGATCACCAAGTCGACCAGATCGCAATACGTTCCCTTCGAAGACGGGTTGGCGTACTCGTTGGTGGACACTTCCTGATGATGCGGGGACTCGGCTAGCGATTGCGCGGCGACCGTATCGAACGACTGCGTGTCGATCAGCGTTTTGATCAAGCCCTTCTTGTGCAGATCGACCATGCTGCCAGTAATGCCGCCTAACGCGTAGCTCGCAGTGATGCCCTTTCGGATCATGCGCTCTTCGAGGAAGCGCGTGGCAGCGGTGGACGATGCACCCGAGCCGGTCTGCAGCGAGAAGCCGTCGACAAAATAGCCCGAGTGCTCGATCACATCGGCGGCCCGGCGCGCAATCAGCAACTCGCGCGGGTTGCTGGTCATGCGTGCCGCACCCACGCTGATGCGCGAGGGGTCGCCGACTGCGTCGACCTTGACGATATAGTCGACCTCGTCTTGCGAGATGCTCGCGGGGACGTTGGGAAAGGGGACCATCTCGTCTGTAAGCAACACCACCTGGCGGGCAAAGCGCGCGTCGACTTTCGCGTAGCCCAATGATCCACAACGCGATTTGCCGTGCGATCCGTTCGCGTTGCCGAGCGTGTCGCAGCATGGTACGCCGAGAAAGGCGACGTCGATCTGCAACTGCCCCGACTTGAGCAGATGAACACGGCCGCCGTGCGAATGGACGTGCACGGGATTGTCCATCAGGCCGTGTGAGATCGCATCGGCCAGCTTGCCGCGCATACCCGACGTGAAGATGCGTGTGATGACGCCGTTGCGGATATGTTTGATCAGCGGCTCATTGACCGACATCAGCGAGCTCGACGCGAGCGTGAGGTCCCTGAAGCCCATGCGCGCCAGCTCGTCGACGACCATGTTGATCACCTTGTCACCTTCGCGGAACGCGTGGTGAAAGGAAATGGTCATGCCATTTCTTAGCCCGGTACGCGTGATGGCTTCTTCGAGCGACGCGCACAGCTTGCGCTCGCGCTTCTGCGTGGGGTTCGCTAGGTGAGGGGTGATTGCATTGGCGCCGGCAAACGGACGCCATGCGGGATTCTTCTGCAATAAGGCCGTCAGAAATTCATTGTGTTTCATCGACAGATCCCTATGGTTATCGACGGGTGCCCGACGCCTGCGCCAGTTGCAGTGTGCGGCGGGCGTGGTTCACGATGGGCGCGTCGATCATTTTCCCGTTCAGGGCGATCACGCCCAGCCCGTTGCGCTCTGCGGTTTCGGCGGCGGCGATCACGCGGCGTGCGTAGTCGACGCCCTCCTCGGTGGGGGCATATGCGTTGTGGAGCAGATCGATCTGCCGGGGATTGATCAGCGATTTGCCGTTAAACCCCAGGCGCTTGATCAACTCGACTTCTTTCACGAAACCCGCATCGTCGTTGATGTCGGGATATACGACGTCGAACGCATCAATGCCGGCGGCGCGCGCGGCGTGGAGCACAGCGCAACGGGCATAGAACAGTTCGCTGCCGTCACCTCGTTCGGTTTGCATGTCCATCACGTAGTCGAAGCCGGCCAGTGCGAGACCGATCAGACGTTTCGATGCGCGCGCAATGTCGAGTGCATTGACGACACCGCTCGCCGATTCGATCGCGGCCATCAGGCGCACGCTGCCGGCCGCTCGACCCGATGCGCGTTCGATGCGCTCGACCTCGGTTTCCAGCTCATGCACGTCGGCGGCGCGATCGGTCTTCGGCAGGCGGATGACGTTCGCTCCACCGCGCACGGCTGCTTCGAGATCGGCGAGACCGAAGGGTGTATTGAGCGGGTTGATACGCACAACCGTTTCGATATCCTCATAAATGGGATTGCGCAGCGCGTGAAATACCAGCAGACGGGCCGCGTCTTTCTCGCGCAGGCTGACTGCGTCCTCAAGATCGAACATGATGGAGTCGGGCCGGTAGATAAACGCGGTAGACAGCATCGCGGCGTTTGACCCGGGCAGGAAGAGCATGCTGCGGCGAAGTTTCATGACAGTTGCTCCCATGCCAGATGGTCGATGCCGCACGCGCGTAGCGTAGCGGTCTGCACGCGGGCGCGGATGACGCAGTCCAGCGCACCTTTGTCTTCAATGACGACACTGCCGCTCGTCACGTCCATTCGAGCTAGCGTGTCTTCGACGACCTGAAGGATTTGTGCACCGAACTGCTTGATGACCGCACTGCGCAAGACGATTTCCAGCTTGCCATCGGGTGCGGGCCCGATATTGACCAGCAGGTCGCTGGATTCCAGCGAGCCTGCAATGGCTTCCTTGATGATTTGCATGATGCGTTTCCTTTTACCGCGAGCAGGGCTGTCAACCCCGTATCCGGCTCATCCCTGCATATGCAGGCTATGGCCGGGGATTGGCGCGCCCTTCATGAGAAAGCGAAATGTGCTGTCCGGAACCAGCGGCCGGATGCGGGCGAAGTCGCCTGTCGCGAGCAGGCGGCGCACGGCGGATGCGGAGACCGGAATACCCGCCTTCACGTAGCGGGAAATTTCGACCACCCCGACGGGTGAACCAGGCGCTTGCGTGTGCTGCAACCAGTGCTTCATGTCCTCGTTGTAGCGATTGGTGACCACGCAAAACGGCTCGGTGCCGACGAAGCGGTGCGTGATACCCAGCGCGGGCGCGATGTACTGGCGGAACAGCAACAGGTCAATTGCCGTGCGGCAGTGCTCGATCATCCCCTTGTCCTTCAGGAAATACCCGGGGAACGTAGCTTTCGAGATCGTGTACCTGGAGCCGTAGTGGACCGTGAGCCTTTCCGTGCCAGCGAGACCCTGCGACACCAGCAAGAAGCGGTCGGCGAAACGGAACTGCGAGACGTCCTCGCTCACGACGAACACGTGCAGCCAGTCACACGCTTCGAGCGCACGACGAACCAGATACTGGTGGCCTACCGTAAACGGATTGGCGTTCATCACGATGCAACCGATCCGCGCACCGGGATGCCGGGTCTGACGCAATTGCTCGCAATAGCGGCTGATTCCCACTGGCGTGTTTTCGAAGAGCGTCATGGTGTCCGGCACCTCGACGAGCGGGTAGAAACCACACCCTCGAAAGAACGGCTCGTTGCAAGGCCGTGCGTAGAGGAATAGATGGAAATGCCCGAGCTCGGCCGCAAGAGTGACAACGCGGCTGACGAGTTGCAGACTAAGGGATTCGCCGCGGCATTCCGGGTTAATAGCGACGCACTTGATGACGTTGGCGGCGAGGCCCGCGCATGCAACGAGCTGCTTTTCTCGATGCGCGACCACGAATACGTCAATGTCGGGATCGGCATCCAGGTGGCAGTTGGCGAGCAACTGCCGTATTGCTAACGCCTGTGCAGGATCGTTAGCAGGACACACTGTTTCAAACTCAAATTCAAAATCAAATTCAGCCGTCATAGCCTTTGTCCAGCCGAACAATCCTTGCGACGGAACCAGGCTGGCATTCAGCCCCCTCAACCGCCACTCCTGTTCCAGCCAGCCTCCTTGTTGTTTCAAATATGCTGCCCATCCTTGAGGGCGACGCGCACGATGGTCCGCCTGCAAGGCGGCGCCGAGCGCAGCGCTCCCTGAGGATGCGCCTAGACCACGCCGGGGATGAAGAGCCGCATCAGCACCAGAAGGGCAGGAAGTACGAAGATCGAGAGCGCCGTGCTCGCCATGTACAGGCTCGACGCCTCCTGCTCCTGCACGTTCCATTGGTACGCGAGAATGGTGGCGGTCGTGGCGGTTGGCATTGCAAGCAGGAGGATCATTTCCTCGGCTCGTGTTCCTGTGAGGCCGAACAGCATGACCAGCGCCCAGACGATGACCGGATTGACCGCGCATTTCAGCGCCAGATTGACCGCGAACCCTCTGGTCAGCGATAGCTTCACCCCGTAGATCGCGACGCCCACGGCGAACAGCGACACAAAATTGCAGGACTTGGCGGCGATATCGAATGTCGAGATGACGAACTTCGGCAAGTGCGCGCTCATGCCGGTTACGCTAAACAGCAGGCCCAGCATTACCGAGAAGACGATCGGCTTTTTCAGCGCCTTGACGATGGCGGTGGTGAAGATATGCATGCCAGTTGCACGCGACTCGCTGGCGACCGCGGTGGCGCCCAGTTCCAGCAGGAACAGCGTGACCGGGATCACGGTCACCGCGACGATCACGTTAGCGATCGCAACGGAAATGGCCGAGCTCGCACCGATCAGCAGGGCGAGGAAGGGAATGCCCATGCCACCCATATTCGGAAAGCTGCACAGCATTGCCAGCATCGCGCTTGCGCGGATGTCCTTGCCTAGAATGATCTTGTTCACTGCGTAGCCGAGTAGCCACATCAGGCACATCGCGATGGTAAATGCGAGGATCCACTTGCCGTTGAACACTTCGGCAGGCTTTGCCTTGTAGGTCTCGTTGAAAAGCAACGCGGGAAAGACGAATTCCGAAACCATCGCCGAGCAGACCTTCTTGGCTTGCTTTCCAACCACTTCTTTATGTACGGCCAGCCATCCGGTGAAGATCAGAAGGAATACCGGAGCCATTGAATTGAATATTTGAAGCGCAATTTCGTAACGCATGCTCCACCCTGTGGGGAGTGACAATTAAACGTCGGATCGATGCCGATATGCTTGCAGATTGGATGAAGCAGGAGGTGACGGCGGTCAACCTGCGTGCGCAGGTTTTATGGTTTAAATGACGTCAAATTTTTTATTCGACTAGGAGGCCAGCAGCGCAGTTGGATTGACGTCGCGCTCGGCGAGCCAGGTGCGCAGCACGCCGAGCGCAGGGACGGTCAAGAGAGTGATGCGATCCTTGCCGCCCTTGCCCTGGCATGGCAGGCGGGATGCGCGCGAACGCGGAGGCGGCCTTTCACTTCAGGCGAGTAATTGAGCGCGACGGCGTGCGGGTAGAACTGGCGCACGAGCTGATAAACGCCCTGGCCGATGCCTGTCGTATCGATGGCCATATACGTCACGTTGTATTGCTGCTTGACTTGGCGAATCGCCTCGGCCTGGGCCTCGAAATCCATGGGTGCCATTGGCACTTATGCAGCACGTGGAACTTGCCATCAGGCACGGCCGGCGCAACGTCTCCGCCGATCCTTCCCGTGATCGACGGCCAAGCTTTCACGTAGTCTCTGTCGCTATAAACATTTTTGCTTATACTCGAGCTCCTGTAACGACTCAGGAAGCCAGTGAAGCAGAGCGAATTCAAACGATGGCTGTCCAAACAAGGGGCGACTTTTACCGATGGCACCCGACACATAAAAGTCTACTTAAATGGACGACAAACCACGCTGCCAAAGGCACCCGAGCCAAGAAATATCCGAACCTCTCCGGAAGGCGATTCTTAAACAGCTAGGCATCAAATGATTGCAAGCCCGTACGGGGTTTGCATCTTGCGACAAAAACAGGAAAACACAATGTTCCGCTACCCTGCCCGACTCAAGGCCGACGAAGTCGGTTTTACGGTTACGTTCCGCGATATTCCCGAAGCCATAACGGCTGGCGCGACTCGCGAGGAAGCTATCGAGATGGCCATCGATGCGCTGGCTACCGCAATGGATTTTTATTTCGAAGATAAACGCCCGGTTCCGCTGCCGTCCGCCCCAAAGCGCGGCGATACCTTGATCGAGCTACGCGCTAGCGTTGCGGCGAAGGTGCTGCTGCTTAATGCAATGCTGGCGCAGCACGTCACACCCGCCGAATTGGCCCGACGCATGCATACGCGTCCACAGGAAGTGAACCGCGTCATTGACCTCGGACATGCGACGAAGATCGATACGATCGCCTCGGCGCTGGCCGCGCTCGGCATGCGCTTGGAGTTGAACGTGATCCCGGCATAAGGGGTATCTGGAGATTGGGCGTTTCGAACGCGTCGCTAAGGAAAGCGCCACGACCAGCGGGGCGCAAACTGCGCTATGGAACGCGACACGGCCGGACGCCTACTGCGCACTGATATCGCTAAAACAATCGTTTCGGAATTAGGGGCCACATTTCGATCGCGCATTTTTGACGACGAAAAGCAGCCGAAGCTGAAATCGGCAACTAACTGGATAGATGGAATCGAAGAAAGTACGAGAACCGGCTAAAACCCTCGGAACCCCTGCTAAATCTTGGTGCGCCCGGCTGGGATCGAACCAGCAACCCCTGCCTTCGGAGGGCAGTACTCTATCCATTGAGCTACGGGCGCGTATGACCGAGGGCACCGCGTTCCATATACAAAACAATGGAGGCAGGGCCGCTGCGAGTCCGAAACAATACCTGTTTTCCGTCGATCCGTCCACCGCAAGGACCACGCCAACCAATAACCCGTCCCTCGAACACCCTCGCCCACCGCACCGAAATCCGGGTTAACACGCGCTGCGACAGGCCTTTGCGGGCATGCCGCCACGTAAACGTTCCGTCTATAATCGACCGTGCTGGTGAAAACGATCACGAACACCCCAGAAAGTCGTTGTTGCTGTCACGCTGTTGCTGAACCGACTCACAAATAAAAGGGAGACGAGACGAGCATGAGTGAAGCACCCCACGGAGTCCCGATCAAAACGCCTGGCCAACTCATTGCGGCAATAGTCGCCGGGTTCGCCGTTCCGATCGTCGTGATCGTGCTGCTGGCCGTCTACGTCAACAACACGACGCGCACCGGCGCCGGCACCGATTCCCTCTCCGACGCAGAAGTGGCCGCGCGCATCGCCCCGGTTGCACAGGTCGACATACGCGATGCCAACGCCCCCCACGTGTACAAAACCGGCGAAGAAGTCTTCAAGGCGGTTTGCACGACCTGTCACACGGCCGGCGTAGCGGGCGCACCCAAGTTCGGCAATGCCGGCGACTGGGCGCCCCGCATTGCGGAAGGCTACGACACCCTGCTCCACAACGCGCTCAACGGCAAAGGCGGCATGCCCGCACGCGGCGGCACGAGCCCCGATGACTATAGCGACTTCGAAATTTCCCGGGCAGTCGTCTATATGGCTAACGACGCTGGCGCAAAATTCGCCGAGCCCGCGCAACCAGCAGCGGGCGCGGCAGCTGGCGCATCGGCTGCAGCACCGGCCAGCGGCGCCGCAGCAGGCGCGGCCTCGACCGACAACGCCCAGGCCGCCGCCGCAGTCGCGGCCCTGGCGAACGTCCCGCAGGCAAGTTCGGGCGCTGCGGCCGGCACAGAAAGCGCGGACGCATCGCAAGCCGGCAAGACGCTGTACACGCAGGTCTGTCAGGCCTGTCACGCGGCCGGCGTGCTCAATGCGCCGAAATACGGCGACAAAGACGCGTGGGCGCCGCGCCTGAAAGAGCCGATGGACACCGTCTACAACTACGCGCTGCACGGCAAGGGCGCGATGCCGCCCAAGGGCGGATCGAATGCATCCGATGCCGACGTGAAAGCCGCCGTCGATTACATGGTCGCAGCCGTCAAATAGCCGCTCGCCATCACCCGATGCCAACAAAAAACCCTGCGCAAAGCAACACGCAGGGTTTCTTAATGCATCCGAGTCCGACCAAAACAATCAAGCCGGCTTCTGCAGCAACTCTTTGAGCCGCGCCATCCGGTCCTTCGGCGACATCGGCGCTTCCTCCTCGGTTGGCGGCGGGGCATCGTCGAGAAGCATTTCCGGGATAAACCGCGACGCCTCGCACACCACCGTCTCGCGCGCCCGCTTGCGCTTCTTGCACCAGTTCACATGAAGGCTGCGCTGCGCCCGCGTGATCGCGACGTACATCAGCCGCCGCTCTTCCTCGATCCGGCCGGTGTCGACGGGAGCGTCCGCGTCTGCATCGGGATTGCCCCGGTGCGGCATGATCCCCTCCTCCACGCCGACCAGAAACACGTGCGGATATTCGAGCCCCTTAGACGCATGCACTGTCGTCAGCCGCACGGCATCAGGGTTTTCGTCCTTGCCTTCGAGCATGGACATCAGCGCGACGGTCTGGATCAGGCCAAGCAGGTTCTTGCCTTCATCGCCCAAACCATCTGCGTTGTCATAACCCGTGGCCTCTGAATCCTCGGACGGCTCCGCCTCGGGCTTCGTGCCCTTTTTCTTCAGCCACTCGCAGAATTCAAGCACGTTCTGCCACTTCGATTGCGCCTGACGTTCGTCGTGGGCATCGTAGAGATACGCCTCGTAATGGATCGCCTCCATCATGTCGTCGAGCACCTGGGTGGCCGGATCGCGCCCCGCCCGATCGGACAGGCGCTGCATCCACTCGCAAAACGCGCGCAACGGTTCGACCTGTCGCGCCGACAACCGCGCCTCAATGCCGCCCATGAACACGGCTTCGAACAGCGACACTTTCGCCTGCCCGGCGAACGAACCCAGCGCCTCGAGCGTTGTGTTGCCGACGCCCCGCCGCGGCGTGGTGATCGCGCGGATGAACGCGGGATCGTCGTCGGGATTCGCGATCAGCCGCAAATACGAGACGATGTCCTTGATCTCGGCTTTATCGAAGAATGACTGGCCGCCCGACAACACGTAGGGAATCCGCTCGCGCCGCAAAACCTGTTCGAAGATCCGCGCCTGAAAATTCCCACGATACAAAATGGCGTAATCGCGAAACGCCGCGCGCCGCTCGAACTTATGTGCCGACAGCCGGAACACCACAGACTCCGCTTCGTGCTCTTCGTCGTTGCAAGCGGTCACGGTAATGGAGTCGCCCATTCCGTGTTCCGACCACAATTTCTTCTCGAACAGCTTCGGATTGTTCGCGATTACGTTGTTGGCAGCCGTCAGGATGCGCACCGTCGACCGATAGTTCTGCTCGAGCTTCACCACATGCAGCTTCGGAAAGTCCTTGCCCAACTGCGCCAGGTTCTCCAACGTCGCGCCGCGCCAGCCGTAGATGGCCTGGTCGTCATCGCCCACGGCCGTAAACGCCGCGCGCGGACCGGCCAGCAGCTTCAGCAGTTCGTACTGGCAGGTATTCGTGTCCTGATATTCGTCGATCAGCAGATAGCGCAGCCGGTTCTGCCACTTTTCGCGAACTTGCTCGTTCTCCGCGAAAAGCTGCGCGGGCTTCAGGATCAGATCATCGAAATCGAGCGCCTGGTAAGCGTGCAGCGTTGCCACGTAGCTGCGAAACACAATAGCCGCCTGCATCTCGTCCTCGTTCGACGCGCTCGCCGACGCCTGATCCGGCGACATCATGCCGTTTTTCCACAGCGAGATAATGGACTGGACCTTGCGAATCAAGCCTTTGTCGGTGGTTCCGAGCTGTTCCTGGACCAAGCCGAAACAATCGCTGGAATCCATGATCGAGAACTGCGGTTTCAGGCCGACGTGCTCGGCCTCCTGCCGCATGATCTGCACGCCAAGCGAGTGAAACGTGGAGATGGTCAACTGGTTCACCGGCACGCGGCGGCCTTCCTTCCCGGGCGTGGTGAGCGTTTTGCCTTCGAGCAGCTTGGCCGTGCGCTCGCGCATTTCGAGCGCGGCCTTGTTCGTGAAGGTCAGCGCGGCAATGTGCTTCGGCTCGAAACCCTTGCCTTCGATCAGATGGGCAATCTTCTGGGTGATCACGCGTGTCTTGCCGCTGCCAGCGCCTGCAAGCACAAGACATGGGCCATCGAGATAGCGCACCGCTTCGGCTTGCGCGGCGTTCATACCTGCTGCGGACATCGTTCGGACACTTTGAGATGCGTAAATCGGGCGGATGTTTCAGCTGCCGGAAGTACGCGGTGGTGAGCAAGATGGTGAGCAAATTTGCGCACGCCGAAGCGGGCGCAATTTCGAGAGCGCGATGTTAACACGGGTTTCTATCCACGCGCCTGTGAGGCGCGACGCCGGCGTGACCACCGCCCAACATCGCCAGCGGCCCATGCCACAATACCGGCACCGCCAAAACAACAGGATGCCCGCATGACAGCACTTCTAAAAGTAGGCCTGATGGGCTATGGCTTTGCCGGCGAAACGTTTCACGCGCCGGTAATCGAGCATTGTGGCCGCGCGGTTGTATCCGCCATTGCAACGGGCAAACCCGAGCGGGCGCAGGCCGATTACCCGAACGCGACAATCGTCGAAGATTTCGATGCTTTGCTCGCCCTCGACGAACTCGATTGCATCGTCATCGCAACGCCCAACGACACCCATTTCGATCTCGCCAGGAAAGCCCTGGAAGCGGGCCGGAACGTGGTAGTCGACAAGCCGGTTACCCTCTCCGGCGCCGACGCAAAAACCCTCACCGAGTTGGCCAAAACGCGCGGACTGTTGTTCGCGCCGTTCCACAACCGTCGCTGGGATGGCGATTTCATGACGGTGCGCGCGTTGATCGAAAGCGGCCGGCTTGGGCGCGTGACGCACTACGAGTCGCATTTCGACCGCTTCCGGCCGAAAGTGCCGCAACGCTGGCGCGAGGAAGCGTCGCGTGGCGGCGGCTTGTTGTTTGATCTCGGGCCGCATCTTATCGATCAGGCGCTGGCGCTCTTCGGCCGGCCGCAAACCATATTCGCCAGCGTCAACGCGCACCGCGACCACGCGAGCGCACCGGATTACGTTCATCTGCTGCTGGGCTACGAAGACAAGGAAATCGTGCTGCACGCCACCGCCCTGGCCGCGCTGGAGCCGCCGCGCTTCGCCATTCACGGCACGCGTGGCAGCTATGTAAAAACGGGGCTCGATGTGCAGGAAGACCAGCTCAAAGCCGGTTTGCGTCCGGGGAACCCCGACTTCGGCCACAATCCGCCCGGCCTGCTTCGCGAAGTCGACGGCGACCACGACTTGCGCCAGGAATTCGCCACTCGCGATGGCGCTTACGTAGAGTTTTATCGAGCGCTGGCGGCATCGGTGCTCGAGGGCAAGCCGTTCCCAATCTCGTCGCAAGATGCCGTCGATGTCATGACCATTATCGACATCGCGATTCGCAGTAACGCAGAAGGTCGTCGGCTGGATTTCACGCCGATTTAATAACAAACGGCCCACGCCAGACTTTCAAACACACAGCGTTACATTTGAGCGCGGCTCCGGCGTCAGCCGGGGCGGTGCGTGGGCCGTTCTTCTCCAGTCGCCTTATCTTAAAAACCAAAAGAGGAGAACTTCAATGCTGACGCTTAAAGCAGGTTTTACCCGCGCCCTGATTGGCGTGGCGCTCGCGGGATCGCTGGCGGCGTGTGTCGTCCAGCCGACGCGCCAGGTCGATGTCGTCCAGGAAGCACCGGCGCGCCCTGACCCGCATATGGAAGCGGTGCATCGGATGGATCAGGTCAACGGACGAATCAATTCGCTTTGGCATCACGTCGATCAGCGTGTGAGCCAAGGCTTTTACCCGCCGCCACAAGGCGATGCGTTCCATCATCGGCTGGATGTAGTGCGTCAGGAATCGCGTGACATGGCTTCCCAGCATGGCGGCGGTTTGTCGGGTGAAGAGCAGCACACGTTGAACGGCGAGCTGGACGGTTTGCAGCGCGCAATTCAATAAGCACTTTTATGCGCCGAACGACAACAGGCCTGTTCTGCAGCTGTTCGTCGTTCGGCTTAAATTGCTCATAGCTCAAGAGCTTTGAGCTCGAACCGCAACACCATCTCCGCTACTTCCACGACCTCCTCCAGCGCGGCCTCCGCGGCTTCGGCCGAGGGTTGCAGCAGCAAATCATCGGCGTAACCCATCGCCATCGCGAAGATTTGCCGCGCGCCACGTTCCGGCGATGCACAGCGAAATACCTTCGCCTCCACACCCTTTTCGATAATTCCGCGAAGCATGCCTTGCCAGCGACTGATCTCGCTTAAATAAGCGCGCGCGAGTTCTGCGTCGTGCATGGCCTCGTCCCAGGCATCCAGCCACAGCCCCCAACCATCACCCTTACTGGCCGGAAGGCATTCGCGGATAAAACCGAGCAACGCTTCGACCGGGGGTTTATCGGCCAGATGCGCGCCGGTTTCTTCAAGCTGCTCGTCGGCAAAGTGCACGAACGCCTCGCGGCGCAGCTCGTTCCAGTCGCCGAAGTAGTGATAGATGTGACTGCGCGACAACCCCGCGTGCTCCGCGAGATCGCGCGTGGAAACGTCGGCGAAACCCTTCTGGCGAAACAACTCCAGGGCGGCCGTAATGATCTGACTTTTGCGTTCGGGTGACGACCGCGACATGTTCGATTCCTTTTTTCAAGCGTGAACGAATTAGCTGTGCTTGCGCTTTGAGCGACTGCTCAATTATAATTTGAGCAGTCGCTCAAATTATAGCGTCGATTTTACCCAAGGTACGGTCATGTCATTCGTCACACCAGAAATCCGGATAGTTGAGAGCGAAAAGGTCGCTCAGCAATCCGCCGCATCAACACTTAAAGCCATTGCCCGGGCCTATCCGGGCAAGCTGTTCTGCACGCTGTCGCTCGTCGCACTGGAGAACGCGCTGTTACTCGCCTATCCGTTGTTCGCCGGATTCGCCGTCGATTCGATCATGCGCGGCGACGCTCACCACGCGTTGTTCTACGCTGCGATTGTATTGGCGTTCTGGGCGGTCGGTGCCGCGCGCCGGGCCGTGGATACGCGCACCTTCACGCGGATATACGCCGATCTGGCGGTGCCGGTGATCCTCAATCAGCGGCTGCAAAACCAAAGCACGTCGACGGCTGCGGCGCGCGTGGTATTGGCCCGAGAGTTTGTCGATTTCTTCGAAAAACACGTGCCGACCATGGTCACCGCGTTTGTATCCATAGTGGGCGCCGTGGCGATGTTGCTGGCAATCGAGCCGTGGATCGGCGTGGCCAGCCTGATTGGATTGATGCTGTGCATCGCCTTGCTGCCGCGTTTTGCACGACGCAACCAGAGCTTGCATCAGCGGCTGAATGACCGGCTGGAAAAGGAAATCGGCTTGGTCGCGAAGGTCGGTACGCTCACCTTGAAACGGCACTATCGTGTGCTTTCCAAGCTGCGAATCCATCTGTCGAACCGTGAAGCCGCGGCGTTTCTCTTTGTCGGTTCCGTGGCGGCCGTGTTGTTTGTCATCGCCATCAGCCAGTTGGCCTTGGCGCCGGCGGTCAAGGCCGGGCATGTCTATGCGGTGATGACGTATCTCTGGACCTTTGTCAGCAGCCTCGACGAAGCACCGTACATGGTCGATCAACTCGCGCGCTTGCGTGACATCGGGAAGCGCGTGGATCCTGGGCTCAGCAAGGATTAAGGGCCGCTGCCGTTTGACAAGGTGAATTCGGTCGCGTAAATTCGCCGCACGCGTCGGGAGAGAGCGCTGGCTTCGGTCGTTGGTGTTCAAAACGACATAAAAACGAAGCCGCGCCGCCGAAGGGGCACACCCACAAACTCTCAGGCAAAAGGACCGGCCGCGTCGAAGTTCCGTATTTGAATTGCGCCTTGGTTGGGCGCCAAAAACGGAAAGTCGAACTCTGGAGAGCGGCATCGGCTGATCAGGAAGTACCAGCCAGATGCCCACCGAAGGGGCGCGCGTTGGACGTCGGATTATCGGCGAACAGCGTGCAATCTCTCAGGTACCGAGGACAGAGGGGTCATGTACCGGATCGCTACGCGGTTTGGGCTTTGCATGTTGCATTGCGTTATTCAATGCAGCAGGAAAAAGCCGAAACCCCGAGCGGGTTCGACGCATGGCCTTTTTTGTTTTCGCGCACGCCCGAGGCCCGCTCCATGTCTGATCTTCAACACACGCCCTTGCACGCCGCTCACCTTGCGCTCAACGCACGCATGGTGGATTTCGGCGGCTGGGACATGCCCGTCAATTACGGTTCGCAGATCGACGAACACCACGCGGTGCGCACCGATGCCGGCATGTTCGACGTGTCGCACATGCGCGTCGTCGATTTCACTGGCGACAAAGCACGCGAGTTCTTCAAGTACGCGATCGCCAACAACGTCGACAAACTCACCGTTCCCGGCAAGGCGCTGTATTCCTGCCTGCTGAACCCGGAAGGCGGCGTGATCGACGACCTGATCGTCTATTACTTCGCCGATGACAACTACCGCGTTGTCGTGAACGCCGGCACGGCCGAGAAAGACATCGCGTGGTTCGGCCATCTGAACGCTGAAGGCGGTTTTGGACTGACCATCACGCCGCGCCGCGATTTCGCGATCGTCGCCGTGCAAGGACCGAACGCACGCGAAAAAGTCTGGCAAGTGCTGCCGGAAACGCGCGACGCGACCGCAGAACTCAAACCCTTCAACGCCGTGCAATTCCCGGCCAGCTCGTTCGGCGACGTCATGCTCGCGCGCACCGGCTACACGGGCGAGGACGGTTTCGAAATCGTGGTTCCGGCTACGCAGGTAGAAAAGTTCTGGAACGCGCTGATCGCGCAAGGCGTGAAGCCCGCCGGCCTTGGCGCGCGCGACACACTGCGTCTCGAAGCCGGCATGAACCTCTACGGTCAGGACATGGACGACACGGTGTCACCGCTCGACGCCGGTCTCGCCTGGACTGTCGACCTGAACGATGCGAACCGCGCATTCGTCGGCCGTTCGGCGCTGGAAAAAAATGGATCGAAGGCGCGCTTTGTCGGCTTGATTCTGCAGAAGGAAAACGGCCGCGCCGGCGGCGTGCTTCGTGCTCACCAAAAAGTCGTCACAGCCGACGGCGAAGGCGAGATCACGAGCGGCACTTTCTCGCCGTCGATGCAGGAATCCATCGCGTTCGCCCGGGTGCCGGCGAGCGTGAAACCGGGCGACAAAGTGCACGTGGTGATCCGCGACAAACAACTGCCGGCAAGCGTGGTAAAACTGCCTTTCGTGCGCAACGGCAAGGTGTTGGCGGCGCTTTGAAGCGCCCTTAACAACCTGTTGAAACAGCCGCGCACGTCCCACCCTTATAGACCAACTGGAGCATCCGCATGAGCATCCCGGCCGACCTCAAATACACCGAATCGCACGAATGGGTGCGCACCGAATCCGACGGCACCCTGACGATCGGTATTACGGATCACGCGCAGGAAGCACTGGGCGATGTCGTGTTCATCGAATTGCCGCCGGTAGGTAAGACGGTTGCCGCTGGCGATGCCGTCGCGGTGATCGAATCGGTGAAAGCAGCATCCGATATCTACGCTCCCGTGGCCGGTGAAATCGTCGGCGCGAACGATGCGCTGACCGGCACGCCGGACCAGATCAACGGCACGCCGTACGAAAGCTGGCTCTTCAAGATCAAGCCCGCCGCCGACGCCAAGACGGATCGGTTGATCGATGCCGCTGCATACGGCGCCTCGATCGGCGAGTAAAACTTCTCAACGAACGTGCGGCGCGTTTAGCGCTCAATAGCAAACCACGCCGCACCAGCAGGAACTCTCATGAAGCTCGAACACCCGGACCGTCTGATGAACCGCTCATCCTTGTCCCTCGCCGCACTCGAATGCCACGATGCGTTCGCCCAGCGGCACATTGGCCCGGATGCGGCCGACCAGCACGCCATGCTCGAAACGCTCGGCTTCGCGTCGCGTGCGGCGTTCATCGATGCGGTGATTCCCGAGTCCATCCGACGCCACGAAACGCTGCCGCTCGGCGCGTTCACGCAGCCGAAAAGCGAGGCGGAAGCGCTGGCATCGCTGAGGAAACTCGCGGATCAGAACCTGGTGTTCAGAAACTATATTGGGCAGGGTTATTACGGCACGCATACGCCGGCCGTGATCCTGCGTAACGTGCTTGAAAACCCGGCGTGGTACACGGCTTACACGCCGTATCAGCCGGAGATTTCGCAGGGGCGCCTGGAAGCGTTGCTCAACTTCCAGCAGATGGTTATTGACCTGACGGGTCTCGCGATTTCGAACGCATCATTGCTCGATGAAGCTACCGCCGCCGCCGAAGCCATGACGCTGCTGCAACGCGCGGGCAAGCCGAAATCGAACCTGTTTTATGTCGCCGACGACGTGCTGCCGCAGACTATCGAAGTCGTGCGCACGCGTGCAAAACCGGCGGGGATCGAAGTAAAAGTCGGTCCTGCCGCGGATGCCGCCACGGCGAACGCGTTCGGCGTGCTCCTGCAATACCCGGGCGCGAACGGCGACGTGCATGACTATCGCGCGTTGACTGAAGCGGTCCATGCGGCCGGTGGTTTCGTGATCGCTGCCGCTGATCTGCTCGCGCTCACACTGCTAACGCCGCCGGGTGAATGGGGCGCGGACGTGGCTATCGGCAATACGCAGCGCTTTGGCGTGCCGGTTGGTTTCGGCGGTCCACACGCGGCGTACATGGCCGTACGCGATGACTTCAAACGTCAGATGCCGGGTCGTCTGGTCGGCGTCACTGTGGATGCCCAAGGCAAGCACGCGCTGCGTCTCGCGCTGCAAACCCGCGAGCAACATATCCGCCGCGAAAAGGCAACATCGAATGTATGTACGGCGCAGGCGTTGCTCGCGATCATGGCCAGCATGTACGCCGTGTATCACGGGCCGCAGGGCCTGAAGACCATCGCGTTGCGCGTGAATCGCGTGGCGTCGATCTTCGCCGCCGGCGTGCAAAAACTCGGCTACACGCTCGCGAACAAAACGTTCTTCGATACCGTCACCATCGTCAGCGGCACGAATACCACGGCGCTGCATCAGGCGGCGTCGGCGGTGCACGTGAACCTGCGCCACATTGATGCAACGCACGTAGGCGTTTCCGTCGATGAAACCACCACGCGCGACGACTTGCTCAAACTCTTCGCGCTGTTCGCCGAAGTGGCGGGCAAGACGGAAACGTTCGACATCGACGCCCTCGATGCCGACGCAAAAGTCTCCTTGCCGAAAGCACTCGAACGTACGAGCGACTACCTCACGCATCCGGTGTTCAACCGTCATCATTCAGAGCATGAAATGCTGCGCTACCTGCGCAGTCTGGCGGATAAGGATCTGGCACTCGACCGCACGATGATCCCGCTCGGTTCATGCACGATGAAGCTGAACGCTACGTCGGAAATGCTGCCCGTGACGTGGCCCGAATTCGCGCAGATTCATCCGTTCGCTCCGGGTGAGCAAACGGTGGGTTATCGGACGATGATCGACCAGCTCGAGCAAATGCTCGTAGCGTGTACCGGTTACGCGGCTGTATCGCTGCAACCGAATGCCGGCTCGCAAGGCGAATACGCCGGCTTGCTGATCATCCACGCGTATCACGAGTCGCGTGGCGAAGGGCATCGGAACATCTGCCTGATTCCATCGTCGGCGCATGGTACGAACCCGGCATCGGCGCAAATGGCCGGCATGCAGGTTGTGGTCGTTGCGTGCGATGAACAGGGCAACGTCGATATCGCCGACTTGAAGGCCAAGGCCGACAAGCACGCCGACAAACTCGCCGCGATCATGATCACGTATCCGTCCACGCACGGCGTGTTCGAAGTGAACGTGCGCGAGATCTGCGACATTGTGCATGCCCGCGGCGGACAGGTTTACGTCGATGGCGCGAACATGAACGCAATGGTCGGCCTCACCGCGCCGGGTCAGTTCGGCGGCGATGTCTCGCACCTGAACCTGCACAAGACCTTCTGCATTCCGCATGGCGGCGGCGGACCGGGCGTAGGTCCGGTTGCAGTCGGCGCGCATTTGGCCAAGTTCCTGCCGAACCAGCATTCGACCGGTTATCAGCGCGATGCGGCGGGGATTGGGGCGGTATCGTCGGCGCCTTATGGCTCGGCTGCCATTCTGCCAATCTCCTGGATGTACATCGCGATGATGGGCGCGCAAGGTCTCACGAACGCGACCGAAAGCGCGATCCTTGCGGCGAACTATGTGGCAAAGCGGCTCGCGCCGCATTACCCCGTGCTGTACAGCGGCGCGGGCGGTCTGGTCGCGCACGAGTGCATTCTCGATCTGCGGCCGTTGAAAGAAACCAGCGGCATTTCGGTTGATGACGTCGCCAAGCGCCTGATCGATTACGGCTTTCATGCACCGACCATGAGCTTCCCGGTGCCGGGCACGCTGATGGTCGAGCCGACGGAATCGGAATCGAAAGAGGAACTGGATCGGTTTATCGATGCAATGATCGCCATTCGCGACGAAATTCGCGCGGTCGAAGAAGGCAAATCGGATCGCGAAGACAATCCGCTGAAGAACGCGCCGCATACGGCAGCGGTTGTGGTCGCCGATGGCTGGAGCCACGCCTACTCGCGCGAAACGGCTGCGTATCCGCTGACATCGTTGATTGCGCGCAAATACTGGCCGCCGGTTGGCCGCGCCGACAACGCTTACGGCGACCGTAATCTGTTCTGCTCGTGCATTCCGTTGTCGGAGTACGGCGAATAAAGGGCGAATAGGCGTGCGTTTCAACTGTCCGGCTTCTTCTCAGAGCCGGACAGTTTTGCCGGAGTCACACAACACCAGATACCATCTCACCCGAACCAAGCCAATCAGGGAGTTTTGCATGGCGCGACAGGTGCGAGTGGTGAGTAAAACGTGGCGTGTTCCGGCGATGATCGCGGCCCTTGCAGCAACGGCATTGACTACGCAGGGCGCGTTTGCCGCAATGAATTTTTGCGCCGCGCCCGCGATGCAGAACAGTGAGCGCACGAATGCCGATCCAGGCGTGAAAGCACTGGTAAAAATGGTCCAGTCGCGGCTGAACGACCAGCCAAAAGCGCGGGCAACACTTCATACAGAAGGCACGTTGCCGCATCAGGGCATTCGTGACGAAAGCGAAGAAGCGGAAAAGGATCTCGGATTGATGCGCGACGCCGCGCTTGCGTGGCGCGCGACCGGCAACGAAGCGTATTTGCGGCTCGTCGACCGGTTTTTATTCGCGTGGGTCACGACGTATCAGCCGAGTTTCAATCCTATCGATGAAACCAATTTCGAATCTCTGATCCTCGCGTATGACCTGACCGCAAGCGCTTTGCCCGTCAAGACGCGCAATGCATCGAGCGCGTTTATCTCGAAGATGGTGACGGGATATATAGCGGATATCGATAAACAGAAACGGCCGCTGACCGGCACGTATCGAAACAACTGGCAGAGTCACCGAATCAAGTTGATCGCGATGGGTGCGTTCACTATTGATGACCGCAAGCTGATTAACGCGGCGCAGCGTCTGTATGTGGAGCATATTGGAGACAACATTGCGCCGGACGGTTCGACTGTGGATTTCGCCGAACGCGATGCGCTGCATTACGTCACTTACGATCTGCAGCCGCTGGTTACGGCCGCGCTTGCAGCGCGTCGTCATAACCGCAACTGGCTGAATGAGCGCGCGCAGTCGGGCGCAACGCTCGCCGCCGCGCTGAACTGGCTCACGCCGTACGCGCTCGGCACCCGCACGCACGAGGAATTCGTTCATTCGAGCGTGCCTTTCGATGCCACCCGCCGCGAAGCCGGATTGCCCGGTTATTCGGGCACGTGGGATCCGAAACACGCGGCCGAATTGTTTCATCTATCGGCGCGGCTTGACGGGCGTTACACGCCCATTGCGCTGCGCCTGGCGCCCACGCCGCCGGCCTGGCTCGCGGTTTGTTTGCCGTTGCCGGCGCGCTGATTTTTTTGCACGACCTTTGCAGGAGCAGTCATGGCAGTCAGCGTTTTCGATCTTTTCAAAATCGGCATCGGTCCGTCGAGTTCGCATACGGTCGGGCCGATGCGCGCCGCCCTGATGTTCGTGCAGGGGCTCGAACGCGATGGTCTGCTTGACGTCACAGCTAGCGTGAAATGCGAGTTGTACGGCTCGCTCGGTGCAACCGGCAAGGGTCACGGTACGGATCGAGGCGTGATGCTCGGCTTGATGGGCGATGCGCCGGATACCGTTGATGCCGGCACGATCAGCGCGCGTATAGAGACCGTGCGCACGACGAAAAAGCTCATGCTGCTGGGCCGGCATGAGATTCCGTTTGTCGTGAAGGAACACATTGTGTTTCTGCGGCAGGCGTTGGCCGAACATCCGAACGGCATGAAACTCCACGCCTTCGATGCCAACGGCGCTTCATTGCGCGACTCGACCTATCTCTCGGTGGGCGGCGGTTTTGTGGTGACGGCGGGGGCATCGAATGTGAAGGTGCTCACCGCTATTGAACAGTTGCCTTACGCGTTCCAATCCGGCGATGAATTGCTTGCGTTGTGCCGTGAAACGGGCAAATCCGTGGCGCAATTGATGTGGGAAAACGAGCGTGTGTGGCGTAGCGAAGACGAGATCCGTTCGGGCTTGCTGCGCATTTGGGACGTGATGCAGTCGTGCGTGAAGCGCGGTTGCGGAATCGATAACCCCGACGCCGATGGCTGCCTGCCCGGTCCTTTCCAGGTGAAGCGGCGCGCGCCGGTGTTGTATCGGGCGCTGGTCGACAAACCCGAACAGGCGTTGCGCGATCCGCTCTCCATGATCGACTGGATCAACCTTTACGCTATTGCCGTGAATGAGGAAAACGCGGTGGGCGGACGCGTGGTCACGGCGCCGACGAACGGCGCGGCCGGGATTATTCCGGCGGTGCTGCATTACTACGACCGGTTCATGCCGGGATCGAATGCGCAGGGCGTGATCGACTTTTTGCTGACGGCGGCGGCTATCGGGATTCTGTACAAGATGAACGCTTCCATTTCCGGCGCCGAGGTCGGGTGCCAGGGTGAAGTGGGAGTGGCGTGTTCGATGGCGGCGGCCGGGTTGGCAGCGGTCATGGGCGGCACGCCGACGCAGGTCGAAAACGCCGCCGAGATCGGCATGGAACATAACCTTGGGCTGACTTGCGATCCGGTTGGCGGGATGGTGCAGATTCCTTGTATCGAACGTAATGCGATGGGATCGATGAAAGCCGTGAATGCAGCGCGCATGGCGATGCGGGGAGATGGCACCCATTACGTGTCGCTTGATTCCGTCATCAAGACGATGATGCAAACCGGCGCCGACATGAAAACCAAATACAAGGAGACGTCGCGGGGTGGGTTGGCGGTGAATATTGTTGAGTGTTGAGGACGCTCGCGCAACTGCGGCTGGCCGACCCGATCCGCAAAGCGCAGCATGACCAACAGCCCAGCTTACTTGGTCCTTCCCGTAGCAGCGGGGCTTATTCGTTGGTCAAGACGGGGTTTTATCACCCAGGTCAGCCAGCGCCACAAAATGCCATTGCTTTCCTTCCAGGTCATAGACCGCGATCTGGTTAATGTCGGCGTAGGATGCTTTACAGGTTGCGGGCACGTTTTGCATGGCCAATGCAACCTCTTGGTCGAGACGATGTTCGCCCCAGTTCGTACTGGCCTCAAGCGATTCCGAGTAGGCGAACAGTCCCGCTTTCTCATGGAAGTTATCGACGCTTTTCCGATTCTCGGCGTTTAGGGTGAATTCGATGTCTTCCATATCGGCGGGTGCAACGGCTAGCGTTTGCAGCGCCATGTACCCGACCAATTCACCGCTCGGTTTCGCAAGTAACTTGCCGTCGAAAGCAGCCCACCCCAAGTGCAACCCGACATTAAGTCTTCCTCCGAGGTCGGAAACCATCTCGCGAGGGTCGAACGTCGACGCGTCGATGACGCGATATGGCTTGCCGGGTTTTGACGAATAAGCAGCTTCGATCCACGCATCGAACGGCGACAGATACGTCAGCATCGCGTCGCCATCGGGTGTCGGATAGCACATAACGCGAGCGTGATCAGGCGCACCCGGTTTGGGTACAAACGTCACCAACGCGAACATGGTTGGGATGGTGTGAAATACACGGCCGCAGGAACGGCGAGGGGCTTTGCTTTTCATTTCGGAGTCGGAGTGTTGCAAAGAAAGCCGCATCCGCCAGTTGGGCAAACCGGCGCAAATTGTATGTCGACCTGTTCGGATGGATCGCGTTTGCTATTCGATGCGACTACGCTGCTTTCAACGTGTAGCAGGTCAGCAGCAACACCCATTTGAGTAAGGAATTGCGCAACAGTCTGCGCCCTTCGGCTTGCTAGTGCGGCGGGGTCATGCTCCCCCGCGAAGGCATAGCCGTAGATGATTGCATCGCTGCGCATCGGCAGATTGCGCACGTTGATAGTCAGGTTCGCCAAACGTATGCGATCGACATTCGTCACTTCAGCAGAGTTCCTGGACATCTTTGCTGATATCTCCAATGCTAAGCTGCAAGCGACCGCATAGCTCGACGTGCAAAACAGCGCCGCGCTAGTCAGTGCGCAGCGCATAACGCGAGCGTAGTTAGCCGCGCCCGGCTTGGATGCGGGACTCGCATGGAAGACACGGCCGCGTGGGCAGCGGAGGGTTTTATTTATCATCTAATGAGCGGAGCGATGGTAGGAAAGTCGACCGGCTCGCGAATAAACCGGCGATAACTTGCTTGTACTCAACGCGTCATCTCGGGAAGTCCCGATGGCCCTCCATCTGAGCGAATTGGATGGGTGATGCCATCGCAGCAGTCGTTCGGACAGCCAGGGTTCATATCGATTAAGACGACCGCCGCATTGTCGCCGCTCATTTCCACCTCCTGGCGCGAGTTAACGTAGCTCTTCACCTCAGAGGCGGTTGCGCTTATACCGAATAGATCGGTAATGTTCTTAACGTTGTTGGCTCGTTTGGCGGCAAGGCTTTTTGCATTTTTTTCGTCGGGCGCAGCCATCCCGACGACACTGGTCCACAACCGAATCGGATACTTAACTTTCATTTCGGCGGACCAATTAGCCAAACGAAGTATCGAATCCGAAGTTAGCGCCGAAGAGTCCCGTCCGAAATGAACGGTCATTTGTTCTGTGCGCTGATTTTGTGGACCGTTACAGGCAATCGCCGGAAGCAACGACGCTCCCAAAACGAGCGCAACAAGCGTCTTACTTAACATCTTCGCCATAAACTATGTACCCTGCAATGTTGTCAGCGTTATTGATGGCCCGGTCTGGATGCTCTTTTGCCCACATCTTTTGATAGCTTGTCATCGTGTAGATCACGTCTTCACTGGAGAACGTATCGTGAAAGTGCGACGCCTCATGCACGATGGTCGCAAGCTGCGAGTCACCATACATATCGTATTCGCGCGTGGTACAGAATTTTGGCGCAATGCAGATCGTATGCGTTGCCGTGTTTGGGCCACAGACACTCGCGAGTTCATTGCTAACGTTTTTGTTGCTAGGCATGCAACCTAGATGCCTTATCAAGTCTTCGCTCGTGCGAACAAAGTTCTTCGGCCCCAAATCGTCCAGAACTTTGCGCAATCGAGGAAGGCAAGCAATTAAACGCTGGCGCACTGCTTCGTCCTTAGTTCCGAAGTGGTCCGAAACGCGCTCTTGCGCCTTGACGTCCCAAGCACCTACTTCTTTCATTCTCTTGTCGACTAGTGAGACCGCCTTCTTCGTTAGAACGATAACTTTCCTTCGAAACTCAGCGTCCGTCATGTTCGGGCATATAGGCGGCGCATCGAGATCAAGGAAAATGTCGACGTTCGAATCCGGGATACGATTCGTCGTTGCTGTTCCTACTTCGACCCAATTTTCTTCTGGCATGTGTCTCTCTCAGTGTCGAATTTCGGGTTAATGAGCAGGAGCAATTTCGATGATGAGGTGTTCCGCTATGTCCGTCGCAATTCGCTCAGTGCGCCCGTTCGCATCTGTCTTCCCGCTTGCGATGATGCCGGAACTGTCTTTCAATCGATACTGGATGTTCGCCAATACCCGCCGCGTGCCGCGGTCGCGCAGCGTGATTTGTTCGTCGTGGTGACGGAGGAAAGGAACGCCCATCGGCGTGTATCCCTGCCTAGTGAGTGCATTCCCGTCAAGGCTTTGGGACATGGCTGATTGAGATGCGATCAATCGTGGAGTTGGGCTGCACTTGCACATGCCAAGATCGTTTTCCAAAGCTGCCTGTTTGCCTCTGAATGACACCGACAAACGCGGCCCCGACGCGACAATCACTCCCGCCGATTTGCACGTCGGGCAATAAATTGCAGCGCCGATAAACGCCAGAGGAGTTCCGTGGTGCATCGTTGTTGGCTCACCGTCGGTGACGAACGCGCCGCTCGTCGTTTTGTCGTGCAACTTGATGTTGTAACGTCTCATCGTCTCGTTTCCTTTTTGACCGTTCAAGATGGTTTTATCGAGAACAGCGATTAAGAGTCAATTGGACGAGTCTCAAGTTGAAAATTAAACGACTAGGAATTTGAACGACAGTGCGAACGAGGACTCCTGGATTTGAAGAGCCGTTTAGAGCGCGATGATCGTGGCGGCAAGTGCGCAACCACGCGATCGCTAATTTTCCATGTCCTCAGGCGGGGATAAAAGGAATGTAGGACGAGTGGTTTTTTCTCGCCTCGCCGCCAGTGACTGAGACAACCTAAAGACGCACCGCCCTCCGCGTAAAACCGGCCACCAATAATCCGCACGGGTCCGTCCACATCCTTCAAAAACCACCAGATCAACCGGCACCAGCAAAATCCCTCGCTAGCGTCTCCTCCCCGCCCAAGCGTAAGCTATGAGATCCCCTGCCCCTGCGGCTAGCGCGAAACCTTCTGGGAGATTTCATCGCATGACATCTGCTGTCCCGTCCTCCAACTCCCTTCCGACCACAGGCGCACGCCTGGTCGTCGATGCACTGCTCACCCATGGCGTCGAACGCGTCTTCTGCGTACCCGGCGAAAGCTTCCTCGCCATCCTCGATTCCCTCCACGACGAAACCAGCCGCATCCAGACCATCGTGTGCCGTCACGAAGCCGCAGCGGCGAACATGGCCGAAGCGGTAGGCAAACTGACCGGCCGCCCCGGCGTGGCGCTCGTTACGCGCGGCCCGGGCGCCACGCATGCTTCTATCGGCGTGCACACGGCGTTCCAGGACTCCACGCCCATGATCCTGCTGATCGGCCAATGCGCGCGCGAACACATGGACCGCGAGGCCTTCCAGGAAATCGACTACCGGCGCATGTTCGGGCAGATGGCGAAGTGGGTCGCCCAGATCGACGATCCGCGACGCATCCCCGAATATCTGAGCCATGCATTCCACATTGCGACCTCCGGCCGGCCCGGCCCGGTCGTCCTCGCCTTGCCGGAAGACGTGCTGAGCGACGCATGCGAAGCCATGCCGGGCGCGCCGCGTTATCAGCGTGTGGCAGCCGCGCCGGCGCCCGCGCAAATCGCACGTTTGAACGAGATGCTCGCGGCATCGAAGAGACCATTTGTCATTGCGGGCGGCAGCGGGTGGACGCCCGAAGCCACAGCGGATTTCGCGCGCTTCGTGGAAGCATGGCAGTTGCCGGTCGGCTGCGCATTCCGGTTCCAGGACACGCTGGACAATAACCACCCGAACTACGCCGGCGATGTTGGCCTCGGGATCAATCCCGCCCTCGCTGCATGCATCCGCGATGCCGACCTGCTCCTGGTCCTCGGCCCCCGCATGGGTGAATCGACGACCGGCGGTTACACGCTGCTCGACATCCCCAAGACGAAACAAACGCTGATCCACGTGCATCAAGGCGCGGAAGAACTAGGACGCGTGTATTCGGCCGACCTGCCGATTGTTTCAGGCATGCCGGAACTGGTGTCGGCACTCGTGGCGCTCAAGCCGCCCGCAGTCATTCCGTGGAGCGGCGCTATTGAAGCGGCGCATGACGCGTATCTCGCGTGGCGCAAGCCGCGTCCCATGCTCGGCGATGTCCAGCTCGGCGAGATCATGGAGCAACTCAGCGAACGTCTTCCCGCCGATGCCATCGTCACAAACGGTGCGGGGAATTATGCGACGTGGTTGCATCGGCACTATGTGTATCGGCATTTCCGCTCGCAAGTTGCGCCAACAAGCGGTGCGATGGGTTATGGCGTGCCCGCAGCGATCGCGGCGAAGTCGCTGTATCCAGACCGGGTAGTAGTGGCATTTGCGGGCGATGGATGTTTCATGATGTCGAGCCAGGAGTTGGCCACGGCAATGCAATACAAGCTCGCGGTGATATTCGTGGTGGTGAACAACCAGCAATACGGCACGATCCGCATGCATCAGGAACGCCATTATCCGAACCGCGTGCACGGCACGGCGCTCACGAACCCGGACTTCGCGGCCTACGCGCGTGCATTTGGCGCGCATGGCGAACTCGTGGAATCGACAGCGCAATTCATGCCCGCATTCGAGCGCGCGATGAATACAGGATTGCCATCGGTGATAGAAATCAGGATTCCGCAGGATGCGAGCACGCCGGCCGCGACCCTGGACCAAGTGAGGGAACAGGGCCAGAAGTTGCGGCAGAAGTGAACGAGTGAGCAGCGCCAGCCACGCATTGTGGCTCGTGATGAACACTGGCGATCAAGCAGGTTTCACAAAGACCCGCGCAAGAGCGAACAAAACTCAGGAGACGCAAGACCATGGCATCGCAAGCATTTCTGCAGGCAAGAGACTTCCTGCTACGTCATCGCGACGACTACGCCACCGCGTACAACGACTTCGCGTGGCCGGAACTGTCGGAGTTCAACTGGGCACTCGACTGGTTCGATGAATACGCACGCAGCAATCTCGCACCTGCGCTGTGGGTGGTCGAGGAGAACGGAGACGAAACGAAGCTCTCGTTTGCGGAGTTATCGGCGAGGTCGAATCAGTTGGCCAACTGGTTGAGACAGCAAGGCGTGCAGCGCGGCGACCGGATCTTGCTGATGCTGCCGAACCAGCCGGCGCTGTGGGAAACCATGCTCGCCGCAATGAAGCTTGGCGCTGTCACCATTCCGGCGACCATGTTGCTGACCCCGGCGGACATTGCCGACCGCATGACGCGCGGTGAAGTGAAGCATGTGATCGTGGCATCGAGTGAAACTGCGAAGTTCGATTCCATCGATAAAGACAAAACGCGCATAGCCGTAGCCATCCCGCAGAGCGCTGCGTTGCCCGAAGGCTGGCTGAACTTCGCCGATGCCTTCAACGAAAGCCCCTCGTTCGAGCCCGAAGGCAGGACGCTCGCCACCGATCCGCTCCTGCTGTATTTCACGAGCGGCACGACAAGTCGCCCGAAGCTCGTGCTGCACAGCCATCAGAGCTATCCGGTGGGACATTTGTCGACCATGTACTGGATCGGCCTGAAACCCGGCGATGTCCATCTCAACATCAGTTCGCCTGGCTGGGCGAAACACGCGTGGAGTTGCGTCTTCGCCCCGTGGAACGCGGGCGCGACCGTGTTCATCCACAACACGTCGCGCTTCAGCGCGAAGGCCACGCTGGAAGCGCTCGTCAAGCACCAGATCACCACCTTGTGCGCACCGCCGACCGTCTGGCGCATGATGATCCAGGAGGATTTATCGGCCTATAAGGTGCACTTGCGCGAGGTCGTTGGTGCGGGCGAGCCGTTGAATCCCGAGATTATCGAACGCGTGAAAAAGGCCTGGAACCTCACGTTACGCGATGGTTTCGGCCAGACCGAAACCACGGCGCAAATCGCGAATTCGCCGGGTCAGCCGATGAAGCCGGGAACGATGGGCAGGCCGCTTCCCGGCTACTGCATCACGCTGCTTGATCACGACGATAACCCCGCAAAGGAAGGCGAACTCGCGCTGATCCTCGACCCCAAACCACTGGGTTTGATGGACGGTTACGTGGACGATCCGTCGAAGACGCAGGACGCGATGCGCGGTGGCCATTATCGGACGGGCGATGTGGCATCTATCGATGACGATGGTTACTTCACCTACGTAGGCCGCTCCGACGATGTCTTCAAGGCAGCGGATTACCGCATCAGTCCGTTCGAGCTGGAGAGCGTGCTGATCGAACATCCGGCGGTCGGCGAAGCGGCCGTGGTGCCGAGTCCGGACCCGGTGCGTTTATCGGTGCCGAAAGCGTTCGTCACGTTGCGCAACGGTTATGAACCGACGAAGGAAACCGCTGGCGAAATCCTGAAGTTCGCCGCGCAGAAACTGGCCGCGTACAAGCGCATTCGACGCATCGAGTTCTACGAATTGCCGAAAACCATCTCGGGGAAGATTCGTCGAGTAGAGCTAAGGAAAACAGAAGAAGCGCGAGACAGCGACGCGCGGCGGGAGAATGAATACTGGGAAGACGATTTCGTCGCGTAATCAACAGCCATAAAAAAACCCCGCAGCGCGGAGCGCATGCGGGGTTTCATTTCCTTGAACTAAAGCAGCAAAACTATTACTTGCCGCCCACGCTTTGCAGCGTCGTCCACTTGCCGTCAACGACCTTGTACAGCGTGATGCCGCCGTTCTTCAAATCGCCCTTCGAGTCATACGCGAGCTGCTTCGACGTCACGCCCGGCATGTCGGTCTTAGCAAGCATCGGCAGGTACTTCGCCGGATCGGTCGAGTTCGCGGTCTTCATCGCGGTAAACATGGCCATTGCGCCGTCGTACGCGTACGGCGAGTACGTTTGCACGTCCTCGTTGAAGCGCGCCTTGTACTTCGCAACGTAAGCCGCGCCACCCGGCATTTCATCGAGCGGCAAACCAGCCAGCGATGCTACCGTGCCGTCGGCTGCATTGCCGGCGATCTTCAGGAACGTATCGGTCTTGACCATTTCGCCCGCCATCAACGGCGCGCGCAGGCCCAGCGTCTTCATCTGCTTGACCATCGGGCCAGCTTGCGAATCGGCGCCGCCGTAGTACACGAGGTCCGGATTCATCGACTTGAGCTTGGTCAGGATTGCCTTGAAGTCGACAGCCTTGTCGTTCGCGTATTCACGATCCACGATGGTCGCGCCCGATGCCTTCGCTGCCTTCTCAAACTGGTCGGCAAGACCTTGGCCATAAGCCGTACGGTCATCGACGATCGCGATCTTCTTCATCTTCAGCGTCTTCACCGCGAACTCGCCGGCCACCGACCCTTGCTGCGTGTCGGAGGTCATCATGCGGAACGCCGTCTTGTAACCTTGCGTCGTGTATTCCGGCGCGGTTGCCATCGCGATTTCGGGAATGCCGGCGTTCGCGTAGATGCGCGAAGCGGGGATCGTCGTGCCCGAGTTGAAGTGACCGAGCATGCCCTTGACGTTGTCATCGACAAGTTTTTGAGCCACGGTCGTGCCGGTGCGCGGGTCAGCCTGGTCGTCAGCGGAATCGAGCACGATGCGAATCGGCTTGCCGCCGATCACAGGCTTGGTCGCGTTGAAATCTTCAACCGCGAGCACCACGCCGTTCTGAAAATCCTTGCCGTAGTGCGCTTGCGCGCCGGTCATCGGGCCGGCGAATCCTACCTTCACGTCCTCAGCCGTCTGCGCCTGAGCCGTTGCCGCGAGCGACAGTCCAGCAACACACATCGCTGCTGCCAGCTTCTTCATCGTGTAATCCATAAACTCTCCTGATTCCCATGTAGATGGCAGCGTGTGCCGGGATCGCCGTGCCTGCTGCCGTTTGTTTGAGCCAACCCGCCGTGCTGAATACAGCTCAACCGATCGTCATCAAATTCGCATTGCCGCCCGCGGCCGCCGTGTTCACGCTCACCGAGCGCTCCGTCAGCAACCGTTCGAGCGCGTATTCCTGCTCGCCATCGTGGGCGTCGCTGGCGAATGCTCCCGCCGGCACACCCTGCACCGAGACGATCGGCCCCGGGCGTTTCGCGACGTCCTTGACCAACGCCATCAATTCGTCGCTGTCGCCTTCGAACAAAACCGCATCGAAGGCCGCGTCCTGACTCTTGCGCGTCGATGCATACGGCTTGATCGACGCCGGCAACGCCGCCACGAGCTGTTCGCCCGCCGCGCCGGAAAACAGCGCTTTATTGCCCGTGGCAAGCGCTGCGGCGAGTTGCGCGCGAGCGCCGCTTGCCGTCGATGCCACGCACAGCACCGTCCCGCGTGCCCCGAGCGTGTACGTGTTGCGCTCGCCAGTCGGGCCGGCCAGCACGGCGGTCGCGCCGGCCATCACGTGTTGCAGATGGCCTTCGCAACGTGCCGCCGTTTGCGGATCGCGCTCGGCGATCGCCCAGTCGCGCAATGCGGTCAGCGCAGCCGGCGTTTCGTTCGCGGCCGTTTGATCCACGATCAGCGCGCTTTCCAGCGATTTCGGCAAGCCTGTGGGCCGCTTGGCAAGGAGCCGCTGCAAATACAGCGCGCCGCCCGCTTTCGGTCCCGTGCCGGACAAACCTTCGCCGCCGAACGGCTGCACGCCGACCACCGCGCCAATCACGTTCCGGTTCACGTAGATGTTGCCCACGTGCGCCCGGCTGACCACGTGCGCAATGGTTTCGTCGATACGCGTATGGATGCCCAGCGTCAGCCCGTAACCCGTCGCCTTGATTTGGTCGAGCAGTTTATCAAGATGTGCCCGGCGATACCGCACTACGTGAAGTACCGGGCCGAAGACCTCGCGCTTCAACTCGTCGATGGAATCAAGTTCGATCAGCGTCGGCGGAACGAATGTGCCTTGTGCGCAGCCATCGGGCATGGGCAACTGCACGACGTTGCGGCCCTTCTCGCGCATTGATGCAATGTGCGCGTCGATGCTCTGCTTCGCTTCGGCATCGATCACCGGGCCAACATCGGTGGAAAGCCGGTCGGGGTTCCCCATCGAAAGTTGCTGCATCGCGCCGGTGAGCATTTCGAGCGTGCGATCGGCGACGTCATCCTGCAGGCACAACACGCGCAGCGCCGAACAACGTTGACCGGCGGAATCGAAGGACGATTGCAACACGTCCGCGACCACTTGCTCGGCCAGCGCCGAGGAGTCGACGATCATCGAGTTCTGTCCGCCCGTCTCTGCGATCAGCGGAATCGGCCGGCCATCCGGGTCGAGCCGTTCGGACAAGGTTTTGTTGATCAGCCGCGCGACTTCCGTCGAACCCGTGAACATGACGGCGCGCGTGCGCGGATCGGCCACCAGTGCCGCACCCACGGTTTCACCATTGCCCGGCAGAAGTTGCACCGCGCCCGGCGGCACGCCGGCTTCGCGCAGGATGCGAACCGCTTGCGCAGCGATCAGCGGCGTCTGTTCGGCCGGCTTCGCGAGCACCGGATTACCGGCTGCGAGTGCTGCGGCAACCTGTCCCAAGAAGATCGCGAGCGGAAAGTTCCACGGGCTGATGCAAACCACGGGGCCAAGCGGACGGTGTGTATCGTTGGAAAACTCGCTGCGAATCTGCGCCGAGTAATAACGCAGGAAATCGATAGCCTCGCGAATCTCCGACACCGCATTCGCCAGCGATTTACCCGCTTCGCGCACGACGAGACCCATCAGCGTATGCATCTGCGCTTCGAGCAGATCGGCTGCGCGGGCGAGGCAATCGGCGCGTTCATCCACAGGCGTCGATTGCCAGATCGGCGCGGCGGCAACGGCGTTCGAAATAGCCAATGCGACTTGTTCCGACGTCGCTTCGACCACGCCGCCCACGAGGTCACGCAAGTCCGCGGGATTACGAACGTCGCGTGCAACGCCTTCGACCACGTCAGCCGCTTCGAGCATCGGAGCAGCCCGCCACGGATGATTCGCGCTCGCCAGCAACGCCGACGACAACGACGCCAGCCGATGCTCATTCGACAAATCGAAGCCCATCGAATTGAGTCGCTCGCTGCCGTACAACTGACGCGGCAACGCGATCTTCGCATGAGGCAGACCGAGCGGCGTGAGCTTGGACGCTTCGTCGATGGGGTCCTGCACGAGGTCGCTGACGGGAATGGTTTTATCGGCGATACGGTTCACGAACGACGTATTCGCGCCGTTCTCGAGCAAGCGCCGCACGAGATACGCGAGCAGCGTTTCATGCGTGCCGACAGGCGCATACACGCGACACGGCCGGTTGAGCTTGTCGCGCCCTGTGACTTCTTCGTACAGCGGTTCGCCCATGCCGTGCAGGCACTGGAACTCGTACTGACCGGGGTAATAATTTCCCCCAGCGAGATGGTAGATAGCCGACAGCGTGAACGCGTTGTGCGTGGCGAATTGCGGATAGACGGCATCGGGCGCGCCGAGCAGCTTTTTCGCGCAAGCCACGTACGAGATGTCTGTATAGATCTTGCGCGTGTAGACCGGATAGCCTTCGAGGCCATCGACTTGCGCGCGCTTGATTTCCGAATCCCAGTACGCGCCCTTAACCAACCGAACCATGATCCGATGACGGCTGCGACGCGCGAGATCGATCAAATAGTCGATAACAAACGGGCAACGCTTTTGATAAGCCTGCACGACGAAACCAATACCGTTCCAGCCGGCCAGTTCCGGATCGAAGCACAGGGCTTCGAGCAGATCGAGCGAAATTTCGAGCCGGTCGGCTTCTTCCGCATCGATGTTCAAGCCAATGTCGTAACGTCGCGCAAGCAGCGCCAGCGCCTTCACGCGCGGCAGCAGCTCGGTCATCGTGCGTTCCTGCTGCGAGCGCGAATAACGCGGATGCAGCGCGGACAGCTTGATGGAAATCCCCGGGCCTTCGTAAATACCGCGCGATCCGGCCGCCTTGCCGATCGCGTGAATCGCCTGTTCGTACGATGCGTAATAGCGAACCGCATCTTCTTCGGTCGTCGCGGCTTCACCGAGCATGTCGTAGGAATAGCGGAAACCGCGCGCTTCGAACTTGCGGCTATTCGCAAGCGCTTCCGAAATCGTCTCGCCCGTGACGAATTGCTCGCCCATCAGGCGCATGGCCATATCGACGCCCTTGCGGATTAGCGGTTCACCACCGCGTCCGATCAAACGCGTCAACGCCGACGACAACCCCGCCTCGCTATTCGTCGTCACCAGCTTGCCGGTGATCATCAAACCCCACGTTGCCGCGTTCACAAACAGCGACGGCGCCTGGCCCATATGCGATCGCCAGTCGCCCTTGCTGATCTTGTCGCGGATCAGCGCGTCGCGCGTGGCGCGGTCGGGAATGCGCAGCAAGGCTTCGGCGAGACACATCAGCGCGACGCCTTCCTGGCTGGACAGCGAAAACTCGTGGATCAGGCCTTCAACGCCGCCGCCCGTTTGTTTCTTGCGCAGCGCTTCGACAAGCTTCGTCGCCATGGCATTCGTTTCGCTGGCGACACTGGCCGACAGCCGCGCCTGTCCGATCAAAAACGGCACGCATTCCGGTTCCGGACGCCGGTACGCAGCCGTGATCGCTGCGCGCAATACGGATTGCGGTTGCACGTTCTGGGCGAAATCGAGGAAGGGATGCGGTGCACCGTCTTCTTCGGAGTCAACTTGCGCAGACGATTCCAGCGCATCGGCCGAACCAATTGCACCGGACAGTTCAGGTGGCAACTGTCCATGTTCGATGCGTTCGAGATACGCGAAGATGGCTTGCTTGATGAGCCAGTGCGGGGTCCGTTCGAGCCGCGTCGCGGCGTCTCTCAGGCGGGTGCGCAGCAGATCGTCGACTTTGACGCCCAGGGTGGTGCTCGCCATATATCCTTCCTTGCCGGAATCGGAACCGGCGATAGCTTGAAAAGTGGCCGAATCGTAACCCGCTCATAAAAAAGGTGCAACCAACATTTCGAGATGGGTTGCACCTTTCGAAAATCCTTTCGGAACAAGGGATTACGGGTAATTGAGGATGGCGGTTTGGGCTAAGCGTGCTCTAGGATTCCGCGTTCGATAATTTTTCTTGGGTCACCCCTAATTAATTGCTGCCTGGTGCCGATAAGAACTGGTACGGCCATAACAGCGATGAAAACTTTGCGGGCCGTCTTACAATGCAGCCGCGCGGTTTCGGGGAGAAAAGGACATGAACACCTGGATGATTTTCTGCAGCATTTGGGCTATATGTGCGCTGTGCGTGGTGTTGTTCATCCGCGGCGCGCATCCGCACGTCGAGCGCCCTGAGGGCGACCGCGACAGCGGGAATGACTTGACGGTGGGCGGCCTGACGGTTGCACGCGTGCAGGGCGCGGACCGCGGCAATAGCTGAAGAACGGGTAGCACGCGGTAAAAGCCGTGCACCGGCGTGAGCGACCTAGCTAGATATCAAGTGGGTCGACCTCGACATTCCATCGGATCACGCCTTTGATCTTGAGAGTGCGTAACGCCGGCTGCCAGGCCCGCAGCGCATTCTGTAACACGGCCCGCGACGCACATTCCAGCAACAACTGCGCGCGGTGCACGTTAAACACCTTCACGATAGTCAGCGGCACCGCGTCGTACACGGTCACGCGCTCGGCACCGGCTAGCGCCGCGAACTCCGCGGCCGCAGCCCCTAGAAAGTCCAGCGCGGTCTCCAGCGTGCGCCCTTCGGCGCGAAGCATCGCTTGATAGACGAACGGCGGCAGATGCGCGTCGCGGCGCTCGGCCAGCGTGGAATTGGCAAATCCAACGTAATCGTGCCGCGCCAGCGCGTGATAAAGCGCGTGCCGCGCGTAGCGCGTCTGGATCATCACTTCGCCCGGCAAGCCAGCGCGCCCCGCCCGTCCGCTAACCTGCATCAGTTGAGCAAAAAGCCGCTCGCTCGCCCGGAAATCGTGGGAAAAAAGCGCGGTATCGGCGTTCAGCACGCCGACCAGCGTCACGCGCTGAAAGTCGTGCCCCTTCGCGATCATCTGCGTGCCGACAAGGATATCGACCTCGCCCGCGTGGACATCGGAGAAAAGCGCTTGGGCGCTGCCCTTGCGCCGCGTGCTGTCGGCGTCGATGCGCAACACCCGCGCTCCCGGCACAGCCGTCGCGAGCGTTTCTTCCACGCGCTGCGTGCCGCGGCCCATCGGCGCGATATCCACATTGCCGCAGTCCGGGCAGGACTTGGGAATCCGCGATTCCCAGCCGCAATGGTGGCAACGCAGCGCGCGCTCGGGCTTGTGGAGGACGACGTAGGCGCTGCATCGCGGGCAGCCGGCGACCCAGCCGCAGGCATCGCACGAAAGGATGGGCGCGTAACCGCGACGGTTGAGGAACACGAGGCTTTGCTCGCCGCGTTCGAGGCGCGTTTTCATGGCGGCAATGAGTGGCCCCGACAATCCCTCCACCGAAGCCCGTCCGCGCTGCCGCTCCTCTTCCAGGTCGATCAACCGGACGCTCGGCAGAACCGCCGTCGCCACGGCTCGGCGGGTGAGCGTGAGCTTGGTGTATCGGCCCTGCTCGGCTTGCCACCAGCTTTCCAGCGATGGCGTCGCCGACCCGAGCACCACTGGAATCTCCAGCTTGTTAGCCCGATAAACCGCGAGATCGCGCGCCGAATAGCGCAAGCCTTCCTGCTGCTTGTAGGCGGGATCGTGCTCCTCATCGACAACAATCAGCGCCAGCTTCGGCAACGACGCCAGGATGGCCAACCGCGTCCCGAGCACGAGCCGCGCGCGACCCGTGTGCGCCGCGAGCCAGTTGCGTGCGCGTTCGCCTTCGGCCAGCCCGCTATGCATCGTCACGATGGCGCCCTCGGGCAGCGCGGCGAAACGCGTGCGGAAAGCGGCTTCGAATTGCGGCGTGAGGTTGATTTCCGGGACTAGCACGAGCGCTTGTGCGTCGGGGCGCGACCCGAGCAGATCGGCAAGTGCGTGGAGATAGACCTCGGTTTTGCCGCTGCCGGTCACACCGTGCAACAGGAACGCGGCAAAACCTTGCGCGCCGGTAATCGCATGGACGGCATCGGACTGCTCTGCAGTCAATTGCGGCAAAAGCGCGTCGGTGGCGTGCAGCGCGGCCTTTTCAACCGCAGGCGCGAGCGCAATGTCCTGCTCCGGCACGTCGCCGGTTTCCAGCGCGACCCATCCGCGCACCTGCCATTCATCAAGCGTCGCGCGCGCTTTCGGATGCAGCGCGCGAGCCTCGGCGGCAGGGAGCGTGGGATTGGCGGCGAGGGCATCGGCGAGACGGCGCAGCGCGGTGGCGCGTGACGGCAACGCATCGGGCAAACTCGCGCGCCCTTCTGGCAGCAGCCGGTAACGCTCCTCGGGCGCCAGCAATTTCGCCCAGCGCGAGGCGTCGCGCAGAACCTGCGGCAGCGCGGGCAGCGCGACTTCGCCCAGACCACGCTGGTAATACTCGGCCGCGAACAGCGTCAGCGCGCGCCATTCATCGGCGAGTGGCGCGAGCGTGCTGCAAATCGCGGCCACATCGCGCAGCTTGTCCGATGGCACGTCGGTGTGATCCGTGACCTCGCAAATCAGGCCGACTGCGTCGCGACGTCCGAATGGAATCCGTACCAGCATGCCGGGCAGCGGCGTGGGGGCCAGATCATATCGATAGTCGAAAAGCGTCGGCAAAGGATGGTCCAGCGCGACGCGGACAAAGACGCTCAATTGCCGCACCCACCGCAAGCCACACAGGCGCAACCGTTCCACCTGAGCATGCGGCTGCACGGGCCGTAGTTAAAGTGAAACATCACAATCGCCGCTAAGCTGTGGATTAATTTTGAGATTTCGAAGCTTTCCACAGGCCTGTGGATAACTTTGTTGAGAACTTTGATTGACAGGGACAAAAAGTGGCGATCTCGCTTGTTGTGTGCGGTAGCCCACATTTCGGGTCGCTCTCAAATTTCTCTTATTAATCATGTATTTGAAGACACAAAATAGGCCTTCGTGATGGCGCTTAGGTCTGATTTGAAGATGGCGCGCCGCAACGTACAAAATGTGCATAAGTCAACTCTTGACATTGGCGGAACGGCCAATCTACGGGCATTTCGCAGCACTTTTGTCTTGCCGCTCAATCGTTTGACGTAAGCTTTTCATGACGCAGAGCAGCAATCTTTTTTGACCAAACGTCAGTTCTTTGCGCGAATGGCGCGACTGTGCCGATGCACTTCATCGACAAGTTCCGCCACGTTTTCCGGACGCGTGAACTGCGAAATGCCGTGGCCAAGGTTGAAGACATGGCCGGGGAAATTGCCGAAGCTGTCGAGCACGGCGCGCGCTTCGGTGCGAATCACGGCCGGCGATGCGAACAGTACCGACGGATCGATGTTGCCCTGGAGCGCGACCCGATCGCCCACTTTTTCGCGCGCCTGGCGCAGGTTCACGGTCCAGTCGAGGCCGACCGCGTCCACGCCGATTGCGGCAATTTGTTCCAGCCACAAACCACCGCCCTTCGTGAACGTGATAACCGGCACCTTGACGCCGTCGTGCTCGCGCTTCAGTCCTGCGACCACCTTCGCGATGTAGTCGAGCGAGAAGCGTTGATACGCGCCGTCGGCGAGTGCGCCGCCCCAGGTATCGAAGATCATCACGGCTTGCGCGCCCGCTTCGATCTGAGCGTTCAGATAAGCAACGACCGCCTGCGCGTTGATATCGAGAATACGATGCATCAGGTCCGGCCGCGTGTAAGCCATCGCCTTGACCGTATGGTGATCGGGCGATCCGCCGCCCTCGACCATGTAGCAGGCGAGCGTCCAGGGACTGCCTGAGAAGCCGATCAGCGGCACTTTCTGGCGGCCTTGCGCGTCTGTGAGTGCACGGCGGATTTGCGATACCGCGTCGGTCACGTAGCGCAGCGTGGCGTCGATATCCGGCACGTGCAGCTTGGCGACGTCCTCTTCCGTGCGGACCGTGCGCTCGAATCGCGGGCCTTCGCCCTGGACGAAATTCAGACCGAGGCCCATTGCGTCGGGGATCGTCAGGATGTCCGAGAACAGGATGGCGGCGTCGAGCGGAAAGCGCTCCAACGGCTGAAGCGTGACTTCCGTCGCGTAGTCGGGATTGGTTGCGAGCCCCATGAAGCTTCCGGCGCGCGACCGCGTGGCGTTGTATTCGGGCAGATAGCGGCCCGCCTGACGCATCAGCCAGATCGGCGTGTAGTCGGTGGGCTGGCGCTGCAGCGCGCGCAGGAAAGTGTCGTTCAGGAGTGTGGAAGGCACGTGGTTTGGAGCGTTGAGCAAAAGGGCATTCTACCGGACAGGGGTTTTCGTTCGTACTCGGGGATTGGGGTTTTTGGGGTGGCGATCCGGGATCCCCAACTCTTAAACCGGATGCCAACGACGGACCCCTTCGATATCATCGGCTGCTGAAATAATCTTTCGAGGAGTGTCGATGAGAGTTCTTGCCCCTGGGTGCGTGTCGCTTCGCGGTGTCTTTGGCACGGGTGTTTGCGCCCTGCTGCTCGGCTTCGCCATCGGCGCGCAGGCGCAAACCGTGCAAGCCGGCAGCATCACCGCCGCCTCCAGCGCAACGTCACCGGCCAGCGCACCGGCAATTTCAACGAGACTCGACGAAATCCTCGCGCGAGGCACGCTGCGCGTCTGCACAACGGGCGACTACAAGCCGTACTCCTTCCTGAGGCCGGACGGCCAATTCGAAGGCATCGACATTGATGCTGCGCAAGCCCTCGCCCAGTCGATGAACGTCAAAGCCGAGTTCATCAAGACATCGTGGTCGAACCTGATGAACGATTTCGTCGCGAAATGCGACATCGCGGTCGGTGGGGTTTCAACCTCCCTCGAACGCCAGAAACGCGCGTTCTTCACACAACCCTACATGGTCGATGGCAAGACACCCATCGTTCGCTGCGCCGATGTCGATAAATACCAGACCGTCGCGCAAATCGATCAACCCGGCGTGCGCACCATCGTCAATCCGGGCGGCACAAACGAGAAGTTCGCGAAGCAGTTCTTCACGCACTCGCAATTGATCGAGTACCCGGACAACGTGACGATCTTCAAGCAAATCCTCGACGGCCAAGCCGACGTGATGGTCACCGACGCCTCCGAAACCCTGCTTCGGCAAAAGCTGAATCCAGGCCTGTGCTCGGTTCATCCGGACAAGCCGTTCCAGTTCGGAGAAAAGGCGTACCTGCTGCCACGCGGCGATGTGGTGTTCCAGCAATACGTCGATCAATGGCTCCACCTGTCACGCTCGACAGGCGAGTTTCAGGCTGTACTCGATAAATGGCTGAAATGAGGACGAAGGCGGCCATGGTCAGGCCGCCTTTTTTCCACGACGACTAACGCGTTGCCGGGTTCAGCGCGCTGATAACTCCACGTAAGACCAACGTAAGCTGATGTCGCTCGGCATCGAAAAGTCAACGCACTGCGTGTAACAATTCCCCGAAGCGTTCCGACGTTTTTTTCATCCAGGCCGCCGCCGCTTTCGAATGTGCCTGGATGCGGCCGAAGCCGTGCGTCATGTCGTGCGCGTTAATTACCTCGGCGCGACCGCCATTCGCTTCCAGAAAACGCGCAAATTCGTGAGCGTCGTCGTAAAGCGGATCGTAGGCTGCGGCCACAATCAACGCCCGGGCCGGCGTCCGATCGTAGGACTCCGCGAGCGGGAAAGCGCGCACGTCGTCATCGGCAGGCGGCTCGGACGTCAGGAATTGAGCCCAGTAAAAGCGCATTTCCTCGGTGGTCAAACCTGGCCCTTCCGCGTTAGCTGTAAAGCTGCCGCCCTCGAAACGGCAGCGCGCCACCGGATATATCAGCAACTGCGCCGTGACCAGACCGGCCACGCGATCGTTCGCAGCACGCGCGGCAACGGCCGCAAGATGAGCGCCCGCGCTGTCGCCCGCCACGCCGAGCCGGTTGGTCGCAAAGCCCAAACGCGAGCGATGTTCGGCGAGCCACAGCAGCGCGTCGAGCGCATCGTCAACTGGCGCGGGGAACGGATGCTCCGGCGCCATCCGGTAATCCACGCTTACGACTGCGCAATGCGAGTCCAGAGCGAAACGCGCAACCATCAGGTCGTGCGTCTCCAGGTCCCCGACGACCCAGCCACCGCCATGCAGATAGACCACAAGGGGCAACGGCTTCCTGGCCCCAGCCGGCCGATAAACCCGCGCCCGCAGCGTACGTCCGGCAAGCGGAAGGACCGTGTCCTCAACATCCACTCCCGCCGGTCGCGGCGCAGCAAACTCACGCGCCACCTCCTGAAACTGCCGACGCATGGCTAGGGGATCGGCATCGGCCGGCAGTTCGGGGAACGCTGCGGCAACCTTGGCGTAGTAGGCGAGAAGGTCTGCGTCGATGGTCATGCGGTTGTCTCCAGTGCAGTTCGCCGCCCGGTCGGGTCGACGGTTTTTGATTGTCCTTAAAATCCACATATCGCGCTCGGCAGTGCAAGCATTTCTAAAAGCCGGCGAAATATAAGCGTATAAATCGCGCTGATCGACAAAGTGTGGACGGAATAATCGCTAAGCATTGTTCGTTGAGGGTTACAACCTGAAACACTTTGTTACGGTGATGCCCGGATTATTCGCCCACAATCACTTCAACGGTCTCAACACGGATGTGATCGGGTGCAGCGTTGGTGAACTACAACGTTTTGAGTTGCGCTCGGCGGTCGGCTTAATGCCGAATCCCAGTTTCAGGGACATGTTTGTTGGGGTCGTTGGCTGATGACATCATATCGGCCAGTCCCACCCTTGGTCTCCTCGCGCTAACCCCGTAGCGTGTGGTTTTTAGCGGGCTCCAGGCCCGCTTTTTTTTCGTCTGTTCAAACGTTTGCGTAAGAACTTAAATGGTCACCGTGATTATCCCGGCGACCATTTTCAGTTTTTGGATCTCCACAACTGTCAGCAGTTACGCAGTTTTAGCCTCCGATAGCTTCAGTTCATCGATCATCTTTGCGCGCATGATGAACTTCTGGACCTTGCCAGTGACCGTCATCGGTAGCTCGTCGACAAAGCGGATATGTCGCGGAATCTTGTAGTGCGCTATCTGTCCCTGGCAAAACTCGCGAATGTCTTCTGCCGTCGCGTGCTCACCTTGGCGGAGAACAATCCACGCGCATACTTCCTCACCGTATTTACTATCCGGAACACCAAATACCTGGACCGATTGAATCTTCGGATGCCGGAACAGGAATTCTTCGATCTCGCGCGGATAAATGTTTTCCCCACCGCGAATCAGCATGTCCTTTAATCGTCCGACGATATTGCAATATCCCTCAGCGTCGAGGGTGGCCAGATCGCCGGTATGCATCCAGCCGTCGATAATCGCTTCGCGCGTTTTTTCTTCGTCGCCCCAATACCCTTTCATCACGGAATAACCGCGCGTGCAGAGTTCGCCGGTCTCACCGACCGGGACGATTTCGCCCAGTGGATCAACCAGCTTCACCTCCAGATGCGGCTGGATCTGACCGACGGTCGTGGTGCGTTTATCGAGGGGATCGGTGGTTGAGCTTTGAAACGACACCGGGCTTGTCTCGGTCATTCCGTAAGCGATCGTGATTTCACGCAGGTGCATTTGCGAGACCACCTTCTTCATCGTTTCGATGGGGCACGGCGAACCCGCCATGATCCCGGTACGCAAACGGCTCAAGTCGTACTTATCGAAGTTCGGGAGATCGAGTTCCGCGATGAACATTGTCGGCACGCCGTGCAACGCGGTGCAGCGTTCTTCATCGACAGCGGCTAGAGTCGCGGCGGGATCGAAGGCTTCGCCCGGGAACACCATCGCCGCCCCCACCGATACGCACGCGAGCACCGCCAGCACCATGCCGAAGCAGTGATACAGCGGCACGGGAATACACAGCGAATCCTGTTCGGTGAGCAACATGGAGAGCGCGATGTAACGGCCGTTGTTCACCACGTTGTGATGCGTGAGCGTGGCGCCCTTGGGGTTGCCAGTGGTGCCGCTCGTGAACTGGATATTGATGGGATCGTGGTCCGTGAGCGCCGATTCCAGCGCGTCGAGTTGCGCGGTATTCAGTTGGTCACGACCGCGCGACATGACATCCGCAAAACGTAGCATGCCGGGCGTCGCGCCCTCGCCCATTCGGATCACGGCTTTTAAATCGGGGAAACGCGCCGCGTTGAGTGCGCCGGGTTGGTCGGTGGCGAGTTCCGGTGCTAACGCTTGCAGCATTTCCAGATACTTCGATGTCTTGAACTGTTCCGCCGCGATCAGCGCCTTGCAGCCGACTTTGTTCAATGCGTACTCAAGCTCGGCCAATCGATACGCCGGGTTGATGTTCACCAGGATCGCGCCGATCCGTGCGGTAGCGAATTGCGTGAGCAGCCATTCAGAGCGATTGGGGGACCAGATGCCCACGCGATCACCCGCTCCAACGCCAAGCTCGAGCAAACCCGACGCGAGGACATCGACTTCATTGGCGAATTCGCGCCAGGTCCAACGGATATTTTGCTCGCGGAAGATCACCGCAGGACGGTCGGGGTATTTCGCGGCCGTACCGCGCAGGAAGCGAGAAACGGTGGCGTCGCTCAGCGCAATGTCAGTCGAGCCGCGAACGTACGACAAGCCGTCGCGTGGTTCGATCTGCGGCCCGGTGTGCGTCGGTTGGGTAGGCATATCGAAGGTCTCCTCCGTGGGATGGCGCTATGTGACGAAGCGCCATGAAAGCGATTCGGAAGGCCAATTGTGCATCGCGAGGGAGAGCTAGGGCATTGAGTCTTACCCGCAAAAACGCCCGGATCAACGCATGTTGGTTGTGCAGTTTTGCGCGGACGCGCGCGGGCTTGGGCGTAGGTGTTTGGCGCATGCATCGCCGTTTCGTGAGCCCATAAAAAAAGCAGCCCGAAGGCTGCTTTTTCGTATCGCCAGACTCGCGAAAAGCTCAGTGATTACCGCGCAGTTTCCGCAGCCGCTGAATCGCCGCGATCTGAGCCGTCGCGTACGCCAATTCCGCTTGCGCGGTCGCGTACTCGAGGTTCGAACCCGTGTTCTGCAACGCTTCTTCAGCGCGCTTCTTCGCTTCCAGCGCCTTCGCTTCATCGAGATCCTGACCACGGATCGCGGTGTCGGCCAGAACCGTCACCACGCCAGGCTGAATCTCGAGAATCCCTCCAGCAACGAACACGAACTCTTCGTCACCGTTCTCCGCTTCAATGCGCACTGCCCCCGGACGAATCCGCGTGATGAGCGGCGTGTGGCCCGGCAGAATGCCGAGTTCGCCCGCTTCGCCCGGCAGTGCGACGAACTTCGCCCGGCCCGAGAAGATTTGCTCTTCCGCGCTGACGACGTCTACTTGAATAGTTGCCATATCGACTCCCTTCGACGAGTGTATTACGAGGCGCTCGCTTTGGATAAAGCCAGCGCCCTCTGCGTTACACCCGATCCTTACTGAATCTTCTTAGCCTTTTCGAAGGCTTCGTCGATCGTGCCGACCATGTAGAACGCCTGCTCCGGCAGATGATCACATTCACCTTCCACGATCATCTTGAAGCCGCGGATGGTTTCCTTCAGCGGCACGTACTTGCCCGGCGAGCCCGTGAAGACTTCCGCGACGTGGAACGGCTGCGACAGGAAACGCTGGATCTTACGAGCGCGCGCAACCGCGAGCTTGTCTTCCGGCGCGAGTTCGTCCATGCCCAGAATCGCGATAATGTCGCGCAATTCCTTGTAGCGCTGCAGCGTTTGCTGCACACCACGCGTGATGGCGTAGTGCTCTTCGCCAATCACGTTCGGGTCGATCTGACGCGAGGTCGAATCGAGCGGATCCACAGCCGGATAAATACCCAGCGAAGCAATATCGCGCGACAACACGACGGTTGCGTCCAAGTGACCAAACGTGGTCGCCGGCGACGGGTCGGTCAAGTCATCGGCAGGAACGTACACGGCTTGCACCGAGGTGATCGAGCCGGTTTTCGTCGACGTGATCCGTTCTTGCAGACGGCCCATTTCTTCAGCCAGCGTAGGCTGATAGCCCACTGCCGACGGCATACGTCCCAGCAAAGCGGACACTTCCGTACCAGCGAGCGTGAAACGGTAGATGTTGTCCACGAAGAACAGCACGTCCAGACCTTCGTCGCGGAAATGCTCGGCCATCGTCAGGCCGGTCAGCGCCACGCGCAGACGGTTGCCCGGTGGCTCGTTCATCTGGCCGTACACCAGCGCGACCTTGTCCAGAACGTTCGAATCCTTCATTTCATGATAGAAGTCGTTCCCTTCGCGGGTACGCTCGCCAACACCGGCGAACACGGAGTAACCACCGTGCTCTTTAGCGATGTTGTTGATCAATTCCATCATGTTCACGGTCTTGCCCACACCGGCGCCACCGAACAGACCGACCTTACCGCCCTTCGCGAACGGGCAGATCAAGTCAATAACCTTGATGCCGGTTTCGAGCAGTTCAGTAGACGGCGACAGATCTTCGAACTTCGGCGCCTTCTGGTGAATCCCGCGCGTCACGTCCGAGTTGATCGGGCCGGCTTCGTCGATAGGACGACCCAGCACGTCCATGATCCGGCCAAGCGTCGGCTTGCCGACTGGCACGCTGATCGGCAAACCGGTGTTTTTCACGATCGTACCGCGACGCAATCCGTCCGATGCACCCAGGCAAATGGTACGAACCACGCCGTCGCCCAGCTGCTGCTGGACTTCGAGCGTCAGGTCCGAACCTTCCAAAACGAGCGCGTCGTAGATTTTCGGCATGTCGGAACGCGGGAATTCCACGTCGATAACCGCGCCGATGCACTGTACGATCTTGCCTTCTACCAAAGCAGTAGTACTCATCGCATTTCCTTTAGATACTTGATTCTTCACTCGCGCGACAGGCGCAGTTCGATTCGACGCTCACGATCAACCGACCGCTGCAGCGCCACCGACGATTTCTGACAATTCCTTCGTAATCGCTGCTTGCCGGCTCTTGTTGTACACGAGCTGCAATTCGCCAATCACGGTCTTCGCATTATCCGAAGCGGCCTTCATGGCGACCATGCGAGCCGATTGCTCCGATGCCATGTTTTCCGCCACCGCCTGATACACAAGCGCTTCGACGTAACGCACGAGCAGTTCGTCGACCACGGTCTGCGCATCCGGCTCGTAGATGTAATCCCACGATGTCTTCGGCGTAACCGCTTCGCTGTTTTTATCGAGGCCGTCCTTGCGCGCGAAATCGCTTGCCGACAAAGGCAACAATTGCTCGATCACGGCTTCCTGCTTCATTGTGTTGACGAAGCGGGTGAACGCGAGATAAACCGCGCTGATCTTGCCTTCCGAATACAGGTCGAGCTGAACCTTGATCGCGCCGATCAGCTTTTCCAGATGCGGCGTGTCGCCCAGATGCGTGACTTGCGACACGGTCTTGGCCTTCAACCGATTCAGGAAGCCCAGACCCTTGCTGCCGATCGCTGACGCTTCAATCGTCTGGCCTTGCTGTTCGAGTTCCTTGAACTTCAGGAGCGCAGCACGCAAGATGTTCGTGTTCATGCCGCCGCACAGACCTTTATCGGTCGTGACGAGGATCATGCCGGCCGCTTTCGCGCCCTTGTTCTCGACCATGAACGGGTGGCGATACTCAGGCGTGGCAGCGCTCATGTGAGCCGCGACGTCGCGGATCTTGTCGGCATATGGGCGAGCTGCGCGCATGCGCTCCTGCGCGCGGCGCATTTTCGACGCAGCCACCATCTCCATCGCCTTGGTGATCTTGCGCGTGTTTTGCACGCTCTTGATCTTGCCGCGGATTTCCTTCATTCCAGCCATTGCTTACTCCATGATCGAAGTGGCGCGGGATGCTTCGTTGATTCTGAAAGCGGCCCGCGCCGCTTCAAAGTTCGACCAATACGAGGATCAGTAAGCGCCCGACTTCTTGAAGTCCTTCAGCGCGGTATGCAATGCGCCTTCGTCGTCCTTCGACAAGTCTTTGTTCTGTTCGATGCGATTGATCATGTCCGTGTGCTTCGTCTTCAAGTAGTCGCGAAGACCCTTTTCAAACGGCAGCACCTGAGCCACTTCGAGATCGTCGAGGTAACCGTTGTTCGCGGCAAACAGCGCGATCGCCAGTTCCCAAACCTGCAGCGGCTGGTACTGCGGCTGCTTCAGCAATTCCGTCACGCGGCGGCCGCGCTCCAGCTGCTTACGCGTCGCTTCGTCCAGGTCCGATGCGAACTGCGAGAACGCGGCCAATTCACGATACTGCGCCAAGTCGGTACGAATACCGCCGGACAGCTTCTTGATGACCTTGGTCTGCGCTGCACCTCCGACTCGCGACACGGACACGCCTGCGTTAATAGCAGGACGAATACCGGCGTTGAACAAGTCGGTTTCCAGGAAGATCTGGCCGTCGGTAATCGAGATCACGTTCGTCGGAACGAATGCGGTCACGTCGCCAGCTTGCGTTTCAATGACCGGCAATGCCGTCAGCGAACCGCTCTTGCCCTTCACTTCGCCGTTCGTGAACTTCTCAACGTAGTCTTCCGACACGCGAGCAGCACGCTCCAGCAAACGCGAGTGCAGATAGAACACGTCGCCCGGATACGCTTCGCGGCCCGGCGGACGGCGCAGCAGCAGCGAAATCTGACGATACGCCCACGCTTGCTTGGTCAAATCGTCATACACAATCAGCGCGTCTTGACCGCGATCGCGGAAGTATTCGCCCATCGTGCAGCCGGCGTACGGTGCGAGGTATTGCATCGCAGCGGATTCCGAAGCCGAAGCCGCGACCACGACGGTGTATTCCATCGCGCCGCTTTCTTCCAGCTTGCGCACCACGTTCATGATCGACGAAGCTTTCTGGCCGATCGCAACGTAGATACAGAAGAGGTTCTTACCCTTCTGGTTGATGATCGCGTCAATGGCCACAGCCGTCTTGCCGCACTGGCGGTCGCCAATGATCAGCTCGCGCTGGCCACGGCCGATCGGCACCATTGCGTCGATGGACTTCAGACCCGTTTGTACCGGCTCCGACACCGACTTACGCCAGATCACGCCCGGTGCAATCTTTTCGACCGCGTCGGTCATCTTGGCGTTAACCGGACCCTTGCCGTCGATAGGCACGCCCAGTGAGTCGACCACACGGCCGAGCAGTTCCGGACCTACCGGCACTTCAAGAATGCGGCCCGTCGTCTTGACGACATCGCCTTCCGAAATGTGTTCGTATTCGCCCAAAATCACGGCGCCAACCGAATCGCGCTCGAGGTTCAGCGCGAGGCCGAAAGTGTTGCCCGGGAATTCGAGCATTTCGCCCTGCATCACGTCCGACAAACCGTGAATACGCACGATACCGTCGGTCACGGAAATCACAGTGCCTTGGTTGCGAACATCTGCGCTCGCTTCCAGGCCCTGGATCCGGCTCTTGATCAGCTCGCTGATCTCAGAGGGATTGAGTTGCATTAGTCACTCCTGATAGTCAATTCTTTACGTGCGCCGGCGCAAAAGCGCGTCAGGCGGACAAAGCCGTCTGCATGCTCGCGAGGCGCGCGCGGACCGAGGTATCGAGTACTTCGTCGCCTACCGTCACGCGAACACCGCCAATCAGCGACTTATCGACTTCAACAGTAGGTTTCAGCTTGCAGTGGAACTTGCGTTCGAGATTCGCGACAAGGTCGGTCAACTGTGCGCCTTCCAGCGGAAACGCGCTGACAATCAGCGCATCGGCCGCACCTTCGCGGGAATTCTTCAGCTCGTCGAACTGCACGGCAATTTCCGGCATCAGCGTCAACCGGTGGTTGTCCACCAGCATCCGCACCAAGTTTTTTGCCTCTGGCTGCTTGGCAAGCGGCGATTTCACCGCCGACAACAACAGGTCGCTGACCTGATCGCGGCTTACTTTCGGGCTTGTCGCGATAGACAGCACTTCAGGCAGACGCGCAACCTGAGCCAGCTCCTCGACGAAGTCAGACCAGGCGGCGAGCTCACCCGCTTCGGCCACGCGGAATAAAGCTTCTGCGTACGGTCGTGCGATGGTTGCAAGTTCGGCCATGATCAGAGCTCGGTTTTGAGTTGATTCAACATCTCGGCGTGAGCCGATTGATCGACTTCGCGCTTCAGGATCTGCTCGGCGCCCTTCACGGCCAGCGCCGCGACTTCGCCGCGCAATGCTTCGCGCGCTTTGACGACTTGCTGGTCTGCGTCGGCTTTCGCTTGCGCAATGATGCGCGCAGCTTCAGCCTGGGCGTTAGCCTTGATTTCGTCGGCGACTGCGACTGCGCGCTTTTCAGCATCCGCAATACGCTGCTGGCCGTCGTTGCGGGCTTGCGCGAGTTCCTGGTCGACGCGCTTATGTGCGGCTTCGAGTTCGGCCTTGCCCTTTTCGGCGGCTGACAAGCCGTCGGCGATCTTCTTCGAGCGCTCATCCAGGGCGTTGATCAACGGCGGCCACACGAACTTCATCGTGAACCACGCGAGGATCAGAAACACGACCATTTGCGCAAACAGGGTTGCGTTGAGATTCACGGTGTTTCCTTAAACGTTGCTAATCCGGAGAGTGAAACGGCAAGGCGCTTGATCGAAGCTTGCATCGATTAAGCGCCGTTGCACGTTCCGTCCTGCGCTCGTAGCTTGAAAGCTCGAGCGCACACTTCCGAGGAACCTCAGCCTGCGACGAGCTTCGACAGCAGCGGGTTCGCGAACGCAAACAGCATTGCCACACCAACGCCAATCAGGAACGCCGCGTCGATCAGACCAGCCAAGAGGAACATCTTGGTTTGCAACGGGTTCATCAGTTCCGGCTGGCGAGCGCACGCTTCAATGTACTTGCCGCCCATCAGGCCGATACCGATACAGGCGCCGATTGCACCCAGGCCGATGATGATGCCGATACCGATGGCGGTCAGACCCTGGATGTTGGCGATGAAAGCGTTCATGACTACTCCTATGTGAAAAGACTTTGGAACCAGATTATTAAAAATTAAAACTCGATACGATTCTGCTGATTTTTGGTTCGCCGCAGCGTTGTTCCGCAGCGTTTTACCGAACTACTGTGAGCCTTCCCTGCTGCCTGATTTAGCTACTTAGTGCGGCTTAGTGCGCGTCATGAGCCTGGCCGAGATACACCAGCGTCAGCATCATGAAAATGAACGCCTGCAACAGCACGATCAGAATGTGGAAGATCGCCCAAACCGTTCCAGCCACTACGTGGCCCAAAAAGCCGAGCACGGAGGCGTCCGCGCCGAAGTGCCACATGCTGCCGAGCAGCGCGATCAGCAGGAACAACAGTTCGCCTGCGTACATGTTGCCGAACAGCCGCATGCCGAGGGAAACCGTCTTGGCGACGAACTCGATGATGTTGAGTGCAAGGTTCGGGATCCACAGCAGCGGATGCGCGCCGAACGGAGCGGACAGCAGTTCGTGCACGAAGCCGCCAACGCCCTTGATCTTGAAGTTGTAGTAAATCATCAGCACGAACACGCCGATAGCAATGCCGAGTGTGCCGTTCAGGTCAGCCGTCGGGACAATACGCATATGCGGGAACGTCTCCGACAGACCCAGCCAGCCGATCACGCGCGTGGGCAGGTCAACCGGGATGAAGTCGAGCGAATTCATGAGCGCGACCCACACGAACACGGTCAGTGCGAGCGGGGCGATGAAACGGCGGCTGCCGTGGACCATCGACTTCGACTGGTCTTCCACCATCTCGACCAGCATCTCGATTGCGCACTGGAAGCGGCCCGGCACGCCGGACGTTGCCTTGCGAGCCGCCAGGCCGAGAATCGCGATGGTGGCGACGCCGCAGAGAATCGACCAGAAAAGCGTGTCGAGATTCCAGACGTGGATATCGAAAATCGACGTCTGATGCGACGTGGAAAGATTCTGCAAGTGGTGCGCGATGTACTCCGACGGATCCATCGCGCGCGTTCCTTCGCTAGCTGCCATAACGTTAAAGCCACCCAAATTGTCGAAAATCTTCCGCCGCCCGCGTGATCCTCGAGCCGCCACTTTGTTGGCGGTTCGCAGGGCACGGGCCCGCGTGCAGGATACGAAATCCGCACGAATTATTTTGCTCTGATACCGTTGGCACTTCACTTACCTGACGCGTAAAACCTGGCAGGCAGGCTGCTTGGCGCGCCTTACTTCCAAGCCATCGCGATCCAGTACGTCTTCAACGCGATGAGGTACGTCACCAGCAACGGCACCCACAGCACGCCTTTGAAACCGTACGCGATCGCCACGAACATGGCGATGGTCGCGCCCATCTTGATTGCTTCGCCGATCACCCAGCTTGCGACGGTTTGAGCGCCGCTCTTCGCTTTCAGACGTGCTGCGAACAATCCGCTTGGCACCCAGCAAATCGCTCCCCCGAGGAACGCGGACAGCGCAGCAGCGCCCGGCGGACTGTAGAACAGCCACCATGCCAACGTCGCACACAGGGACAAAACCATTTGCGCCGCCACGACCTTGAACGGCGTGACACGCGATGGACGACTCACTCCGGGACCAAACAGCGTCTCCGCCTCTGTCCGCGTAAGCGGAACAGTCTTGTTATCTTGTGCTTCGGCGTCCCACGAATCGTCGAACGGATGATCCGACGCGTGGCGCGACTGACCAGAAGAAGTGGTGGTGGGCGTTGAACCGGACGTCTTGTGTCCGGTCAAATTGGCGGCAGGGCGTGAATCGCGCCCGTCTTGCCCGCCTTCCGGCGCTCGATTCTGCTCTCGCACCGCCATCACACATCTCACTAAAGTCAGTTACAGCCTGCGTATTTGCCGTCCGTTCATAGCTGATTCAGCCATATACTTACGTTGCGCTTTCGGAGTCGCCAAGCTGATAAATCCGGGGGATTGTAAGCGATTGTTGTCACAGATTCAATAGCTTAGGGCCATCAAAAAACAAGCCGACGAGCCTTAAAAATACGTCTCCGAAAGGAGATTTCGCTTGTACGGACAACGAGTTTGATTACCGCCGGATGTGTAGTGGTTTCACGTCGTTTTTCAGCAGGACATAAACCGTATTGCGTGCGTCGCGTGATTTTTGTCTGATTAAACGAGCCACGCTCCAATCGCCCCTGCGACTATCCAGAATGGAATAGAGATGAGGTGAAACGGACCCCACATGCCGCGTTCACCCGAAAGCCGAACGGCAATCAGATTGGCAAGCGAACCAATCGCAATACCGAATCCACCTACGCTCACGCCAAACGCCAGCGCTCGCCAGTCTTTCGAAAATTCGGCAAGCATGATCGCGGCCGGCACGTTGCTGATTCCCTGGGACAACACGGCGCCGGCCGCATACGCCTTGAGTGGCGAATCGAGGCCAAGGCTTGATATTGCATGATGCACCCACGGCAACGCGGCTACGCTGCGCAGCACGATGAACATCAGCACGAAGATCAGCAGCAGCAACCAGTCGATCTTCAGCACGACCTGACGTCGCCACAAGAGGAAACCCACGGCGACGGCGGCCAGGCCTATGCCGGCGTAATGGGCGTCGGCGAGAACCACGAACGCCACGAAGGCAATGCCCGCTACCGTGCAGAGCGGGATATCGACGGAATGCGCTTCGGTATCGCCGGAAAGGTCTAGCGGCTTGTTGTGGAACATCACTGCGGCCAGCACGTAAAGCATCGCCATGAGCGCCGCGCACAATGGCAGCAACGCCCACACGAACCGGACAAACGACACGCCGCTTGTCTGCCAGAGAAACAGGTTTTGAGGGTTGCCAAGCGGCGTCAGGATCGACCCGGCATTCACCGCGATCGCGATGAAGATCACGAGCCGCTTGATGGGAAGCGGAGCGAGTTTGTGCAGCGACAGGGTCAGAGGTACGACGGCGAACAGTGCTACGTCGTTGGTAAGCAAGGTCGAGAGCACTGCGGCAAGGCCGATCAGCAGAAACGCCAGTCCGCGTTCACCGTGAATCCGGTGCACAACGCGATGCGCCATCCACATGAGGAAGCCCGACAGCTCCACCGCCTTGGTCAACATCAGCAAGCCGGCAAGGGTCAACACGGTCTGCCAGTCGATCAACGCGGGTAGTGACGCCCACGGCTTGGGAGACAGGACTTGCAGCGCGATGAGCGCGACCAGCAGGATCGCCAGCACGGGTTCTTTTGTGACAAGCGCCCACGCTTTGGACAGCAGGTTCGGCTGAGCGGGCTTCGCATGCGCGGGCGACTGCATCGCGGCTTACGCCTGCACTGCGGATGCGTTGTCCGTCATTTCCGATTTGCCATTGACGGCGCCGGTGCGCAGACGCCCCAAAATGCCTTCGAGCGCATCGAGATCGCCGAAGTCGATCTGCAACTTGCCGCGCCCTCGCCCGCCCATCTTGATCTTCACGTTCGCCGACAGCAGGTCGGACAACTCCTCTTCCAGCCGGCGCGTGTCGCGGCCGCCATCGTTCGCGGCGCGCGCTTTCGTAGCGGGCGCTTCTTTGGTCGTCGATGAAACCAGCTTCTCCGTCTCACGCACCGACATGCGCTTGTTGACCACCTGGTTAGCCAACTGGATCTGCGTGGCGGCATCGACGGCGAGCAGCGCACGGGCATGGCCCATGTCGAGATCGCCTGCGAGCAGCATGGTTTGAACCGGCGTAGCCAGGTTCAGCAGGCGCAACAAATTCGATACTGCGCTACGTGACCGTCCGACCGATTCAGCCGCTTGCTCGTGCGTGAAATCGAATTCATCGAGCAAACGCTGGATACCCTGCGCCTCTTCCAGCGGATTCAAATCTTCGCGCTGGATGTTTTCGATCAGCGCCATGGCCGCAGCGGCCTGATCGGGCACGTTTTTCACAAGCACCGGCACTTCTTCCAGACCTGCGAGTTTCGCCGCCCGGAAGCGCCGCTCCCCGGCAATGATCTCGTACCGGTCATCGCCAATCGAACGCACGAGAATCGGCTGCATCACACCCTGCGCCCGGATGCTGGCCGCGAGTTCCTGCAGCGCGCCTTCGTCCATGCGCGTACGCGGCTGGTATTTGCCGGCTTGCATCGACTCGAGGCGTAGAACGCTCGGCAGGCCCTCGCTGCGCACGGCCTCGGTGATATCCGAGCTTCCGCCCAGCAGGGCTTCCAGGCCACGTCCAAGGCCCTTCTTCTTCATCGTTGCGTTCATCTTGCTTCCTCGTTCTGCCATCTTGACGCTATGTCCGTTAAAGCGCGCGCACGCGCTCGATCATTTCCGTACCGAACTGGATATACGCCTGCGCGCCACGCGACGCCCGGTCAAACACGACTCCCGGCAAACCGTAGCTGGGCGCTTCCGCCAGACGGACGTTGCGGGGAATGACGACGTCGAAGAGCTTGTCACCGAAATGCTGTTTCAATTGATCCGATACCTGTTGCTGCAACGTAATGCGCGGATCGAACATGACGCGCAACAATCCGATCACTTTCAGATCGCGGTTGAGATTCGCGTGGACCTGCTTGATCGTGTTGACGAGGTCGGACAGGCCTTCGAGCGCGAAATACTCGCACTGCATTGGGATCACAACGCCGTGAGCGGCGCACAAACCGTTCAGCGTGAGTAACGACAGAGCCGGCGGGCAATCGATGAGGATGAAATCGTAGTCGGCTTCGACTTCAGTCAAAGCCTTACGCAGCACGCGTTCGCGGTTTTCCACGCCGACCAGCTCTACTTCAGCACCCGCCAGTTCGCGGTTAGCTGGCAAAACGTCGTAGCGAACCGCGTCCGTACGAGTGCGTGCTTCTTGCACCGTCACCCCGTTGACCAGCACGTCGTACACCGTGTTCTCAACCGCGGCTTTGTCGACGCCACTTCCCATGGTGGCGTTGCCCTGCGGGTCCAGGTCGATCAGCAAGACACGCTGGTCGAGCGCCGCCAGACTCGCCGCGAGGTTGACTGCTGTCGTCGTCTTTCCGACGCCGCCCTTCTGGTTCGCGACGCAGAAGATTTTTGCCATCGTGATATGTCCGTTCTTTCCTGACTGGATTTCAGGCGCGGGTGAGATGTCGACTGCAGTGTTCAATGTGGGGCCGCTCCGATTTCAATTTCGATCAGGTGGCGCTCGGCGTCGAGCATGGGCACGCGAAGGCGTTCAATACAGCAGACTTTCGTGTCGGCCGGAAGGCGACCAATCTCCGCATCCGGCCTGATTCCTTTCATCGCCCAGATGCGACCATTGTCGGCAACCAGATGACGCGCCAGTGTAACGAAGTCAGAGAGCTCTGCGAACGCACGCGAGACGATTACATCGAAAAGACCGGGGACTTCCACACCTGGGTGCAGATTCTCGACACGTCCTGTCACGATCGACAAGTTGGTCAATCCGAGTTGCAACTTTGCCTGGGATTGGAACGCCGTTTTCTTATGAACAATGTCGTTCACCGTGACTTGCCAGTCGGGCAGAACGATCGCCATGACGATTCCCGGCAAACCGCCGCCTGACCCAACATCGAGCGCCGTCTGTGGCCCGCTACGGCGGGTGATAAACGGGATGATCGCGAGAGAATCAAGAATGTGCTGGATCAGCATCTGGCGCGGATCGCGGATTGCGGTCAGGTTATAGACCGCGTTCCACTTGCCCAGCAATGCCACGTAGTCGAGCAACTTCTGGCGCTGCGCGCTCGTGACGGCAATGCCGAGTTGCTCGATTCCTTCGTTTAGGAGGGTTTGCAACCCCGTTTGTAGTCCGGCGTCCCCGGATTCACGCTGCATCACGAGACGGAGCGAGCGCTGCCACGCCCGGACCTGCTATTTTTCGCTACCGCCTGACCTGTGGCGCCGTCGTGCCGCCCCATCGCCCGCTTGAGGTGAACCATGAGTAAGGAAATGGTCGCCGGCGTAATGCCCGAAATACGTGACGCTTGGCCAATCGTCTCCGGCCGATGCTGGATCAGCTTTTGACGAGCCTCGAAGGACAGTCCGCGCACTTCTGCGTAATCGAACGCTTCCGGCAAGCGCGTATTCTCGTGCGTTCCGTTGCGCTCAATCTCGCCAGCTTGACGGTCAATGTAGCCCTGATACTTCACCGCAATTTCGATCTGCTCTTCGATTTGGCCGAGCAAAATCGGGTCTTGGGCCAATGGCGTTTCCGGGCCAGATGTGTGATTCCGCAACGCACAAACGTCTGCATACTTGACGCTTGGTCGGCGCAACAACTCAGCCAGACTGTATTCGTGGTCAATCGGCTTGCCTAACAATGCGATGGCTTCTTCGGCGGGCAGCGTTTTAGGGTTAACCCATGTCGATTTCAGCCGCTGTGTTTCACGTGAAACAGCGTCACGCTTTTCGTTGAACACGTTCCAACGCGTGTCATCCACAACGCCCAGCGCCCTGCCCGCTTCGGTCAAGCGCATATCTGCGTTATCTTCGCGGAGTGACAAGCGATATTCCGCCCGGCTGGTGAACATCCGATAAGGCTCTGAAACCCCCTGCGTGACCAGGTCGTCGACCAGAACACCCAAATAGGCTTCATCACGACGAGGGCACCACGTATCCTTGCCGCTGACCTGCAGCGCCGCGTTTAGACCGGCAAGCAGACCCTGTGCAGCGGCCTCCTCATAGCCCGTTGTGCCATTGATTTGCCCTGCGAAGAACAAACCACCAATCGCTTTCGTTTCCAACGACGCCTTGAGCGCACGGGGATCGAAGTAGTCGTATTCGATCGCGTAGCCGGGCCGCAGGATGTGCGCGTGCTCCAATCCCTTCATGGAACGGACCAATTCGAGCTGAACATCGAATGGCAAGCTCGTAGAAATACCGTTCGGATAGAACTCGTTCGTCGTCAGGCCTTCGGGTTCCAGAAAAATCTGATGGGAATCCTTAGACGCAAACCGATGAATCTTGTCTTCAATCGACGGGCAATAGCGTGGCCCAACGCCTTCGATGACGCCGGTGTACATCGGTGAACGATCGAGGCCGGCCCGAATGATGTCGTGCGTGCGCTCATTGGTATGCGTGACCCAGCACGGCACTTGCCGCGGATGTTGCTCAACGCGACCGAGGAACGAGAACACTGGCACCGGGTCGAGATCGCCCGGTTGTTCTTCGAGCTTCGAATAGTCGATGGTGCGGCCATCAATCCGCGGCGGGGTGCCCGTCTTCAGTCGACCTTGCGGAAGTTGAAGCTCCTTAAGCCGTGCGGACAAAGACACAGCAGCCGGATCACCTGCCCTGCCGCCCGTGTAGTTATTCAAACCCACGTGAATCTTTCCGTCGAGGAAGGTACCCGCCGTCAACACGACCGCTTTCGCGCGGAATTTCACGCCAACCTGGGTCACGGCACCAACAACTCGGTCGCCTTCGACGATCAAATCGTCCACAGCCTGCTGGAACAGCCAAAGATTGGGCTGATTTTCGAGCCGATGCCGAATCGCTTGCTTGTACAGGACGCGATCCGCCTGCGCCCGTGTGGCACGGACAGCCGGCCCTTTTGATGAGTTCAGAATCCGAAACTGGATGCCCGCTTCGTCAGTTGCCGCGGCCATTGCACCGCCTAAAGCATCGATTTCTTTAACCAAATGGCCCTTTCCAATCCCGCCAATCGAGGGATTGCAGCTCATTTGGCCAAGCGTTTCAATGTTATGGGTCAACAAAAGCGTGGTCGCGCCGGTTCGGGCCGAGGCTAAAGCGGCTTCAGTTCCAGCGTGACCGCCACCGACGACGATCACATCGAATTCAGTTGGATAAAGCATGGTTTCCCGCGCGATGTGGCGGACCTTCGAAAGAGATATCGAAGAATTATAGCCGGTTAGCTTTTGCGACGATTCAGGCCAAACGGCTAACGCGAAAAAATGGCATGTTCCACGTGAAACATGCCGTGGGGATTCGCTGAGGTTGGGGTTTTTGAGAGACGTTTTCGCCGGACACCAAGTCGTGTTGATACTCCTTGGGTTAGGAGGAAACCAGCTACCAACACTTAAGGTAAAAAATGGCGTGTTTCACGTGAAACACGCCATCGACATTAGCCGTGCAGTAAAGGCGTTATGCCACTTTCTTCGCCAAACCCAAGTACGTCTCAATAACCTTTGGGTTGTGGGCCAAGTCGCTAGCAGCACCTTCCATCGCGAATTCACCCGTTTCAAGCACGTAGCCGTAGTCGGATATCTGCAGCGCTGCGCGTGCATTCTGCTCAATCAGCAACGTGGCAACGCCCGTCTGACGTAGCGCGCTGATGATATGGAAGATCTCCTTCACGATTAGCGGTGCCAGCCCAAGGCTAGGCTCATCTAGCATTAGCAAATCGGGCTTACCCATCAGGGCACGGCCAACCGCGAGCATCTGCCGCTCACCGCCCGACAACGTCCCCGCCGCCTGCTTACGCCGCTCTTTTAGACGCGGGAACAAGTCGAACACATGATCGAGTTGATCGAGGAAATTGCGCTCACCCGCGCGCTTTCGCCGATACGCACCCAAAACCAGGTTGTCCTCCACGGTCATGCTCGCAAACAACTCACGTTTCTCCGGCACTAGACACATTCCACGTGAAACACGCTTTTCGATTGCGAGCGCCGACACATCTTCATTCCGATACAGAACCGTTCCCTTCGCATGACCCGTGGAAGGCAACGCGCCCATGATTGCGTTGAGCAAAGTGGATTTACCGGCGCCGTTCGGTCCAATAACCGAAACGATTTGCCCCGCACCAACGGTGAGTTTCCCGTCGTGAAGCGCCTCTACCTTGCCGTAGCGAACGGACAAGCCACTAACTTGAAGAATTGCATCGGCCATCAGTCCACCCCACCTAGATAAGCTTCCAGCACCGCCGGATCTTTCTGGACATCCTCGGGCAATCCCTCTGCGATCCGGGTTCCGAATTCCATCACCACCAGCCGATCAGTCAGATTCATCACGAAATCCATGTCATGCTCCACCAGCAAGATGCTCATGCCCTCGCCCTTCAAGCGCCGCAGCAACTCCGCCAGTTGCTGTTTCTCCTGATAGCGCAAACCAGCGGCCGGTTCATCCAGCAATAGCAAAGTCGGATCGCAGCACAAGGCACGCGCAATCTCGAGAATCCGCTGTTGTCCCAGCGCCAGACTGCCGGCTTCGTCGTAAAGATGTTTTTCCAGGCCTACGCGCTTGATCTGCCTCGCCGCCTCCGCCATCAAACGCCCTTCTTCTGCTGCGTTCAGGCGGGCGACGCTACGCCAGACGCCCGTTTTCCCGCGTAAGTGCGCGCCGATTGCAACGTTCTCCAGAACCGTCATTCCCGATAACAGCCGCACGTGCTGGAACGTCCGCCCAATACCGCGTTTGACGATTTCACGTGAAGTCATTGCATCAATACGTTCGCCGTGGAAAGTGATCGAGCCGCTCGTGGCTTGCAGCACCCCGGTGACCAGGTTGAATGTCGTCGACTTCCCTGCGCCGTTCGGTCCGATCAAACCGATGATCTCGCCAGCCTTCACCTGGAAACTGACATCGTTGACGGCAACCAGACCGCCGAACTCCTTGCGAGCTTTATCGACGACCAGCAACGGCTCGCCGACGATTGGCTTTGGGCGTTGCGGCAGCGCTTCCGCGTGCTCAGGAGCGCGGGCGCGCGGGCCGCTGGGAAAGAGCCGCGCGACGAACGGCCAGACTCCTTGCCGAGCGTATTGAAGCAGCAGCACCATCAATATCCCAAACACGATGATCTCGAAATTGCCATTCGAGCCAAGCAACTTGGGCAGCAAGGTCTGCAGATAGTCCTGCAGAACGGTGAGGATTGTGGCGCCCAACACTGCACCCCAGACGTGCGATACGCCCCCGACCACCGCCATGAACAGGAACTCGATGCCGTGATTCAAGCCGAACGGTGTTGGATTCACCGCGCGCTGCAAATGCGCGTACAGGAAACCTGAAATGGCGGCCAGCACGGCGGCATAGACGAAAATCACCACGCGCATCCACGCGGTGTTCACGCCCATGGCTTCGGCCATCGTGCCGCCGCCGCGCAGCGCACGAATAGCCCGGCCAGGACGACTATTAAGCAGGTTCTGAACAGATATGACCGCGAGCAGCACAACGACCCAGATCAGGTAATAGATTGACCTCCCGGATTCGAGATGCCATCCGAACAGGTTAAGCACCGGAATGCCGTTGATGCCGTCGTATTTGCCGAGAAATTCCAGATTCCCAAACAGGAAGAACAGCGACAGCCCCCACGCGATTGTCCCAAGTGGCAGAAAGTGCCCCGAGAGTCGCATGGTGACCATCCCAAGCAGCAGCGCGATCAGCGCCGTCAGCACTACACCCACGATCAATGCAAGCCACGGCGACACACCGAACTGCGTCGTCAGGTACGCAGTGGAGTAAGCGCCCACGCCGACGAACGCCGCTTGCCCGAAGCTCGTCATCCCGCCAATACCCGTCAGCAGCACGAGCCCGATCGCGACAATGGAATACAAACCGATGTAGTTCAGCAGCGTGATCCAGTACTCGGGCGTGCGGACCGGATGCGGCAGCACCGGCAGCGCGAATACGATCAGCAGGAATACCCAGAAAAACTTGTTTCGCATCACGAATTTCATCGCGTCACTCCTCGTCTTCGTCCGAATGCGGGCTTGCCAGACTCCGCCACAGCAGCACCGGAATGATCAGCGTGAAGACGATCACCTCTTTGTACGCGCTCGCCCAGAACGACGAATACGATTCAAGCAGCCCAACGAGCAGTGAACCCGCCGCCGCGAGCGGATAACTCACCAACCCGCCCACGATTGCACCCACGAAGCCCTTCAAGCCGATCAGGAAGCCCGAGTCGTAGTAGATGGTCGTGATTGGCGCCACCAGGACGCCGCAGAGCGCCCCCAGGCCGGCCGCGAGCGTGAAGGCAAGCCGTCCAGCCTGCGTCGTGCCGATGCCCACCAGGCGCGCGCCAAGCCGGTTTACCGAGGTCGCCCGCAGCGCCTTCCCGGAGATCGTTCGATCGAAGTACAAATACAGCGCAACAATCAGCACCGCAGCCGTGCCGACTACCCAGAGACTCTGCCCGGATATGGACACGCTGCCGATGTTGAACGTGGCGTCGGAGAAAGCATTTGTGCGCGAGCCTTCAGCGCCGAACATCACCAAGCCGAGGCCGACCATCGCGAAATGCACGGCAACCGCCACAATTAGCAGCAGCAACGTGCTGGCTTCGGCAATCGGCTCGTAGGCCAACCGGTAGACGAACGGACCCATCGGAATCACGATCAGCAGCGCGAGCGCGACTTGCAGGATCATGGGCAGCGGTTGCATCAGCACGCTTTGCGTCAGCGCATAGACTGCTACCGGGAACAGCAGGTATTTGCCCGCGAGCACGGCGAGCGTGCGCCCTATCCGCCTGTGTCGCGATGGATGCCGCACAATGCCCGCGGTCTCCGCGACGAAGCACCCCATGCCCATGGCGATCAGCAGCCAGCACGTTGCCGGCAGCTTCTGCGTTTGCAACGCGGCCAGCGTGAGCGCGCCATACGCGACGAACTCGCCCTGCGGGATGAAGATGACGCGCGTCACCGAAAACACGAGGACCAGCGCGAGCGCAAGCAATGCGTAGATCGCGCCCGTCGTGATGCCGTCTTGCGCGAGAATCGCCGCAATCGATAAGTCCATACTTCCTCTTTAGGAACGTCCTGCTACTGGGGCTACCGGGTCAGCCCATCGAAAATATGGCCTGGTACTGCGAGAAAAACGCAGCCTCAGGCCATGATTGGTACCCCGGATCGTTGAACGTTGAAACGCTAACGCGCCAAATTGCCGGCGCGCAAGCGGTCCATGTCACCACTAGTCGTTCTGCAACTTCCACTTGCCGTCAACAATCTGCACCATCACGCGAGCGCGCTTGTCGAGTCCGTTGTGATCTGTCGGCGTGGTGTTCATCACGCCGTGCGCGAGCGGCAGGTCCTTCACGTTTTCCAGCGCGCTGCGCAGTGCTACACGAAACGCTTCGGTGCCCGGTTGAGCCGTCTTGAGCGCTTCCGGAATGGCCCGTTCCAGCATGTGCCCGGCGTCCCACGCGTGGCCGCCAAACGTGGATACCGACCCTACGCCATACGCCTTCTCATAGGCCGCCTTATAAGCCAGTGACGACTTCTTCACCGGGTTGCTGTCCGGCAATTGATCCGCCACGAGGATCGGCCCCGCCGGCAGCAATTCACCATCGCAATCCTTGCCGCACACGCGCAGGAAGTCGTTGTTCGCCACGCCGTGCGTCTGATAGACCTTGCCCTTGTAACCGCGCTCCTTCAGTGTCTTGGCGGGCAGCGCGGACGGCGTGCCCGCACCCGCGATCAACACCGCATCTGGGTTGGCGCTCATGGTCTTCAGCACCTGACCGGTGACCGAGGTGTCGGTGCGGGCGAAACGCTCGTTCGCGACAATCTTCAGGTTGTGCGCGGCCGCAGCGGTGGTGAACACGCTGTACCAGCCGTCTCCGTAAGCATCTGCAAAGCCGATGAAGCCAACCGTCTTCACGCCATGCTTCTCCATATACTCGGCAATCGCGTCGGCCATCAGGCTGTCGTTCTGTGGCGTCTTGAACGCCCATGAGCGTTTAGCGTCCATAGGCGAGATGATGGCAGCCGATGCGGCCATCGAGATCATCGGCGTCTTGCCCTGGCTCGCGGGGTCGAGCATGGCAAGCGAGTTCGGCGTGACCGTGGAACCCACGATAGCGTCAACGTGATCTTCGTCTATCAACTTGCGCGTGTTTTGCACTGCGCGGCTGGTATCGGAACCGTCGTCGAGCACGATGTACTCCACCGACTTTCCGCCGATCTCCTTCGGCAACAACGCGATCGTATTTTTCTCGGGAATCCCAAGCGATGCCGCCGGCCCCGTTGCCGATAACGTCACGCCGATCTTCACCTGCGCGAACGCCGTGCCGGCGCCAAAGGCAAGCGCTACGCCAAGCGCCGCGCTCGTCAGCCGTCCCTGCCACTTCCACGGGTTGGTCTTTTTCATTGCATCGTCTCCAGACGCTATGCCATCGCGCACGCGTTGTACGCTACTGCGAGTTGTTATGAATCTTTGTCGTGCGGTCTTGGTTTAGCTGCCGCTCAATCTATTTTCGGTCATTGCCTGTGCCTAGGCTCGTTTTCCCTCAGCGTTAGCCATCCGGCCTGCGCTGCCGAGCCCATCGAAAACATCCACTCGATAAAACCCCGAAAAAAAAGCGCGTTCGAAGCAACGCGCCTGTGGTCGGTTCATATCGTCGTTTGGATTCCCGTCACTCTTTGGCGAGCTTCCACTGCCCGCCGACGATCTCCACCATCACGCGCGCCCGCTGATCGAGTCCTGAGTGATCGTTCGCGCTCATGTTGAAGATCCCGTGCGAGCCCGGCAAATCCTTGGTGCTCTCGATTGCCGCGCGCAACGCTTCACGAAACGCCTGCGTGCCCGGCTGGCCCTTCTTCAAAGCGATCGGAATCGCCCGTTGCAGCAACAAGCCGGCATCCCACGCGTGACCGCCGAACGTGGACACGGAACCCACACCGTATGCATTTTCGTAAGCCTGCTTATAAGTCAACGCGGCTTTCTTCACGGGATTCGAATCGGGCAACTGCGCGGCAACCAGCAACGGCCCGGCCGGAAGGAACGTGCCTTCACAATCCTTGCCGCACACGCGCAGGAAGTCGTTGTTCGCCACGCCATGCGTCTGATAAATCTTGCCCTTGTAGCCCCGCTCTTTCAGCGTCTTTTGCGGCAACGCGGCTGGCGTCCCTGCGCCAGCAATCAGCACGGCATCGGGATTCTGCGACATGGCTTTGAGAACCTGGCCTGTCACCGATGTATCGTTGCGCGCGAACCGTTCGTTAGCGACCACCTTGATCTTCGCGAGATCCGCCGCTTTGGTGAATTCCTTGAACCAGCTTTCGCCGTAAGCGTCGCTGAAACCGATAAACGCCACCGACTTCACGCCATGATTCGCCATATGCTGCGCGATAGCAGTCGCCATCAGGATGTCGTTCTGCGGCGTCTTGAATACCCACGCGCGTTTTGCATCCATCGGTTCGACGATCGTGGCGGCCGCAGCCATCGAGATCATAGGTGTGGAGGTCTCAGACGCCACATCGATCATCGCGAGCGAATTCGGGACCACCGTGGATCCAATCAGGGCGTCGACGTGATCTTCGCTCGTCAGCTTGCGGGCGTTCTTGATGGCTTGCGTGGGGTCGGTCGCGTCGTCGAGAACGATGTATTCCATTTTCTGCCCGGCGATCTCCTTCGGCAGCAACGCAATGGTGTTCTTTTCAGGAATTCCCAGCGATGCCGCCGGGCCAGTGGCGGATAACGTCACGCCAATCCTTACGTCTGCAAAAGCCTGCGTACTTACTACTGCGGACACGCTCGCGACGAGTACCGCCGTCGAGATCCAGCGTAAAGCCAACTTCATTGATATGCCCCGTAAATGTGTTTTGTTCACTGGCGCGATTTTACGATTTTTATATCCCGACCACACGGTCGGTGAATCGCGAGTGTAGCGGACGAGAACCACGCGGGGCAAGCGTTTTGAAGGAATTTGAACGCGTGAATGCGCGCTCAGGCACGCATTGAAAAATGCTCGGGAAAACCCGTACGAAAATGATTAAATTAATGTAAATCGCGGGCGTTAGGGGCAGCGTCTGGCCCTTTAATGCCGGCAGAAAAAATCGATTTGGATGTGAAAATCCGTGAATGCGGAGTACAAATAAAAAGCGCTGTTGGAATCATCCAACAGCGCTTTCGGTCGGGCACTTGATGCCTCGTTGTCTCCTCGTTCTCCACCTCAAAATTCGGGTGCAACAGAACTGAAACGGATATTAGATTGCGCAACCAATACCGACAACCTAGCATTTACCCTAGTGGTGCACGTTAGCACCTTTATTGGGCGCTAGTTTATCCAGATGCAGTTAAATGCGGCGCTTAACTGCGGGAAAACCATTGCTCGCAACGCCCTATAGTTCGGATCACCAACTAAATTGCGTTGCTTCCGCTTGGGTCGCTTCAGCCGCGCAACGGTTTGACCCGTGCAATGATTTCTCCCACAATCCCGCGCCGGAACAACAGCACGCACGCAATAAAGATCAGGCCCGTGACGATTGTCACCGACTCTCCAAGCGAGTTGAACCAATCGATGCCGGTAAGCGAAGCCAGCGCGGTGCCAATATCGCCGAGACGATTTTCCAGCGCCACAATGATGAACGCGCCAACCAGAGGCCCAAACATGGTGCTCATGCCGCCAACCAGCGTCATCAGCACGACCAGGCCGGACATGGTCCAATACGCATCACCCAGCGTTTCGAAGCCGAGCACCAGCGTTTGAAGCGCGCCGGCCAGCCCCGCCAATCCCGCCGACAACACGAACGCCAACAGCTTGAAGCGGGACGTGTCATAACCCAGCGAGATTGCGCGCGGCTCATTCTCCTTGATCGCGATCAGCACTTGCCCGAACGGCGAATGCACCACGCGCACGATAAATCCAAACGCCAGCACCATCACCACAAGCACGATGTAGTAGAGCGTCAGGTCGGAACTGAGGCTGATCGCCCCAAACAGTTTGCCGCGCGGCACGCCTTGCATCCCGTCTTCGCCATGCGTGAACGGCGCCTGAAGGAATACGAAATAAACCATCTGGGCGAGCGCCAGCGTGACCATTGCGAAGTAGATGCCTTGGCGCCGGATCGCAAACAGGCCGACCACTAGACCCAGTAATGTCGCGATTGCCGTGCCAGCGATCACACCAAGTTCAGGTGTAAAGCCAAGCGTCTGGATTGCATAACCGGCGGAATAACCGGCGCTGGCGAGGAACATCGCGTGACCGAACGAAAGCAGGCCCGTATAGCCGATCAACAAATTGAAGGCGGCCGCCAACAGCGCGAAACACAGCACTTTCATCATGAAGACCGGGTACACGCCGAGGAACGGTGCCGCGATCAGGCCGGCAAGCAACACGCCGTAGAGCACTTTCCTAACCATCATTTTTCCTTGCCGAAAAGTCCCGCCGGGCGCACGAGCAGCACCAGCGCCATGATCACGAAAACGACGGTCGCCGAGGCTTCCGGATAGAACACGCGCGTCAGGCCTTCAATCACGCCAAGCCCGAGGCCGGTCAGGATCGAGCCCATGATCGACCCCATACCGCCGATAACGACCACCGCGAAAACCGTGATGATCATCGATTGCCCCATCAGCGGCGATACCTGGATCACGGGCGCGGCAAGCACGCCGGCGAACGCCGCGAGCGCGACACCAAAACCGTAGGTGAGCGTGACCATCAACGGCACGTTGATGCCAAACGCCTCGACCATTTTCGGGTTCTCGGTGCCCGCGCGAAGATACGCACCCAGCCGCGTTTTCTCGATCACGAACCACGTCGCGAAGCACACAACCAGCGATGCCAGCACCACCCACGCACGATAATTCGGCAGGTACATGAAGCCGAGATTCGTCGCGCCGGACAGCAGTGCGGGGACATCGTAGGGCTGGCCGGATGAACCATAGATAGACCGGAACACGCCTTCAATAACCAGCGTCAAGCCGAAGGTCAGCAGCAAGCCATACAGATGGTCGAGCTTGTAGAGCCAGCGCAACATCGTCCGTTCGATCACGATGCCGAACACACCCACGATCAGCGGCGCGAGCACGAGCATGGCCCAGTACGGCACATTGAAATACGAGAAACCCATCCATGTGAGCATCGCGCCCAGCATGAACAACGCGCCGTGGGCGAAGTTGATCACGTTGAGCAGGCCGAAAATCACCGCAAGGCCAAGGCTCAAGATGGCGTAGAACGATCCGTTCACCAGCCCAAGCAGCAACTGGCTCATCATCGCCGCGAGCGGAATGCCGAAAATTTCCATTGAATCTGCCGTCAGAGTAGTTTCGACGCATGCCAACCTGGCTCAAGATGAGCAAGCCGTCATGCGTCGATCGATCATGCGGATCACGAACGGCGCGTAAGCTTCAGCGCCCTAGGCGTCACACCTGAACCCGCAGTGCCGCTATAAACCGGCCGCTTACTTCCACAACGCGCAGCGCGACTCCGCCTTGGTGTCGAAAGCCTGGTCGCCCGGGATGGTCGCCGTGATCTTGTAGTAGTCCCAAGGTTCCTTCGATTCCGCCGGCGTCTTAACTTGCATCAGGTACATGTCGTGGATCATGCTTCCGTCTGCACGGATGTAGCCGTTCTGCGCGTAGAAGTCGTTGATCTTCATCTTGTGCAACTGGTCCATCACCTTGTCGCTATCCGTCGTGCCGGCTGCTTGCACCGCCTTCAAGTACGTGGTGACAGCGGAGTAATCGGCGGCATGAAGACTCGTCGGCATCTTCTTCATCTTCGCGAAATAACGCTGTGCCCAGGCGCGTGTTGTCGCGTCCTTGTTCCAGTACCAGCTGTCGGTTGCGACCAGACCTTGTGCGGTTTCGAGACCCAGACTGTGGATGTCCGACAGGAAGATCAGCAGCGCAGCGACCTTCATCGTCTTCGTGATACCGAACTCTTTCGCGGCCTTGATCGAGTTGATCGTGTCGCCGCCGGCGTTCGCCAGACCCAGCACCTGTGCTTTCGACGATTGCGCCTGCAACAGGAACGACGAGAAGTCAGACGCCGACAATGGGTGACGCACCGCGCCAAGGACCTGGCCACCGTTCGCCTTCACCACGTCCGACGTGTTCTTTTCCAGCGCCTTGCCGAACGCATAGTCGGCGGTCAGGAAGAACCACGTCTTGCCGCCCTGTTTCGTCACGGCGGAACCCGTGCCTTTGGCGAGCGCCATGGTGTCGTATGCGTAGTGGACGGTGTATGGCGTGCACTGCTCGTTGGTCAGGTTGTCCGCGCCTGCACCAATGTTGATGTACGGAATATGCTTTTCGCCGGCTACCTGATTGGTCGAGAGCGCAGTCGCCGAATTCGTGCCGCCGATGATCACGTTCACGCCGTCGCGATCGATCCACTCACGCGCCCGCGATGCCGCAATATCCGCCTTGTTCTGGTGATCCGCGTAGACGAGTTCGATCGGCTTGCCGTTCACCTTGCCGCCGAAATCGGCAATTGCCATGCGGATGGCTTCGAGGCCGCCCGGGCCGTCGATGTCCGCATACAGGCCTGATAAGTCCGTGATATAGCCGATCTTCACCGTGTCGCCGGGCGCTGCCTGGACGTTGCCGGCCATCAGCGAGGCTGTGGCTGCGGCAACCGCGAGGCAGATGCCCGACAGGCGCGCGAGGGTCTTCTTCTTCATTACAGTCTCCGTTGAGTTGTTGTTCTTGCGGCTGGCCGCGTGCTGATGCGTTGAACTTGCGTTGAGCGCACGTTGAGCGTGCATCTAACGTCCTAAACCCCGAGCAGTTCGTGCAGGACCGGCATTTTCGTTTCGAGTTCACCGGAGTTGAAATGCTCGACGATCTTCCCGTGCTCCATGACATAAAAGCGATCGGCGAGTGGTGCTGCAAAACGAAAATTTTGTTCGACCATCACGATGGTGTAGCCACGCGCCTTTAGCATCATGATCATTCGCGCGAGCGTCTGGACGATGACAGGCGCAAGCCCTTCCGAAATTTCATCAAGCAGCAGCAGATTCGCGCCGGTACGCAAGATGCGCGCAACGGCCAGCATTTGCTGTTCTCCACCCGACAAGCGCGTGCCCTGGCTGCTGCGGCGCTCCTTGAGATTAGGGAACATCGAATAGATTTCGTCGATCGACATGGCGTCTTTCGCGTTACCTACAAGCGGCGGCAGAAGCAGGTTCTCTTCGCACGAGAGGCTTGAAAAGATGCCGCGCTCTTCCGGGCAATACCCCACACCGTAGTGCGCGATCTTGTGCGTCGACATGCCGACGGTTTCATGTCCACCGATACGAATCGATCCCGTGCGACGGCCGGTCAGGCCCATGATGGCGCGCAGCGTAGTCGTGCGCCCTGCACCGTTGCGTCCGAGCAGCGTGACCACTTCGCCTCGATGCACGGTCAGATCCACACCATGAAGAATGTGCGATTCACCGTACCAGGCTTGCGCGCCAACGAGCTCTAGCGCCGGCTCCTGAGTCGATGCCTCACGCAATTGTTCCGCGCGGCGTTCTTCCACGATCGTGCTCATGCGTGCGCTCCGGAGAGGGCTGCGTCGGCGCTGCCCATGTAGGCTTCCATCACCAGCGCGTTCTTCGATACCTCTGCATAGCTGCCTTCAGCCAGCACTTCACCGCGTTGAAGGACGGTGATGGTGTCGGAGATGCCTGCGATCACGTTCATGTTGTGTTCGACCATCAGGATCGTGCGTCCCGCCGATACTTTCTTGATCAGCGCCGTCACGCGGTCGACGTCTTCGTGACCCATGCCTTGCGTGGGTTCATCGAGGAGCATGAGTTCGGGTTCCATCGAAAGCGTGGTGGCAATTTCGAGCGCGCGTTTGCGGCCGTAGGAAAGTTCGACCGTAGTGGTATCGGCGAAATCGGTCAGGCCGACCTGGGTAAGCAGATCCATTGCGCGGTCATTGAGTTCGTTGAGGACCCGTTCGCTTTTCCAGAATTTGAACGATGTACCGAGCGAGCGTTGCAAACCGATGCGCACGTTCTGCATCACTGTCAGATGCGGAAATACAGCAGAAATCTGAAATGAACGGATGACACCGCGACGAGCGATTTGCGCGGGACGTTCGCCGGTGATGTCGATACCGTTGAAGACGATTTGTCCTGCGGTAGGTTCAAGGAACTTGGTGAGCAGGTTGAAGCAGGTGGTTTTGCCCGCGCCGTTGGGGCCGATCAATGCGTGGATCGAGCCGCGACGCACGCGCAGGTTCACACCGTTGACGGCGGTGAAGCCTTTGAACTCTTTTGTCAGGCCGCGCGTTTCCAGAATCGTGTCGCCGAGAATCATGTCCCCTTCCGTGCTTTGTTTGAGCCTTTGTTTCAGCTTCAGCTCGGTGCGCTTTTGGCGCATGCCCCGTGATTGTGCTGGCGGTGTATGTGTTCGGTGATCGCGTTGTTGCTGTTGCGGTTTTGTCGCCCCGCTGTTGCATTTCTTGCGTGCTGCACAATCGTGATGCAGACCTGCGGTGCAACAAGCGCGCACGCCTTATTGTCGCGCCAATGATGCAGCGCAATCATCGGGATTTGCACTTAGTTTTGAGGCTGGTTTTTCGTTCGCACCGGATGGCATCGAATTTCGTTCGCACCGGTGGACGGGTTTGGGGGTCGGGTTGTTAGGGTGATCGTCGGGTTTATGCCGGTTGGTCGTGGCTAAGGTCTGCGGTCGGACCCGGATTGTCAGTTCCCGGGTTAGCGGTCGAAGTCCATGTCGGGCTACCGCTTTTCAGGATTAGCGACAGACCCGAGGGACGGATCTAGTCATTCGCTAATCCCGAAGTCTGAACCAATTACCACCGCGAGCGAAATCAGCCAGGCGTTCCGTTCACCGGTGCGAGAGAAAACAAAAACCGTCGATCGGCGCGAATCATCTCGCTCGCCCGCTCAGCGATCATCAATGTCGGTGAGTTCGTGTTGCCTGAGGTGATAGTCGGCATCACCGATGCATCGACCACCCGCAACCCGCTCACCCCAATCACGCGCAAACGTCCATCAACAACAGCAGCCGGATCGTTATCCGTTCCCATCCGGCACGTACCCACCGGATGAAAAATAGTCGTCCCAACTTTACCTGCCGCAATAGCTAGTTCCGCGTCCGTCTGGAATGCCGGTCCCGGCAAAATCTCCTCCGGTGAATATTTCGCCAACGCCGGTGCGCTCACAATCCGCCGCGTCAAACGCAACGCATTGACCGCAACCTCACGATCACGATCAGTCGACAAATAATTAGGCGCAATCAAAGGCGCATCTCGCGCATCCGGCGTCGCAATATGAACACTCCCGCGCGACGTGGGCCGCAACGGACACACCGAAGCCGTGAACGCATTGAACGAATGCAACGGCTCGCCAAACCGGTCAAGTGACAACGGCTGCACGTGATACTCGACATCTGGCCGCGTAATGGTCGAATCATCTGGATTGGACTTGGCGAACGCCCCCAGTTGCGACGGCGCCATCGACATGGGCCCGCTGCGCATCAACATGTACTGCAAGCCGATCCACGCCTTACCCCACCAATGCGCCGACAACGTGTTCAACGTCCGCACGCCACGCACTTTGTAAGCCATCCTAAGTTGTAGATGATCCTGCAAATTCTCGCCCACACCCTGCAGGTCCTGCACCACGTCAATACCCAGCCGCTGCAGCCGCGCCCCGTTCCCAATGCCGGATAACTCCAGCAGTTGCGGCGAATTCACCGCGCCCGCACTCAGAATCACTTCGCATCGCGCCTTGGCAAGATAGTCTGTATCGCCACCACGATATTCCACACCCACGCAACGCTTGCCCTCCATCACCAGCCGCTGAGTATGAGCGCCCGTGATGATGGTGAGATTGGGCCGCTTCATCGCCGGGCGCAAAAATGCCTTCGATGCATTCCACCGAATCCCGCTGCGCTGGTTCACATCGAAGTAACCAACACCCGTATTGTCGCCACGATTGAAATCGTCGGTAGCGGGAAGACCGCTCTCCTGAGCCGCCTGCGCGAATGTTTCCAGCACCTTCCACTTCAGCCGCTGTTTCTCGACACGCCATTCGCCGCCGGCGCCATGCCATTGATTCCCACCGCCATGGTGATCTTCACTGCGCTTGAATACCGGCAACACCGAATCCCAGGACCAGTCGCGATCGCCGGTAATGCGCGCCCAGTCGTCGTAATCCTCGCGCTGGCCGCGCATGTAGATCATGCCGTTGATCGACGAGCAACCGCCCAGCACACGACCTCGCGGGTACGAAAGCGATCGCCCATCGAGTCCAGCTTCAGCCTGCGTTTTATAAAGCCAGTCCGTGCGCGGATTGCCAATGCAATACAGGTACCCGACCGGTACATGAATCCAGTGATAGTTATCCCTGCCGCCGGCCTCCAGCAGCAGCACACTCACATCGGCATCTTCGGTCAGCCGGTTGGCAAGCACGCATCCGGCCGTTCCCGCGCCCACAATGATGTAATCAAATTCACCCTCAAGCTTGCGCGCGTCCTGTTTCATCTGTGTCTCCTGCCCAAACCGCTTCAAGCGGCCTTCACTTATCCCCAATCGGCAAAATACTGCGGACGCAGTGCAGCAATCCAATCAGATATCTTCAACAGCTTTATAAGCTGCGCTAATATCAGGCATGGACCTGACTCTTCTCCGCGCTTTTGTCACCGTCGCCCGCGAGGGCAATCTCACGCGCGCGGCCGTGTTGTTGCACGTGTCGCAGCCCGCCGTCAGCCTGCAGATCAAGAATCTGCAGGAGACGCTGGGCGTCGCGTTGTTTTCGCGGACGTCGCACGGCTTGATCCTCACGCGCGACGGTGAAGCCCTCCTGCCGCACGCCGAGCGAGCGCTGACGGCCGCGAGCGAGGTCCAGCGTGCGGCTGCCGCGCTTCGCCACGAAGTCAGCGGCCGCCTGACCATCGGGACGATCCTCGATCCCGAATTCCTGCGTCTGGGCGGCTTCTTGCGGGCGCTTGTGGAGACGTATCCGCGCATTGAAACCGCGTTGCGGCATGGCATGTCAGGCTGGGTGCTCGAGCGGATCAAGTCGCGCGATCTCGATGTGGGGTTTTATATCGGCGATCCGGCAATCGATGAACCCCGCGATCCGGACCGCTTTCATGTCGTGCAATTGAAGCCGTATCTGTATCGCGTGCTGGCGCCGGCGGGCTGGAAGGAGCGCGTGAACCGACCGGACCGTTCGGAAGGTGGGGCGAATGGCTGGGTGGCGCTTGCCCGGCTGCCCTGGATCTGGACGCCGCCGGAATCGGCGCACAACCGCCTGCTCACGCGGATCTTCGACGCCCACGGGGTCCAGCCAGTCAAAGTGGCAGAAGTGGACCAGGAGCCGTCAATGCTCGATCTGGTCAAGTCGGGCGTTGGCCTGACGCTCGTGCGCGATTCCATCGCGCTGGCCGAAGCGCATGCGCATGCGCTGACTATTGTGGAAGGCGTCACCGTGCCTACCCAGCTTTCGTTCATCGTGTTGGCGGAGCGCCGCGAGGAGCCGAGCATCGCGGCGGCGTTACGTCTGATCGAAGATCAATGGGCGACATAGTCGCCTGAACCATCGTTTTGAACGTCATGACCGGAAGCCGATGAATCTCCCGGTCATCAAATTTTGTTAGTCTGAGGGTCGCGCATCTGGCGCCCACGTGAACAGGAAATCCCAAACATGGCACGCAATATCGAAATCAAGGCTCGCGCGCATCAGTTCGACCAGCTTCTGGCGCAAGCGGCAGCGCTAGCCAGCGAACCGCCGATGATCTACCGCCAGCAGGATTTTTTCTACGATGTGCCGAACGGCCGCCTGAAACTGCGTCAATTCGATGACAACACGCCGGCCGAACTGATTTTCTATCAACGCGATGACCGCGACGGCCCGAAGGTGTCGTACTACTCGCGCAGCCCGGTAACCAACCCCGAAGCCACCCACGCGCTGCTCGCACAGGCGCTGAACACGCGCGGAATTGTGAATAAGGAGCGGCACGTGTATATCGTCGGGCGCACGCGGATTCATCTGGACCGCGTGGACGGACTAGGCGATTTCATCGAACTGGAAGTGCTGCTTGGCCAGGACGACGACGAAGCCGGCGGCGAAAAGGAAGCCGAGGAATTGTTCGCCAAGCTTGGCGTGTCGTCGAGCGACCTCGTGCCGGTCGCGTACGTCGACTTGCTGACTGAACCGGCTTAAACTCGCCAGCCTAATCAGGCGAATCTGGCGGAGTGGCGGCGAGATGTCCCAGCGGTAGCGGTCCGTTGCGCTTGAATGTGGTCAGCACAATATTGGAGCGCACGCTGTCTACGCCGGGAACTCGCATCAGCTTTTTCATGACGAACGTTGACAGCGCGTTCAGATCCGGCGCAACAATTCGCAGCAGATAATCGGCGTCGCCAACGGTCGCATGGCATTCGAGCACTTCGGGCAGGGCTTCGATCTGCTGCTGGAACTGGTCGATAACGGTATCGCCGTGATGCTTCAGCTTGAGGCTCGTGAAAGCGGTCACGCCGAGGCCGAGTTTTTCGGGGCGCAGCACAACCCGGTAACCATCGATCACGCCAGTCGCCTCCAGGCGTTGCAGGCGGCGACCGATCTGCGAGGGCGACAACGGCACTTCCTCGCCGAGTTGTTGATGCGTTGCGCGGCCGAAGCGCTGAAGAACGTCGAGCAGCGCGAGATCGAAGTGATCAAGGTCGACCATGTGGATATCCTGCGTGAAAAGCCGAAAGACGCAAGCTTACCGCGTGATCCCCCGATCCCTTGAGCGCATGCGTTGCGCAGACGCCCTGAAACCATCGATCGAGCAAGGAGAGCCAACATGGTCAAGAAGCTTACAACGGAAGAACTGCCCAAACTTCTCGCGGAGTTAAAGCACTGGCAGCTCAGCGCGGATGGCAGTTCAATTCACCGAAGTTTCAAGTTCGCCGATTTCAACGAAGCATTCGGTTTCATGACCCGCGTGGCAATAAAAGCGCAGGAAATGGACCACCATCCAGAATGGTCGAATGTGTACAACAAGGTGGAAATCACGCTCTCGACGCATACCGCAAAAGGGCTGACGGAACGCGATATCGCGCTCGCAAAATTCATCGATTCCATCACCTGAACCGCGTGAGATCTGCTTACCAACCTGACTTCCGCGACAAATGCGTAACAGTCGTATTACAAACGATGACATTCAAAATCCGCAATAAGCGAGCTGGAAAGGGCCGCATGGGGACAAAACTCGCTTATTCGAAAGCAGAAACAAAGGTATTCGCAAGTCTGAGACAATGGAATCTTTCAACGAGAAAGAAAACTATTAATACAGGCGTAAGCTTTCACTACGCCCTCAGCGCTCTGACGGCTCCAGTCCATTGGCGGCACAGACCGACACTGTACAATCAGCAGCGCACACGGTTTGGACAGTCCGTTTGTCTCTTGCAGTGACCGCAATTGTCGCCACGGGGACCAAACGGACGTGCTGGAAACCGGTCGCGGAGTGGTGTCCGCGGACTGGGGAATTCCGGCATGTCCGGCCGCAGGAGAATCGCTGCACAACGAGGCGCGTGCAGCGTTTGGCGTAAAAGGATTGCTGATATGACTCGGACGGCGCCGCGGTAAGAAAGGTAGGCAATTCCGGCTGGCGGCCGCGACGCGCAATCGAGCCCAACCCATCGTATAAGAGCGACTTCCATGCGAATCCTTCTGATCGAAGACGACCGCCCCATCGCGCGCGGCATTCAAAGTAGCCTTGAACAAGCCGGCTTTACCGTCGATATGGTCCACGACGGCATTTTCGCGGAGCAAGCCCTCACGCAAAATCGCCATGAACTGGTGATTCTCGATCTCGGCTTGCCGGGTATCGACGGCATGACGCTGTTGTCACGTTTCCGCCAGGGCAATCGTCATACGCCAGTGATTATCCTGACCGCGCGCGACGAACTGCATGACCGCGTCCAGGGCCTGAACAGCGGCGCCGACGACTACATGCTCAAACCGTTTGAACCCTCCGAACTCGAAGCGCGTATTCGCGCCGTGATGCGCCGCAGCGGCCCGCATGGCGATGTACCGCGTCCGGAAGTATCGCTGGGCGGCTTGCGCCTCTCGGGCGTCGATCGCCGCATTTTCAACGACGAAAAACCGCTCGAACTGTCGCCGCGTGAATTCGCCGTCCTCGAAATGCTGTTGCTGCGCCACGGCCGTGTAGTCAGCAAGGCGCAATTGCAGGATCACCTGACGCACTTCGGCGGCGATCTGGGCGACACCGCCATTGAAGTCTACGTGCACCGGGTTCGCAAGAAACTCGAAAACTGCCGCGTGGAAATCGTGACGGTGCGGGGCTTCGGCTACTTGCTGCAGGAAATCCGGCAGGCCACCGCGTAAGTGGTTTGTCGATGGCTCAACCAGCCTGACGAGCGATAACCAGTACCTTGCGATTCCCTCCCCGGCGCACGCCTGACGAACGTTTCGAACGCGCCGACTGGCTGCATCTGGCGCGCTCGGCAACCACGTCCGCGCGCGTGCCGCCCAGCCTGCGGCGTTCGCTGTTGCGCCGCCTTGCCGCGCCGCTGTCGCTGCTCGCGTTAATGAGCGGATTGATGGCGTACTGGCTTGCGTGGCAATACACGCAGCACGTGGTCGACCGCTCGCTCGCCGATCTCGCGACGGCTATCTCCAAGCAAATCCAGCTAGCGGGCGTCGACGCACCGGTGACGGTGCCGCCGCTCGCCCGCGCGATGTTCTCGGATCCCGTCGAACAACTGATCTACCGGATCAGCGACGGCGACAGCGAAATCGCGGGCGAACCCGATCTCCCGCTGACCGGCACGAACGTGCGCCGGATCCACTACGCCTATATCTTCGAGACGTACTTCCAGGGCACGAGCGTGCGTGCGGCGCAGGTGCGCGTGGATCAGGCGCGCGGCAATCCGATCGTCGTGGAAGTGGCGCAGCGCGTGGGCTCCCGCTATAGGATAGCCGTCGAGTTCATGGTCGCCATCATGATGCCGCTGCTGCTGCTCCTGCTGGCGGGCTGGGTGATCGTATGGCGTGTGGTGAACCAGCAGCTCAACCCGCTGACCGATCTCGCCGATACCCTCAACCGGCAGACTCACATGTCGCTGGAACCGGTCGACGAATCGTTCGTTCCTGTCGAAATCCGTCCGCTGACGAGCGCGATGAACGCCCTGCTCGACCGCCTGAAAACTGCGCTGGACGGGCAGCGCAAATTTATTGCCGATGCCGCCCACCAGCTGCGTACGCCGCTCACCGCCGTGAAGCTGCATGCCGAGCAGGCAGCGACCGCCAAGGACCCTGCGAAGGTGCTGGACGCCGTCAGGGAGCTGCGGGCATCGGCGGATCGCGCTGTGCGCTTGTCGAATCAACTGCTCTCGCTCGCTCGGGCCGAGCCGGGCGAACAGGCCGCGCGTTTCATTGACTTCGATTACGCCACGCTTGCGTTCGAAACCGGCGCCGAATGGGTGCCGCGCGCGCTTGCTGCCGGAGTCGACCTGGGCTTCCAGCGTCTCGATGACCCCGACAACGAACATCCGCTGATCGTGCGCGGCAATCTCGTGCTAGTGCGCGAGGTGATCGCCAATCTCATCGATAACGCACTGAAATACGTACCCACGTCGCGGGCCGAAGGTGCGCGTGTAACCGTCACGGTGACGCAGACCGTCGATGAAACCGGCCGCAAGATGGGCGAAATCGTGGTGGAAGACAACGGTCCGGGCGTGCCGCTGGAACAGCAGCCGGATCTGTTCAAACGCTTTTTCCGCGGCGATGGCCACGGCGTGGAAGGCGGCGCCGGACTAGGTCTCGCAATCGTCCACGACATCATGATCCTGCATAACGGCAGCGTGCATTACGAAGACGCTCCAGCGCCCGAGGGCGGCGCGCGTTTCATCGTGCGGATGCCTTTGAAAACAGCATGAAAAACGCCACGGAGGAAACCTGCCGTGGCGTTCGTTTAGCTGACATCCTCTGCGAAAGCCCTACTTTTTCTTCTTCAACGCCAACATGGTGCCGCGGCACTTTTTGGCGCCGCAGCGGCACTCGTATTCCTTCTTGAGCTTCTTCGTGATGCGACCGTCGATGACAAGACCGTAGTCGTAGTACAGCTCTTCATCTTCCTTGATCGCACGCAGCGCGTGGATGAACACGCGCCCTTCCTTCTCTTCGGCTTCGCAATTCGGCGCGCACGAATGGTTGATGTAGCGTGCGCTGTTGCCGTCGACTTTGCCGTCGATCACCTTGCCATTTTCGAGCGCGAAATAGAACGTATGGTTCGGCTCGTCAGGGTTGTGCGGATGACGGCGCAACGCCTCTTTCCACGAAATACGTTCGCCTTTGTACTCGATTATCCGTTCGCCTTTGGCAAGCGGCATCGCGGCGAACACGCCCTTGCCGTGTATGCCCGAACGGCGGACGGCGACCCTCCGTGAACTCATCGAATGAATCCTTTAAAACGAATCGGTTTGGCTTAGCAGACACTTCAACTTCGCCCCGTCCCGGTTTCACGCGAACGGTGACGAACCGGAACGTGGATCAAAAAAACGCGGCGGCCTGAATGCGAGGCGCCGCCGCGTTGCTGTCTTTCTCATTGCATGAGTTGCTTCGTTTGCATCGGTTACTTCATGTGCTGCAATTCTCGGTCGTTCGCCGCCCACGTGAGGTTGAAACCATGCAGGCGAACAACGGCATCGTACACGTTAGGCGCGCACGAATTCAACCGCTCCATAAATTCAAGCCGCGAGTTTCAGCGTTGACCGAACGAGATATCGCCGAACAACGCTTTCTGATCGCGCGGCTGCGAGCGCCAGTATTGCGGCGGCGCTTCAACGGTCGCACCCAGTTGCGCAGCCGCGTGCCACGGCCAGCGCGGATTGTAGAGCAGCGCACGCGCCAACGCGACGAGATCCGCCTCTCCCGACTCAATAATTTCTTCGGCATGCTGCGGGTCGGTGATGAGACCCACGCCCATGGTATTCACGCCCGTAGCTTCCTTGATGGCTTTGGCAAACGGCAGTTGATAACCCGGCGACAGCGGAATTTTTTGCAGCGGGGAAACGCCGCCCGAAGACACATCGATCCAGTCCACCTTGTGTTTCTGCAACTCTTTCACGAACGCGATGGTCTGCTCGAGATCCCATCCACCTTCCACCCAATCCGATGCCGACACACGCAGGCCGACAGGTTTATCGGCGGGAAAAGCAGCGCGCACGGCGTCGAAGACTTCCAGCGGAAAACGCATCCGGTTTTCGAGCGAGCCGCCGTATTCATCGGTGCGCTGGTTGGCAAGCGGTGAGAGGAACTGATGCAGCAGATAACCGTGGGCCGCGTGCACTTCAAGTGCATCGACCCCCAAGCGCGCGGCGCGCTTCGCCGTCGCCACGAAGGCTTCGCGTATGCGGATCAGGCCGGCTGCATCGAGAGCTAGCGGCGGCGTTTCGCCTTCTTTATGCGGGATCGCCGACGGCGCCGAGGGCATCCAGCCGCCGTCGGAAACCGCGATCAACTGACCGCCTTCCCAGGGCACTGCGCTCGACGCTTTGCGGCCTGCGTGGCTGACCTGCATTGTGATGGCGATATGCGAATGCTTTCGAATGGCGTCGATGACCGGTTTGAGCGCAGCTTCAGTCGCGTCGTCCCAGAGGCCGAGGTCGCCGGGCGTGATACGGCCATCGGGTTCGACCGAGGTTGCTTCGAGGCAGAGCATGCCGGCGCCCGAGAGCGCGAGGTGTCCGAGGTGGATCATGTGCCACGCAGTGGCTTCGCCGCGTTCGGCTGAGTACTGGCACATCGGCGAGACCACGATGCGGTTCGGAAGCGTCACGCCTCGCAGCGTGAAGGGCGAAAACAGAGCGCTCATGGGAGGGTTTCCGGAGGGAGGAAAAAGGGGCGTTTTAGAATAGCACTTCGGTTTTTTCCCTGCTGACAGCAGACCGTGTCGCTTGACCAAAATGCCGGCGCCCTCGCCGTCTACTTCAACTCGTCAGGCGTGTTCAATCTCATCGCCCAAGACTCGACTCGGCCGGTATCGAGCCGCTTTGCCGCCGTGCTTCTCCACGATGGTGTCAGCGCCGCAAGCGCTGTCATCTGCTCGAGCGCTGACTGGTCATCCCGATCAACGTAAAACACCCGCAGCAACCGTTCAATGCTCCATTCGGGATGCGGCCGCGCAAGCCGTTCCATGACGTCACCCGCCTCTATTTCACCGGGTTCCAGAACGCGGTAATACCAGCCTGTACGACGCGTGTCCTGCACGCGGCGCGACATGTCATGGCGGGAAAAATGGAGGTTGAGTTTCCAGCACGGCTGGCGCGGCTGCGATACCTGCACGATCACCGTACCAAGACGAAACACATCGCCGACGCACACATCTGCTTCATTCAAACCGCGTGTCGAGATGTTTTCGCCGAATGCGCCGGGAGTGTCAAAACGAGCCAAACCCGTAGACGATACCGGCCATTCGTCACGCCAGACGGCGTAGTGGTCACGGCTATAGTGATGCAGCGCCTTCTCCGGGCCGCCATGATGCTTGCGTTCGAACTGGTGATCGCCTTCCAACCCGGTTTCACCCACCCGAACGCGCGCCGGTACCGGCACTTTGTGAATCGCGCTGTATTTGCCCTGCGTGCCGAGCGGTGCAACTTCTCCGGCAAGCACGGCGTCAATCACAGGATTCATGGTGCGTTACCTTCAGTTCGTCTAAACCTTTATTTGGCTGGCTCGAAACGGTCCAGCCATTCGCCAAACATCTTGCGCGCGGCGAGTTCGAGCGCCGGGCCGTACCGGACGGTGTCAGCCCGTAAGGCAGTTACGGTAGTCCCGCTTTCCGCCACTTCGCCCGGATACGCAACAAGCCAGCTTTCGAAACGGTCGACCAGGACTTCCGGATGGCATTGCAGGCCCAGGACATGGTCGCCCCAGCTGAAGGCCTGGTTCTCGCAAAGATCTGTGGATGCCAGCCGCGTGGCGCCATCGGGGAGATCGAAGGTGTCGCCGTGCCAATGGAGAACCGGCGTTGACTGACCATCCGCTTCGAGATGCCGCAAAGCGGAAGCCCGTCCCGCCTCGGTCAGCGTCAGCGCCTTCCAGCCGAGTTCTTTTTGCGCCGCCGGATAAACCTTCGCGCCGAGCGCACGGGCAATCAACTGCGCACCCAGGCAGATGCCGATAGTCGGCAAGCCCGCCGCAATGCGCTTTTCCAGCATGGCGAGCAATGGATTCAGATGAGGAAACAGCGCGTCATCATAAGCGCCGATCGGGCCGCCGAGGACGACCATTAACGAAGTATCGAGCGGATTGGGAGCGTCAATACGAGCGCGGCCCACGTCGAGATAACGCACCAGCTGGCCGCGATCGCCCAACACCCGTTCCAGGCTGCCGAGATCTTCGAAATAGACGTGGCGTATCGCCAGGACTTCACGTTTCATCGGCGGTCACCCAGGAAAGCCGGCAAGCTGAGATCAGTGCGCGGCATGAGGCGGCGCACACGAAGGAGAGGCACGGTCGAGCAGCCGGCGCACCGCCAACGGGCACGCGGCTCGGATAGTCTAACCGACACCGGCGTGCTTCGCGCCTTGAGCGCGAAGCACGGACGGCAAACGTGAAGCTTCAGGCAGCGACGCTTACGCGACCTGCGCGAAGATCTTCCAGTTCTTCTTCTGCTTGGCGAGATCGCCTTCTTCGTATACCGAACAATCGAGACGCAGGTCGGTATCGGCCATGTCGATCTTCAGCAACGCGCAGTGATGCGGCGTCTTCTTCGGGTTCTTGCTCGCTTCGAGGTGCTCGCAGCTCAGGCACATGCGATGCGGCGGAATCTGCTCCACCACTTCGAGCTGTCGAATGGTCTTGAGCAGGCTCCGATACAACTGTGACTGCTCGTCGGCTTTCAACGTGCCGACTGCCTTGGACAAGAACTCCGGCCATACCAGCGCCTTCTTTGCCGCCGTCTTTCCGCGTGCGGTCAGGCGTACTGCCAGCGCGCGCCCGTCGTCCAGCGCGCGGCGCTTTTCGACCAGACCCTTGCCTTCCAGCGTGCTGACGGCATCGCTCGTGGTCGCGGCGGTCAACGCCGTTTCCCGTGCGATCTCGCCAAGCCGCATTGGTCCGCGCCGCTGCATCAGCAACACGAGAATTTCGCCCTGGGTCGGCGTCAAGCCCGCACCCTCAGCCCATTCCCATGCCTGGCTACGCATCGCCGTGCTCAACCGCAGCAAACCATGGGTCACCCGCCCTGTGGCCTGCTCTCCGTATACGCCTTCGCTCATAGTCGTTCGCTTCGTCTTTCTTGATGCTTATCTGATGGTTCGGCAACGGCTTGAAACCGGTAAAACGTCAGACCCCGCTCGTTTTACCCAAGTCGCTGCAGGCTCAATCGCCGGCATACCCGACCGGCGAATCCTTTCGTATCAACTACCGTCTCAAAATTCGGGCGATCAAACCGATGCAGCTAGTTCGTCGTCCGGATCAGGACTTCTATGTTTCTCCGTGGCGCCTGTTCTAGACCGTCGAGCGCTTCATTTGTTTCACCGGTGTTGCATCCCCCTACCGGTAAAACCGACATTCTAAGCGACTGGAACCAAACGTACACCTTAGTTATTCACAAAACAGTGTGGATAAGGCCGTGGATAACCACATTATTGGATGTGCGCCGATTCTTGATAACCCCCCAGCGTGCCAATCCGCCAAATTGTTATCCCTCAAAACCCCGCTCGATGCAAGACCCCACACCGTAGTTATGCGCACTCCAAACTGTTGAGTTTGTGGAGATTTTATCGGTTGTCCACAGAATTGCACGATGCTTGTTAACTACTATTACGTATGTATACGAACTCATGACAGTAAACCTTGGAGACGCGTTATCGAGGAGCGACTCCAAAGAAAATGACGAAAAAAAACCCGCCGGAGAGCAGGTTTCTTTTTTCGGGAGGCGGTCAAACCGCTGGAGCCAAGGCCGATCTATCACTCCCGCCACTGCAGGCACTGCTGACGCACCGCTTCGTGCAGCGAACGCTCGCGATCGAAAACACCGCGTAACCAGGTTGCATCGTTCATGTTGCTGCGGGCGATATCGCCGACCTGGCGCAGTGCTTCGTTCGAACCAAGCGCTTCGGCGTGAGGCGCGATCACGTCAAGCGTCGCGAGGATGTCTTCGGCAATCGTGCGGCGCTCGCCCGTCTGCGGATCGATGCAACTGCCTTCCAGGCCGAAGCGGCAAGCTTCAAACCGATTGAACGTGTAGACGAGGTAGTCGTCCTCTTTCAACGTCAGAGGTTTGTCGAGCAACAGGTAGCGCGCAAGCGTCTGGATGTAGCAAGCAATGGCGGCCGCGCGATCGACCGACAGCGGCGTGTCCATCACCCGGACTTCGATCGTGCCGAAACCCGGCTTCGGCCGGATGTCCCAGTAGAAATCTTTCATGCTGTTGACCACGCCGGTGCTGACCATCTTCGAGAAATATTCCTCGAAGCTGTCCCACGTGAGCGTGAACGGCGCCCGCCCGGACAGCGGAAATGCAAAGACAGAATTGAGGCGCGCGGAATGAAAGCCGGTATCTACCCCTTGCACGTACGGCGACGAAGCCGACAACGCGATGAAGTGCGGAATGAAGCGCGACATGGAATGCAGCAGGAACAACGCGCTGTCCGGGTCCGGGCAGCCAATGTGCACGTGCTGGCCGAACACCGTGAACTGCTTCGCGAGGTAACCGTAGAGCTCGGAAAGGTACTGAAAGCGCGGTGTATCGAAGATCTGGCGGTCGCTCCACTGCTGGAAGGCGTGCGTGCCACCGCCACACAGCCCGACGTTGAGGTGGTCAGCAGCGGACACGAGAGTGTCGCGGATGGCACGGAGGTCCGTTAAAGCCTGTTCGTGTGTCGTACAAATGCCGGTGGACAACTCGATCATGCTTTCGGTTATCTCCGGCGTGATGCTGCCAGGGATCTTTTCGTCCTTGACGAGCCGCATGAGATCGGAGGCGGCCTTGGTCAGGTCGTAGTCATGCGTGTTGACGACCTGGATCTCGAGTTCGACGCCGAAGGTGAACGGCTCCGAGTTGATGAAAGGTTCGAGTGACATGGTGCCTCTTGATTGACAAAGCCTGGGTCGCCGGTCGACACGTCATGGGCTCGACGCGCCGGGTAAGCCGGGGCAAACCCGGTCATGCGCTCAAGCGCTCCGTGACAGGTTCGATGACACGCCCGGCGACCCGCAAAAAAGGAGAAAAACAGCATGAAACGCTGCTTAAACCTTACTTGAACACTACTCGCGCCGTTCGCCAATCGCCGACAAGCTGCGATACACGAGGAACGGAGTAACAATTTGCAGCACGACGATCGAGCACATCACGATTGCCCGCAGCGTCGGGTCGTAGTCGGGATACAGCACGTACATATCGTCGACTAGCAGGTAAGCGAGCGCCGACATTGGCGTCAACGCCACGCCGAGCGCCGCACCCTGCTTCCAGTTGAGGCCGCTCGGCTTCGCGAAGATCAGCACGCCGGCCAGCTTGCCAATGAAACGCGCCACGATCAGCGCCAGTGCAGCCACACCGCCCAGCGCGATATCGCGCCATTCGAACGATGTCAGCGTCAGTGCGAACAAAATCACGGTCAGCAACCAGCCCGCCGTGCCGAAATGTGTTGGCCAGAGCTGCGGCCGCTCGTTCGAATTCTTCACGATGATGCCGGCCGCCAGCAACGCAAGAATGGTCGACAGCTTGAACACATGCGCGATCGCGATGGCGAGCAGCACGAGACCGAACAGCGCGACGAACGAATGCTCGTCGTTGGTATTCAGTCGCCTGTAGAGCAGATTACAGGCCAGTGCGAGGAGGAGCGCCAGCGCGAGCGAACCGAGCAGCAGATAAAGCGGCTGGACGATTGTTGCAAGCGTGTTGCCGTAAATTTCCTGATGCAGCACGCCGGCCGCGAGTTTTTCCACGATCACCGCATACATGCTGTTGAGCGCGGTCAGCGTGAGCAATCGTTGTGTGACCTGGCCTTCCGCGCGCAGTTCGGTGCGCAGTTGAATGACCATGGCTGGCGATGTTGCCATGGCGATTGCAGCGATCACAACAGACGGCATGGTCGGCACTTTGCACAGCGTCAACGCGATCAATACGAAACCGAACGTGAGCGTGCTTTCAGCAACACTCGATAAGATCAGATAAGGATTGCGGCGAATCCAGCGCAAGTCGAGCCGGCTGCCGAGCTCGAACAGGAGCAGGCCGAGCGCGACGTCGAGTAAGGGCCGCGAAATTCCGGCTGAACTGACATCGATCACACCAAAACCCGCGTTGCCCGCGATCAGGCCAATGACAGCGTAGCCCGTAATGCGCGGCAAACGCCAGGCGCGCCAGAGCAGTTCACCGCAGAGGCCGGCGGCGACCAGTGCAAGGCCGGCCCAAAAAATGGCATCGGGTGTGAGTGGCCAAACCGGTAGGAATGAAAAGGCCGACTTCATCGTGAGGACTTCTCCTTCGCAGCTAGTGCAGATAGACAGTGAATGGGCAGGTAGTGCGCGGCAACAGTGCGTGTTGCCGGAAAGATTCGTCGCCCGGTGATTCTTCAGGCGCCGTCAAACCCCGTTGGGATCCGTCGGCCAATTGACGGCCGATATGACAGCCGATTCGCTGGTTGGCCAGTCGGTCCGTTGCCGTCATGGCAAGGGTTACAGCGTTCTTTTCAATCCGTGTTGCTCGTTGCAGAGCCCGGTTTGAAGCGATAAGCCGGCAAAGCGGCCAAACGAAAGAACGAGGATTGTGCCATAGCTCCCGGCGACGCCTGTTCGATCTCCATGGACGCTTAAACCCAGCGGTAACAATGGCTTATGGCGTGTCTGTATGAGGAAAAATCTACTTTCAGGCAGCCGGATCTTCTTGTCGTTTCGTCTGAGATAACGCGGTTTTTCAACTTTGAGGGCCTGCCGATGACGCTTGTTTTAAGGTTTACAAGTTTTGTTTATATATATGTAGTAGTAGTTAACAAGACCGCACGATTTCTGTGGATAACTCCATTTTCATCAACGTTTACAAACGCTTGAAGGGCGCATAAGCAGATAGTGAACGTGTGGGCGGCGGAGCGCGAACTCGGAACAACTTTCGGTGGATTCGCGGCGCGACCAAGTTGTCCCGTTTACGCCCACAGCGAGTACACAGGTCATTCGCGTGAAATTCGACAAGTTATCCACAGGCTGCGGTGGATAGTTTGCCGACCGATCGTTTTAGCCGAGTTCGCCTTGTCGTAATGCCCGTAGAAGGAAGCGTCCTGGATCGATAGCTTCAGCCAGCTCACGTTCGATCGGCCACGGTTCCCCTTCGATTTGCGCCGCGATCAGCTCGGCGGCCAGCGTCGACCACACCAGTCCGCGCGAACCGAAAGCAAACGCGCCGTACAAGCCGGCCGTGCGCGGCAAATCGAGCGGCCATGCGCCGGAAAGACGGGTCGCATTGGCACGTGCGGCGGATTCGTCGGCGAGGGCGCCGATCATCGGCATGCGGTCGCTCGTCACCGATCGGAAAGCTACGCGGCCTTCCAGCGTTTCCGCTTGAGGCACGAACCCCGCCAGGGCGGGCAGCATCATCGCGACACGTTCAAGATTCTCGATATGTCCGGCGGCCTGGATCTGCGTGTTGATGTCGTCAATATCGTAGGTCGCGCCCGTCAGCGTCCGATGCGCGCCGAGCGGCACGGCGTAGCCATCGCCGACGATGGGAACACGCAGACCATCGAGCGGACTCGAGTCCAGTAGCGTTAGCTGGCCGCGTACGCCGCGCGTCGGCAGGCCATGGAGTCCCGCGAGGCGTTGCGCATCGCCGGCGTTGGCGAGGATCACGACGGGGGCGTGGGCGACGGCGCGGCCAGTGGTGTCGAAGGCAGTCCATGTGTCGTTTTTCCGATCTATACGCGCGACTTCCGTGCCGAAGCGGGGGGTGAGCAAATCTCCCGCAGCCTTGCATTGCGCGGCGCATATCGCGGCGGGGGAAATCCAGCCGCCGTGAGGGAAAAACCAGCCGGGACGCGCGACAGGCTGGCCGGCCAGACGGGTGGCTTCGTGTTCATCGACAGCTATTACATAGGACGGCGGTAAGCCGAAGCGCTTGATCGCAGATGCAATTGCGTGCGCATCGTAGGTGGAATCTGCGATTTGCAGCAATCCCTCGTGGCTGCGGTTCAAGGTGTGGCCGGCGCGCTCGAGTTCGGACCAACGGTGCAGCGCGTAGAGAAATCCTGCGCGTGTCAGGCGGGCGGCAATGCTGTCGTCACGCCAGACGATCGGGTGAAAGACCCCAGCGGGGTTACCCGACGCATCGTGGGCGAGATCGTTGTGACGCTCGATCAGGCTGACTCGCCATCCCCGCGACGCAAGGCGCTCGGTGATCGCGCAGCCTGCAAGGCCAGCCCCGATGACGATTGCATGGCGTGGCATTTGACGTGAGGAAGCTGGTACCGCGCTCTTCGAAAACTCTGCCGATGGAGTCGCGTTCTCAATTGCCAATGCAAGCGGCGGTTCGTGACGCCGTACACGCCAGCGTGGGGCGAAACGCGCTTTCACATGAGTGCCGTCCGGGGTTTCATCGCAGATAAAACCTGCGTCTTTGAGCGCTTGGGGAAGAAGGGGCTGCGCTTGCGCGCATAACGTCGCCTGATCCCCGGCGACACGAGCCAGCGCTTTGGCGATGTACGCCAACTTCGCATCAACCTGCGATAGCCGCAGATAAAAGGCATCGGCACGTAGCCAGACCTTCTGCAGCATTATCTCCAGCTCGCCGATGGCCAGCGTCAGCACCACCCGCCCGTTTTCAAACTCGAGCCTGTGCAGTCCGGCAACCTGCATTGGCCATGCATCGATCACTAATTGGGAAAGCGATGGCTGGTCGGTGAGCATGTCCGGATGAGCCATCGACGCCAGCGGGGCGACCGCCACGAAATGCAGGCGCTCGCAGCGCTGTGGATCTGCGCGCCAAGTGGCCCATGTCTCGATAAACAGCCGCGCAGCGTCGAATTCCGCCTGCAAAACCGTGAAATTCCGTCGCTGGAACCAGCGTTCGCGATCGACAAGCACGTTTGCGCAAAAAAAGGAATGGGTCATCCGAAAGGTTTGAAAGAAAACTGCTGATATGAGCTTCGCCGTGCATTTCCGAGGCTGCGCCGCGTTCCTCTAAAGCTAATAGGGGCAAGGCTTAGCCCGCAATACACCGGATCGACCGCCAACCGTTGGCAAAAACCAACGGAGGGTGAAATGTGCAGTACGAAAGGATTGCTTGCATGAAAAGCGCCACGGAAAGGCTTTCCGCTTGCGTCCGATCATGCGTAAATCTTCGAAACCCTTGTCCCGCTTGGGTTTGCGCTGCGTTATGATAACAACCGCCGAGTAAGGAGGAGGCCCGGCGACCGGGGTGTGAGGGTTTGCCGGAATAGTGGGCCAGGGGGCTGGACCCGCGCCAGTACTCGACTGCAAGGCCCGCGCACGTATAATCGGCGCGTTCGCGCTGTTCGTGTCAACCTAAACTGATAAAGGAACCTTAATGAATAAACAGGAACTGATCGACGCCGTGGCCGCTCAGACCGGCGCCAGCAAGGCTCAAACCGGCGAAACGCTGGACACGTTGCTCGAAGTGGTCAAGAAGGCTGTCTCGAAGGGTGACGCCGTGCAGTTGATTGGCTTCGGAAGCTTCGGTTCGGGCAAGCGCGCAGCGCGCACCGGCCGTAACCCGAAGACCGGCGAATCCATTAAGATTCCGGCCGCCAAGACCGTCAAGTTCACGGCTGGCAAGGCATTCAAGGACGCAGTGAACAAGCGGTAAGTTGGTAGCCGATTGTGTGTATAGAACCCGCCATTGGCGGGTTTTTTTTCGCCGGCGTTATTCGCCGGGCACTGGTGACAAGCTAGTGCCCGTGGGCGCCGCAATCGCAATCATCGCCGTGGTCATGATGATCGTGGCCGTGCTCATCTTCATCCATTTCCCACGACGGAAACGGATCGGGCAACAATCCCTCCGACGCTTGCGACCATTCATCATCGGTGACAAGACAGGCGTCGAAAGCCGCGCGCCAATGCGACTCGTCCAGGCTGGCTCCGATCATCGCCAGTTCCTGCCGCCGGTCGCCGATAGTCATATCGTCCGCATCACCGTACCAGTCCGCGGCAATCTCAGCTTCCAGCTCCGCATCGCCGGTCGGCCACTCGCTGCGCTCCTGCGCCGCCCACCACATGCCCGCGGGACCATGCCGCAGCGCGCCCCCCGCTTGCGACAGCGAGCCACCAATATCGCTGCGTGTCGCCAGCCAGAAGAAGCCTTTGCAACGCAATACACCCGGCCATTCCTGATGCACCAGCGCCCACAGCCGCTCGGGATGAAACGGCCGCCGCGCGCGATACACAAAACCGCCAACACCGAGGTCATCGGCCGCCAATTCCGACGCCGAATCCGGATCGGCGTTCAGCATTGCCAGCCAGCCGGGCGCGCTTGACGTTGCATCGAAGTCGAAGCGGTCTGTGTTCAGCAACTCGCTCGCCGGCACGACGCCTTGATGCGCATCGATCAGCTCGGCACGCGGATTGAGCGCGTGCAGAACGCGCCGGAGTTTAGCGAGTGTGTCGGTATCGATGAGATCCGTCTTGTTGATCACGATCACATCGCAGAACTCGATCTGCGCGATCAGCGCTTCCACAACCGTGCGGTCGTCGTGAGCATCGCTTGCCAAGCCGCGCTCGCTCAGCGAATCCGTCGACGCGTAATCGCGCGAAAAGCTTTCCGCGTCAACGACGGTCAAGATTGTGTCGAGGTGCGCAATGTCGTTATCGAAGACAAGACTTTCGGCTATCACCTGCGGGTCATCGGTACCGGACGCTTCCACCACGATCGCGTTGAAGCGACCCCCAGCAGCAACGCTGTTGATTTCACTCGACAGATCGTCGATCCGTGCGCGAACAACCGCGATGGACGTGCCGGCTTGATCCGCGAGCAAATGGTCGAGCAGGGTGGTCTTGCCTACGCCTGGCAAACCGGCAAGCACGGTAACGGGCAGGGGCTGATTCATCGCGTTTGGCATCGAAAGAGGGCGCGTAGTCGCGCGAGCGGCCGCTGAAAACGGCGGCGCTTTCAAGAAAACCCGCCTCGGATAGGGGCGAGCTGGAACGCGGAATTGTGCATCAAACGCGGCCGGAACGCCGCGCCATGCGATGAAAAACAGAAGAAGCCAGACGAAACAAAACGAAATGATGCGAAGTGAACCTGAATCAGCGCGATGCCGTCAGCAACTTCCACTTGCCCAGGATATTGATGATCTGCCGCGAGTACTGATCGCGCAGCGACGGCGTTTCCGAGTGATAAGCGCCGACCGCTTGCCACGTGTTGCCATACTTGTTCATCTTCTGGCGCAAATGCCATGCGGCGATGTAGACCGACTTGCACGGCTGCATCAGCGTGGTGGTCGAGATCCCGTACTGTGCGAGCTGCGTCAGGTGCACCGAATTGATCTGCATCAGGCCGTAATCGATGGAACCGTTCGCGTTCTTGTTCATTGCGTCCGGCTGGTTGTGCGACTCTTGCCACGCGATTGCCCGCAGGATCAGCGGATTGACCTTTTGATACTTGGCGGCTTCATCGAAGCAGTCGGCGTGCGCGGGCGCGGCTGCCAGCGAGGCGCCGAAACCGATCGCAAAGAGTCGCAAAAACATTTTCATCATGTTGGGCACCACCTGATCAACTGTGCACCTCGCACCCGTGAACGGCTGCGGTGAGGACACCAATTTTTCGGCAAAACCGGGTAACACCCGGTAAAACTAGGTAAGACTTGGTAAACACGGGAAAACCCACCCGCACTTCGCGCATCCGGTGCGCCGAAGCGCTCGTATCATACCGGCAGACTATTGCCTTTTAAATTTAACCATCCGACATAGCCAAGGCATGTGACGCCAATTAATCCGAAAGGAATTCGAAAGTCAGACAAATCAACCGCGTTCGTCTTTATAGGCGCATGAAACCCGAATGGCTCTACTGCACGGGGGAAAGCGAACAAATATGACAAGTTCAACCTCTTCTCTATATGGAAAGGGCTGAGTAAGGGTCAATATGTATTTGTTTTATCAGATGTTTTTTTGAGATTTCTGACCCCCTTTAGTATTTATGGATCGTCGGCCAAAGATTAGTACTTTTGTGACAAACCTGACACGAAAAGCTGCTATGGTTCACGTTTTTGGGATATGGCATTGCCCGGGCATCGGCCCTGGAAACGTCTGTTTTAAGCCGTCGTGATGTTGAAAGTGTCGAAAGACACGCAACACAACCGGTTTTCAGCGACGTGGTCAGCAGGTCTAGACATCACACTCCATGAGAAGAAAACGTATGGCATTGCGTCGCGCCGCGACGGCTTTGCTGGTGGCTGGTCTTGTCACCACGCAACTTGCGCACGCACAGGTGACACTGAATTTCGTCAACGCGGATATCGATCAGGTTGCGAAGGCAATCGGCGCCGCGACTGGGAAGACGATCATCGTCGACCCGCGGGTCAAAGGGCAGTTGAATCTTGTATCGGAAAATCCGGTGCCAGAGGAACAGGCTTTGAAAACGCTGCAGTCGGCATTGAGAATGCAGGGCTTCGCACTCGTGCAAGATCACGGTGTGCTTAAGGTCGTGCCTGAAGCGGACGCCAAGCTGCAGGGCGTGCCGACCTATGTCGGCAACGCGCCCACCGCGAGAGGCGATCAGGTCATCACCCAGGTGTTCGAGCTGCACAACGAATCGGCCAACAACGTGTTGCCGGTCCTGCGTCCGCTGATCTCGCCGAACAACACGATCGCCGCCTACCCGGCCAACAACACGCTGGTGGTCACCGACTATGCCGACAACGTGCGGCGCATCGCGAGCATCATCGCGGGCATCGACACAGCGGCGGGCCGGCAGGTCGACGTGGTGCCGCTGAAGAACGCGAACGCGCTCGACGTGGCCGAGCAGCTGAACAAGCTGCTCGATCCAGGCTCGATAGGCAGCACCGACGCTACGCTGAAAGTCACCGTCACCGCCGATCCGCGCACGAACTCGCTGTTGCTGCGCGCGTCCAGCAGTGCGCGGCTCGCAGCGGCCAAGCAGCTCGCGCGGAGCCTCGACGCGGCCACCACGCAGCCGGGCAACATGCACGTGGTCGCGCTGCGCAATGCTGACGCCACGCGTCTCGCCAAGACACTGCGCGCGATGATGGGCAAGGGCGGCGGTGACAATTCGTCTTCGTCATCATCGTCGGGATCGGGATCGTCGAGTGGTTCGGGCTCGTTTGGCGCGGGTGGCGCCAGTTCGTCCACCGGCACGAGCGGCTTGCCGCCGCTGCCGGGCGGACTCGGCAGCAGCAGTTCATCGTCGGGCAGCAATCCGATGGCGGGCGGTGGCCAGAGCAAGGACTCCGGCTTCGGCAACAACAACGAAAGCAGCAGTTCCAACGATCAGCCCGGCAACGGCATGATCCAGGCCGACACGGCCACCAACTCGCTGATCATCACCGCGTCCGATCCCGTGTACCGCAACTTGCGCGCGGTGATCGACCAGCTCGACGCACGTCGTGCGCAGGTTTATATCGAAGCGCTGATCGTGGAATTGTCAGCAACGACGGGCGCGAATCTCGGCATTCAGTGGCAGGGCGCGCTGCTTTCGCAAAGTGGCAACAACGGCGTTTATGGCGGTACGAACCTGGGAACGGGCACGTCGAGCATTGTCGACCTGACCGCGGCGGCTTATACAGCCGGCGCCAATCCCTCGTCGCTCGCGGGGCAGACCGGCCTTCTCGCGCAGGGCCTGAACATTGGCCTGCTGCACAAGTTCGGCAACTTTTTCGGTCTGGGCGGTTTGCTGCAGGCGCTGTCGACATCGTCGGATGCGAACATTCTGTCCACGCCTAACCTCATCACGCTGGACAACGAGGAAGCGAAGATCGTGGTCGGCCAGAACGTGCCGGTGGTGACAGGCTCCTATGCCACGCCGACCGCCAACACGGGCACGTCGGTCTCCGCGTTCAATACGTTCGACCGGCGCGACGTGGGCGTGACGCTGCATGTGAAACCGCAGATCACGACGGGCGGCATTTTGAAGCTTCAGCTTTATCAGGAAGATTCCAGCGTCGATACCACCACGACCAACAATCCGGGCGGCGTGACGATCAACACGCGCTCGATCCAGTCGACCATCCTGGCGGACGATGGTGAGATCGTGGTGCTCGGCGGTTTGATGCAGGACCAGTATTCGACGAGCAACAGCAAAGTGCCGCTGCTCGGCGACATCCCCTGGATCGGCCAGTTGTTCCGCAGCGAAGCGAAGACGCGGACGAAGACGAACCTGATGGTGTTCCTGCGTCCGGTGATCGTGCGCGATCAGGCGACCAGCACGCAGATCGCGACTGATCGCTACGATTATCTGCGCCAGCAGCAGTACAACTCCACCTCCGATAACCGTATCGAGAAGGATAAGGACGTGCCGGTTCTGCCGCCCGCGCCAATTGGCCCGAGCCACGGCGGCGTGCCGTCGCAGAATCTGTTCGACTTGAACAACATGTCACGTTCGCCGTCGCAGGGCGGCAGCACGACGTTGCCGCAGGCGCCGCCGCCGAAGATGCAGGATCAGCAACAAGGTCAGTATCAGGGCCAGCAGCAGTATCAGACGGCGCAGCCGCCGGGCCAGTATCAAGGGCAGGCGCAGTATCAAGGCCAGCCGGCGAACGTGAACAACTACGCTGTGCCGAATAACTCGGCGCCGAGCGTGCCGCTCAACGGCGACGCAGGAGCGAAGCCGTGAGCACGCTGAGCCCGTCTGTCGCGAATGTTGCTACCAGCACGCCGTCGCCGCTCGCGGCACGGCTGATCCCGTACGCGTTCGCGCGGACCGGACAGATCCTGGTGGCGCACCAGCACGCGGACAGCATCGAAGTGTGGATCAGCGACAAAACCAGCGACGCGGCACTCGCCGAAGTCGCTCGCAACTTTGGCGCGCTTTCCATCGTGCGTTTGCCGGTGGCCGAGCTTTCGGCCGCGATCAATTCGGCGTACTCGCGCAATGACGGCAGCGCGGCCCAGGTCGTGGGCGAAGTGGAAGGTGAAGTCGATCTGTCGCGGCTGATGCAGGACATTCCCGAAATAGAGGATTTGCTCGAATCGGAAGACGACGCGCCGATCATCCGCATGATCAACGCGCTGCTGACGCAGGCGGCGCGCGAACAGGCATCGGATATTCATATCGAACCGTTCGAAACTTCTTCGGTGGTGCGCTTTCGCGTCGATGGCACCTTGCGCGACGTCGTGCGCCCGAAGAAGGCACTCCACGGCGCGCTGATCTCGCGTATCAAGATCATGGCGCAACTGGATATTGCGGAAAAACGGCTGCCGCAGGATGGCCGCATTACGCTGCGCGTAGGCGGCCGGCCGGTGGACGTGCGTGTGTCCACGCTGCCGACCGGTCATGGCGAACGCGCGGTGCTGCGTCTGCTGGAAAAGGATGCGCAACGCCTGAACCTCGAAACGCTGGGCATGGCGCGCGACACGCTGGTTCATTTCGACAAACTGATCGGCCGTCCGCACGGCATCGTGCTGGTGACTGGTCCAACGGGTTCCGGCAAGACGACCACGCTGTATGCCTCGATGTCGCGCCTCGAAACCGCCACCACCAACATCATGACGGTGGAAGATCCTATCGAATACGACTTGGGCGGGATCGGTCAGACGCAGGTCAACGAGCGCATTGGCATGACTTTCGCGCGCGCGTTGCGATCCATTTTGCGGCAGGATCCGGACATCATCATGATCGGGGAAATCCGCGATCTGGAAACGGCGCAGATTGCCGTGCAGGCATCGCTGACCGGTCACCTCGTGCTAGCCACGCTCCACACGAACGACGCGGCGTCCGCTGTCACGCGTCTCACCGACATGGGCGTCGAGCCGTATCTGCTGGCGTCGTCATTGCTCGGCGTGCTGGCGCAGCGGTTGGTGCGGCAGTTGTGTACGGTGTGCAGGGAAGAGCGCTCGGACGACGGCCACATTCATTGGCACGCGGTTGGCTGCGACAAGTGCGGCAACTCGGGTTATTCAGGGCGTCGCGGCGTGTACGAACTGTTGTTGCTTGACGATCCTATCCGCGCGCTGATTCATCGAAATGCATCGGATGCCGAAATTTTGACGGCCGGCCGCGCGCAAGGAATGCGCACGCTGCGCGAGGATGCAAACCGGTGGCTCGCGACTGGCGCAACGTCGCTGGAAGAAGTGCTGCGCGTGACGGGCGGAGACTAAACATCCATGCCGGCGTTTCGTTTTGAGGCAATCGACCAGGCGGGCAAGTCGCAGACAGGCGTACTCGATGCCGACAGCGCCCGTGCCGCCCGCAGCCAACTGAGGACGCAGGGGCTGACGCCGCTAGTCGTTGAAGCGGCGGCTACCCGCACGCGGGGTGAGCGCAAACAGCGGCTATCGCTGGGAAAACGCTTGTCGCAACGCGAGCAGGCGATTCTTACGCGACAAATCGCCAGCCTGCTGACAGCGGGTCTGCCGCTCGGCGAAACGCTTTCAGTGCTGACCGAGCAATCGGAGCGCGATTACGTTCGCGAGTTGATGGCCGCTATCCGCGGCGAAGTGTTGGGCGGTCATTCGTTCGCGAATGCGTTGGCGGAACATCCGCGCGATTTCCCCGAGATTTATCGCGCGCTGGTAGCCGCCGGGGAACATACCGGCAAGCTTGGACTGGTGTTGTCGCGGCTCGCGGATTACATCGAGCAACGCAATGCGCTGAAGCAGAAGATCGTGCTCGCGTTCACCTATCCCGCGATCGTCACGCTGATCGCGTTCGGGATTGTCACGTTCCTGCTGAGCTACGTGGTGCCGCAAGTAGTGAACGTGTTCGCCAGCACGAAGCAGGCGCTGCCGTTTCTCACCATCGCGATGATGGCGCTCTCGGGCTTCGTGCGGAACTGGTGGTGGGCCGGGCTGATCGGCGTAGCGCTGCTGAGCTGGTTCATCAAGAGCCTGCTCGCGCGGCACGGTCCGCGCATGGCGTTCGACCGGTGGCTGCTCACCGCGCCGCTGCTCGGCAAACTCGTGCGAGGTTATAACACCGTGCGTTTTGCCAGCACGCTCGCCATCCTGACGGCCGCCGGCGTGCCAATCTTGCGGGCGCTGCAAGCCGCGGGAGAAACCTTGAGCAACCGTGCGATGAGCGCGAACGTTGAAGACGCCATCATCCGTGTGCGCGAAGGCACTTCGCTGTCGCGCGCGCTGGGCAATACGAAGACGTTTCCGCCGGTGCTGGTGCATCTGATCCGCTCGGGCGAAGCCACCGGCGACGTCACCACCATGCTCGACCGTGCCGCCGAAGGGGAATCCGGCGAACTCGAACGCCGCACGATGTTTCTCACGAGCCTGCTGGAACCGCTGCTGATCCTCGCGATGGGCGGCGTCGTGCTGGTGATCGTGCTGGCAGTGATGCTGCCGATCATCGAATTGAATAATCTGGTGCAGTGAAGAAGCCCAACCCATGAATGCATTTCAGACCCGCCTGCTATCGCTCATCGCGCTCGCCATTTTTTGCGCGACGCTGACGTGGTGGGTCATCACGCTGACCACGCACCAGAGCGCGCCGCTGCCTGCGGCGGCAGCAGGGCGCGCGCCGTCGGTGGAACAGGCCGCTACGTTGTTCGGCGGCCAGTTGCAGCACCAGGCGAACCAGGACGTGCATCTGTTCGGGATCCTCGCGCTGCAACACGGCGCGGCGGCAATCGTGAGCTATGGCGGCGAACCGGCGCGCGCGATCTCGTTGGGCGGCCCGCTGACGCCGGGCGTGACGATCAAGGAAGTGCGCTCGCGCTCGATCATCATCGATAGAAAGGGCAAAACCTCGGAAGTGTTCCTGCCGCCGAACCCGCCCGGTCCGACCATATATGTGCGTTGAGGCTGGCCTGGATCAAACGGATCGGGCAGGCGGTGCTTACGAAGTGAAATCTGCCCGGGCGAGACCTATAGAATGCTTGCCTGCCCGCATCGACCGTTGATTATTCGGACGAATGATCCGGCGAGGCGGCGGCGGATGGGCATCGAACCTCATGTCGGGCCTGAGCGCTGTAACGACATCAAATTGGAAAGGAAGATCAAGTCATGCAAATGTGGATGAAGCGCCGCTACGAACTCCAGATGGCGCAAGGTAGCAAGCAAACGCGGCGCCAGCGCGGTTTTACCCTGATCGAAATCATGGTCGTGATCGCGATTCTCGGCATTCTCGCCGCGTTGATCGTGCCCAAGATCATGAGTCGTCCAGACGAAGCGCGGCGGGTGGCGGCGAAGGCGGATATTGGCTCGATCATGCAGTCGCTGAATCTTTATCGACTCGATAACGGCCGCTATCCGACCCAGGAGCAGGGGCTGCGCGCGCTGGTCGAAAAGCCGACTACCGAGCCGATCCCGAACAACTGGAAAGGCGGCGGCTACATGGATCGCGTTCCAGTCGACCCTTGGGGCAAGGAATATCAATACCTGAACCCGGGCGTGCACGGTGAAGTCGACGTATTCAGCTACGGCGCCGACAGCAAACCGGGCGGCGAGGGTAATGACGCCGACATCGGCTCCTGGCAATAAGGCCTTTTTAGCCTCTCCTTGCCCCTTAACAGAAGCCAATCGACGTGAACATGCAGCACAAGCCGGACTGTTCAGCACCCGAGGCGCCGCGCCGCGCGAAGGTGCGGCCGCAGGCCGGCTTTACGCTGCTGGAAATGCTGATAGTGCTGGTGATCGCGGGATTGCTGGTGTCGCTGGCGTCGGTGAAGCTCACGCGCAATCCGCGCACGGATCTGAACGAGGAAGCGCAGCGTCTCGCGCTCCTGTTCGAATCCGCTGGCGACGAAGCGCAGGTGCGGGCAAGGCCTATCGCCTGGCTGCCGATCGACGGCGGTTTTCGCTTCGATATCCGCACCGAAGACGGCTGGCGTCCATTACGCGACGACCTGCTGCGTCCGCGCCGCTGGGAAGGCGGCGTGAACGGCGTGACGATCCAGTACGTTGGTTCCGATGAGTCCGCGGGGCGAGTGGTGTTCGGCACGGAAGCTATTGATACCCCAATGGAAGTGACGCTCGTTTCGGCGGTCGGCAGCGTGACTATAGTCGGTACCGGCAACGGCCGTTATCAGGTGCGCTGATGCTAAAGCTCGCGCCCGGCCCTCGTCACGGCCCCAAACCCAAACTGAACCGCACGCGCGGTTTCACGATGATCGAAGTGCTCGTCGCGCTGGCGATCATCGCGGTGGCGCTGGCGGCGTCGTTGCGCGCGGTGGGCGCGCTTGCGACTGGCGAGGCGGACTTGCATCGGCGCTTGCTGGCTGGTTGGAGTGCCGACAACGAACTCGCGCAATTGCGGCTCACCCATACGTGGCCCGACATTGGTTCGCGGACGTTCGATTGCTCGCAGGGCAATCTCAAGCTGATTTGCACCGACCGGGTATCGACAACGCCGAATCCGATTTTCCGGCGCGTGGAAGTTATCGTGGAGTCGCCCGGCATCTCCGGCAATCTCGCGCAAATGGTCATGGTGGTGGCGAATGAAACCAGCCGTTCGCTCTAGGCGCGACGCTCGTAGCGCTCGCGGCACGCGTGGCGATCGCGGTTTTACGCTGATCGAGATGCTGGTCGCCATCGCGATCCTCGCGGTGATCGCGGTGCTGTCCTGGCGTGGCCTCGACCAGATCATGCGCGGCCGCACGACCATCACGAACGCGATGGAAGATGAACGCGTGGTGGCGCAATTATTCGACCAGATGCGCATCGACGCCCGCCAGGCCGCTACCGACGATGAAGCCGGCCAGGCCGCGGTGTCTATCGGCGGGAATGCGCTGCAGATTGTCCGCGGTGTCTACGCACAAGGCGCGGCGCCGCGCTTGCAGGTCGTGCGTTACCGGCTGACCGACAGTGGCCGGGTGGTACGTTTTGCGTCGCCGCCGCTGGGGAATGTGGGTGATGTGCGGCGGGCGTTATCGGCGTCGGACAACTCCGACGGCTGGACCGCGATACCGCTCATGGGCGGCGTCTCGACCTTCGCCACGCGCGCCTACGTGCCCAAAACCGGCTGGACGATGCGCATGGGTGACGTAACGGCGCAAATTACGCAGAACGACAACAACCTGAAAGTGCCGCAGCTCGGCAACTCGCCGTTGCCGCGCGCGGTGACGGGCATTCAGATCGCGGTCGGTGCGCACAATCTGGCGCTGCCGATCACGCGCGTGTTCCTGATCGGAGAATGACTATGCGTTCTTCATCGGGTCAGGCGAGACGGTTCAGGCTCAGGTCATCCAGGGCCTCGAAACAGCGTGGCGTTGCGATCATCAGCGCGCTGCTGGTCGTGGCGTTGTCGGCGATCATCGTGTCGGGATTGTTGTGGCGCCAGCAAGTGCAGGTCCGCCGTATCGAGAACCAGCGGCTGCTCGCGCAGGCGCAATGGATCTCGCGCAGCGCGCTCGACTGGACCCGGCTGATCCTGCGTTCCGAAGCCGATTCCGCGCCGACCGTCACGTATCTCGGCGGCGTGTGGGGTGTGCCGATCGCGAAAACGCGGCTGTCGGACTTCCTCGGACAAATTGGCGACGTGCGGGCGCAGCAGGGTGCATCAACTTATTTGTCGGGATCGATTGAAGATGCGCAGGCCAAGTTCAACCTGCGCAACCTGGTCTCCACGCCCACGCCCGGCTTGCTGATTATCAATGTGCAGGAGATCGCGTCGTTCCAGCGCCTGCTGACGCTGCTCGGGCTCGATGCGTCGCTGGCGAAAACCGTCGCGCTGCAGATTCGCGCCGGGCTGGCGCAATCGGCTACGCGGTTCCAGACGCAATCGACAACCGCCGCCGCGAACACCACGCCCGCCGCCACACTGGCCGCGATCGCGCAAGGCGGGGGAACGGGCGGCGGCAATTTCACCGACGACCCCGGTCTTGCCGATGCCGACAGCAACGCGCCCGTCGCGCCGCTGCAGATGATCAACGTGGAATCTTTGCTCGATGTCCCCGGTTTTTCGCCGGAAGCGGTGGAGAAATTGCGGCCGTTCGTAACGGTGCTGCCGACCACGACGTCGGTGAACATGAATACCGCGACGGCCGAAGTGATTGCGGCGACGGTGCCCGGCATGACGCTTTCGCAGGCGCAGGCGTTTGTCGCGCGCCGCGAGACCGTGTTTTTCCACGATGTCAGCGACGTGACGCTTGCACTGACCGGCGCGGGCGTGAAAACCGCGACCATCGATCCAAACCAGATGGACGTGACCACGAAGTATTTCCTGATCCACGGCCGCGTGCAGCACGAGCGGGCGGAAGTCGACCGGACGACCTTGGTGTATCGCGATCCGGCGACGCATACCACGCGTATTGTTTATGTTCGCGACCAGCTTTGATGCGTGTGGACGGGTTTCATCGGAACGATGTCGTAGTACGCGCAGTACAGTAAATAACTTTCGATTCAGAACACAAGAGAGCGGCCTTTGAGCACATTGATCGTCCTACTGCCGCCGCGTGATCCGGCGGTTCGCTCGGAAGAGTGGCATTTGCCGGAGCTGCCGTTTTTGCTGCTCGACAAGCGCAACGTCACGCAGCGGGCCGGCCGAGCCGCGCTTTCGCTGCTGCCGCGTGCAAGCGCGACAGTGCTGATTGTCGCCGCGCGCGACCTGTTGCTGACCGCTGCGCAAATGCCGCCGCTGAAAGGGCCGCGCTTGCGCCAGGCTTTGCCCAACGTGGTCGAGGATCAGTTGATCCAGGATCCGCAGACGTGCCACATTGCCGTCGATCCGGTCGCGCTCGCGAGCGGCCGGCGGGTGCTGGCGGTGATCGATCGCGGCTGGTTCCGCTTTGTGCTCGAGGCGTTTGCGAACGCGGGGCATCGGAACGTGAAAGCCGTGCCGGCCATGCGCTGCCTGCCGCTGCATGAAACTGTCGCCGATACCCCGAATCCGTTCGTCGCGGGTATCTTGGGCGACGTGTTGGCGACCGCCCCAGTTTTGCTAGGCGGCGATACGCTCCGGCCCTCCGAGACCGGCGCGTCGCGTGTCGAGATTGCGATTGCGCGCGGCGAGCATGCGGCGCTGGGCGAAGGTCTGGCCATTCCCGCCGATGCCGTGACGTCCACGCTCAGCGCACTTGCGGGCGCACAGCCGGCAACGCTGTACACCCTTCGCGACGTTCCCGGCGCCGAGCCGCGCCTGACGTCGGTGCGGCCCGCGATTCCCGGCGCGCAGCCGCTGACGTTCGAAACCCTTGCGCGCAACGCGCTCGCGAACCACTTCGACTTGTGCCAGTTCGAATTCGCCGCGCAGCCGTGGCGGCTCGACCGCGCGACCATGCGACGTCTGAAGCTGCCGGTGGCGCTGCTGGCCGGGGCGCTGGTGGTATCGATGATCGGTATCAACATTCAGTGGATGCAGCTCGCCCGGCAACGCGACGCGATCAACGCGCAGATGACCGAAACGCTCCTCAACACGTTCCCGAAAACCACCGTCGTACTCGATGCACCCGACCAGATGTCGCGTCAGCTCGACCGCTTGCGGCTGGTTTCCGGACAACTGTCGCCGTCTGATTTCCTTTCTCTCGCCGATGCCCTCGCCCGCGCGCTTGGGCCCATTCCGGTGAACGGCATTGCGGGGCTCGATTACCACGACAGGCGCCTGGAGGTGACCTTCAAGCCGGAAACCAAGGTCGACCCCGGCTTGCAGAGACGGTTGGCGGCGAACGGGCTGACGGGCGGTATCGACAGCAATACCGGCAAATGGACCGTCAGGAGCGCCCAATGAAACAAGCCATCATCGACACCTGGGGCGAGTTCTGGAACGCACGCACCCAGCGCGAAAAAACCATCCTGATGTGGGGCGGCGTGGTGGCGGCCATCGCTCTGGTCTATCTGGTGCTGTGGGCCCCCGCGTATGAAGGCCGTGCGCGGCTGCGCAGCACGCTGCCCGCCATGCAACTCCAGCTCGCGCAGATGACCGCGCAAGCCAACGAGGCGCGCTCGCTGGCAGGCGGCGGGCAGGGCGTCACGCCGACCGGCGGCGCGTTGCGCGACGCGCTGGCAAAGTCTCTCGCCGATAACAACATGCCTCCCGCGCAGGTTCAGGTGGTCGGCTCGGGCGTGCAGATCCAGTTGAAGAACGCGTCGTTCCCGGAGTGGACGGTGTGGCTCGACAACGTCAGGAAGCAGTTCAAGGTGCAGGTCAGCGAAGCGCATATCACGGCGCTGAAACCCGACGGCCAAGTTGATCTGACGGCATCGCTGCAACCGGCTCAGGTGCAATGAACTACGGCATGCGGCGGCTTCTCGCGGCGTGGCCGTGGTTCGTGGTGGCGGGGGTCTCGGTGGTCGTGACCTTGGCCGTCATGTTGCCGGCAGCCTGGATCGTGCCGCAATTCGCGAAGTCGACGGACGGCCATGTGAATCTCGTCGATCCGGCCGGTTCGCTCTGGAAGGGCTCGGCCACGCTGATGCTGGCGACTGGCGGCGGTGCGGCCGGTGCCGACGGCGGCGCGACGCTGCTGCCCGGACGCATCGAATGGCGCACGGCTTTCTGGCCCTTGTTCAGCGGCCATGTGCGCATGGAGATGCGCCAGACGGACTCCATGCCCGACTCGGTTTTCGTCGATGCCGGTCTTTCCGGTTCGACGGTCTCACCGGGCGCGATTGCCGTGCCGGCGAGCCTGCTTTCGGGCCTGGGCGCACCGTTCAACACGCTCAACATGGAAGGCAACGTGCAGCTGACCTGGACCGAATGGCGGATGCTTGGACACAACACGTACGGGCAGGCGATTGTGACGCTCGACGACATGGCGTCCAGCGTGTCGCGCGTGAAGCCGCTGGGGTCGTATCGCGTGGTGTTTCAGGCGGAAGGCCAGGCATCGACGATCAACCTGACGACGACGTCGAAGGGGCCGTTGCTGCTGAGCGGACAAGGGACGGTGTCGAAGACATCTACCGCCTTCAACGGCGTGGCGACGGCCACCCCGGAGGCACGCGAAAATCTGGCGGGATTGTTGAACCTGCTCGGACGGCATACGGGACCGGATACCGTCGAGCTGACCTTCGTTCGATAAGGCTTCGGCGCTTCGTTGCCGCTCTCAGGGCTTCGTAGAGGTACGAAAACGCCGGGGCATTCTCGCCCCGGGCGTCTTACTCTTTAGCCGTACCGCCGTTCGCTGCCGCAACCGTCGACGAACTCTGCGCGGAATTCAACGCGGCGCTCGACCCCTTCACCGCAACGCCGCTTGCCGGAACCGGCGCCGCTGCGCTGCCGGTTTCCTGATCCATTTGCTCGGTGTCCCAGCCGCCGCCGAGCGCCTTGATCAATCCCACCGACGACACCATCCGTTCCCCTGCGATATTCGCCAGCTTCTGCTCGGCGAGGAACGCCGTGGTCTGCGCGGTGAGCACGTTGATGAACCCGACCGTGCCCGACTTGTACTGATTGGTCACAATAGCCAGCGCCTGCTGCGCCGACGCGACCGCTTGCTGCTGAATCCCGATCTCGTTCGCGAGAATTCTCTGCGACGCCAGGTTGTCCTCGACGTCCTGGAACGCCGTCAGCACCGCTTGCCGATACGTCGCCACGGCCGAGTCATACGACGCGCGTGCCGCTTCGGTCTGGGCGGCGCGCAAGCCGCCATCGAAGATGGTAGCTGCGAGATCCGGCCCGAGCGTCCAGAAGCGCGACGGTGCGGTCAGCAATTGCGAGAATATTGAGCTTTGGAAACCGCCGGTTGCCGACAACGTCAGCGTGGGGAAAAACGCCGCGATTGCCACGCCAATCTGTTCGTTCGCCTGCGCCGCCTTGCGTTCGGCTGCAGCAATGTCCGGTCGCCGTTCGAGAATGGCAGACGGCAGTTGCAACGGTACGTCTGGCGGCGTGGCGTCTAGCGGCGATGAAGCGATGGAGAATGTGGACGCAGGTTCGCCGACCAGCACGGCGATCGCGTGTTCGTATTGCGCGCGGGCGACGCCATTATCAATAGCCGACGCTTGTGCCGATTGCAATTGCGTCTGCGCCTGGATCACATCCGAGCGGGCGGCCGTGCCTTGCGCGTACTGGTTCTGCGTGAGTTGCAGCGTGCGCTGATAGGCGGCGACGGTGTCGTCGAGGAGCTTTTGCTGCGCGTCCAGCGAACGCAACTGGAAGTAGGTTTGTGCGAGCGTGCCCTGCGCTGAGAGCCGTGCGTTGGCTAGATCGGCTGCGGCGCTTTGCTCACCGGCGCGCTGCGCGCCGACGGTCCGGCTGACGGTGCCCCACAGATCCGGTTCCCACGATGCATCGAGGGAAAGATCGTAGTTGTTGCCAATTGAGCCGCCGCTAGAAACCGAGCCGCTCGAGCGGCTGGAGGAGCGAGCCCGCGAGCCCGTCGCCGATAACCCCAACGTCGGGAAATACGCCGCGCGCGCTTCCGAGACCAGCGCTCGGGATTGCCGGTAAGCCGCCGCGTATTGAGCGATAGTCTGATTCGACGTATTCAGCCGCGTTTCGAGGTCATTCAGCTGCGGGTCGTTATAAATCGCCCACCAGTTTCCACGATCCACCCGGTCTGAAGGCTGCGCGACTTTCCAGCCTTCCGGCGCCTCTTTATAGGATGCGGGAATGGCGGTGTCGGGGCGTTTGTAGTTCGGACCGACAGCACAACCGGCTAGTGCCAGAACGAGGACGATAACGGACTTGCGAGGAAAGGCGGGGATTCGGGTGAACGGCATCTGCTCTGGATTCCTGTCGGAAGTTGCGTGCGCTTCAACGCAAGGAGAAGCGCTACATGCAACCGGTCCGAGATGGTAACTGAACGCGCGCGAAGGGCGGACGTCGGGCAGGCGTTAGGGTAACGGTTTGAAAGGAAGCCGGGTGTTACTCGCCGTGCGGATTCGGTTACGGGTCATTACGCAACGGTTACGCAGCGATCATGTAGCGCTTACGCAATGCGCAGGCGTTGTGAGAGTTGCATAACGTGACCCGCTACGAACGGCGGTCTGTGTCTCACGCGTCGCAGTGTTTCGGACGGCAGAGCAGCGGGGTCTTGGCGGGGGCGGGATCGGCGGGTTCGCGGGTACGCCGGTTTTCGAACCACGCGGCACCCAGCACGACAAACGAGCCACCCGGCAGCAAGAACACAATCACGTACAGCGCCAGCTTCCATGAATTCATGTTGGGCGGCAGGACGTGCAGCAAGGCGGCGGTTATCGAGTGGCCGAAGCGTCGGCCGAGCAGGAGGGTGGTTTGGGCAGCGCGGTTCATCGGGTAAATCCATTTACGCATCGAATGGTTCGATGCTTTCAGTCGGTCAGAACATGGTCTCGGGTGGCGCCTTAGCGCGTAACTCGTTGCTTAGAATAATATTGACTATGCAATCTCTTTTCAAGATACGTTCCTTAGCAAATTTTTACAGTGTTGTTTTTAAGTTGCGAGAACGGGGCTTGCGCGATATCGGCACTCGCTGACTGGCGTATGAGGTGCGTTGTTTCGGTCTGGAGACTTTCATCGCGGACGTTTTGCACGCTGCGGTCGGCGTGCTTTGACGGACGGCACACGGGCTTTGAGCGTCACGTGAATTCCTGTAGTTGAAGCCGGTAGACGCGGCCGCTTACCATTTTCGGCCTATCAGAAAGGGGTTTTGTGACGAAAGCGCGGGGCAAGACCGCTTCGAATGAGAAGGCTGTGGGTCAATGGACGGAGCGCTTTCTATTAGACGCCGTGCCAGTGATGCAGATCGCGGGCGGGGGAAGCGATGCACGCATTGGAGGTTGACCTCGCTAACTTCCCACGGGCGCTTCGGTCCTGCGTCGCATGACGGCGAGTCGCACAAAGTGTCCGGAACGGACGAAGACGCGAGCCATTAGCTCGGAAGATTAAAACAATGCCTATGCAAGGGTTTTAACTATCAAGCCGATAGCTGGCAGCCTGACGATGCACTAAATAGTATGTAGCCGCCATCTTCTCGCCGATTGCCGCCGTAGCGCGTTTAGCCTGTGCGGATAAGACCGCATAAGCAAAGGCCGCGTCTCCCGTCGAGAGAGAGCGCGGCCTTCCACAATCAACAATCGATGAAAACCTACTGCGGCGTCAGGTTCTGGCCAGATTGTCCCGGCTGATTCTGGAGCGTCGGCGGCATGGGCTGTACGGGCAGGTTTTGCTGCATCGGCTGGGTCGGCGGGGCGGGAGAAACCGGTGGCAACGCATTGCCGGACGCCGTTGCGCCTCCCGGCGTGCCCATCTGCGATGGGCCGCCGCGCACAAATTGCTTAAAGTCCGCGCCGGCCTTCCACGGGTTCGGCTCGCAACCGAGCATGTTGTCGCAATGGGCGGCGAAGCCGATTGTTGCCGTTCCTTCGTTGCTCGGAGTCTTGGTGATCTGATACGCAAGCGCGCGTTTGCCGCCAGACGGCCCGGCGGTCTGGATGATGGAATCCGTGACGGTCTGCAGCTTGTACTCGGAATGATTGCTCACCCAAACTTGCGCGCGCGCCCACCACGCGTCACATTCAGCCTTGTTCGTGCACGTGAGCGGCGCGGTGGCCTGCTCCATGGTTTCGCCTGCAATCTGGCCGGTTGTCGAGCAGCCCGCCAACAGGGCGATTGCTGTTACTACCGTACTCATCGCCGCTGCCTTGGCGAAGCCCGCGCTTCCTAACAGGTCTTTTCTCATTTTTCTTCCTCTCCTTGATGTGTGTCGAGGCTAGCTGATCGTGCTCAGCCAGCCGCTGATCGGTCTGGTTAGTTGATACGACGCTATTTTCAGACCTGACCCGCGCGCGAGCGTTTCCACGCGTTGCGCACTGTTGCAAAACAAGTAAGGGTTGCCGCTGCTGAGGCGGTGCGGCGAGGAAAAAGCTGCTGGATTACGCTGGGCGCCGACTTGGAGCCGGCGCCTGCGGGTTCAAACGCTAATGCGGTTCAACGTGTAAGCGCGATAAGCGCCGACGAATGCATCGAACGAACCAACCTCTTCACGCTCGATTCTTGCCTGATCATCCAGTGACTTTGCGGCAAGCGCCGCCATTTCACGCTCGGCTTTGGCGCTGAGCGGACGGCCACGGAAGTATTCGGCATGCTTCGCGCTCAGTTCCAGCGCAAATTCGTTGAAGCTTTGATGCTGCTCGCGCATGGTGTCCAGCACGCGGGCGGACGGAGTCAGCGAGACATCGGCCAATCGTGCGCGCTGGGCCTTCAAGGCGCTCATGTGTTCATCGATGCCATGCAGCGCGTCGAGCGCCTGCGCGACCGGTTCAATAGCGTCGAGCAACGAATCCGCCCAGCCTTGCATGGGGACTTCGCGGCCATCGCGCGCCAGCGTCAGGCCGGGCTTGCGCCCTTGCTTGGTGATGCGCGCGAAGTTCTCGTTGGCTTCCTCGTTGGCGGCGCGCGGCAAAAGCGGACTGTCTTCGATCGCGCAATAAAGCAGATACGCGTCCATGAAACGCGTGGTCTCCAGCGAAATTCCGGTCGGCTCGAACGGGTCGATATCGAGGCAACGCACTTCAATGTACTGCACGCCACGCGACGACAACGCATGCAACGGCCGCTCGCCGGGTTGCGTAATGCGCTTCGGCCGGATGGTCGAGTAGAACTCGTTCTCGATCTGCAGCACGTTCGTGTTGATCTGCACCCATTCGCCGTCGCGCTGCGTGCCCATGGCTTCGTACGGCGGATACGGCTCGCTCACCGCTTTCGCGAGCACGTCGAGGTAACCGTCGAGCGTGTCGTAGCTCGGCAGCAGCGCGGATTGCGCCGGATTGTTCGTGTAGCCGAGATCGCTCATCCGCAGACTGGTCGCATACGGCAGATAGCGCGTGGTGGCGTCAAAGGTCTCGAGCGTATTCGGGCGGTTGCGCAGGAACTGCTGGTTGAGCGCCGGCGATGCGCCGAACAAATACATCAGCAGCCAGCTCGTCCGGCGAAAATTCCGGATCAGCGCGAAATATCGTTCGGACTGGAAATCGACAACTGGCACGGCGCTGCGGTTATCGAGCGCGGCCCACGTGCGCCACACGTCTTCGTGCAGCGAATAGTTGTAATGAATTCCGGCGATGCATTGCATGGTGCGGCCGTATCGCAACGATAAACCGCGCCGGTACACGTGCTTCAACATGCCGATATTCGATGTGCCATACCAGCCGATCGGGATGTCCTGATCGGCGGGAAGCACGCCGGGCATGGAGTCGTTCCAGAGCAATTCGCTGCCGAGATGCGCGTAGGCGAAGCGATGCAAGTCGTCCAGTTGCTCGAGCGTGCGCGCGACGTCGTGCTCGGCCGGCGTGATCAATTCGATCAGCGCTTCGGAGTAATCGGTCGTGATGAGCGGATGCGTGAGCGCGGAGCCGAATGTGCGTGGATGCGGCGTGGTAGCAAGCGTGCCGTCGGGCGTCACCCGCAGGCTTTCCCTCTCGATGCCGCGCAGCCCCCGGCGCAATGCAGCGGCTTGCGGGCCGCTGGTCAGCGCGGATAAGCGGCGCAGGAAGGCGCTGTCGGACGGAGATGAGAAGTTCGTATTTGCCATTGCTGCAACGGTTGCGTGTCAGACGCCGAACAGAATGCGCCGAACCAGATTTTTGGGTAGCGGGCACTTTAACATCTCAGTGTAAGACGTGCTTGAACCCTTGCCGGATAAGGGTTTGCGCGAATTCCAGCAGCTTGGGGCGCAGGTCGCGGCGATGGTTTTTGACGAATGATGCGGGACCTTCGATTCTGCTGCGTAAGCGCCGGTGCGCGGCGGCCACTTTTTCGATGTACTTCGGGCACATGTGCGACCAAGACTGCGCGTCACCCGCCTTTCGCCGATCCCGCCTGGTCCGCGATCTCGTTCCACACATGAAGCGCAGCATACGCGCGATATGGCCGCCACGCCTCGGCGCGGGCGCGCAGGGCGGCCGCTTTCGCCATCGACGGATCGCGTGCCACCAGCGCTTGCATCAGGATCAGGTCGGTGCCGGGCCACGCGTCGGCATCGCGTAGTGCGCGCATCGCGACATATTCCACCGTCCACGGCCCGATACCCGGCATGGCCAGCAACGCCGTCCGCAGTTCGGCTCGGTCCGCATGGGGATCGTCGAGCGGCAGCGCGCCGGCCGCGACCTCGCGTGCGAACCCCTGCAACGCGGCCACGCGTTTGCCCGGCATGCCGATCTTCTCCAGATCGACCTCGGCCAGTGCCGCGGGCGTCGGGAAACGCCAGGCCGTGCCGGGGTGCGGATGATCGGTGAGCGGCGTACCGGCACGTTCGACGAGCCTTCCCACAATGGTCGATGCCGCTTTTACGCTGACCTGCTGGCCGACTATCGCGCGCACGACCAGCTCGAAGCCGGACCACGCGCCGGGTACGCGCAACCCCGGCACGGCTTGCGTCAGCGGCGCGAACCACGGGTCGCGGCCGAGATGGGCAGCGATAGCGGGCGCGTCGGCCTGAAGATCGAACATGCGTGTCAAATGCTCGCCAATCGCTTTCGCATGGCGGCTCGCCGCGCCTTCCAGCGTCGCGACGAGACAAGGTTTGCTAGCGTGTTTGGTCACGCTGAGCGTGCCCGAATCGCCGAGCCACTCAATTGCTCGATGATACGAACCGTCCACCACCGCTTCGACGCCGAGCGTCGCGCGTCCCGCGAAAAATCGCAGGACGCGGGGCCAATCATAGGGTTCGACGTAGGGCAGCTGGATGCGGGTAGGTTTGGTTTGGGGCAATTTAGGCGCGTTCGAAAGCAGGGAGAATCGGGATACTAATCGGCATCGTATCGGTCAATGTGGTTTGGATGATGCCGAAAGCCGCGAGCCGAGCGCGCACCATCAACCCAGATCCCCCGCGTCGACGGTTTCAAGCGGCGCTGCCACCCGATGCTCCTTTTCCGCCGATAACAACGCGACCTTGCGCGCGGTTCCCCATCGATACCCCGCCAGCGCGCCATCCTTATGCACCACGCGATGACACGGAATAGCGAGCGCCACCGGGTTCGACGCGCACGCATTCGCCACCGCCCGCACCGCCCGCGGCGAGCCAAGCGTTTCGGCGATATCGGTATAACTGCGCGTCTGGCCGTATGGAATCCTCTGTAACGCATCCCATACGCGCTGCTGAAATGCCGTCGCGCTGATATCGAGCGGCAGGTCGAAGTGCTCACGCGTGCCGCGCAGATAGGCGTCAATCTGCACGATAAACGGTGCGAGCCGCGCCTTATCCTCGATCCGTTCGGCGTCCGACAACTCTTGCGCCAGTTCGGCTTCGAGCGCGGCCGGGTTATCGCCGAAAGCGATCTTGCAGATGCCCTTTGCCGTTGCCGCGACCAGCACGATCCCAAGCGCCGTCTGCGCGGTCGCGAAATGCACGACTAACCCGGCTCCCTTGCGTCGATACGTCGATGGCGTCATCCCCAGCTCGGCGGGCGCGGCGTCATACATCCGCGATGTCGAACCGAAGCCGGCGTCGTGCATGGCACGCGTCACGTCGTCGCCACGTTGGAGCGCACCGCGCAGTGTATCCGCGCGACGGGCGGCCTGATATTGCCGTGGCGACACGCCAACAACACGTGAAAACAGCCGCTGCAAATGAAACGGACTGACATGCACGGCGCGGCTCAATTCCGCGAGCGTGACGCGTTGTTGCGGATCGGCGTCGAGCACCTTGCACGCCCGCTCCACAATGGCCAGTTCGCGCGACAGACTACCCGGCTGACACCGCTTGCACGCCCGATAACCGGCGGCTTCGGCTTGCTGCGGGGTATTGAAGAATTCGACGTTTTCACGCCGCGGCTGCCGCGATGCGCACGATGGGCGGCAGAACACGCCGGTCGTGCGAACGGCGTAGAAGAATTCGCCGTCGGCGCTCGGATCGCGGCTCAACAGGGCGTTCCAACGGGTTTCATCGTTGGAAAGAGTGGCGGTACTGTGTTCGGTTTTCATCACAATCCTCTGTTTGCGAAGGGTACGTGACTACTTTAGAGGCGGACGTCTATAGGTACTCGCCGGATCTTGCTCTGTCATTTCGGCCTTGGGTGACGGGGGTGTGAACGCATGGACAAATGACGTACAGGTGCGACACAACACCACCATAGGGGTTTTTACTACGATAAGTGTTGCATCGACCCTATCGGCTGTGTAATATCGGAACTGTCTCCTCCATGTCTCCTCCTGATATGGATTCAGCCCGCTCCGCAACGAGTGGGCTTTTTTTCGTCTGTACGCTTTGGAACCTTTATAGCCGTGCTGTTTCGCAACACCCGCTAAACTCGACGCTGGTTTTTGCGCTCATTCATTGGCTGTTATAACGCTAAAACGCACGCTAAAACGGAGACACGCAATGCAAATACCTATCCGCGAAATTGATCATGTTGTGATTCGCTGTGCCAACCTTGACGCCATGGTCGGCTTTTACAAGACGGTGCTGGGCTGTCCGGTAGAGAAGGAACAGCGTGAGCTTGGGCTGGTGCAGATGCGCGCGGGACGCTCGCTGATCGATCTGCTGGCGGTGGGCGCGAAGATCGATCGGCCCGAAAGCGGTACGCCGGGCGCGGGCAACAACATGGATCACCTGTGCCTTCGCGTGGAACCGTTCGATTCCGCCGCGTTGCGTGCCCATCTGCTTGAGAACGGCGTGCGTCTAGGGGAAGAAGCCCGGCGGTACGGGGCTGAAGGCTTCGGCCCGTCGCTATATTTCTTCGATCTGGAAGGCAATCTCGTTGAACTGAAAGGGCCGCCGGAAGCCTGATAGGCGGTCGAGCCCAGTTATCCAGTCAGCGCGGCTTTCCCTTCAAAACGGTCCAGTCGATAGCGACCGGGTCGACCGTAGCGCTGCCCAGCGACGCCTCGCCGTCCTGCACCGTGCATTGAAGCCGCATGGTCCGTTCGGCCAACGCGCCGAGCGCTGCGGCCACGCCATCGGTGAGCGACCATACGGTCACGTTTTGCATCCGTTCGACCTTCGCCTTCACGCCCTGCCACCAGATTTCGGAGGTGCGGCCGCCATACGCGATGACGATCACCCGGTCCGCGCGTCCGCTCGCCTTCGCGATGCGGCGTTCTTCCGGCTGACCAACTTCAATCCACGTTTCGATTTGCCCGGTCAGATCCTTTTGCCAGAGATCGGGTTCGTCGGTGTCGGACAGTCCTTTGGTGAATTCCAGGCGTTCGCTCGCGAATAACGCGAACGCGGCGACACGCACCATCATCCGGTCGTCTGTTTCGGACGGATGCCGTGCAATGGTCAGCGCGTGGTCGCCGTAGTAGTGCCGATCCATGTCGGCAATTTGCAGTTCAGCTTTGTAGATTGTGGATTTAAGGGCCATGCAACACCGGAAAGCCTGTTTGAGAGGCCAAAAAAGGGGGAATTCGTAGCTGATGTTTCGGGCGGAGCAACTGTATACCGACCCGTTCTGACTCGCTCCGATTCACATTCGACGACGTTCGACGCGTGATGATACCGAACACGTTCGCTCGTTGCGGGGAATCGCTGATGGAGGGGAGGTGTTGCTGAAAAAAGGGGCGCGGGTGGGAGTTGACGTATGCCGCCGCCGATGCGGCGTGCGGCTGCCCTGCGAGCGCATGACGCCAGCTTAGCGGACGTGAATAAATTCACTCCGCGAGTAATCACGCGATTAGGCGAGCGGCGATTTGCACACCGCCGTTATCCTTTTAAACCGTGATCTGTATGTGATTAATTCACTGCTTAATAAATCGATCCGCAGTCCACAAGCCCTGTGTATCGCTGTTAGAGGCATTCACGAATTCGACATCATGGCCGACAACTTGTACTACACGGAAATGAGCGCCTTCCGGAGTCGGCAAGCATTGAAACCCGCTGAAGAATTCCTGCATTTTCTGTTGCTCGCCTGCCTGGGCGTGCTGATCGGCGGAATCGAATTTGTCCTTCGATAAACATCCGTACGCGTTAGGCATGAAACTGAACGTTTGTTGCGGCTGGACCACCTTGTCCTGGGCTTGAACCGAGGTGATCGCGCCCAATAAGCCGATCATCGCAAAACCAGCAATGGCGCGCTTTTTCATCTATAGCCTCCATGCAACTCTTGAGCGGGGATTTAGCTATGTATTCAGTGACTAGTTATTAATCTGCAGCGTTTATCCTAGACGAGAATTTGCAAGAGGCAAGCACAACTTGTGTGCGTTCGCAACAAGACAGATTGTCGCAGTTGGATATTTCGGATTAAGCGGCTTTAAGCGCGCGGCGCTGTTGTCAAAAATCGCTAATGATGCGGCGCATATAGAAAAAACAATAAAAGATGCCCGGTTCGCTGGAACCGGGCATTAACCTCACGAATGAGGGAGGAGACACTACAGAATATCGAGCCAGATCGCTGGTCAAAGCCCGGTTAGGGCCAAGCAGAATTTGTGCCGAAGCCGGAAATCGACGACAGAAAAGCGAATTAGCTGATGAAATCGTTTCAAGTCAGAGACTTGGTGCGTGACGCTTTTCTCTGCGATATCGGCGGCGTGCTTCGAGCCGGCTGCACGTTCCGCTGTTTTTACACAGTGTCTTGTCAGATCCGGATCTTCGTGGATTAATCGATGCTTCCACCAGGAGCTTCCATGACCCTCGCTCAATGGCTGCCGTTCGCGGTCGCCTCTGCCATCCTTGTTGCTATCCCCGGACCCACTGTGCTGCTGGTTGTCTCCTATGCGCTCGGCCACGGCCGCAAATATGCGCTAGCTACAACGGCCGGCGTTGCGTTGGGCGACCTTACGTCGATGACCGCTTCCATGCTCGGGCTTGGCGTGTTGCTGGCAGCATCGGCAGAATTGTTCATGGTTCTGAAATGGGTGGGCGCGGCATATCTTGTTTATCTGGGCATCAAGCTGTGGCGCGCGCCCGTGATGGATACCGATGCGGTCAGCGCGCCCGCCGAGTTGCGAACAGGACGGATCGTCGCTCATGCTTACGCGGTGACCACGCTCAATCCGAAGAGCATCATTTTCTTTATTGCGTTCTTGCCGCAATTCATCGATCCGCATGTGGCGAGCATTTCGCAGATTGCGATCATGGAGGCGACGTTTGTTGGCTTGGCTGCGGCGAATGCGTTCGCGTACGCGATGCTCGCATCGGTCGCGCGGCGGGCAATTCGGCGGCCCGCCGTGCAGCGGACGGTGAACCGGACCGGCGGCGCGCTTTTGATGGGGGCGGGGGTGTTTGCGGCGGCTTGGAAGAGGGCGGTTTGAGTTGGATGAGCGGGCTCGGGCGATATCGACAATTAAGTTGTCGCGTGCACCCGCCTTGATTCGGCAGCGCATTGCCGCGCTTCGATTGCACGGTTCCCAGCAGACTATCCGCGGTAAATGCGCTGCCGCCAGAGGGATGTTTCGCCAGTCGCGCGCGATTTAACCGTCTACGGAGTAGGAGCTTATTCTTCGAGCTGCTTTTTTTGTCGCTCAAGCTGCTGGATGCTCATTTCCGGTGTAAGCAAAGCCTCTGGCATCGTGCCACCGAGCTCGTGGATTGTCTGACGCACTTTGCTGCCGACTTCAAAATGTGTTTGATTCGCTTGACGCTTGCTGCCCACCCGATCCCGTTGAAGTTTCTCTTCCGTTTACGTCGCGCGGAAAAGATTTGCGGCGAGTTCGATACTGCCCATGTGGTCCAAGATTTTTTGGCTCTTTTTCAGACCCTTGTGGGAGTGAATATCTTTAGCTCCAAGCCCACCGTACAAACCTTTGTACCCGTGGTCCTGAAAGACCGCGTAGTCCAACGTTGTTGCCACGCCAGCATCGCGCGCCGCGGCGCTCAAGGCTTTGTTGTGGTGCACCAGCTCGCCACGAAGCACAAGGCGCCGCTGATCCTCCGACATGCCGGCGAATGCTTTGTCATCGCTTAATTCCTGGCGCCGTGTTTGTAGCGCGAAGTAAGTTTGCCCATTCGCGATCACCGGCTTCGACGGGTCACCGTTCTGAACGATGAGATAGCAGGCATACCGGGAGAGCTTGAAGTCGGTTATCGCCCGCTTCGCTCCTGATCCAAGTACGACCATTTTGGTGACTTCACCGAAATGGTCTCCGACCGGATGAGCCGAACGCTCGCAAGCAATCCTCGCTTTTTCAATGACTTGCAAAAAATTGCGCCAGTCTTGATAGTCCAGCAACGGAGCGAGGTTGCGTGCAAACCAAAACTCGGAATCGTCTTCGTTGAGTTGCTTGATGCTCTCAAAGGTGCGGTGATGCAGCGCCGCTATTGGCTTGTTGTTCAACACAGACAACTCCTAGGCCAGCTTGGCAAGGCAGCAGGTTGCCGATATTGGTCAACCTTCACGATTGATTGCACTGTGTTTTTGTACAGGTATGAGGGCCATGCCGGGTCTTCAAACGTTCTTGCCGGTTGTCGCTCGGCTGAAGGCAGTGGACGCACCTTTGAAGGCGATTTTGAATTGCTCTCAACCATGTCGCAGACTGCGAACCAGGCCAATTCGGTGGCGACGTGCAGCGTACGGTGAATCGAACCGGCGGCGCGCTGGTGATGGGGCGGGGGTGTTTGCGGTGGCTTGGAAGAAGGCGGTTGAGGCTTGGATGAGCGGCGCCGGGGAAGCCCCGGCGTTCACCCACTTCGTTCGGCGTTGCCACGACGCTCTGAATAAGATGCCCGAATCACAAGCCAAGCCATCCAAGCCACACGGCCGTTCGCCAGAGCCCGGCGATAATGATCACGGCAGCGATGGTGGCCAAGGCTATCTGCCTGCGGCAGCGAGTTGCTTGCTCTTCATCGAGACCCTTGGGTTTCGCCATTTTGGGCTCCCTGCGTGGCTTCTCTTCTGGAATCCTACATCAGGAACGCTGTGAGCCACGCCACGCCTACTTCCCAATACAAAACCGGCTGAAAATCACTCCCAACAGATCATCGGAGCTGAACTCCCCGGTGATCGAATTCAGCTGATCCTGCGCGAGCCGCAGCTCTTCGGCGAACAAATCGAGGGCTTGCGAATTCTGGTCTGCATGGTCCGCGGCAATCGCCAGATGTTCCCGCGCCGAGCGCAGCGCGATCAAATGCCGCTCGCGTGCCAGATAGATACTTTCCGCACCCGCCTGCCACCCTGCAATCTTGAGCAACTCGCTGCGCAATATCGCGATGCCATCGCCGGTTTTGGCCGATAACCGCACATCGCGCACGCCATCAGCGGCCGTTTCCGCCGATGCCTCCACGCCCGCCAGATCGGCCTTGTTCAACACGCGCACGACCGGCACGCCCGCCGGAAAACGCGCCGAGATTGCTACATCGTCGACACTCAGCGCCTCGCGTGCGTCCAGCAGATGCAGCACGACATCGGCGCGGCCGATCTCCCCCCACGTCCGCTCAATACCAATCCGCTCCACCTCGTCCTGCGTTTCGCGCAGGCCGGCGGTATCGATCACATGCAGTGGAATGCCTTCAATCTGAATAGTCTGCGTGACCTTGTCGCGCGTGGTGCCGGCAATCGGCGTGACGATAGCGAGTTCCGCGCCCGCCAACGCATTCAGCAACGACGATTTGCCCACGTTCGGTTGCCCCGCGAGCACGACCGACAGCCCCTCGCGCAGCAGCGCGCCTTGACGAGCATCGGCGAGCACCTTGTCCAGCAACGCTCGGATGCGGGCGAGCTTGCCGCGGGCATCGGCGGCTTCCAGGAAGTCGATCTCCTCCTCGGGGAAATCGAGCGTCGCTTCGACCAGCATGCGCAACGTGATCACGTCTTCCACAAGCGCATGGATTTCGCGCGAGAAAGCGCCATCGAGCGAGCGGCCTGCCGAGCGTGCCGCGGCTTCCGTGCTCGCCTCGATCAAGTCGGCAACAGCCTCGGCTTGGGCCAGGTCGAGCTTGTCGTTGAGAAACGCACGGCGCGTGAATTCACCCGGTTCGGCCAAGCGCACCCCGAACTCACGACCGGTATCGACAGCTCGCTGCAACAGCAGTTGCAACACGATCGGACCGCCGTGCCCCTGCAACTCGAGCACGTGCTCGCCGGTGTAGGAATGCGGCGCGGGGAAATACAGTGCAATCCCGCGATCGATCGCCTCGCCGCGTGCATCGATGAACGGCACATAGCTCGCGTGCCGCGCCTCAAGCAACTGGCCGCATAGTGCAAGCATTGCGTGCTTCGCCGCTGCTTCACCCGCTCGGCCGAACGACAGCCGGATTACGCCGATACCTCCACGCCCCGGGGCAGTGGCGATCGCGACAATCGGATCGGAGTCGTGGTTGGACATGGTTTTTCGAGCGTAACGCGGGCGAATGAGTGGCGGCATTGTAGCGCGGCGCTTTCGTTTCGCTGCGCCGCACGAATCGCTAGGATGATTCTTAATTTATCTTATGTGGGATATGATGAACCATCGGAACGGCTGTTGGTGTGCATCGTTTCATTGGGTGCAAATGTGGTCGTTATTGGGTCACGCCGATCAATCCACCATCGCGGCATTCTGGTGTTGTTTTTCCTGAACGCGCTAAAAATGAGAAAGATGCGCCATATCTAGCGTAGGCGGTTGACTCCGCCACTGCGTTTGCCTCGCACAATCGCGACCATGCCAACACCCAAAGAGAAAACCGATTTTTCGGATCGGCTCAAATTTTCAATGACGCGCGCGCCCGAGAAAATGCGCGGCGCTACCGATCTCGCATTGCATTTCAATTTGCGTTATCACGGCGAACCCGTTTCGCCGCAAACCACGCATAAGTGGCTGACCGCGCGTTCAATTCCCACTGCCGACAAACTGGCGACACTCGCAGAATGGTTCAAGGTCGAGCAGCACTGGCTTCATTACGGACCACCGCCGAGCGGGAATCCGCAAAATGCGCCGAAGCCGATCACGCACGACGATAAGTATCCGGCCTCCGAAGAGACGCTCGAACTGGCTTCGAAGATCGAGGCGCTCTCACCGCATCACCGGTATTTGCTGGAAGAACTCATTGACCAGTTTTATGGGGCGGGTGGGAAACGCTAAAGCGCGTACTGAAACAATTTACAGAAACAAAAACGCCCGGCAAGCCGGGCGTTTTCAATCCAACCGAAGGTCAAAAGCTTAAGCCTTGGCGACCTTCTTCTGTCCCATCATGCGCGTGATGTAATACTGCTGCGCGATGGAGAGCACGTTATTCACGACGTAATACAGCACTAGTCCTGACGGGAAGAAGAAGAACATGACCGAGAACGCCAGCGGCATGAACATCATCATCTTGGCCTGAACCGGATCCGGCGGCGTGGGATTCAGCCGCGTTTGCAGGAACATGGACACGGCCATCATCACCGGCAGGATGTAGAACGGATCGGCCTGCGACAAATCGTGAATCCACAAGATCCACGGTGCACCGCGCATTTCCACCGACGACAGCAACACCCAGTACAGCGAGATGAACACCGGAATCTGCACAACCACCGGCAGACAGCCGCCGAACGGATTCACCTTCTCGGTTTTATAGAGCGCCATCAGTTCCGCGTTCATCTTCTGCGGATCGCCCTTATACCGTTCACGCAATTGCGTCATGCGCGGCGTGATGGTCTTCATGCGTGCCATCGACTTGTAGCTTGCCGCCGACAGCGGGAAGAACACCGCCTTGATCAACAACGTGAGCAGGATAATCGACCAGCCCCAGTTGCCCACATAGCTATGGATCTTCTCGAGCAGCCAGAACAGCGGCTTCGCGATGATCGTCACCATGCCATAGTCTTTCACAAGCTCGAGACCCGGTGCGACGCCTTCCAGCATCCGCTCTTCTTCAGGACCAGCAAAAAGCCGCGCCTGCACGTCGACGGTCTGTCCCGGCGCAATGGTCTGCAACGGCTGCTGCACGCCGACGCGATACAACGCGGGATCGATCTTCTGCACGTAGATATCGCGCTTCACGCCCTGCTGCGGAATCCACGCGGATGCAAAGTAATGCTGCACCATTGCGACCCAGCCGTTATCGGCGGAGGGCGCGAAATCTTCCTTGCCCTTGTCGATATCGCTGAACGTCATCTTCTGGAAGTGATGCTGCTCGGTATAAACAGCCGGCCCAATGAACGTATGCGAGAAGCGCGGCGTTTCCACCGGCGAATCGTCGCGCACGAGCTCCATATAGAGGCGCGGCGTGACCGGCGCAGTGCCGACGTTCTGCACCTTCGTGTCCACACCAATCACATAGCTGCCGCGCGTGAACGTATAGGTCTTGATGACCTTCACGCCACCCTTGACCGGCGACTGGAACGAGATCGACATCGTCTTGCCGTCACCCATCGTCGTCTGGCTGCCCGGTACGAGCGTGAAGACGTCGTTGTGGTTCGGGAAGTCGCCGCCGAGCAGGCCCGTGCGCGCGAGATACGTGTGCGTCGCGGTGTGATCGAAGAGCGTGATGTACAGATCCGGCTGCTTGCCGTCACCTTCCTTCACGAGCGACAGCTTCGAAAGCGTGCCGCCGCGAGTATCGATCTGGCCGGAGTAGACGTCCGTGGAGAAATTCACGAGCTGGTCTGCGGCGCTCGACGCGGGTGCGTTCGAACCAGGCGCGGCCGATGCGCCGGGTACGCCAGGAGTGGCCGGCAAATCGGCGGCTTGCGTGCCCGGCGTCGTCGTTCCCGGTGCAGCGCTGCCGACCGTCTTGGTCGGGACGGCGCTCGGGAAGAACATCGACGGGCGCCCATGGTCACGTTGCCAGTTGTCGAACAGCATGACAGCCGACATGAAAAAGATGACCCATAGGACGGTACGTTTGATATCCATGCGTTGTCTCAGTGTCGATCGAAGAGCGCGTTATTGGCGCCGTGGGGGTTTGAACTCACTGAATTTGCCGGGTCCGACGAAGCTGGATTTGGCGAATTCGATGAATTCGGGGCAGAGTCTTCGACTGGGTCGGCCGCTGACGCGCCATCCTGCTGAACGCAGCCGGCGGCGGACGGAGGCACGGGGACCAGATCGATGCCGCCAGCCGAAAACGGATGGCAGCGGCACAGACGTTTCGCTGCGAGGAATGAGCCACGCGCGGCGCCATGATACTGGATTGCTTCGCGCGCGTAGTCAGAACACGATGGGTAAAAGCGGCACCGATTGCCGAGCATGGGGCTCACTGCAACCTTGTAGAAGCGTAATAAGGCGATCAACGCCGTTTCTGCCATTCGTGCCGTCTGCATAGAATTCGCGCTCGGGTCGACGCCGGACAAGCCGGTGTGCGCCTGAAGCGGCTCATGAGCCCGCAGGCGCGGGTGGGTCGTTGACGATGGGCGATGCACCCTGCTCCCCCATGCCTTCAGTACGTCGAGCGGCTTCGCGCACTGCACGGTCAAGCAGGCCGTCGATTTCTTCGCGAAACAACGTACGCAGCGGCGGCGATTTCGCGCTCGGCATGGCCTTGCGGTCAATTTTCGCATGCAACCGCAGCAGGATGTCCCAACCGCCAAGCTCCGCGCGCCGAAGCCGGAATGCCTCGCGCGCCAACCGCTTGATCAGATTGCGTGTCACTGCGCGCGGCGCAAACTTCTTGCCGATAACCAGGCCCAGTCGCGCCTCGTTGCCTGTTGGCTTGCCATACAGGACAAAGTGCGGGGACCGGCGCCAAGGGCGCAAACGAAAAACGGATGAGTATTCATCCGTTTTCAGCAGCCTTGCGGCCTTGGGGAACGCGGCACTCGCTCGCAACTGACTGATTTCCTGTCCGGAGCTTGTCGTGCTGCGCACCTGGCCGTCGCACGCGTCTGGGCGAGTGCCGGGGTGCGCCGTCAAAAGCGACCTTATACAGCCAGGCGCTTGCGGCCCTTCGCGCGACGTGCGTTGATCACCTTGCGGCCGCCGGCCGTCTTCATACGGACGCGGAAGCCATGGGTACGCTTGCGGCGGGTAACGGAAGGTTGGTAAGTGCGTTTCATGTTGGTCTCACTTGGGTAAAAACGGACCCCCGGCCACGCGTAAGCGACGTAAAAGGCGACGCACCGGCCGGTGGTACAGGAATTCGGGTTTTGCGGAACCCGCTATTTAAACCGTTTTCCTATTGACCGTCAATAGGTTACGAGGCATGGCGAGCGGTTTTCGAAGAAGTCCACAGGCCTGATGATTCGATCGGCGACATGGTCAGTCCCTGTGGATAACTCGCGCCGCGGTTGCGTTTGGCGTTAGAATCTCCGCTCAATCCGACGTAACCGCATGTTGTCCCGGTCCGCTGTACCGCCTGCAAAAGCATGGTGGACAAGGCTCTGGGGCACGCTTGCCCGCGCGCACCGGGCCTTGGCGCCGCGTGGCGGCGAGGGCGGCGGCAGGACTCGCGGTAAACCCTAACGACAGCATTCG